>DASXNN010000106.1:0-48570 GCA_036495045.1 Candidatus Udaeobacter sp.
AATTCATCGGTCAGCGAAATTTGCAGACTTTTCGTGACAAGCCGAGGATCGCGCGCAGAAGCCAACGCATCGTAGTAATTTTGCTTTTCTTCGGTGCTCGTCGTCTTCAGCCCTAGCTCGCGTAATTTACTCCAGGTAGGGTCATCTGCGTAATGGCCCACCACGCGGAGAACGGATGGCCGCAGATCCGGCACGATCGATTCAGGCTCGACAATGTACTTCTGAAACCGTTGACGACAGCCAGCGACGATTTCCTGATCGTTTAACTCGCCAAGTGCCTCGATCAAACTTGCGCGCAGAAGCGCCGCCCGCGGCGCGTCATCTTTTTTTGGCTCCCACCCAAGTCGATCAAAAGTCGGGCGCAGAATTGAACGGGCATAATTCTGGAATTTTTCGCGCGCAGCATTTCCGATGAGCAAACGGTTAATGTAGTCGAACGCGTCAATGATTTGTTCCCGTTCCGCCAGCTCGACTCCAGGAGGCAAGTCTTCAATAAGATGGAAATAGGACGAGAGCGGCGTGCGGTTCGCTTGCACAAACGCCCACGCGTCGCCCAACAGATTGACGCGATCCGCTACGCCTAACTTTGGCAAAGAGTCGAGCAGTTGCTTCCACGACGGCTCGTCATATTCCACGCGGTAATTTCCTGCACCGTCGGCGTTCAATTTAAGCGCGCGATCGACTGGAATATTCCGCAGCTTGTCGACCTTCTCCGTCATCAACCGGCTTTGCGGTTTGGCATCGCCGATAAGCAAGTAGGTGAGCGGAATCTTCCATTGCAGCACCGGCGCATTCGGAAAATGGATCGTGAATCTTTGCTGCATGAGCGAGACGTTTTCGCCGTCGCGTTTTACCTTGACCACTGGAAATCCAGGCTGCTCGATCCAGCCCGCTGCGATTTCCCCCACCGGTTTGCCGGATGCCTGGCTTAACGCGTTCCACAAATCCGCCGTGGTCGAATTCGAGTATTTATGCGCGGCCATGTAACGCCGGATGCCGTCGCGAAAAGTATTTTCGCCAAGAAAACGTTCGAGCATGAGGAGAAACGCCTGGCCTTTACGGTAGGTGATGTCGTCAAACGCACTGTTTGCTTCCGCCTCATTTGCGATAGGTTGCTGGATCGGGTGGGTTGTCGATCTTGCATCGCCTTCCATTTCCAGTTCCTTGGAAATACCAGTGCGTCGAGTGGGGTCGCGAGGAGTATCTTTCTCGAGCCAGACTTCCCATTGCGGGTTGAAATGCGCGGTGCATTTCGTGCCCATCCAGGAAGCAAAACCCTCGTTGAGCCAAAGATTGTCCCACCACGCCATCGTTACCAGGTCGCCAAACCATTGATGCGCGGTTTCGTGCGCAATCACTTCATAAATGCCTTGTCGCGTTGCGGCGGAAGATTTCTCGGGATCAAAGAGCAATCCCGTTTCGTAATAGGTAATCCCGCCCCAGTTCTCCATCGCTCCACCGAAGCCACCGGGAATGGCGATCTGATCGAGTTTCGGCAGTGGATACGGAATGCCGAAATAATCGTTGTAATATTCGAGAATTTGCGCAGTGCTTTCGAGTGCGTAGCGACCCCATTCTGCTTTCCCTTTGGTCGCGATAACGCGAATCTGCGTGCTAGCTGCTTTCGTTTCAATAAGATCGAGCTCGCCCGCGACGAAAACGTTCAAATAACTCGCCATCGATGGCGTCATGGCGAAACGCACTTCTTTTCCGTTCCCGATCTTTGTCTCGGATTCGACCGGCATATTGGAAACCGCGAGCCAGTTTTCGGGCACGACGGCGGTGAGTTTAAAGCGCGCTCGGAAACTGGGTTCATCCCAACACGGGAAAAATCTGCGGGCATCGGTGGCTTCGAACTGCGTCCCGAGGGCAATCTTTTTCGCACCAGTGCCTTGTTCCTGATAACGCATGTAAAAAAACCCCTGGCCTTGTTGATTGATCTTGCCCGAAAAGCTAAGGGCCAGCGTGTGATCGCCAGCCGCAAGTTCGGATGGCAGTGTCAGCGTCAGCAATTCCGTGCTCCTGTCGATCTCAACGGCCGATTGCGGCAAATTTTTATCGTCGACCGATGCCCTTGCAATTTCGAGTTCAAGCGCGTTCAGAACGAGCTCCCGAACCGGTGCATGCACATTCAGTTTCACTGTTTCGCTTCCGGTAAACGTTAGCTTCTCGAGATCAGGAATGATCCGAATCGAATATTCTGTCGGGACAACCTGCTTCGGCAGCTTTCCCGCGGTGCTCTCAAAGTTAAATGGCTTGTCTGCAGTCACGGGGGTGGGCAAGATAATGGAAAGTAGCCAAATGGAACAAGGCACCGCGAGACGCATTTTCGCCATTAACGCTGACGAGACTGCTCGACCACCTGCTGCACTACTGTACGATAAGCACGAGCAGCAACTGGCCGCTGCCTACCTGGGGTCCCTTGATGATGAGCGGGCTGCGCTTGCTCAATTTGGCGTCCGTTTCCAGCAAGAGCTCTTTCTCCTTATAAAGTTTCAGATTCAGGACGTAACCGGCTTCGCTTTCGCCTCGCGCATCGACGTGCAGTCCGAAAAACTTGCTCGTTGCCAGCCAATCTTCCTGGCCGGTCTTGAGTGTCTTGTGGGACTGGCCAATGACTTGGAATTGATTGTAGCCAAAAAGTTCCTTCAAAGGCCGTTCGATTCGAGTCAACTCTACAGGGATCGGCTCCGGTTGCTGGACATTTTGAGCAATCACCAAGCCGCTCCAGACCGTCTGGTCAGCGCGCGCCGGTATCGCCGCGCTCATCACCAGCACAAAGAAAGTGGTGAAGGCCAGGAGTAAGCGGCACATGAGCGATTATTTGGCGGCGTAATCGGCCGGTAAAGACTGTAATCCCTCAGTCCAAAGTACCGTTACGCGATCTTCTTTTGTCTCGAACATCGAGATCGTCGCATTCGGGCTGATCGCGGGATCGACGCGCGCGTTTAGAATCTGGGTAAGGTATTGCGACTGCTCGGCTGGGTTCTTCTCCCGCATGACGAAAACGGCGAAAACGAAAAAGAGAGCAAGTGAAACCGTTCCCGTCAAAAACAGACGGCGAATCGTCCACCAGGTGGAAACTTCGGCAGCCCGCTTCCGAGACGGCTCGACACTTTCACGCGCGATTCTCTCGCGGAGTTGATGACTAAAAAATTCTTCGTTCCTCAACACATCTGCGGTGAGTTCGCGCTTCAAAAGCACGCCCAATTTTTTCGCATCGCGCTTTTCAGCCTCAGCCGCAGCCTTGTCAGGCAGCGAAGCTTCGAACTCGACCCGCTCCTTGTCGCTGAGCTGACCGTCGAGCCATGCCGTCCATTTTTCTTCAAATGTTTTCATAAACGTCCCTCAGTAAATTCTGCAATTTCTTGCGCGCATAAAACAAACGCGACATCACCGTCCCGATCGAGCATCCGAGGGTTTCTGCGATCTCGTGATACTGCATCTGCTCGATCTCCTTCATCAAAATTACGGCGCGGTGCTCGGGTGACAGTTGCGCAATCGCTTTTTCGATTCGTGCGCGGATTTCGGAGCGCTCCATCGTCTCGAACGGCAAGGCGTCCGCCTTCGGCACCGTCCTGGATGCGGGATCGATTTCCTTTAGTTCGACCGCGTCGTCAAACTCCGCGCCTGCGCCTTTCACCTGTTTTTTCCGCAACCAATCAATTGTCACGTTCATCACGATCCGGTAAATCCACGTGTAAAACGAGGAGCGCCCTCGGAAGCGTTTAATTGATTTCCACGCTTTCACGAAGCTGTCTTGAGCCAGATCCCAGGCATCCTGCTCATTGCGGACCATGTTATAAATCATGCTGAACACTCGTGTTCGGTAGCGAGTCACAAGCTCGTCGAATGCTTCGGTGTCACCGGCCTGGCACCGTTTCACCAAATCCAGTTCCGACACATCGGCCTGAGCCGGAGTCGCTTCCGTTTGCATGGTTGGACGGAACCGGCCTTATTTCATTCAACTCCGAAAGCCTTCGGAGCCGAAACGGCGACGCCATTCACCGCGATATTCACCCATTAACGTGATGATGCCGTCGCGCACTTGGAAAAGCCGCTGTTGCAGCACTGAATGCTGTGGGGCCGTAATCAGCTTCTCGGATAAAAGTTGGGTCGCCGCGTCCATCGAAATCGTGATCGCCTTCAGGGCTCGCTTCAAATACGCAATGGTCATCCCGATTTCATCGACATCATTGTCGCTCAGCGCGGCGGCGAGTTTTGCGCTGGCCAGAGCTGAATGGGTGGCCAGTTTCACTGCGGCTGGTTCGTTTTGAAGTGAAGGATCGTCATCGAAAAGTTGATCGATCCAAATCGTCAGAGCAAAGGCAGAGCGATAAAGGCTGTGGTCTTCAAATGTATCGAAGGCTGCTGCCTGATCTGCGTCGGAATCGCTCTCTTCCGCCGGGCTTTCATCCAACAGCGCATCGACCTCCGTGCTCCAATCATTCGCATCAAGCAATTGCGTCCAGCCCATTTCCCGGGCAATGATTTGATCGCGTTGCGGATCGTCGAGATATTGCTCCAGTAATTGCATGTACTTCTCGGTTTTGTGATCCTGTTGCTGGAGAAAACGCTCCCAGTCGTATTCGTCCCACATCCGTTCGGGCTCTTCCCGGTCGCCGGCCATACTCGACTAAACGTCAGCTTCCGTTTCTGCGCAAAAGGTTTCGCATCGAGCGACCTCGTTTCGTTTGGCGTCGCCATCCCTTTGACCGAATCGCGGATGTGCGCGTAAGGTTATCCGTGCCTGCGCGGCACTCACGCAACTGATCTCATGACGAACGAGAGCAATGATGAGCAATTTTATCGCGATACCGAAAGCATCGCCTTTCCGAAAATCAACGATCGTCAGCTAGCGCTGCTCGAGTCGCTCGGCAAACGACGCACGCTGCCGCGCGGAGAGTTTATCTTCAAAGCAGGGCAACGCGATCTCGGGCTGACCGTTATCTTGCGGGGCGAAACCGAAGTCTTCGAAGCACGGGAAGGAACGGAGCAAATTCTTGCCACGAGCAGGGAGCGCGATTTCATCGGCGATGTTGCGATGTTGCAAGGGACCTCCGCGCTGGCCACAGCGCGCGTGAAGTCTGAAGAGGCCGAAATTCTGGAAGTCCCGGCAACCAAGATCCGGCGCGCGCTCGCGGAACTACCCGGATTGGGCGGCCCCATTGTCAACGCGTTAATCATGCGCCGGCGGCGGCTAATGCGCGACCGCGAGTTCGGCGGACTGCGCATCATCGCGTTGCGGGATTCGCGCGAGGGACATCAGCTCGATGATTTTCTCGACAAGAATCGCATTCCGCACCGGCTGATCGAATTCGAAAGTGAGCAGGGGCAGGCGCTGTGTCAGCGGCTGCATTTAACGAGTCGCGATTTACCGACTCTCCTCACCGCGACGGGCGCCCCGCTGCGTCGGCCCTCGTTCCGCGAAGTTGCGCAAGTGGCCGGCTTGCTTCGCTCGCTCGCGGACGAAGGCGAAAGCGAAATTACCTGCGACTTGACGATTGTTGGCGCCGGTCCGGCGGGTCTGGCCGCAGCGGTCTATGCGGCGTCCGAGGGATTGAAAACCGTCGTTCTGGAAAGCTACGCTCCTGGAGGACAGGCCGGGTCCTCTTCACTGATCGAAAACTTTTTCGGTTTCCCAACCGGAATTAACGGCGGAGACTTGACCTATCGCGCACAGCTTCAGGCCTATCGATTCGGTGCAAAATTTTCCACGCCAGCACAGGCGCTTTCGCTCGACTATCACAACGGCGAGGAATATCGCGCCAGCCTTCAAGTCGAGGGTTGCTTTTGTACCCTGCGGGCGAAATGTCTCCTCATTGCGACCGGTGCAGATTATCGGCGATTGAACGCAGTCGGTCGCGAGCAGTTCGAGGGATCGGGCGTTTACTACGCCGCGACGGCATTTGAAGGCCGGCTCTGTAGGGGACAAACAGTCATCGTGGCTGGCGGCGGTAATTCGGCAGGACAAGCCGCCATGTTCCTTTCCGAGGGTGCGGCGAAAGTGTTACTCGTAATCCGCGGCGACGATCTCTCGAAAAGCATGTCGAGCTATCTCGCGCGTCGCGTTCAGACGTGCGAAAACATCGAGCTCCTGTCCCACACCGAGATTCGCAGAATGACTGGTGGCAAAATGCTCGAAGCCGTGGAGCTCGAGAATACGCAGACGCGCGAGCAGCGTGTAGTAGAAACGCCGGCCGTTTTTTCCATGATCGGTGCGAAACCCTGCACAGATTGGCTGCCGCCTCAGATCGAACGCGATGAAAAAGGATTCATCAAGACAGGACACGCAGTCGCCCCAGCGCCAGCATGGAAAGAGAGCAAACGTCCACCAGGGCCCCTCGAAACGAGCTGCCCGGGTATTTTTGCGGCAGGCGATGTGCGCTCAGGATCGGTGAAGCGTTGCGCCGCTGCTGTCGGCGAAGGTGGAATGGCAATCGCCGGCGTGCACGAAGCCCTCGGCACCTTTGCGTGATAGTCGCTAAGTAGTGATCATCTGTCGCTCGTTCCGGCTGGTTTGTAATCGCAGTTGACCGCAAGCAGCATCGATGTCGTGTCCCTTCTCCTGGCGCAATGTCGCAGCAATTTTATGAGCGCGTAAGATCGACAAGAACTTTTCCTGTCGATTGCGCGATGGTCGCGACCACGGCAAACCCTCAACCGTGTTGTAGGGAATCAAATTCACCTTTGCGGAAAGTTTTTTGGCGTGCCGCGCCAGATGATATGCCTGATCGTCGGCGTCGTTTACACCTGCGATTAAGATGTATTCGAAGGTGAGCCGTTGTTTCTTGCGACCCGCGTAGTAGTCACAGGCGGAAAGCAATGTCTCGATGTTGTACTTGCGATTGATTGGCATGATTTGGTTGCGCACTTCGTCGGTCGCGCCGTGCAACGAAACTGCGAGGCGAATTTGCACCGGTTCGTCGGTAAGTTTGCGAATTTGAGGCGCGAGGCCGCTCGTCGAGACCGTGATGTGACGCGCACCGATACCAAGGCCCCACCGCGCGTTGATGATGCGAATTGCCCGCATCACGTTGTCGAAATTCGCGAGCGGTTCGCCCATTCCCATGAAAACGATATTATCGATCGTCTCTCCGCTTGCGCCTTCAATCGCGATGATTTGATCGATAATTTCGTTCGGGCCCAGATTGCGGGAAAATCCTTCCAAACCACTCGCGCAAAATTTACATCCGTAAGCGCACCCGACCTGGGTCGAGATGCAAATCGTGCGCCGGTCTGACTTTTCTCCATAAAGCGCCGGCGACGCTGGAATCAAGACGGACTCGACAAGATTTCCGTCAGTTAAACGAAACAGAAATTTTCGCGTGGTATCGCGCGAACCGAGAACTCGAACTATCTCTAATCGATCAAATGTAAAAAGTTTTGCCAACTGCGCGCGAAGAGCGTGCGGGAGATCGGTCATTTTTTCGAATGATTCGACCCGCCTTTTGTAAAGCCAGCCGGCGATCTGCCCGACGCGATAACTTGGCTCGCCCAAACCGAAAAGCATCTCTTGCAGCTCTTCAAACTGGAAAGACTTGACGTCGATTTTTGGGGTCTTCGCCACCATGAAGATTACCAATCGACCGACGCTGCAGCAAACGACGACGACTTAGTTTCGCTGATTCCCACGACACGCAACCAAAGCGATTTGAGAGATAGCAGAATCATGGTTAGTTTTGACGCTTGTGATGAAACGGCTGGCAATTTTCGGTGCTTTGTTTTTGGCAATCGCATTTTTAATCTCCGCCTGTGCCTCGCGTGACGAAATCACGACCGAGGAGCCCAGTGCGCAAACCGGATCCGCTGTTCCGGGGGAAAGAGTTTCCAATGAGGGAGCGGTCACCCCCGGCGGCCCTGGAACGAGCGCGAACGTTCACTGGTAGTGCCGACGACTTAAACAGGACGGGCCATTTCCCCTCTTCGTCACCAGATTCTGCTTGATCGATAAGTGACTCGGCGAAGTATCTGCAGCGATGCAAAAATCGCGCACGCCCTTCACTCTTGGTTGGGAAGCTGCGCGCGCGAATGCGGTCCCGGCGTTGATCATTCAAGCGTTCATGCTGGCGTTACTGATCGCTTACTACACAAATCACAGGGTATCATCGGCGCTGACGGGACTTGCTGAATTTAAACGCTCGCACGGGTTGCTCTTTGTCATCGTCGCGTCCATCACGGCCGGCGCGCTGATTCCCGAGTTGTTTTTGATACTTTTTTTCCAACGGGGTCGCCCGACGCGACGTAACCTGCGCAATTTAGTCTTCACCATTCCGGTCTGGGGATTCGATGGAACACTTGTCGATCTTTTGTACCGGAGTGAAGCCGCCTGGTTCGGTGATGTGGCAACGTTGCCCGTGGTCGCGGCAAAGATTTGCGTTGATCAATTTGGTTACAATCCGTTTTTCGCCGCGCCATTCGGCGTGCTCACTTACGAATGGAAAAACAATGGAATTTCAGCAAAACCCTTACGGCAACTCTTCACCGGGAGTCATTATCGCGACAAAATCATTCCGACGCTTCTCGCCACTTGGGCGGTCTGGATTCCCTTGATGGCAATCATCTATTCATTGCCTCTCGCGCTCCAATTCCCACTTTTTGGACTCGCGCTTTCGTTTTGGGTCTTATTGCTGACGTATATGACCAATCGCTTTGCCGGAAAAATCGAAGCAGATGCGCCGCTGGCACTATCTGTCGCGGACGTCGACGAGCTGAGGGATCAACGACTTCCCTTCAGAAAGTAGACAAGTGCTTCGCAAACACCAGCACCATATTCGCTTTGCGCGATATAGCCACCAGCGGCGCGGACCGCATCTTTGACGTTTGGAATTGCATTGGCTGGGCACGAAGAAAGCGCGGCCACCTGACCGTCCAACATTGAGATGTCGTTGTGATGATCTCCCGCGGCAAAAATATTCTCGCGCGGGACTTCGGTTAAACGCGACAGTTCCGCCAGTGCCGCGCCTTTGTGGTAATCAGCATGACAGAAACGCAGATAAACCGTGTTGCGCTGATAATTGAGGTTTGGTTCTTTCGTGCGCGCATGCTCAATGAACTCGGTAATCCGGTTCATCTCTTCATCGTCCGTCGCAACCAAACCTTCCAGACCTTGAGAATGATAAAGCAAACGCGCTTTCGTCTTTTGATTTACAAAGCCGACAACTTCGGCAAGCACGGACTGCGCCGAATTGAAAAGTTCGGCGTGATCGCGAGCGCAGCGCTCGTTCCAGTCGCCGAATGCTTCCCATTTGTCTCCATTTTGGCCGGGACGGAAAACATCGCGCTCGCTGGTGAGAATAAAATCGGGATGGATCGGAAATGAGAAGTCGGCCAGTCCTGATTCGAGCAGATCGACGGAGCGACCGGTGTTGATTGCCCAGATCGCTCCACCACTTTGCAATTCTCGAATCAACTCCATGCATTGGATATCGAGAGCCGGTTCTCCAGCGCGCGAAACGAGCGTGCCGTCGAAGTCGATGCTAAGAAGTTGAATATGCATTGTCGATCTTACGATTGATTCGATCTTATGATCGATTTTGGAGGCTCGACACGCAACCGTTTTGAGTAAATTCGGTTATGAGCACCCGCCTTCGCCAAGGCTATGGCGCGGCAAGGGGGCAAGAGTAAGAGAAAGGAAATGAAATCAGCCTACGAACTTGCAATGGAACGGCTCGAAAAGGGGTCGCCATCGATCTCGCTCAGTGCAGACCAGAAAAAAGAGATCGCGGAAATTGACTCCGTTTATCGAGCAAAGATCGCCGAGAAAGAACTTTTCTTGAAAGACCAAATCCGCAAAGCGCGCAACGCTGGAAATCTGGAGGAAGCGGAGTCGCTCGAGAAACAGCTTGTCTCAGAGATTCGCCGGTTGCGGGAAGATTGCGAAGCAAAGAAGGAAAAGTCGCGCGCGAGCTTTGGAAAATGATTTTCCGTGGAGCAACGCGCGTCGCCGCGCCCTTCCACCTTTCAGGAAATCGCCTCGGTTGCTTTGGTTACTGGTTTTCCGCGTTTCGGCAGATCGGGATCAAGAAAGCCGAGCATGTGAGCTCGCTTGATCGCGCGGACGCCTTCGCGCCTCTGCAGATCAGCAATGCTCTGGCGAAACTTTTTCATCTTCGTCCAATGCACCTTTGGCCGGAAATGGTGCTCGGCGTGATAACCGTTGTAGAAGAAGAGCCAGTTATAGATGTTCCCGTAGCTGCTCACGCCCCATGCAATCGGTTTGTCGGGATTCGCGCCGTAATGCCGGTAATAGCCGTTCAAATAACTAAAGCAGTGGCCGAGATACCAAAACGGCAGGAAAAAGAGCATGAACCGCCAGTTGATGAAGTGAACCGGTTTCGTTGGCACAATGATCGCCATCACGAAGAGCGTCGTCGCGAACGCCGCCAACTCGATATTGCCCCAGAAATGATCGTCGTTATTGCGTTTGCGCAGTTCTCTGCGGATCGCGCCGACATCGTCACGGAAGAAACTCAGGAATACATAGCTCCATGGACTTTCCGGTTCGGCGTCGCGCCCATGCCGATAAATCGACAACCAATCAACCGTGTCGCCATTTTCATCCTGTCGATCCGAATTCCCTTTGTGGTGCTGCATGTGAACCGCGTCATACATCGTTTGTGAAAAGCAGCAGGCAATGGATTGCGTGATTCCAAACAGGCGATTGAGCAGCTTTGAACGGAAAAACGGGTTGTGAATGAAATTGTGCCCTACTCCGTTGATGTTCGCGTTGACCATCAGCGAGTAGATAAATCCGAGGATCAGCATCACCCACAGCGGCGCGTGCGGGTAAAGAAAGTAAAGACCCAGGAAGTATCCCAAACAAGAAAGTCCCGCCGCCGCCGGAATTGCGTCCCAGCGTGTGTGCGCAAACAGCTTTGAGTTTGTAGTCGGGCGTTCCACCCGGATGGCGTCGGCAGTCATTTAAAATGTCGAGTGTAGCATTATTCGCCAAAGAAATAGCCCTTGGCAAGTTTTGAAGATTGCCAAGTCCGTTTCTGCGCGCCTAACTTAGCCGCTCAATGTTTGCTCTCCAGCCAGAATTAAAAGTCTTCAGCGGCTCCGCCAACCGCGAGCTGGCTGAACGCATCTGCAAATATATCGGCGTGCCACTTGGTCAAGCGACGATCAGTTCCTTCCCCGATGGAGAAACCTACGTTAGGATCGAGGAAAACATTCGAGGCCACGACGTTTTCATCATTCAGCCAACGTGTCCGCCTACCAATGAACATTTAATGGAACTTCTGATCATGGTTGATGCGGCACGCCGCGCCAGCGCTGACCGGATCACAGCGGTCATTCCATTTTTTGGTTATGCCCGCCAGGACCGGAAAGATCAGCCTCGTGTTCCAATTACAGCGAAGCTCGTCGCCAATCTGCTGGATGCGGCTGGGGTGAATCGCGTGCTGACGATGGATCTCCACGCCCAACAGGTGCAGGGCTTTTTCGACATCCCAGTGGATCACCTCTATTCGCTGCCGGTCTTGATCAAATACTTACGAAAGGAGCTCAAGGGCAAAACGGTTGTGGTTTCGCCAGATCTGGGTGGACTGAAAATGGCTTCAGCCTACGCCGAAGCTTTAAGTGCTAATCTTGCAATCGTGGCAAAGGAACGCCGCAGCGCCACACAGACCGAGGCATTGTATCTGATCGGCGAGGTGGAGAACCGCGACGTGCTTCTGGTCGATGACCTGACCGAGACGGCTGGCACATTGACGTCTGCGGCTGAGCTTTTGAAGAAACGGGGCGCGCTGAAGATTTATGCCGGGGTTTCCCACGCGGTTCTTGTCGATCTTGCGATCCAGCGTTTGCAAAAATCGAAAATCACGGAATTAGTAACAACGAACAGCACCCCGGTGCGCACCGTGGAAGGGTTTAAAACCACGGTGCTATGCGTCTCCGAGCTTCTCGGCGAGGGCATAAAGCGGATTCACAAGGATGAGTCCGTCTCGTCGCTGTTCAACATCGAAAACGAAACAAATGGCAAAACAGGTTAAGCTGAAAGTGGAATCCCGCATGAGCGTGGGACGTTCTGCCGTGCGCAAACTGAAAGCACGCGGAATGATCCCGGCGATCATTTATGGCGGCAAGGATAAACCGCAGCCATTGCAGGTCTGTGCTCAAGACATTAATGCAATGATGAGTCACGCTTCCGGCGAAAACGTTCTGGTTGAGCTTGAGGTCGCCGGCGAAAAATCCAATCGCACGGCGCTTGTCCAGGAAGTGCAACACTCGCCAGTGAGTGGCGACATTCTACACATCGATTTTCATGCCATCTCAATGGACGAGACAATCCAGGCTGAGGTCCCACTCGAGCCGACTGGCACTCCCAATGGTGTCAAGAACTTTGGCGGATTGCTTGAGCAGAGTTTGCGCGTGCTGACAATTGAATGTCTGCCGCGCGATCTGCCGGATCGGATTACGGTCGATGTCTCACGGCTGAACATCGGCGACTCCATTCACGTGCGCCAGATTCAACTGCCATCCGGAGTCACCAGTAAGGTGCCACCTGATCTCACGGCATTTTCGGTTCTAGCGCCAACAGTTGAAGAAGAGCCGGTCGTTGCTGAGGTCGAGGCTGCGGCGGCGGGACCGGAAGTTATCACCGAGAAAAAGGAAGAGGGCGAAGCTGCTGCGCCGGCTGCGAAGGAAAAAGCTCCGAAGGAAAAGGAGCAAAAGAAGTAGCTTTGATTGCAGATTGCGGATCGCCGATTACGGATTAAGCGGGAGGTGGAAGAAAAGGTTCCACAGATTCGCCTGATTGCCGGTCTGGGAAATCCCGGCCCGGAGTATGCGGCCACGCGTCACAACATCGGCTTCTTGGTCGTCGATCAGCTTGCCACGCAGGTTGGATCGGCATGGAAGAAATCCACCACGTGGCGCGCGCTTTCAGCGAAATGCGGAGGAGCGTTTCTCGTAAAACCGATGGCGTACATGAACCGCAGCGGCGAGTCACTTGCATCGATCGCGCAGTTGTACAAAATCGAGCCGCACGAGGTTCTCATTGTACTCGATGATCTCGCCTTGCCGCTCGGCCGGGTACGATTGCGGGCCAGCGGCGGTGCCGGAGGACACAACGGTCTTGAATCGGTCCTCCTGCAATTCCGCACCGAAGACATTCCGCGGTTGCGCATCGGGATTGGCGCCGCGCCACGCGAGGGCGCGGTTGACTATGTGTTGAGTCGGTTCTCCGAGGAAGAAAGACCGCTTGTTAGCGCGGCAATCGATCGCGCCGTGGACGCGGTGAAATGCGTAATTGACAACGGACTTGTTTCCGCGATGAACACTTTCAACAAAACTGAAGAATCATGAAAAACCGCTACGAGGCACTGCTTGTGCTCAATACGCAGGGCAGAGAAGACACCATCAAAGATATTGTCGACCGACTAGAATCAGAATTTCAAAAAGAAGGCGCCGACCTCGAGCAGGTGCAAAAAATGGACAAGCGCCATTTTTCCTATGTGGCCGGGCCGCTCGATTCGGGATTTTACGTGAACTTCGTCTTTCGCGCCGAGCCGCAGTTGATCACGAAGTTGCGTTCCAAATTTAAACTTGATCCAGAAGTTTATCGTCAGAACTACCAACGCCTCCCGGAAGAAAGGGCGAAGCCGCCGAAAAGGTTGGCTAAGGCGGAATAGTTTAGCTATAACCTGTGCATGGCTAGCTTCAACAAAGTCATATTGCTCGGAAATCTCACACGTGATCCGGAAGTGCGCTATACCCCGAAGGGAAGCGCGGTATGCGATCTCGGCGTCGCAGTTAATCGCGTTTACACGACTGATACCGGGGAGAAGCGCGAAGAAGTTACCTATGTCGATGTTGTCCTTTGGTCGCGCCTGGCCGAGATCGCCGGTGAATACTTGAAAAAAGGCCGCCCGATTTTCATCGAAGGGCGGCTCCAGCTTGACACGTGGGACGATAAACAAAGCGGTCAAAAAAGGAGCAAGCTGCGCGTTATCGGCGAAACGATGCAGCTGCTTGGCAGCCGGCCCGGCGGTGGGACCGCTTCGGCAGAAGCCGGCGACGAAGGTCGACAAGCGCCCTCTGGCGGCAAGCCGAGCGCACCACCTGCCAAATCTGCTGCGCCAGCCGAGCCGGACGACGACGAAATTCCGTTTTGATAGCAAAACGAACGGCAGGTCGGACCGCCGGGCCGTCCGACTGCGTAACGCTAATCCACTTTTGACTACGGCGCGACCGGTGGTCGCGGGCTCCCACTTAAAATGACATCCGCTGAGGCCTGTATCGCGCTGAACATGCTGCCGACCGTCGGGCCGGTGCGACGGCGCAAACTACTCGAAGTCTTTGGAACTCCGGAGCGGGTGCTGACCGCGAAACGCCGCGAGCTTCGGGCCGTGGAGGGAATCGGCGGTGAAGTGGCTGACCAAATTGCAGCCTGGGAATCAACTGTCGATCTTCCAGCCGAGCTTAATCGCATACGCGATTTCGGCGCGACTGTCATCACGCAGGAATTACCATCATATCCTCGGTCGCTTCGGGAAATTCACGCCCCGCCGATCGTGCTTTACGTCTGGGGTGAACTCCAGGAGCGAGACAATCACGCCATCGGGATCATCGGCGCCCGGCGGACGACACACTATGGAAGCGAATCGGCGAAGAAGCTTGCGTATCAAATCGCGTACGCTGGATTGACAGTGATCAGCGGTTTGGCGCGCGGCATCGACACAGCCGCGCATCAGGGGGCGATCGCGGCGAAAGGTCGAACCATTGCCGTTATTGGCGCTGGATTCCTCGAACTTTATCCGCCTGAGAACCGAGGGCTCGCTGAAAAGATCATGGCCGGTAATGGGGCAGTCGTGTCGGAGTTCTCAATGGAGATTAAACCCGACCGGCAAACATTTCCGATGCGGAATCGCATCATCAGCGGCTGGAGTCACGGCATTCTTGTTGTCGAAGCGGGTTTGAACAGCGGCGCGCTAATTACCGCGTCGCAAGCGATCGAGCAGGGCCGCTCTGTGTATGCTGTTCCTGGGCACATTAACGCGCCGAGTGCAATGGGATCCAATCGTCTGATTCAGCAAGGGGCCAAGCTCGTAATGAGTGCGAGCGACATCCTCGAGGACTTGCAAATTCTCCTTCCCGAGACAAAGCCATCGCCAGAAGCCGCCGCGCGTCCGCTGCCAGTGCTCTCCGAAGACGAGCGTCGCGTTTATGAGGCGATCGATTCGTCCGAAACGGCGATCGATCAGATTGCTGCCGCATGTGATTTGCCAAGCGCAATTGTCTCCTCTACTCTACTCCGTCTTGAACTGAAGCGGCTCGTAAAGCAGTTGCCCGGAAAATATTTTGTGAAACTGGGCTAGGGTCGCCCGCGTCTTTCTTTTGCCGATTGCAATTACCGCAAAGCTAAGCTTCGGTTCCTGCTCTAAATGTCCAAATCCCTTGTCATTGCCGAGAAGCCTAGTGTCGCAAGCGATCTCGCTCGCGCGCTGGGCGGTTTGAAAAAACACGATGACCATTTCGAAAATGATCGCTACATCATCTCGTCGGCGATCGGCCATCTGGTCGAACTTGCTTTGCCAAGCGAATTAGATGTGAAGCGGGGAAAATGGACCTTCGCGAATCTGCCTATTATTCCCGATGAGTTTGAGCTAAGGCCGATCGAAAAAACCAAGGGACGCTTTAACGCGCTGAAACGATTGATTCAACGAAAAGATGTCGATCTTTTGATCAACGCCTGCGATGCCGGCCGCGAAGGCGAACTTATTTTCCGTTATCTCGTGAAACTGAGCGGGAGCAAAAAAACAATCAGGCGTCTTTGGCTGCAATCGATGACCAAGGAATCTATCCGCTCGGCTTTCGAACATTTGCGTTCGAACGAAGAAATGATTCCACTGAGTAAAGCGGCGGTGTGCCGGTCTGAAAGTGATTGGCTTGTGGGGATCAACGGCACCCGCGCCATGACCGCATTCAACAACAAGACGGGCGGCTTTCAACTCACACCGGTCGGTCGTGTGCAAACGCCCACGCTTGCGATTCTGGCCGAGCGCGAGGAAAAAATTCATGATTTCAAGCCGCGCACCTTTTTCGAGGTTTTCGCTGATTTCGAAGTTAAAGCCGGCACTTACCGCGGGCGATGGTTTCAGGAAGATTTTGCCAAGAACGGCGATGAAGATTCGCGAGCCGAACGGATTTGGGACAGAGCCACTGCGGAAGAAATCAAAAGTCGTTGTCTCGGCAAAACTGGAATCGCGAACGAAGAACGCAAACCGACTACGCAAGTGCCGCCGCTCCTGTATGACCTCACCAGTTTGCAACGAGAGGCCAACGCTCGCGGCTTCAGCGCCAAACGCACGCTCCAGATCGCGCAGCAACTGTACGAGCGATTTAAGGTGATCACGTACCCGCGCACGGATTCGCGCTATTTGCCCGAGGATTATCTCGCCACCGTAAAATCGACTCTGAGCAAGATCGACAATCAACACGCGCGCAAGGCGCTGGATAATGATTGGGTCAAACCGTCGAAACGAATCTTTAACAACAGTAAACTCTCCGATCATTTCGCGATTGTCCCGAGCGGCCAGGCGCTCCATGGGCTCGATGAAGCGCAGCGAAGAATCTATGATATGATTGAACGCCGTTTTGTCGCAGTCTTTTTTCCTGCGGCGCAGTTTGAAGTAACTACCCGAATCACGCGCGTAGAAAAATATACATTCAAGAGCGAGGGTAAGATTCTAAAGGAACCCGGCTGGCTCGAGGTTTATGGACGTGAAGCAGCCGCTAACGAAGAGGGCAGCCAATCACTTGTTGCCATCTCTGAAAACGAACCGGCGAAAGTTCTCGATATCGAAGTGACGCAAAACGAAACGAAACCGCCCGCGCGTTTCAACGAAGCGACACTTCTCTCGGCGATGGAAGGCGCGGGCAAATTAGTCGAGGACGAAGAGCTGCGTGACGCGATGCGGGAAAAAGGACTTGGAACTCCAGCTACTCGGTCGACGATCATCGAAGGTTTGATTCACGATGGTTACATCACCCGGCAAGGGCGCGATTTGATCGCAACGGCAAAAGGCATGGCCTTGATCACGCTGCTGCGTGGCATTGGCGCCGCGGAACTCTGCTCTCCGGAAATGACGGGTGAATGGGAATACAAGCTAAACCTGATGGAGAAAGGCGCCATGAAACGTAAGGAGTTCATGGGGCACATCAGGCAGTTCGCTCGCGAGATCGTCGAAAAAGCAAAAAATTTCGAAGGCGACAGCGTCAGCGGAGATTTCGAGACGCTTGAGGTAAGGTGTCCAAAATGCGGTCGTGGTCCATTCGACGAAGATTATCGAACGTTCAAATGTCGATCTTGTGGATTGATCATTTGGAAAACGATGGCGAGCCGGCTTTTCGAGAGACCGGAAGTAGAAAAACTTCTGGCCGAGGGACGAGTTGGCCCGCTGGAGGGATTTCGCAGCAAAATGGGCCGTCCATTCAACGCCACCATAAAACTGGGCGAAGATTTTAAACCGGAATTCGATTTTGGTACGGACGGAAATGGCCCGCCGCAAAAGATCGACACGTCCCAGCACGAATCGATCGGCGTTTGTCCGATTTGTAAGGAAGGACAGGTTTATGAGCTCGAAAATGCCTTTATCTGCGAGCGGGCTGCAGCAGCCGCCAAAAAATGTACATTTCGCATCAGCAAAACGATTTTGCATCGCACTATTCCGAAAGAACAGGTGCAAAAACTGATCACGACAGGCAAAACCGATCTCCTTCCACAATTTATCTCGAAACGGGGCCGCCCGTTTTCGGCGCATTTAAAACTTCAGCATGGCAAGGTCGGTTTCGAATTTGCCGAAAAATCGCGGCGGGTGAAAACGCCACGCAAACGGGCTGCGGTTTAGACCGCTTCTCCCCAGAAGCGCGTTTGAGAGATGTTCTGGGATTGTAGTCGCAAGCCACCAGTGCGATAAGGCGTGGCTTGGCGTTCCATAGAAGAATCTCGCTGGAGGACAACGTGATTCGCAAGAACTACAATATTCCCGACTTCTGCCTGACGAGCTAAAAGATAAATCGTGCGGAAAACAATTGGCGTTGCCTTTTTATTAATCCTCCTCTCCTACATCCTTGGACTGGTCTCAGGCTTTCATCTCCCGACTGGAGCGGTTCATCTGAGCGCAGGTTTAACCAGGCTCCTCCATGGGAAGGTTCGGCCCCTCATAGTCACGCGAAGCTTCAACGAAACGATTTATTATGTGACTGATCGGAAAGCAGCCCCTCACGTGGACGGTAACGCTTCGTACCTTGGTCAATACGCCGGCCAGGTTTCTTACGGACTTATAAAGGTTCAGGTGCCCGACGATCGGCATGTAGGCTCGCCACTCAGCTCCTACGGGGTTAGGAAGGTAGAATCGATCTCCTCTCTGGAGTTCATTAAGTTCCTCCAAGATCAGTCTGCAAAACCTCTGGTCATTTGGATCCACGGGTATAAGGCTTCATTTAGCGACAACAACATGTATTGCGCGCAAATAGCGTATGACTTGAACATGGATGCAAACGTCCTTTCGTTCGATTGGGCTAATAGCGAATCATTCCTCGGCTATGCGCGTGATGCCTTCCAGGTAAAACGATCGGCAAAACATCTCGTAAATCTACTGGAAATGATTAGCGATGAGGTCAAGCCGCAAAAAATAGTGATCATTGCACACAGTCTTGGAAGTCAGTTGGTGTGTTTGGCGTTGCAAAAGATGTATAACAATCCAAACGCTAAAAACGTAAAACTGGACCACGTGATCTTTCTAGCTCCTAACATCGATGGAGACGAATTCGATCAAAGCTTCAAATCCGCCCTAGCAGCTTTGGTCAGCAGGGTCACTATCTACGTTTCTTCTGATGATAACGCCCTGTTGCTGAGCAAACTCTTATACAACATTGATTCAATTGGTCTTCCAGAACGCTTTTCTGCGGACACAAATCTGGATGAAATTCAAGCATTTCTCTCCTATGGGAAAGAGATTCCCGAGAAGATTGACCTTGTCGATGTTTCCTTTCTTGCCAAGAAAGACCTTCTCAAGAAGCACCGTATCTTTCTCGATAGACCCGTGTTGGAAGACTTGTTTTGGTTGATTCACAACGATCAGCCGGCTGAAAAACGGCATCTGTTAAAATACGAGAAGAGTCAAAACGCGGCCAACTATTGGGTTATTCCGCCGTAATTCTTTCCAGAGACTTGTTTTCGTCGGAACCCGTTTCGACTTGCTGTTGGACATGGTGCACCATGGTCACCGCGGCGATTAGAACACACGCCGCAACTACCTGGTGGAGGTGAAGACTCGCGCGAAAAAAGCCCCACGTGATACACACGGCAGCGAGCGTCTGCAACATTTCGAAATAGCCGGCTGTCGATGCGCGTGTAAGACGCAGCCCTTCAAAATAGATCAACAGCGGAATTCCGCCCGAAACCGACGCGAGGAGAACCAACCAGACGATCGCCTTTGAGGCGTGCGCTTGCGCAGCTACCGGCCACAGCGTCGCGCCATGGAGTTTGCCATAGGCGAGAAGGATCAGCGCCATGCAGGTGAGTCCGACGACGATCCGCAGGCTGGACGCAAGCCTGAGCGACATGCCGACCATCACGCCTCGTCCAGCGACAGTCGCAAGCCCCCAGAAGAGGGCGCAGATGAGTGCATAACCAGTGCCACCGGTTAGCCCGGCACCCTCGAACGAGACGGCGATCAGCGTTGGATGCGCAACCGAGACGAAGATACCAGCAAGGATCGCTATGCCCGCATACAGGAAGAAACGCGGCGCGAGCCGATCGCGAAAAAGCAGGAACGCACCCATTGTTGAGATGACGGGCTGAATACTCAGCACGACGTTCACCACCGTTGGGTTGCCGTACTTTAACGCGAGCGTGAAGAAGATTGTCCCCACGGCTGACCCGGCGAAGCCGGATAAGATCAGGTAACCCCAGGTGCGCGCGTCGATCTTGCGGATTTCGCCAACTCGCGAGAGCAGGAGCGGCAAAAATATGAGCAGAATGAGGACGTGCTCCCAGAAAACGATGACGTCAGCGTCAAAAAGATTGTTGAGGGGTATTCGCCACGCGCTCTCAGTCCCCCAAAGTGCGGCGCCCAGACCAACCAGCCACGGGCCGTACGTCACAGAATTCCCGCCTCGGTTTTTCATGCGGAACGGTGTAGTGCGGGTAGGCCGCCGCGTCAACGCGCCTTAGCCCTTCGAGTCGGCCCAAGCGCAGTCGCGAAAACACGCCGTTATCTGCGCGTTCTCCTGCCGGAGTCGTTCTTCCAAGCCCACTCAATTTCGACTCGTCTTTTGTTCATGGGTGCGAACACGAAGATCATCGAACTCATTATGTCGCTCAATTTGTCGAACAGATTTCGCGTTCGAAAGCATTGACGATACAATCGGTTGTGTGTTATTGAAGCGCTTAACACTATGCGTTGCCCCAAGTGCGGGTCTCGTGATGACAAGGTCATCGATTCCCGTCAATCGCGGGATAGTTCGAGCATCCGCCGCCGTCGCGAATGTCTGAAATGCAAATATCGCTTTACCACATATGAGGAGATCGAACGATCGGATTTGCGGGTGGTGAAACGCGATCGAACACATGAGCCGTTTGATCGGCGCAAACTCGCTGCCAGTATCGCGAAGGCCTTTGAAAAACGCTCGACCAGTCTTCTTACACTGGAGGAGATGGTGGACGAAATTGTGCACGAACTTGAAACCAGCGGGCGCGAAGTTCCTTCCTTAGTCATCGGCGCCAAAGTGCTCGAAAAATTGCGTGGAGCCGACGAAGTAGCGTATCTACGTTACGCTTCGGTGCACCAACGGTTCGAGGATGTCGATCAATTCGTTGATGCCATTCATACCCTCGGCCGCCGAATAAAACCAAATGCGCTCCAGCGGGAATTGTTTCCGCCGGAGACAGCGCAAACTGGATCGCGTGCCGCTGCCGCCGGATCACGCGATGTCGCAAACAAAAATCATGGTCGCGTTTAAAGAAGAATTTCCCTATCTGCAGACCGAATCGGGGCAACTCTTCGAGTTTAATCGCGATTGGCTGCACGCAGCTATCACCCGCGCGGCAGACAAGGCCGGCTACCCAAGCTGGTGGCTGACTGACCACGTGACGGAGAGTATCGCTTTTTATCTGCGCCTGCGGAATGACGAAAGCGTGGTCGCATTCAGCCAACTTTCACAGACCGTGCGCTACGTCCTGAAGGTGATCGGCTACAAGGAGATCATCCCACATTTTGCGCCCTCGCCACCTCCCATTTCCATTTCGCTATTCGAGATCGCCGAAGAGGCGGGCACGGGATATGAACTGGCATTCTTTGATCTTTTGGAAAAACGAATCAACATACTGATTAAAACCGGCACGGAGAATCTGCATCTGTGCTCGCTGCAACCTTGCGTGAAACACTTGCGCGGACTGAAAGTGTGGACGCGCGCCTGTGATGCTCTGCGTGAGGAAATTGTCTGCTTCGTGCGCGAAAAAATAATATCGGGAACTGGACTTGCGAGGCTCAACTGTTCGGTGCGTTGAATCGGCCTTTGCAACAGTGGTTAGCCGAGCAGCCGCATTAACCTCCATCACTCCGATCACAAGGCGTTTCTTCGAAGGCCGCGCCCAGGCTCGCGATTTGAGCGCTTAGATTTTCAGAGTATTGGATCGTCATGACCATCTTTGAAAAAATCATTGCCCGCGAAATCCCAGCGAAAATCATTTGGGAAGACGACGACGCGATTGCGTTTCACGACGTCAATCCGCAAGCCCCCGTGCATGTGCTGATCGTGCCAAAAAAAGTCGTCCCGCGTCTCACAGCGGCGACTGAGAACGACCGCGCGCTGCTCGGCAAATTGCTCCTCCTCGCGCGAGATATCGCGAAGCAGCTCGATTTATCAAGTGGCTATCGCGTCGTGATCAACAGCGGACCCGACGCGGGGGAAAGCGTGCCTCATTTGCATGTCCATCTGCTTGGCAAACGCGCGCTTGCCTGGCCACCTGGTTAGGTCTATACGCGAACGAGAAACTTGATCTCTCGCGTGATGGTGGCTGCATTTCCTGCACTCACGACGCGCAGAGCGTCCCTACTGACCAACGAGTGCCCAGTTAATTCCGACAATACGCTTGCCGGCAAACCGTTTCAGCGATTTGGGAAAAACGAGATAAGTCGCCCCTTTTCTCTCTTTGAAATCCATGACTCCGAACTCCGTCCCGCTCCCACTCTTTTGTATCGTCATGACACGGTTGTTTTTTATGTGCAATTGAAAATGACGGTCGGCGCCCGGCTTTTGCCAGAGCGTATAAACCTCTGGTTCACCACATTCTTCAATCACCTGCGCAAACCGTACCGTTTTAACTTTGAGGAGCTTCATAGCCAAATGGTCCGGCCCGCCCGGTGTCCGCAGCCCCGACAAAAAAAGTCCGCCAGAGAACTACGGCAAAAAGGATCAGACTACCGTTGCTGCATTCCTGCCCTGGCGGGGTTTGTAAGTCCTCGATCCATAGCCCCTGACGGAAACTACATTTTCCGGCAAGATCGACATCGTGCAATGAACTTTCGTAAAATAAATCGCGTACAACGACAAGTTGTAACACTTCTGTTTGCATCGACACCGTGAAATGGCTCGTCTTGCTTTTGCTCGTTGCCTTCACTGCTCGTCCACGACTCTGGTCAACCGGCGCGACCTTTACAGCCCGGAGCCGGCACCGATGGCAACGCCGCCGGTCACAAGAACAACGATCGTCACGACCAGGCACAGCACCGGAACAGGCGACGCGCCTACGCCCTATTAAGCTGTGCGATCGCTGTTAGCCGAACGGCAGGTTTGCCTTCACGCGGGCGACATCGGTATCATCCACTCGTGCCGCTTTGCCCAGTTGGCGTTTCCGTTTCGCATTCTTGGCCGAAAGCAAATGCCGGCGCGATGATTGTGCCCTTAGCACTTTGCCGCCCGCGGTGATTTTGAAACGTTTTGCCACTGATTTACGTGTTTTGCTGCGAGCAATCGCTTTCGGCATAGGGCCCGAAAGATAATTGAGCGCGCCATTTTGACAACCGACTTTTGTCGTCGTGCTCGGCGCTCGCCATACCAATTTAGTCAGGCCTATGACGTTGAGTGTTGAACGTTTGCTGGAACATTCTTCCGCATGGAGAACACGCCCGAGGAAAAACCGCGCATCGTCATAGTTGGAGCGGGGTTTGTCGGGCTCGAGGCGGCAAAGAAGCTCGCCGGCCAGGATGTGCGCGTGACCGTGATCGACCGTACGAACTACCATCTTTTCCAGCGATTGCTTTATCAGGTCGCGACGGCTGCGCTCTCACCAGCCGACATCGCTGCGCCAGTGCGGGCCATCTTGAGCAAATGCAAAAACGTTGAAGTGATCCTTGCCGAAGTGCAATCGGTCGATGTCGAGGCCAAAGAAATAAAGACGATCGATCTGGAAATCCCCTACGACTTTTTGATCCTCGCCACCGGTGCCCGGCATTCTTATTTCGGACACAACGAATGGGAAAAATTAGCGGCCGGGCTAAAAAGCCTAGAGGAGGCAATCGAACTACGACGACGCTTGCTCATGGTCTTCGAGTACGCTGAGAAAATCACTGATGAAGCGGCGCGCAAGTCCGCGATGACCTTTGTAATCATTGGCGGGGGACCCACCGGCGTGGAAATGGCAGGCACTATCGCAGAGATCGCGCGCTATACCCTGGCAAAAGATCTCTGCAATATCGATCCATCCCAGGCGCGGGTCATTCTCATCGAAGGCGAGCCACGATTGCTGGCCAGTTTTCCAGAGGACTTATCCGCCAGCGCGATGAAACACCTTGTCGATCTTGGAGTAGAAGTGCGCACAGGTGTGCGAGCGACCAATTTCACTGAGGCCGGATTGCAGGTGGGCGACGAATTTATTCCGTGCCGCGTGAAAATTTGGGCGGCAGGCAATAATGCTTCATTTGTCGGCAAAACGCTCGGCGTGCCGATCGATCGAATCGGCCGCGTGGTGGTGAACGATGATCTCACGATTCCCGGTCATCCTGAAGTCCAAGTGATCGGCGACCTAGCGAATTTCTCTCATCAAACTGGACAGCCCTTGCCGGGCGTTTCACCGGTCGCAATGCAGCAAGGCCGTCACGCCGTCAGAAATATTCTGCGAATGATCAAGAACCGCGAGCGGCAGCAATTCCGCTATTGGAACAAAGGAAGCATGGCTACCATAGGACGACACAGAGCAGTCGCGGATTTGAATTCTGTCCACTTGAGCGGCCTCCCGGCCTGGCTCGTCTGGTTATTTGTGCACATCATTTTTCTGGTGGGCTTTCGAAATCGGCTTGTAGTGCTTTTCCAGTGGGCCTGGGCCTATTTCACATTCAATGCGGGAGCGCGATTGATCACCCGAAATTTCCAATCAGAGACGCGCCCCCCGGCGTGAAGTGATGAACCTTCGGCGCGTCATTACTGTGGGAGCGAAGGTCCCCCGTCTCGAAATTGTTTACGCCCTTCTAAGATCTCTTGGCAAAACAGTGCCCGAAAAGAAATCAGCGGCGAAGATCGCCAGCCATTCATCATGAGACGCGGTGGGATACCCAATACCGCTCCCCAAGTCATCGTCCGCAACTTACAGCGCGCTGTTCCGATTGATGTTGCCGGTCTCGAGAATTTCGCAGAGAAAGCATTGCAGCTTTGTCTGCAGTTGCGAGAAAGCAAACAAACCGATTTAACCAAGCAGCGCGAGATTTCCATTTTGTTCATTTCCGATCGACGCATGGCATTGTTGCATCGGCGTTTTCTTAATCAATCAGGGCCGACGGACGTAATAACGTTTCAACACGGCGAAATTTTTATCAGTGTCGATACAGCGCGCCGTCATGCCCGCGTCTTCGGCAGTTCGTTCGCACGCGAGGTTCGGCTCTACATTATCCATGGGCTTTTACACTTACACGGTTTCGACGATCAGAGCGAAGCCGACGCGAAAGAAATGGGAGCAACGCAGGAAAAAATCCTCGCTGCGTCGTCGTAGCGCACGCTAAGTGGCCGGATTCGCCGCCCCGACTACAACCGCCCGCAAAACGGGGCATCCGGTTTGAACTGAAGGCGGCCTATGTTAGCGTTTTCCGTATGAGCAGAGAGCCACTTTGGAACGAGGTGGCGATGGCAGAAAGCCGAGCGGTTACTACTTTTTCTGTCGCGAAAAATGCGGGGCCCCCGACAGTTGATGAGCCCACGATCGAAAAAGAAACGCGTTCGAAAGAAGATGTCGATCTTCCGTGGCAAGTGGTAGTGCATAACGATCCGGTGAATCTGATGAGTTATGTGACTATGGTGTTCCAGCGAGTCTTTGGTTATCCCAGGGAGAAAGCCGAGCGTCACATGCTGGAGGTGCATCACAAGGGACGCTCGATTTTGTGGAGCGGAATGCGCGAGCGAGCGGAACTGTATGTACAGCAGTTGCACGGATATCTCCTGCTCGCAACGCTCGAGAAAGCCGTTTGATATATGGAAATCTGCCGGCGAAAAGATGAGATCGAGATATCGGAGCTCGATCCATTTCTTGCGGAACTTTTGCGTCAAATTCCTACCAGCGCTAATCCAGACGGCGTGCCTGCCGCTGAGCAACGCCTCTTCAGTCCACCGGCAGACCCGAATGAGGCTGAAATTTGCGCGGAATGGAAGCTTTACGTGAAACCTGAGTTACGGCGGCTCTTCCAGACGGCGACGGAAACAGTGACGGCAGACCTCGAGCAGCTAAGCGGGAAGGAGAAAACCTTCGCCAACCGCACCTTGCGTATTCCTGCAAAACACGCCGAAGCCTGGTTGAGCGCACTCAATCAGGCACGGTTGGTCATTGCCGCAAAAAATAATTTCACCGATGGCGAGCTATGCGATCATTATCGTTCACCGATCGGATCGCGGCGGGACTTGAGCTTGTTCCAGGTAAACTTCTATGGGTTCCTTCAGGAATTCATCCTGCGCGAATTGGATGGTTGGGAACCGCCGCCAGATAATTAAGGCTGCTTCCGTTCTCGCACCATCGCCATGAGCCGGTCTTTGATTGCAGCAGAAGCTTTCGCTGGGCGCAAGCTGAGCGCAAATGCTTCGTGCAACTCATAACATTCAGTTATGAAATCTTCCGCCTTTTTCCCGAACTTTTTGCGTGCTTTCTCGAATTTTTCCGCCTCATCAGGCTCGAGCGCGCCGATGACATAGAGCCGCGACTGGTTTTGGAATCGCTCAAAATTCATCTTTCAATTCCTTTAGCCCGTCATAGATTTTTTTTAGCCCCAACTCAAGGCGTGTTTTGACCGTGCCTAATGGTGTATTCGTTTTCGCGGCGATTTCGCGCTGGCTCATCCCACGAAAAAATGCGAGATCGATCGCCTGCTGCTGGGCCGGTGGAAGGCCGTTGATCACTTTGCGTATAAGAACGCGGGTGTCCCCGAGAACGATTTCTTCTTCGGTGGCATTGTGGACCCAGGCGTCAGGTTGCTGTTCGACCTCATTTTGAAGGCGCTCCTCGGCCCGGGCGTAGGCTTGCTTTTTCCGCAAGCCGTCAATCGCACGCCGGCGCGCTAGGGTAACCATCCAACCCAGCGGTTTTCCTTTTTGGGCAGAGAAATTTTTGGCCTGGTTCCAGATCTCCATAAAAATTTCCTGCAGAAGATCGTCGGCCTCGGCTTCATTATGGATCACGCGCAGAATGAGCGCTTTCAAAATTCCATTGTACCGATCGTAAAGCTGGGAAAGCGCATCGGGGTCTTCAGCCTGGATCGCCCGCATTAACTTCAGATCAGTTGGCGCGCCTGGTTCGAGTTGCGGGGGAGCAGAAAAGCGATGCGTCTGCCGTTTTCCTTTGCGGTGTGATTGTCTTTTTGCTTTCGGGTGCATGCAAAGAATCAAATTCAGCCGCCGAAAGCAAGGGCTCGAAAGCAGGAACGAATCGGATGCGGGTCGGCCACTTGGGTCTCTTAGTCTGTGCGAAGGAATTCGTCCAACGCTTTCAAAGTAAAGCGCTCATATCGGTGGTCTCGCAGAAATAGTTCTGGGCGAACGACGGTTCTTCGTGACTTCGTAATCAAAGTGATCTCACGCCGTGCACTTGCGAGGGCGAGGCGTCTTGTTCGCACCTGATTGGGTTATCGATAACTTGCCGTGCGCCATTTGTGCGCCAAGAGTTAACCCTATGGCGCAGCCGCACGGTGAAAATGCCGATCCGCTTTGGTACAAGGACGCAGTCATCTACGAGCTGCACGTCAAAACCTTTTGTGACAGCGACGGCGACGGAATGGGGGATTTCCGTGGTCTGATTGAAAAACTGGATTATCTCCAAGAGCTCGGCATCACTGCCATTTGGCTTCTCCCGTTTTATCCTTCGCCACTTCGTGATGACGGCTACGACATCGCCGATTACTTCGATGTTAATCCGAACTTTGGCACACTGGACGATTTCCGTTTGTTCCTAGATGCAGCACATCAGCGCAATCTACGTGTCATCACGGAATTGGTGATTAATCACACGTCCGATCAAAACCTGTGGTTCCAAAGGTCACGCCGCGCCGCGATTGGCTCACCCGAACGCGAATTCTATGTCTGGAGCGACACACCAGAAAAATACAAGGACGCGCGGATTATCTTCAAGGATTTTGAAACATCTAACTGGGCGTGGGACCCGGTGGCAAAAGCTTATTACTGGCATCGCTTTTATTCCCACCAGCCAGATTTGAATTTCGACAATGCAGCCGTGCATGAAGCAGTCGAGAAGGTGTGCGATTTTTGGCTCGCCATGGGTGTCGATGGGCTCCGTCTCGACGCCGTTCCCTATCTTTATGAACGGGAAGGGACAAGCTGCGAAAATTTGCCGGAGACTCACGTGTATCTTCAGAAGTTGCGCGCGCATGTCGACGCAAAATTTCCAAACCGGATGCTGCTTGCGGAAGCAAACCAATGGCCGGAGGACGCGGTCGCTTACTTTGGGGAGGGCGATGAAGCGCACATGAGTTTTCATTTCCCGCTGATGCCGCGCATGTTCATGGCGCTGCAAATGGAGGATCGGTTTCCTGTTATCGACATCCTCGAGCAGACGCCGCCGGTTCCGGATAACTGCCAGTGGGCGATGTTCCTGCGCAATCATGACGAGCTGACGCTCGAAATGGTGACCGATGAAGAGCGAGATTACATGTATCGCGTTTACGCCACTGACCCGCACGCCCGTATTAACCTTGGCATCCGGCGACGACTATCACCGCTCCTCGCAAACAGCCGACGCAAAATCGAGCTGCTAAACACGCTGCTTTTCTCCATGCCAGGAACACCGATCATTTATTACGGCGATGAGATTGGGATGGGCGACAATTTTTATCTGGGCGATCGCAACGGTTGCCGCACACCCATGCAATGGAGCCCGGACCGTAATGCGGGATTTTCAAGAGCGAATCCGCAGCAGCTTTATTTGCCGATTACGATCGATCCGGAATATCATTACGAAGCTGTCAACGTTGAGAACCACCAAAAGAATCTCTCCTCTCTGCTTTGGTGGATGCGGCGGGTCATTGCGATGCGGAAAAACTTCAAGGCGTTTTCGCGCGGCTCATTTGAATTTCTCTATCCAGATAACGCCAAGGTGCTCGCATTTCTTCGACGCTTCGAGAATGAAACAATCGTTGTCGTTGTGAACCTCTCGCGTTTTGCGCAGTCCGTGGAGTTGGACCTGTCACGCTTCACCGGGTGTGTACCGATGGAGGTGTTTAGCCGCAACCTGTTTCGCCCGATCAGGAAGTCGCCTTACGTCATTACGCTCGGCCCACATGCTCATTATTGGTTCGCTCTCCAAGCGCAAACGGATGGCCGTCGTGTCTCGAGGAAACGCCTTGTGCCCATGATCGATGCTCCCGCCGACCTGCAAACCTTGCTTGCCGACGGTCAGCGCGCACAGATCGAGCGCGAGATTTTGCCGAATCACATTCAGAGCTGTCGCTGGTTTGGGTCGAAAGCAAGGACTTTCCGTCATCTTAGGGTGATCGAGCAAACTGCCATCTCATCCGGCCCGGACGCAGCCCGACTTTGGTTCGTCGAGGTCAGTTATTTGGATGGCCCTACGGAAATTTACTCTTTGCCTGTAAAGATTGCGTCTGACGAGGCTGCACGCGCTGTTTCGCGCAATACTTCGCACGCAATCATCGCCCGTTTTGCGGGTGCCAAGGAGACGGTTCTATACGATGCGATTTGGGATGGGAACTTTCGGTCTCAGTTGTTCGGAGCGATCGTACAAAATCAGACTATGAACGGGGAAAGGGGCGATCTTATCGGTACCGCGAGCAAGTCGCTCGGAACCGATTCTCTTGTAAGCTCAGGCAAATCGCAGGTTCTCCCTGGGGAACAGAGTAACTCGTCGATGCTTTTCGAAAATAAATTCTTCCTAAAACTCTATCGTAAACTCGAGGACGGCGTGAATCCCGATGTCGAGATAACGCGGTTTCTCACTGAACAAGCAAAGTTTCCAAACGTGCCGGCTTTCGTCGGCGCCTTGGAATATCGGCGCAAAAAATCCGAACCGACGGTCGTCTGTCTTTTGCAAAGCGCTATCCCGAACGAAAGTGATGGCTGGGCACTCACTCTGGACGCAGTTGGCCGTTACTACGAGCGTGTGCTGGGTCGCAAAGCGGATCTCCTGCACGAAACTACGCCGCCTGCTTCGCTTCTCGACAAATTGATCGGCGGCGTTTATCCTGAAAAAGCGAAGCTGCTCGGGCAGCGCACCGGGGAATTGCATCTCGCCCTCGCTTCAAGCAGGGATCATCCCGCCTTTGCGCCCGAGCCTTTCAATGCGATGGCGCAGCGTTCCGTCTACCAATCGATGCGAACATTGCTGCGCCGCGCGTTTACTCCCCTGGAAAAAAAATTACAAAATTTGCCGGAAGCGTTTCGAGGCGAAGCTAAAGAGGTTATCGCTGGGGAACAGGAAATCCTCGCCCACGAGAAACGTCTTCTCGATCGTCGCGCCAATGCCGCGAAAATCCGCATCCATGGGGACTATCATCTGGGTCAGGTCCTTTATACCGGAAAAGATTTCGTCATTCTCGATTTTGAAGGTGAACCGGCGCGACCGCTGAGTGAACGCAAGCTGAAACGCTCCGCCTTGCGCGATGTTGCCGGTATGATGCGCTCGTTTCAATATGCTGCCTACAGCGCACTCTGGCAGCCAGCCATGCGCAAAGAGGACGTGCCGTTCCTGGAGCAGTGGGCCGATCTCTGGTATCGGCAAATGAACGGCGTTTTCCTGCAAAGCTATTTGAAAACAACCGCCGGCGCCATTTTCATTCCGCAAAATTCCGAGGATCTCCAGATCATGCTCGAAGCCTATCTGCTCGACAAAGCCGTTTACGAAATCGGCTACGAACTAAACAACCGCCCCGACTGGGTCGTCATCCCCATCCGCGGTATCAAGCACATTTTGCGTTCGACGTAATCGATGTCGATGTTCAAATAGAGAAAACGCCACGGATGGACAGAGACGTCGCGAAAGATCGAAGAATTCTGTTTTCTTATCTGTGAAAGCCTGTGGCAATCTGTGGCCGTAATAAGATAGGATTGAAGAAGCCAATGAATCAACATCTCGACAAGATCGACAATGACATTGCGGATAAACATCTCTTGAAACACCCGTTTTATCTCGCGTGGACGCGCGGGGAACTAAGCTTGAAGGCGCTGGCTGATTATGCGCAGCAGTACTATCACCATGTCGCCGCGTTTCTGACATATCTCTCGGCAGTGCACGCAAAATGCGACGATCAAGCAACGCGGAAGCAATTGCTTTTTAACTTGATCGACGAAGAAGCCGGTTCGCCGAACCATCCCGAGCTTTGGCTGAAATTCGCCGAAGGCATTCGAATTTCCGACTTGGATGTACCGAGCATCGAGAAACAGCCGGAAACCAAAAACTTAATCGACACATTCCGATCAGTGTGTCGTGACAGACCGACGGCGGAAGGTCTGGCTGCGCTTTACGCTTACGAGAGTCAAATCTCCGCGATTTGCGAATCAAAGATCGACGGACTGAAGAAACATTACGGGTTTAATAATCCCGAGCATTATCGTTATTTCAGCGTCCACATTAAAGCCGACCGCGAACACGCCGCCGCTGAGCGCAAAATGCTTTCCTCGTACATCGACAATTACAATTTCGAATCCGTAAAAGCTTCCGTGAATCGCGTTCTCGATGCGCTTTGGGAAATGCTCTCCGGCGTTTCCCGGCGCCACGCTATTGCGTGAGTCTGCGCACTTGCATCGCTTAGCGCGGCCGCAAAACAAGAAACGAACGCATCCGATGCCGGCAAACCGATAGGATCTGCGGTTGGCTGGGATCAACTGAAGCGGCGATTTTATTGTAATCCGAAACGGACGCTATCGATTGCTGATTGATTTCCTCGATCACATCGCCTTTTTGCAATTCGGCCACGCCACTGTCAGGATCGACGTTGGTGACCACAACGCCGCGGACATTATTCGGCAAATCGAGTTGGCGCGCCATCTCCGGAGTGAGGTCCTGGACGTGAATTGACGTAAGCGGGCCGCTTGTTTCCGTTTGATCGTTCGGCGCCGCCGGGGTCTGCGGTTGGCTGCGTCCAGGTAAGACGCCAGCACTTTGAAAGTCCATCGGCTGCTCCTTAATCTGCGTCGTAACTTTTAGCGGTTTGCCACCGCGCACGACTTCAAGCTCAACATTTTTGTTCAACTCAGCCTGCGCAACCAAACTCCTCAGCGCGGGAAAATTCTTGATCTCATGCCCGTTGAATTTGCGAATCACATCGCCTTTCTGCAGTTGTGCCTGGGCTGCGGGCGATCCCGGCACTACTTGATCAACCACCACGCCTTCGTTATCGGTGCTGCTTTGTTCTGGCTGCAATGCTCGCGCCTGGATGCCAAGGTAGCCGCGAATAATCCGGCCCTGCTTTAATAAGCTCTCGAGCGCGGTGCGAACCGTATTGGAAGGAATGGCAAAACCGATTCCCTGCGAACCACCGCTGCGCGAAATGATGGCCGTATTGATGCCGATGACTTCGCCGCGCAAATTGATCAGCGGGCCGCCGCTGTTCCCGGGGTTGATCGCTGCATTGGTTTGCAGCAAGTCACCGAAAGCGTCCGTGCGGTTCGGCCGCATTTTCGAACTAACGATCCCGTCCGTCACCGTTTCTTCGAATCCGAAGGGATTACCGATGGCCAGGACAAAGTCGCCGGCCTGCACGGTGTCGGAATCAGCCAGTTTAAGCGGTTTGACGCCGGGATCGTCGATTTTGAGCACAGCCAGATCGACCTGAGAATCCGCGCCGATCAGGCGCGCTTTTTTCGTCCGGCCATCGCTCAATTGCACTTCAATTTCATCCACCTGATCGACAACATGATTGTTCGTGATGATGTGCCCCTCTTTCGTCACGATTACCCCCGAACCAAGCGCATTCTGGACGAGGGCCTCGTCATTTGGATTTCGAAATTGTCTTTGCTGGTTACGAAAGAAAAACTCGAAAGGATCGAGGCCGTATTCCCGCCGGATGTCGATTTTCTTGGACGTTTTCACCGCGACCACCGATGGAATCACGCTGCTGACCAGAACGCGCCGCTCCCGGTTCAAAGCCTCAAGCGATGCGACTTGCTTTGGATCAACGTTCGGCGTCGAAGCCAACGTGTATTTCTCCGGCGTTCGCGCCGACGGCAGATTCAGCGTCCCGTGTTTGAGGCGGTAATCGTAAAGCAGGGAAATTCCCGCGCTAACCAGCAGGACAAAAAGCAAAAATTTCGCGAGATTCTTCATTAACTGACGTTAGAAAAAGTGCGTCCCTGTTGTTCGACAATTAAACGCCGGAAACGTTGATTCTCGGGCAATTCCAGGCGTGGATCAGCATCGAAGATCGACATCGCCGCCGCGCGAGCCCGTCGCATCAAGTCCGCGTCGGTCTTCAAATTGCCGATCTTAAGCGCGGGCAAGCCGCTCTGCGCCGTACCAAGCAAATCACCCGGTCCACGCAAGTCCCAATCCGCTTCGGCCACTTCAAAACCGTTGCTTGTTCGTTCCAAAACACCCAGCTTTGCCGCCGTCTCTCTGGATTTATCCGACGTTAGTAAAATGCAGTAAGATTTGTGCTCGCCGCGTCCGATGCGCCCGCGAAGTTGATGAAGCTGCGCCAGTCCGAACCGTTCCGCGTTCTCGATTAACATCACAGCTGCATTTGGAACATCGACGCCCACTTCAATTACCGTCGTGCTGATTAACGCATTGGACTGCCCGCGACGAAATCGCTCCATAATCTCCTGTTTCTCCAACGCCGGGATGCGACCGTGAAGTAATTCACAGCGAGATGGATGCAGCCGCTCTCGCCACAATTCATACTCGGCCGCCGCCGCTTTCACGTCCAATTTGTCGCTCTCATCAATCAGCGGATAAATCACGTAGAGCTGACGTCCCGCTTCCAATTGTGTTCGTAAAAAGCTGAGAACCTCGCCAAGACTCGAGTCATCGCGGACCGCGGTCACTATTTTTCCCCGGTTAAGCGGCATCTCGTCGATGATTGAGACGTCGAGATCGCCGTAAACAGTCATGGTCAGCGTGCGCGGGATCGGCGTGGCAGTCATAACCAGTGCGTCGGGCGCTGGCTCACGGGCGGTTAATCGGGCGCGTTGGGCAACGCCGAACTTGTGTTGCTCGTCGATCACAACGAGACCGAGTTTCGAAAACGAAACGTTCTCATAAAGCAGCGCGTGTGTACCGATGATCACATCCGCATTTTCATCACCAGCAGCCAATGGGAGAAAACTTTCCTCTTGTCGGGCCGCCGTGCGGAGCGCCATTCGGACGCCAAGCGGCTCGAGCCAGCGGCGTAGTACGGAATAGTGTTGCTCAGCCAGGATTTGTGTCGGCGCCATGAAGGCGGCCTGATAGCCGGCTTCTACGGCGAGTAAGATCGCTGCAATAGCGACCACTGTCTTCCCTGAGCCCACGTCGCCCTGCAACAAACGGTTCATCGCACGGCTGACCGCCAGATCGCGCCTGATTTCCCCGATCACTTTTAATTGCGCACCGGTCAAATCGAACGGCAACGCCTTTAAAAATTTGTCGAGCAGCGCGCCCGGTCCGCAATGCGATTCGCCCATGCGAATGGAAGACTCAGAACGGCGTGATGCAATCAGCATTTGCATCGCGAAAAACTCCGAAAGAACCAGATGCTCGCGCGCGGCGTCACGCGCTTCCCAGCTTTCCGGAAAATGAATCGCGCGGATCGCGTCATGCCTTTCTCCAGGAACAACGTCGCGCGGGACTAATGTCTCCACCGGCTGGTCGGGAATTTCATTTAACAATCGGTAAATGATGCTGCGCAAGACTCGTTGTGAAATACCTTCTGTCGCAGGATAAATCGGCGTGATGCGCCGAAAATGAATCGAGATTTCCTCGTCGTTCTCGATCACCTCGAATTCCGGATGATCCATGCAAATCCGTTTGCCGCGCAAACGCGGCTTGCCAAAAACGACGAGGCGCTGCCCCGTTGCGATCATCTTTTGCACATAATGCAAGTTGAACCAGCGGCATACGAGAGGTTCGCTCAGAACATTTGGCTTCGCTTCTTGTAACGTTGCCTCAAAAATCTTTTTCCAACCGCCAAAACGGCGTAGCGAAGTTTTAATCACTTCGCCGCAAAGACAGATCGGCGTATCGCTTTCCTCGCGGGGAAATTCCGCGAACTCATGTCGATCTTCGTGACGCCGGGGGAAATGAGTCAGCAAATCTTCCACGGTCTCGATCCCGAGGCGGCGCAGCGCAAGTAAACGCGGCCGCGGGATCCAATCCAGCTCATCAAGCGATTGGGAGGTTTCCATTAGGCAATCGGCTCGGTTTTTCGCAGTGCCTGAATCTGCATATCCAGTCGAGTTGCGCCTTCGTATTCATTTGCTCGAATGCGGAATGCAATATCCCACGGCGTCGGCGGCAGCGGCGCGTTTGCTGCATCGAAATAAACCGCCCGTTGATCGTAATTACGCTGGCGCAGATGCAGAACGAGATGTTTATCATTCACGACACGCGGTGTCGCAACCGACTCGACTTGGCGCGCCAAAAAAAGCGGGTGCGGATTTCCGTTGCCAAAGGGTTGCAGCATCTCATGCCAGTGGAGGAAATCGAAGCTGAGATCGGAAAAGGCGAGCTCATGATCCAGACGCAAACAGGGCTCCAAACATTCGTCCGACAGTTGCTCGCGCGCGACCCGGCGAAACTTCATCGCAAATTCGTCAATTTTCTCTTCGCGGATCGTTAGGCCAGCCGCCATTTCGTGCCCGCCGAACTTCTCGAGCAATTCCGGGCAGTGATTCAACGCTTCAACCAAATTGAACCCTTCGATGCTGCGGCCGCTTCCTTTTCCGATAGCGTTTGCCTCGACCCCGATGACGATCGACGGCCGATGATATTTGCGGGAAATTCGCGAGGCGACAATTCCCAGGACGCCCGGATGCCAGTCGCGTGCGCCGACGACAATCGCCGCGTCGCGTATCGGGTCATAATCACGAGCGATTTGCTCCGCCGCCGCAAGAAAGACCTCCTTTTCCACACTCTGGCGCTCGCGGTTTTGTTTATCGAGAACGTCTGTCAGTGCAGCCGCTTCGGCCCGATTTTTCGTAAGAAGAAGCTGCAACGATTTTTCCGCCGTGCTTAATCGCCCCGCCGCGTTCAGCCTGGGGCCAAGTCGAAATCCAATATCTTCAGTCAAAATTGGCGACCTAACTCCGCTCACTTCGATCAATTTTTTCAGACCGGGCCTGGTCGATCTTGCAATTTCAATCGCTCCGCGCTGCACAAAAAGCCTGTTTTCGCCTCGGAGAGGGACGATGTCAGCCACTGTGCCAAGCGCGACCAGGTCAAGTCTGGCCTTGAGATCAAATTCATCCAGCCGTCGAGTCTTGAGCAGGGCGTGGCAAAGTTTGAAGACGATTCCGACGCTACAAAGATAATGAAAGGGCGAGGTTGGCTCGATTTTTGGATTCACGATTGCGATGCAATCAGGCAGCGCCGATTTCGGCTCATGATGATCAACCACGATTACATCCACGCCGCGTTGCGTAAGATCGACGATCTCCCCGACTGACGAAGTGCCGCAGTCCACCGCAATCAAAAGCCCGGGTTTATATTGTTCCAGACAGCGCTCGATGCTTTCGCGGCTCAAGCCGTAGCCCTCCTCCATTCGCAGCGGCAAAAACAATTCCGGCGCAGAGCCATACGCGCACAACACCTCGGCCAGCAGCGCGATCGATGTCACTCCGTCCACATCGTAATCTCCGAAAAGGACGAGTCGCTCATGTCGATCGAGCGCGCGGGAAATTCGCTCGACGGCCGCTCGCATATTTGGAAGCAAAAAAGGATCGCTCAACGAACTGAGACGCGGCCGTAAGAATGTTTCGACCTCTTCACTGGTCGCGAAACCTTTGCGCATCAGAAGTCGCGCAATACAGTCCCAGCCGCAGATTTCGGTCCACGAAATCGGCCCGTTTCCAAGCTCCTCGGCCGGCGCGATGATCCATCGACTTTGCACCGATTAGCTTATTCGCGGAGAACTTCCTTACAACATGCGGACGTTCGATCCTGTTCGGTGCCTACACGCTTTGACTCGACAAGACCGGTACCTTCACATTAAGCGCTCGCGAATCGGGCTTGTCTCAGACAAACTGTTAATCAACTCGCGAAACATTCGGACTCGGAGTTCGCGCGGAGATAAATGAGACGCATACGCTGGTTAGTAATCATTTGCATTGTTTTACTGCTCGTTTATGCAGCTTCGCCTTATGTTGCCTTCTGGCGCTTCACGGTTGCGCTAAGATCCGGCGATGCCGCGGCACTCAATGCGCAGGTCGATTTTCCTGCTGTTCGCGAATCGCTGAAAGCGCAGCTCGTCGCATATTTTTCTCCTGAGAAGACGGGCGAGAAACACATTAAAAGCAAACGTCTCGCCGGCTTGGTAAAAGCTCTCCGACCCACACTCATCGACGCGCTCGTCGATGCTTATGTCACTCCGGATGGGCTTGCAGCGCTGATCGCCGATCCAAAAGCCGTCAAGGGCATGCACGCGCCGCGGGTGGCGCAGCAATCGCCTGCGTTCAAATCCATCGACTGGTCAAAGGTGACGTATGCGTTTTTTACGAGTCCGCGCGTGTTCGTGGTCGATCGCGAAGGAATTAAGCTTCGGTTCCGATTTACAGGTTTTGGCTGGAGGCTGAATAAGCTCGACTTGGGCTTAAACGAGCCAAAGAAATGATTTCAGTTGGATTCGAGCCGCTGAACACAATCATTTTAAAGGCCAATTGCGCTGAGAGCCGTTGCGCATCGAAAGGCGCATAGACTTTGGCGTCGTTATCGAAGTAAACGAACACGTCGAGTCGTTTGGCGGTTCGGGGGCAATTGCCAAAGAATTGGGCGGAGTTTTTCCCGAAGAGCGAGTACGCCAGAAGCAAAAAAGTTTGCCAGTGGCACTTCGACATCGCGCAGTTTTTTCATGTGCGTGATGAAACGACCGCCTTTGACAGCAAACAGAAATTCATCTGGCGTCTCTGAATACCAACGCTGATAACTCGACGGTCGTTGCAACGAATAAAACGATCCATTGATCTCGACGAGTTGAAAGCGCCGCTGGCATATTCGGGCTCGCGCCGACGCGGCAGACCTTTCGGATAAAATTTGCCACGCCATCCCGGGTATCGCCACCCACAGATCCCGATACGCAACTCGCCGCTGCGTTTTTCCTTGGAAATCTTTGCTACACGACGGTGAACGCAAAGTCGCGTTTTGGAAGCGCTCCCTGCTCTTCGCATAGCTTTTGGAAAGTTCGGAGACCTTTCTTTTCGTGCTCTCCGAAATGGAATCGAAGGTTCTCCCGGTAATAGCGGCGGCAAAAATCGTGGTCGGAATCTTTCTCTTCGCCGATCAAGTCTTCGATCCTAGCCAGGTTTTCATCGCGCAATTCGCGTAAACGGCTCGCTATTGGCTTTGCCTCGATGACTTCCGGTCGAATCAGCCACAGAGCGTAAACAAACGGAACATCGAAAATCTTCTGCCATTCTTCCCCGAGGTCCCAAAAATGAAATGCGCCTCTGTGGTTCTGTCGAAAGCGAATCGCCTGATCGCCGATGAGCAAACGCGCTCGGCGATCTGTAATTGAAGACGTCGATGGACGAACAAAGCGCGGAGCCAAATTCAACTCGGCCAGCAGACACCGCAGCAGATTCGTCGATGTTTCTGCTGCCGGGTCGAGTTCGATTTCATCGAGCTCAGAAATTTTGCCCCGATGAGCGACGATCACGCTGTAAACGGGACCGTGGGAAGAGATCGAAACATCATCGATGATCTGGTAAATCGGGTTGCGCAAAAATTCGACACTGGAGACGAGAGCGATATCGAGCTCACCCTTCGCAAGGCGTTTGCAAAGCACCGATGGATGATCGAAATCCACCGGACCCGGCCACCCACGAATGAGCGGGCGGGCGTTGAGATATTTGACGCAGCCGATGCGAAGCGCCATTCGTCCGCGCGCCCGGCGGTCCCGCCTTAACATCAGGCGCAAGCAAGCTCGCTTGGAGCTGACGCAGTATGTCTCGCGGTCGCTCGACGCGGAGAAATATGCCGGTAAAAGCTGTCGCGCTGGACCGGTTCACGACCAGCTTCCCGGATTGCATGTTCAAGGGCGGCGACGGTTTGTTGTTGCGGGGTCGTCGCACCCGCCATGTGGAAAATTTTTTCCTCGATAATGGTACCGTGCAAATCGTCCACCCCGTAACTGAGCGAGACCTGAGCGAGCGGCAATCCCATGCTCACCCAATAAGCGGTAAGATGCTCGATGTTGTCCAGGTAAATGCGGCCAACCGCTAGATTACGGAGCTGCTCAAACGCGGAAGCTGGTTTTATATGCGCAAGCACCGTGGTTTGCGGTTCGAAAGCAAAGGGAACGAACCCGGTAAACCCGCCGGTCTCATCCTGCAACTGGCGCAGTTGACGCAAATGATCGACGCGTTGAGCAAGTGTTTCGATGTGCCCGTAGAGCATCGTGCACGTGCTACGGCCGCCCGTTCGATGCCACGTCCGGTGGATGTCGAGCCATTCCTCGGCAGTTTCTTTGCCGCGGCAAATTTGGTCCCGCACAGCAGGATCGAAAATTTCCGCGCCACCGCCCGTAATTGAGCCGAGGCCCGTATCACGCAAGAGTTCGAGCGTATCCGGAATCGACATGTGAAAGATTCGTCGCGCCAGGTGACGCACTTCGATGGCGGTGAATGCCTTGATGTGGAGATCAGGATCGAGCGCATGCAGGCCGCGCACGAGGTCCAAATACCAATCCTTCTTCAACGTCGGATGCAAGCCCCCGACCATGTGCACTTCGGTTATCCCAAGCGGGAGCGCCTCAGCGACTGCTTTGATGATTTCGTCAATCGCATATTCAAAGGCATGGGCGTCGCGCTTCTTAGCGGCAAAGGCGCAGAACTGGCAGGAGAGTACACAGACGTTGGAATAATTAATGTAACGGTTATGGATATAGCTGGCATAGTTTCCATTTCTTCGCTCCCGCACGACATTGGCGATCATCCCGAGCGCGTTGAGATCGTTCGAGCGATACAGATCGAGAGCATCGGCCTCTGAAATTCGCTCATTCGCCTCCACTTTTTCGGCGATCGGCCTGAGTTCTTTTGGAATAAGCAGATAATTCATCCCCTGCCAGGGGCAAAGCCCGGCGCGACCAAGCATGCACAGGGCGCTTCCCCCTTGCAACAAAAACCATGGCGGCGAATGTAAAGGAGCAGATTTTTGTCAGTGGCCAGATTCTTAGCAAATTCCGCTCATGTACACGTCCAAGTGACCGATGTCTGGCAAAGATCAAGGAACGGTGGGAAGATCGGACGAGGATACTGAAGACGTGCGGCTCATGCAGTTGGTGGGTCGAGGGGATACGGAGGCGTTGGAGCAGCTAATCGAACGTCACCAAAGTCTTGTCGCCGGTACAGTGGCGCGCATGCTGGGGAGCAACTCAGATGTCGAAGATATCGCGCAGCAAGTGTTTATCCGGGTTTGGAAAAGCGCCCGTCGATATGTCCCGCGCGCGAAATTCACGACTTGGCTGCTAAAGATTACACGCAACCTAGTGTTCAACGAGTTGCGACGTTCCAAGCGTCACGCGCATGTGCCGCTCCAAACTAATCCCGGCGCGGAGGAATTCCCGGTCAAGGATGAAGTTAACCCGGCTCCGGACGCAGCACTTCTGGAAACTGAACTCCAGCAATCAATCGAACAGGCGATCACGCAACTCCCGGAGAGTCAGCGCATGGCCTTGATTCTGCGGCGCTATGAGCAGCTCAGCTACGAGGAAATTTCCGAAGCCCTCGATCTCTCCGTGCCTGCGGTAAAAAGCGTTCTCTTTCGCGCGCGAACAGAGCTGCGCGCGCGCTTAAGCAGGTATCTCGCGTAGAAACTCTGTAGCCACGGCTCTGTAAGCCGTCCGATTCAGGAGAACCGCTAATCATGTGAAGACCGACCACAGGCCGGTGGCTACAGGAAATGACAAAGCTCGATTATCAAATGGCTCATCAGTGTGACGAACCCCTTGTGTTTCGCGCTTCGGATTTCGTCAGTCCCTCGTCCTTCCACATCGTGTCTCGTCATTTCTCATGCTCGATCACACGTCCTCGAACCCGCCGAATTTGCGTGTGATGCGTGAGCACGTGCACCCGTCCGTCGCTCCCGCGAAAGAAGGCGCTCAACATCCAGCTGACGATGCTGATGATAATCGCGCCCCAGAATGCACTCCAAAATCCATCCACATGGAAACCAATTACGATACCCGGCACGACGAACAGCATCAGGCCGTTCACGACCAGAATGAATAAGCCCAGTGTCAGCAGAATTAATGGCGCGCTGAGGATTAACAGAATCGGGCGAAGAAACGCATTGAGAATCCCAAGCAAAAGCGCCGCTCCGATCAGGGATGCGACGCTATCGTAACGAATTCCGTGGATAATCGATGAGGCAACCATGACCGCCACCGTGGTAATCGCCCAGCGGAAAACGAAATGTTTCATGCGAAGAAATTACCGGGTTTTTCCGTCGGACCAAACGCGGCCGAGAAACAACTTGCGAATCGTTTGATGCACAGTAAACGAATTGAAATCATCAACACCACTTAATCTGTGCCGAAAAAGAACAAAATTGTCCAAGCCGAAATTGCAGGCGGACCGCCAGAGACTGGCGGATCCCCTGCCGAAATGAAAATCAGAAAAAAACCGGCGTCGCGCCGTACATCGACAACGCGAAAAAGCGCCGGGCCCGCTCCCAAGAAAAGTGACACTGCGCGAAAACCAAAAATCTCGATGGCGCCCGAGGCAGGTCAAACGGGCGAGGCGTTGGATGAGGAAATTCGCATGCGAGCCTACTTTATTTCAGAACGGCGGCGCCGATTCGCGCTGCCTGGCGACGCCGACTCGGATTGGCTGGAAGCCAAGCGCCAACTTCTCTCTGAAATCGGCCCGCGCTGATGTAAAGGCGGGCGTGTCGTCCGTAATCGCACGCTTGCTTGAAACAGGCGATTGTTTCAAGCTCTAGTTTTGGAGGGACGGCTCTGTCGTGTCCTAAAGTTTGGGTCACCACAGAGGGCATCCCTCCCAACCAGCAATGCAAAACGCGATTGTCGATCTTAGAGAAGCTTTACGAGAGCGCCTCGCCATCATTGGTGACGAAGAAAGCCGCCGCGACGAAGAAAAACATATGGTGCGGCTCCGCATGATCTCCGAAAAAATCGACAAGCTGTCAGCGACATTGCCGCGCCCGATCAATCCGCGATTGAAGCATTACCTCCAACGCAAAAGCTACGATAAAGCGCTCGATTTTGTTGAAGGCAGGGGCGATTGACCTCAATCGTCTGGGCGATGCGGTGAATGGAGCTGGCGGCAACTGCAACGGACATGAATGCGGGACGAGCTCGCGGGGCTTTATCAGATTCCGTCTTCACGCGTTCGTCTATTGCAATCCAGTTTACCTCCCACGTTTTGCCCCATCATCCGAGAATGATTCAAACCGGCGTGAGTCGGGTTTGATATCGGAGACGATAAAGCGGACGAGGATGGCTCGGCCATTAAATGGTTCCTGATCAAAAAACTCGCCCCGACCATTTTTGAATTCGCCGATCGTCGGCTGGCTCATGGTGCCACCGCTGCTGCTCGCAAAATTGAGACTCCACTGGTGAGACTGAGGATTGTAGAGGCGTAGCAGACGAGGAGATAAGTCCGCATATTTATGCGGGCATTCATACCGCGCTTTAGTTCGGGATCAGCCCGATGGCTGTGCTCTGCGATTTCTTCGGGTGTCTACCACTCAGGCCTTTTCGCTCGCTTGGCATGATCGAGTCTAATCGAAGGACGTGTTCCTTAAGACCTAACGAGACACAACATCAGCGACCGTTGGCTCAATCAACCTTTCGCTCGAACTCTACTTTCTGATTCCTATTTCTTACTTTTTCGAGTGGTTAGCTCCATCGTACGATTAGGCGCTTTGGTGTGGAACAAATAGTAAGTCAAATCCAATGAGGACATAAAAGCTGAGGCAAACAATGCTAGATACAATGTCGCTAAAGAAATGAAATATGTCTGCGGAAAAATACCTTGCCATCTTGGGATACCGCCAAACGCAACATCAGGGGCGTCGCTTTCCGGCCGCAAGCATCACGCAGGCTTTCTCGATCCGGCGTCTACGTGCCTCCGGTTGTTTGGCTGAGTCCATCCAACTAATAAAGTCCCTGCGCTCAATCGGTGTGAGATCGCTCCAGTGGGCCTTCGCCATCGGGGTAGCCGCGAGGGCTGTGTAAAGATTCAATGACACTATTGAATAACAGCAAGGGCGTCGCTTTCCGGCCGCAAGCATCGAGCAGGCTCTCTCGATCCGGCGTCTACGTGTCTCCGGTTGTTTGGCCGAGTCTATCCAACTAATAAAGTCCCTGCGCGCGATGGGTGTGAGATCCCCCCACCGAGCCTTCGCCACTGGGGTAGCCGCGAGGGCTTTGCGAAGATCCGTCGGCAGTCTGGGCTCTGATCCTTCGCTAGCGGGCTTGGGATTCATACTCTTCATTTATTGATACTCTGAATTAAAGTGAGCTTATATCCTGATTGGTTTGCAAATCTATTTATTGGCGACTGTCAAGTGTGGAGAGTTGACCCAATTAACAGAACTGCAGCAACGTTCACCACGTAAAAAAGAACGCAGACAACACAGCGGCGGGCAGCCGCTGGGTAGACCGTACGGCCGCGCAGGGTAGCGGCGACTGAACGGGGAGTGAAGGAGTCAATGGTAACGTGGATCTGCCAAGGATTTGTCGTTTGGGAGATTGGCAGAATGTGTAAAATATACTGTGGCCTTCGGACGTAAGAGAAAGAAGACGAAGACCGCATACTGTATTCCGGGAATCAGCATAGGCTTGACTGGCGAAGTCAAAAAGGAGGACCTGCCAGGGTAAAACTTGAAGATGGTTAGATCAGTGGCGTCCCCGGCAATCGCGAGTCATTCGGCTGCGAAGTTACCAGCGCTCAAGGTGGCAAAGCGAGTTTGCACTCCGCTGGCACTGACTCTCAAAATGCTCGACTGAAGGTTGCCGGTCACGGGATCTAAAGCTTTCGTCACGACGTACAGATCGCCTTTATAGTACGCCAAACCCCGTGGGCCAGAGAGACCAAGAGCAAACGTGGTCTGCGCTCCGGGCGGCGCATATTGGAAGACTGCACCGCCGAGCGCGCAGGCGATTTCAAAGAGCCGTAAGGGCGATCATGTTTTCGATGTCGAGTGAACCAAAAAGCCACCACGCGGTAAAACGCGACGGCTCATTGTGAAATGCTGCTGCTCGTTAGGGTTTGCTGATTTGTTGGTGACTTACCTGCGGTGCGGTTTTGTCCACTTTCAGGTAGGCTTAGAAGCCTGTCGCGAGGAAGCCGTGTATTACGGTGCCCCCGTCAATAGCCTCTCCGACGATCGCTCCGGGGTCGTTGTTGTCCACGGGGATGGTGCCCTGGCCTGCGCCTGTGCCCATGCCCGGAACATCGAACGTGCTGAAGATGCCCTGATTAGACCGTACGAAGGCGTGATTCACGAAGTTTCCGTCGATGAATTGCCCCGTGATCGCCCCCGGGGTGTTGTTGCTTTCAGGCAGGGTGCCCTGGCCTGCCCCTGTGCCAGCGCCCGGAGCATCGTACGTAATGAAGGTGCCAGCGGTAGACCGCACGAAGCCGTGAAGCACACCGTTTACGTCGACGAAGACTCCTTCGATCCCTCCGTTCGGAGTGAGGCCTACGCCGAATGTGCCGTTGAAGCTGCCCGGGGTATGGTCGGCGCCCGGGGCATCGAACGACGTGATGGTGCCGTCGGTAGCGCGCAGAAAGCCATGACCCACGAAGTTTGCGTCAAAGTAGAATCCCGTGATCGCGCCCACAGCGTTGATGGCGTTGGGGTCGGTGAATACCGAGCCAGTGGGATCGAATTCGGTGATGATGCCGTTAGGAGCGCGCACGAAGCCGTGCTGTACTGAGCTGGCGTCAACGTAGAATCCGATGATCGCGCCTGCTGGGTTAATGCCCATTGGAGTGATGTTTGAGGGGAATGTCCCCTGGGGAAAAGGTCCTGCGCCTGCGCCCGGAGCATCGATCTGGGTGAACGTGCCGCTAGCAGCACGCACGTAGCCGTGACATCGACCGATATTGTCGGTGTAAGATCCCACGATCTGCCCAGATGGGTTGATGGCGAAAGCACGCGTACCTTGGCCGTTCCCGATGTTTCCACAGGATGCTGAACAACTGCCCGCGTTCGGATCGTCGAAGATGGTAAAGGTCCCGTCGGGAGCGCGCAGGAAGCCGTGCCGGGCATTGTTGGCGTCCCGAGTGAATCCCGCAATCGCCCCTGAAAGGTTAATGGCAAAAGCGATGGTGCCCTGGCCTGCCGCTGTGCCCGCGCCCGGTGCATCAAATGTGGTGATGGTCGTCGTCGTTCCGCTGGCATTCACAGAATGGCCCAGCCCGAACGTGCAGAGGACCAGGCAAAGCGTCATTCGTAGACGCGGGTAAACGTTGGACGTGCAAACAGATTTAAAGATTTTGGTGAGAGTGTTGGTTTTCATAGGATTTGTTGTGATGAACAATGTTTTGACTGAACATTGCGTTCATTTGAAAGACGCTGGCAATAACCAGATCGCGCTAAAAACACTGACCAGTTTCGCTTGTCGCCGGAACTAAGGGCTTTGAGCTGCGCAGCAATCTGAGAATTGTGTCTAACCTCATCTTGAGAAAGCATTCTCTGGATGCGACACTCGTCGTGAAAATGAATGGGGCGATCTACGGACGCACAGTCTCATCGGTCCCAAAGCAACGGCGGCGCCGATTAGTCATGTCCTTCGAAATGGTGCGGCTGGAGCGCGCGTCGTCCGAGCCGCTTTACCAACAACTGTATCGTCAAATACGAGGAGAACTTGAGAGCGGCAGTTTTGATTCAAGCGCTTCCCGTGTCCCCTCCTCACGAGTTCTCGCTGCAACGCTCGGGATTTCGAGACCGACCGTAAACCAGGCGTTCTCAAAGCTGCTTGAAGAGGGCTATCTCCAAGCCCGGAAACGGTCTGGTATCTTTGTCGCCGATCATTTACCGGCGACTTTTCTGAAGGCTGCCAGGCTGGCGACGACCGCGCGCACCGAGCATTCCCCGCGCGTCGCGCGAAGGGTGACTAGGATGACCGATCTTCGCAGCGGTCGACAACTCGATGTCGGCGTGGCCGGGCCGCCGAGTGTCACATTCGTCGCAGGGTTGCCGGCCGTGGATGAATTCCCGATTGCTGTTTGGGAACGCTTGCGCGAGCAGGTTTTGGCAAAAAAAGGGGCGCACCTATTGCGCTATGCCTCGAGCCGTGGCGAGATCGAACTACGGAAGGCAGTTGCTGCTTACTTGTGCGACTTCCGCGGCGCCAATTGTCATCCCGACCAAATCGTAGTCGTGGGCGGCATGCAGCAGGCGATGCTGGCGTGCGCGCTCGCGTTAATCAATGAGGGTGAAGTGGCATGGATCGAAGATCCCGGGTTCCATCAGGCACGTAATGTCTTCGCTTTTGTCGGGGCCAGAATAGTCCCGCGCCCGATCGATCGTGAGGGGCTGGTAATCGGGAAGTGCTCACGGCAAAATTCTCCCAGACTTATCCTCGTCACACCGTCGCACCAGTTTCCCTTCGGTGTTACGATGAGCCTTAAGCGGCGGAAAGCTCTGATCGCGTTCGCGGAGTCGCGCGACGGCTACATTCTGGAGGATGATTATAATTCCGAGTTTCGTTTCGATGGGCCGCCGCTGCCATGTCTTCAAGGTTTGGACAATGCCGGCCGAGTGATTTATGCCGGCACTATGAGCAAGATCCTTTACCCATCGCTGCGCCTCGGTTTTCTGATCGCACCCCCAAAACTTGTCGACACCCTTGTCAAGGTGCGCGCTATCATGGACCAACACTCTCCAGCGATTGATCAAGCTACCCTGGCGCGTTTCATCACCGAAGGATTTTTCCTCAACCATGTGAAACGGATCCGGGAACTCTATGCCCGGCGACGCGTATTCTTTATCGAACAATTCCAAAAATGGCTTGGCGACTATTTCGATCTGGAAATAACGCCAGCCGGTTTGCACTTCATCGCCTGGCTGCGGCGCAGGGAAGATTTACCGTTATTCATGCGTGCTCGTGAGCAAACCGGCGTTTGGCCCCGGCCTCTTTCTTTCTTCTGCATCAAGGCTCAGTTGGATCCGGCATTCGTCTTTGGATTTGCGGCCTGGTCGCAAGCGCAAATTGAACAAAGTTTGGCAAGACTAGCATCGGCGGTTAAACAACTGAAGCAGCGTGGCGCGGGAAACGGTTCATCGTTTCAAATCCATCCTTTCTCACCGGCTACGAGTTCATACTGGCCGTCGACAACTGTCCGATCAAAGTAACTGGCTAACGAAGATTGGATTCAGCAAAAGCCGGGCCCTTTCGAACCCACGCGACAATCAGAAAGACTTGTGGACGCAACCGCTCGTTGGCGGCTCATTCGCGAAGCGCGCCATCGTCCATCTGATGAGCAGCTCCTCGAGCGGTGCACCGGGCTGGGCAATCGTGAAGTGGTCGCGCCCCGCGAAGGTCCAATACTCGAGTCGTTGACCAGCAGAGCACCGCTCTTCGACGTACGCGTCGGTGGCGGACGACGGCACGACCATGTCCGAGAGGCCTTGCGCAATTACGACGGGAGCCTTTATCAGACCGTTTGCCGTGTTCTGTTCAAGCCGAGCTTGAAGCGCTTTGTTAGAACTCGTCGCCAATGCTGGACCGTCGAACGTTGCGGCCAGTGTTTCGATGCGTTCCGGATCCTCGAGCGGCACGAAATCGCATAAGTTTACTATCTGACGCGCAGCATCGAGCGCCTCAGGCCGAAGCGCTTGCTCGAATGTGATGTCAGGGTAGAACCGGCTGTACGATAGCGCGAGATACGCTCCAAACCGCTTGTCTATCGCGACGTTCATCGCGAGAATGTTCTTAATGTTCGCGGCCGGTGCGATTGCCGCGACGCCGAGAATTTCGAGATCCGGCGCGTAGCGTGGCCCGACAATGCCGGTCCAAAGCGCTGCGTGTCCCCCCTGCGAGTGACCCCACACCACCATGCGTTTGTCGAGCGTAAGCTCGGACATCTGCTGCGCGGCACGGACCGAATCGAGCGCCGCACGCGCTTCGCCTTCGCCGATCAGGTAGGGATGCGGGCCACCCTTCTCTGCGAAGGAGTAATCTGTCGCGACCACGACCCAACCAGCCATCACGATCCGGTCGCACCAGGGAATGCCCGCGGTCGGTGCCGACAAAAGCGACGGCATGCATTTCTGCAGTAAGCCCGTCGTGGCATGCTCCCATGTGATGATAGGACGTGGGCCTGCGGGAGGATCGGTTGGCGCGAGCACTGTCGCGGCCGCCGTCGCTGGCGTGCTGTCGTCCACAGTGGTTGCATAAAGGATGCGCCAGCCTCGCATCCCGGCTGGCAATATCACGTCTTTGAGTGGCTCGCTTCGCAGTAACGCGCCAGGCTGGCGCGACATGTCCGACGGCGGATCGTAGAATGCATCTGGCGCGTGCGCGGTGATGCTCGCGCGAATCCCCTGGTGTATCGGCGCGGCGCTCGACTCTGATGACGCTCGTTTGGGCCGATGGCAGCCAGCTCCGGCGAGGAAAACAAGCAGCACCGCGGAGCCAATCGAACGAAGTCCGGCAATGTTCATAAGCCCCTTCCCCTAGCAAGCTATGATCCGCTGTCCATCGGGCGGGCGAGACGACCCAACCAGACACAAGATCAGCGACCCAGCACTTTGAAGGCAAGGCTATACATGGGTTCAAGAGAAAACAAAGTGCTGGGTCGGCTTCCTCGATTGGATGACATGTAAGGGTTGGCGGATGCGGGTTTGGAACCTACACCCGCCAATGATGAATAAGTGTTTTCACACTGAGTTGTCCTCACCTGAGGGAACCCGCCGCCAGTTTAATGACGGCATTGGAGCGATCAAGCTCG
>DASXNN010000107.1:0-21241 GCA_036495045.1 Candidatus Udaeobacter sp.
CCGAGCTTGATCGCTCCAATGCCGTCATTAAACTGGCGGCGGGTTCCCTCAGGTGAGGACAACTCAGTGTGAAAACACTTATTCATCATTGGCGGGTGTAGGTTCCAAACCCGCATCCGCCAACCCTTACATGTCATCCAAACGATGCAGCCGACGCTACTCGGTTTATGACTACGTTTCCCATAATTAAAAACTTCCACTGCAAGTTCACGCTCGCTGCCGATAGCCGCGGCTGATCTTTTTCTCGTTAGACGGCATAAAATGCCGAGAGACGACCGAACCGTCCTCTGTCCGGCGTTGGTCATTCTTCCAGCCTCGAAACTTTCCGCTTTCTTCGATCCGCGCGCCTTGTCATCCTGCGCGACGGCTAAAACGACTGCTTCCGTATTTTGAAAAATTATCTCCAGCTTAATCTCAGCCTGCTCTACTGGATTTTGATTGCGCCCTTTACCGGGCAATTCTTCAAAATCGCACCGATCTTCCGGCAGATGGTGTTCATTGGCGTGCGCGCTGCGCCGATGGTTGCTCTGACCGCGTTCAGCATAGGCGTGACGCTGGCCATGCAAGCCGCGCACTCTCTCCAGAGCCTCGGCGCAGAAATGTACGTCCCCGATCTGGTGATGGTCACGCTCCTGCGCGAGCTGGGGCCGGTCTTGATCGCAGTGATTGTGATCGGCCGGAGTTGCTCGGCCGTCGCAGCTGAACTGGGAACGATGAAAGTATCTGAGGAGATCGAGGCGCTGGACGTGATGGCAATCAATCCGGTTCAGTATCTTGTCGTACCGCGGTTCCTCGCCATGCTGGTGATGCTGCCGGCTCTCACTATCATGGGGGATTACGTCGGCGTGTTTGGAGGCTGGGCCGTGTGCGTGTTCGCGCTCGATTTTAATACAGCTGGCTATGTATTGCGCGCCTTGCAAAGCTCCGACACGTGGGATTTGTATTCAGGGATGATTAAGAGCCTGGTTTTTGCGTGGATCGTGATCACGATCGCATGCAACGCTGGACTAAATGTCGAAGGTGGCGCGGAAGGCGTCGGCCAGGCGACGACGATCTCGGTCGTGCAAGCTTTGCTCTCAATGTTGGTCATGAATGCCGTGTTAACTGGGATTTTCTTTTTCAGCGCATGAACTCCGAAGAGCCCATTGTCGAAGTTACAGATCTCGTCCGGAGATTCGGAGGTCGCACAGTGATCAACGATATCTCTTTTAACGTCCATCGAGGCGAGACACTGGTCATTATGGGCAGCAGCGGTTGCGGCAAAAGCACACTGCTCCGGCATATGATCGGTTCCATGAAACCGACTTCTGGTTCCGTGAAGATTTTCGGCGAACAGATCACCACAATGAACGAGCGTGAAATCGGGCATGTCCGGATACGATTCGGAATGCTATTCCAATCCGGTGCGCTGCTCGCTTCGCTCACTGTGGGCGAGAACGTGGCATTGCCACTTTTTCAACACACGAACAAGTCGCTCGACGAAATCGAAGAGATCGTGAAACAAAAGCTCCAGATGGTTGGATTGACTGGTTTTGAAGATCTTAAACCAGACGAAATTAGCGGCGGAATGAAAAAACGGGTTGGCCTGGCGCGTGCGCTCGCGCTCGATCCAGAGCTGTTGTTCAGTGACGAGCCGACCTCTGGACTCGATCCGATCATGACTGCGGTGGTTGATCAACTGACTCTCAAACTGACTCATGGCAGTCATATGACCGCAGTGGTGGTGTCGCATGACATGACGAGCGCTTTTCGCATCGCAACGAGGATGATTATGCTTGGAGGCGGCGGGATCGTCGCGCAGGGTACGCCGGATGAAATCCGTATGAGCCCTAATCCGGAGGTGCAGCAATTTATCAAAGGCGAAGCTGACGGACCGATTCCGTTGAATATCTCGCAAGAGGAACACGAGGACCATCCGCACGTTAGACCGCGTCCATTTTTCGCTGCGCGCCACAGGTTCCATCGCAAGACTCCATGAAACGAAATCTATCCGACTACATTGTGGCCATCTCCGTAATCCTGTGCAGTGTCGTCCTGCTCGCAGCTCTTACTCTTGCGCTTTCCGGTTACCGGTTGAAAAAGCCGACGCGCACGTTGCTGATCAACTACGAAGATGTGACCGGCATTAAAGTAAATTCCGAGGTCCGTTATGCTGGCGCCCCGGCAGGACGGGTAATCGCGATGCGTCATTTAACGGCGAAACAGCGTGAAGCCTCACCAAACAAAAGGGACGCCGTGCGGGTGACGATCAGTCTCGACGACGAAATTCCGCCATTGCCCATAGATGTTACTGCGACGCTTAGCTCCGACACCATGCTGGCGCCGAGATTTGTCGCGCTTTCGGCAGGCACACCAGGCGGAACAACGCTCGCGAACAACGCTGTAATCGAAGGCCATCCTGCCTATGGCCTCGATCAGATCACAGCTGCAGCCGGTCCGCTGTTCGAGAACGCCAACCGCTTGCTGGATAGTCTCAACGTGACCGTCACAGATTTGAAAGGCAATCTGGGAGAATTTATGCCGAAGCTCGGGCCGCTGGCCGATTCGCTAAAAATCGATGTGGATAATCTACAGAACGTGGTCAAAAACCTCGACGGTGTCGCGAAAGATGCGGACACAGTGATAGGAACGGCCAACACGTTTATCAGCACGACCGATAAGCAACTTCAGGAACAGATGAAACAACTGCACGTGGTTCTCCTGAATTTGAAGGTACTTACGACACACGCGAAAGCGCTGGTCCAAACGCTCGCTGAAAAGCCAAATCGCCTCATTTTTAGCGGTAAACCAGCCAATCTCACTCCCGAAGCGGAAATCCTCAAAAGCAATAAACCGCTACCGGCAAGAAAACCATGATTCAGTGACCTATTTGTGGCTCAGGCTGTACCCTAAATTCAAGTGATTCGAACAAGCTTCGGTAAAGTGCGAGTGGTGTTCGGCGCGCATCCTTGCCGGTGATCTCGAACTGCAGCCTCATTAATCGCAAGGCAAATGGAACGAGCGTGCGTTTGTCCTTGGGCAACTGGATTGCGCCAATGTTTCCGCCGCTGATTTTTCGGAACGGCCAGCGATCGAAAAGCCATTCTGCCCCGTACGAGCCGCCCCAACGCAACGTTTGACCCGCCTCCACTGCTTCGCGACCCATCGTGCCCCATCGAATATCGTGAAAGACGATCCAACCTCCGCTTCGCACGTAAGGTGTAAGCCGGGCCAGGTCGAGCAACGGCCGGGGATGCCGATGGTCCGCGTCGATAAAAGCGAAATGCAGTTCATCGTGCCCGGCAAGCTCACGAGCGATTTGAAAATCTGCCGGTGCATGCACGCGAACCACATTGGCAAAATTCGGAATGATATCCGCTATTTGAAAACCGACCGGCTTGTCTGCCTCGACGACGCTGTGCGTATTCCGGTCAATCGTATCAACTAATGTTCCTTTCCGATCTGGATGCTGACGCCGAATAGCAGCCGCGATAACTGCAGCTGAAAAACCGGCCAAAGTACCGATCTCGATCGCCCGTTCCGGAGCAAGAATACTCGCGAACGCACCGAGAAAAAGAAATTCATGCAAATCGATCGTCCCTGGGTGCGCACCGCGGTCTCGGATCGAGCGCAAAAAATCTATCTCGCCTGGCGGCGGCACTTTCTCCTTGTGACCCAAAAGCCGTGCCAGGCACCGATAACTCGTTTCGTAGTTTTCCAGCGAATCAAATTCGCAAATCTCCGCCGTCGATCTTGCAACCCTTAGGAAGAGATATGGAAACAATTTTCGTGCAATCACGATCCGCGATCTGATCGGCGAATAACGCAAAGCACGCAGATATGATTTCAGCGAAAGTTCCAGTTCTGGTCGCAAATTCGAAGATGCCTCGACAGACAGGTTCAACCCGAGCGGTTAGGGCAAGTTTCCGCGTAGGCGCTAGCGGTGCAAAGCGCGATCAACGCCGCGAGAACTGACAAATCGAGCGCGATATGAGCGGTGAAACTCCAGTTTTTGCTGGCGTGGCCGAAACAGCCACACGTGATGTCGAGGCCGCGAATCTTGGCCGCGATGGTGGCGATGATGAAAATGGAGGCAAGCGCGGTCAAGATCGACAATCCTCCGAGATAAAGACGGCGCGCGATCAACGCGAGTCCGCAAAAGATTTCCAGCCAGGGCAAATAAAATGCGAGTCGCACGCTAATCGTCCATGGCAGGATCTTGTAATTATCGATGTCGCTGGCGAATCCGATTGGATCGAGCGTTTTGATCACGCCGGCGTAAATAAAAATGCCGCCAACGATGAATTCCGCGATCCGCCGGACGAATCGCGGAATGGTTGATGATTGAAAGCTGAGAATTGAGGAAGCACTTTTCACTCGTCACTTTTTCTCGAGCCATTCTTCCCAGCCGCCTTGAAGAACGAACACGTTTTTTAATTGCGCTTCATCTCGCAAGCGGCGCGCGACTTCGCGGCTGGCATTGCAACTCTGGCTGCTGCAGTAAACAACAACGCGTTTCTCCGGCGACCACGTGGCCAGAAATTGCGGCAGCAATTCGTTCCAGCGGTCTTCGTTCAATAACACAGCGCCGGGAACATGCTCCCGTTCAAATTCAACATCGGGCCGCGCATCGATCCAAATGGCATTCCCGCCCCAAGCACGCGCCTGTGCCACCGTGACCATTTCGGAAGCCGGAACGGGTGACTCCCAGGAAACTTTGTCGCGAAAATAAATCGCCTGTCCGATTCCCGGCAGAAGCGCAAGCGCGAAAAGAATCAGCGCCTGGCGCACCAGCGAAAATTTCACGACCTACTGGATTGCCGGCGCATTGGTCACCCGGGCCAATGCGTAAAACGTTTTCGGCGAACCCTCCGGTTGAATCGTTAGAGTCGCGGCCATATTCCGGCTGGTCTCGTGCGGTTGGACGTCGATCTTAAACTGGCCGTTACCTGTCTGTTCGACCTTCGTCTCAAAATCCCGACTCGAGGACGTGACCTTCAATTGTTTGACGGAAAAATCTTTGCCCGCGCGGATGGCAATAGTCTTTGGTGTCGCGGCATCGCCTTGTCGCCAGAAAACGAAAGTTGGATTTATCTCAAGCTCCTGCGGAATCACCGCCTTGAGCGTGAGCACCGTGGTCGCATTCACGGGGTCATCGGTGTCCACTGTAACGGTTTTCACCTGGGTGCCGGTCCGATCGCCAATTTTAAACGTCGCCGTAATTTCACCCTTTCCTCCCGGGGGCACTTCATCTTTTTGAGTTTGGGCGGCTGTGCAACCGCAAGATGTGTGGACCGATTTAAATCGCACAGATTTGTCGCCTATGTTCTGGTATTTGAAATGGCCGACTGCCTCTTTGTCAGTGGCCGCCGGATGCAATTCGACCGTGGTTTGTTCCCATTTCAATTCCGCGTGCATAGCTGCACAAATGACGATCGACAATGTGAAAGTAAGGATGCGTGTTCTCATTTCTGTGTATAGAAGTGCCTAATATAGTCAGCGACGGCATCACGCCAAGCGCGCGGCGAATCGCCAGTCAACGCGCTATATTTGGCTGTGGAAAGAACCGAGTAAACCGGGCGGCGTGCGATCCAGTCTTTCATGTCGGCAACCTTACGCGCACCAACCGTTTTCGCATTCAGAGCAATTCCTTCGCTCGCGCAGCAATCGAGCGCCCATTGCGCATATTCCTGCCAACTGCATTCGCCGGAGTTGGCGAAATGCAAAATGCCGCCTTCGACATTCAGCTCGAAAAACTGCGGCAACATCTGGGCGATGTCGCGCGTATATGTGGGCGTGGAAAATTTGTCGGCGATCGCGTCGACGTAATTGTTTTCACGGGCCCGCTTGATTATCCCGTCGATAAAACTGGGTCGATCCGGACCAAATACCCATGAGACCCGCACAATGAGATGTCGATCTCCCATTTGTAAGGCGAATTTCTCCCCTGCTCTCTTCGATTCGCCATAAACACTTATCGGGTTGGCTGGGTCGCTTTCGGTGTAGGGCTGGCGCTTCTCACCGTCGAATACGTAATCGGTGCTAAAATGAACAAGCCTCGCATTCTTGTCCTGGCAAATTTCCGCGACAAAGCACGGGGCTGCCGCGTTGATCCGAAGAGCCTGGTCGCGCTCCCTCTGACAAAGATCGACATTTGTAAACGCGGCTGCATTAATGAGAACATCGAAATCGATCACGCACAGTTTCTTGCGGATTTCATCGAGACTTTCGAGATCGAGTTGGAGATGATTGAAGCCGGTGACGTCGAATTGGTCGTGATATTCGCGCATGAGTGCTGCGCCTAACCGGCCGCCGGAGCCGATGATGACAATTTTAGATTTCGTTTTCAAAAGTTCGCGAGCACGAGAACGCGCTGGCCAGCACCCGAGACGGGTGCACTACCCAATTCAATAGCGTCCGGCGCGTTCGAGTAATGGTTGCCACCATGCTTGATTGTCCATGTACCATTGAATCGTGTCGTCTAGACCTTCTTTAAAGTTGCAGCGCGGTTTCCAGTTTAGGTCGCGATGCGCAAAAGAAGAATCGACTGCATAGCGGCGATCGTGTCCGAGACGATCGGTCACGAAAGAAATCAAGCTCTCCGGTTTTCCAAGCTTCTTCAGAATCAGCTTCACCACATCGACGTTTACCATCTCGCCGTCCCCGCCAAAATTATAGAGCGATCCCGGTTTTCCCTCGAAGAGTGCAGCGACAATAGCAGCGCAATGATCTTTCACATGAATCCAATCACGCACGTTCATCCCGTCGCCATAGACTGGCAGCGGCTCCTCCCGCAGCGCTTTAATGATCATAAGCGGAATCAGCTTTTCGGGAAATTGAAATGGGCCATAGTTGTTCGAGCAACGCGTTACGATCACTTCTTGCCCGTATGTTTTATAGGAAGCGAGCGCGAGAAGATCGGCGCCGGCTTTGCTTGCCGAATATGGGGAACTCGGGTCGAGCGGCGATTTCTCGGTGAATTTCTCAGTGGAGCCGAGCGAGCCATAGACCTCGTCGGTGGAAATTTGAATAAAACGCTGCACGCCATGGCGGCGGGCACAATCGAGAAGCACGCTCGTGCCGACGACATTCGTGTGAATGAAATTAAGCGGTGAATTGATGCTGCGATCGACATGTGATTCGGCGGCAAAATTAATCACGGCGTAAAACTGGTGCTCGGTCAGGAGCGCGTCCATCTGGTCGGCGCTCGCGATGTCGGCTTTGAAAAACTCGTAGCGTTCGCCATGTTCTTCGACCACGCCATCGAGATTGGCGAGATTGCCCGCGTAAGTGAGGATGTCAACGTTGGTCACGTACGCCGGCTTGTAATGTTGCAAAATATACCGAATAAAGTTGCTCCCGATGAATCCGCAGCCACCGGTTACCAGAATGCGCATTGCAGCGCGTACTAGCAGCGCCGAGGGCGGCGCGCTAGCAGATTTTCCAATGCTGCGCAATCAACTGGACGCGTGGAAGATGCGGCTCGCAGAAACGGGTTGGACGCCGTGGTTGATTCTTGGGCTCGCCGTTTTCCTGCGGTTTTTTCTGCTTGGCATCAAGCCACCGCATTTTGATGAAGGCATCAACGGCTGGTTTGTCGATCAAATGGTCAAGAACGGGTTCTATAGATACGACCCGACGAATTACCACGGGCCGCTACATTTTTATGTTCTACTGCTCTCGCAAACCTTGTTTGGCCGAAACGTCTGGGCGCTGCGGTTGCCCGTTGTACTCGTCAGCATCAGTTGCGTCTGGCTTTGCTTTAAGTTTGATCTACTCGTCGGACGAAACGTGGCTCGAATGGCTGCGTTGGCCATGGCCGTTTCCCCCGGATTCGTTTTTTATGGGCGTTACTCAATTCATGAGGTGTGGCTCGTGCTTTTCTCGATGTTGTTCATTCTCGGGCTCCTTGGTCTCTGGAAGTTCGGAACGCCGAATTATTTGTGGTACGCCGGCATAGGCTTGGCCGGCATGATCTTGACGAAGGAAACTTACGTTATCCATGTCGGCTGCGCGGCGCTGGCCGGGACGGTGTTATTTTTTTCGAACAGGCTTAATCCTCTCCCGGACGCGCGGCTGGCAAGACAAACTTGGGACTATCTCGATCTCGCGTTTGTCATCGCTGTAGGCGCGTTCGCCATCGTTTTCTTCTATTCGGGGACGTTCTTCCACTGGAGTGGAATAAAGGGGTTGTATCAATTTTACCCAGCTTGGTTCGCGACCGGCCATGAAGGGCACGGACACGAGAAAGAAGCTTATAATTTGATTTGGAAGAACCACTCGTGGATCAATTACTACTGGGTCGCGCTTATGGCTCGGTACGAGTGGCCAGTCCTCGGCGGCCTGACCCTTTGTGTGTTCTGCCAAAGATTCAAGAACTTAAGCTTGCGTTATCTGGCAATCTACGGTGTTGGAACGCTCATTGCTTACAGCATCGTTAATTATAAGACGCCGTGGTGCATCATTAGCTTTATTTGGCCCTTTTTATTCATTTTTGGCGCCGCAATGCTAGTTATTCCCCTCAGGTATCGTCTCGTAACTTATGTCGCATCGATCGTGCTGTTGTGCGCCTCTCTCGGATCGACGATCTGGCTCAACTACTTCCGTTGCACGACGGACACTGAACCGTACGTTTACGTTCAGACTTATAATGACATTTGTAAATTAACCAGACCGCTGCTGCAGTTGGCGAAGCGGGATCCCCGTTACTACCAACTCACTGGACATATGATCCGGACCAGCGCCTACCCGCTGCCATGGATTCTCGGCGATTTCCCGCACATCGGATACTATGAGCACGAAAACCTCCCCGCAAAACTCGACGCCGATTTTCTCCTCGTGCAGGAAGATCGAATTAAAGAAGTCGAGCCAAAATTGCATGGCTCCTATTACACGACCCCGCTGAAGATTCGCGCTTATCAAGACACTTCGAAACTCTATTTGAGCGCGAAAATCTTCAGAGAATTTTTCCCAGGCCGGCCGCCCGACTTCATGGGAAAAGGGCCAGGCTAGAGTCGGAATCCCGTTTCGATGAAATGGCTTTCCGCCGGGCTGACCTTTGTCAATCTTTCAACAGTCTGCGGCCTGCTTCTGGGCATGGCCGGCAATGGATTGAATCAACTAAGTGCGATTCTATCGCTTATTTCGGCAGCAGCATTCGCTCTTGCCGTCTATCTCGGAACTTCTAACACTGCCACTGAACAGAACATCTCAAATTCTCCAGCAGGGAAGTTCTCAGGAGCGTCACGGCATAAACGTTACCGTCACGTGTGGCTTTGGGTCATGGCAGCATGCTTCGCTTTGTTTGCTCTGCGTTCTTTCTGCTGGCTCCTCTACATCGACGGCGAACAACTAAGGATTCAATCACCAAATAATCTTGGCGATCTCGCGCTGCATATCACGTTCATAAAGAACTTCGCCAATGGCGTGGCGCTTTGGCCGGACAATCCGATCTATGTTTTTAGCAAGCTGCGGTATCCGGCCGGGATGGATTTATTCAACGGCCTCCTCTGTTTAGTTCACGTCGATCTAACGCGCGGTTTGGTTTGGACCGGATTAATTGCGTCACTCGCGACGTTCTACGCATTTTACCGCTGGGCCGGCACTTTTGGGATCGCCGGTTTTTTGTTTAACGGCGGAATAGCTGGTTTTGAATTTTTCGAAACGCTGAAGTTTGCCGGTTATCAAGACGGCAGAACGATCGCGTGGAAAAGCATTCCGCTGACCATGTTTGTAACGCAGCGCGGCTTGCTTTATGCAATCCCAGCAGGCTTGGTCCTGCTATTGCACTGGCGCGAAAAATTCTTTCGTATAAGCGCGCAAGATCGACGCTCCGGACCTTTGCCTTTTTGGGTTGAACTCTCGCTATACGCCTCAATGCCTTTGTTTCACGTGCACACGTTTATCGCGCTTTCGGCTGTGCTCGTTTTTCTGTTTGTCTGCGGCGACTCCGCCATTCGCAAGCACGTCGCAATCCTGATAGCCGCCGCGCTCCTACCCGCGATTTTCTTCGTCGCTCTCGTTAGTGATAACTTCCGTGCCGCCTCCATGCTCAAATGGGATCCTGGCTGGGTGCTCCATGATCACGACATGGGACGCGACTCGTGGTTGGAATTTTGGCTTGTAAACTTCGGTCTCTGGTTTCCGCTGATATTCATCCTTCTCGCCGTCTCCGGCGCGCGCGCCTACAAATCTCGCGATTACTGGAAATTTGAGCTCTTCGCAACGATAGCGGTAATAATGTTTGGCCTTGCCTTCTGGCGAATTATTGTAAGCGGACCAAAATGGCAGCCTGACTTTTTTCTTGCGTTTGGCTTGAGTTTGCTCGTGTGGTCAGTCTGGCGCGTTTCTCGCGCTGGCTCGACTTGGAACAAGAAGCTCCCTGAACAGATCGCGTTTCTCACTGCCGCCATTGCTATCTTTCTCACCGGCATGTTGTTCAGTTTCGCGGAATGGGGATGGGACAACTTGAAGTTGATGATTTGGGGTTACTTTCTCGTGCTCCCATTTTTATGGAAAGACCTCATTCTTCGTTGGGATTTTCCGATTCGCGTCGGTGTGTGCATCGCACTCTTCGGCTCGGGATTCATCAGCTTATTCGGCGGGCTCGCAGCGGGGCGACCTGGCTTCGAACTCGCTGATCGAGCGGAACTCGATTCAGTCGGTGCCGCGGTCCGGGCGCTCCCACCGGAATCCCGATTCGCCGCCTATCCGACTTACAATCATCCGTTATTGCTTCAGGGTCGAAAGATCGTGCTTGGTTATCCGGGACATCTTTGGACAGAAGGCTTCAACAATTATGAGAACGTGGAGCGAAAACTTCGCGAGTTGATGGACGGAACGCAGAATTGGCGCGAGATCGCGCGGGCCTTGCGTGTCCGTTATATTTTCTGGGGACGAGAAGAGAAGCTCAATTATCCCACGAGCAAACGACCCTGGGAGGCCGCGGCCTTACCCGTCGCGTCTGGTAGTTGGGGCGCGATTTATGATTTGGAAAATCGATAAAGGGTTGAAGGGCTTCAACGCTTTAACGAATCGCCCGGAGCGGAGTTTTCGCCCCGCTGCCGCTGCGCGCTCTGCCAGCGCGGTGCCTTCGTCGCCGCCGAAATGGGTGCGCGAGGAAGACGAAATAGATTGCGCTCACGAGATGGGCGAAACCGCAAGGCGGACTCGTTAGGCGAATCCGTCCGACCCGCAAGGCGCTGAAAACATTCTCAATAGTGAGTTTCGCCGGTCTGGGGATGCTTGTGTAATGCCGGCCAAATGCGTGCAGCCGGTGCGCGTCGGAAGTCGCGATCAATGGCTTCCCAAATCGCCGCGCAACTCTTGTCGCTCGACGGTTCGGATTGAAGAGTCCTTTGTGAAAATGACAGATCTCAATCGCGTCAAAACAATCGATTTCGTCCAGGAGCCGCCGCCCAATCGAGCCGCCAAAAACATAAAATGGGTGAGCCGCAATTGTAAACATCGCGGTTCCACGCCGGGCGCGCAGCTGCCGCAGATCATGGAAATTTTTGAGCCCAACGACTTCTTCGGCACTGACATTGAGGACGATGACATCCGCGCCGCACAATCGCACCTCCGCTGCGGGAATAAGCAAAATGCCCATTGCCGCTGCATCGGCGAAAACTTCCTGCCGATCGAAGACGCAATCATGCAAGGTGATCGCAAGAACGCCAAATCCAAGTAAGCGCGCACGCTCGAGCAGTTGATGCGCGGAATAATCTACCGCGTCTTTGGGATCATCCAGCGTATGAATGTGAAGATCCACTTTGATCCACTCATCCTCGCCTGTTTCTCTCACTGAGATCGACATGATCTGAAAGTTTAAACGCGGATGGGATGGATTTCACGGATCGGTTTCGTGTTCGATTTGCTTTCGATCACGAGCACGAGGACAAGCCAGAGTAAGAGCAACTTGCGGAGACGAGCGGTCTGCTTGAAGATTGGGCGCATTCTAAATCTCAGACGCTCGGGTGGTGGAATGGCAGACACGTACGTTTGAGGGGCGTATGCCGAAAGGCATGCGGGTTCAAGTCCCGCCCCGAGCACCACTTGATTTGTCTGCGATCCACGTCTTGGGCGGCTCGGTAAAGATTAATTAAATCATTCGGGCTTCACCCAATTAGCCCTTTGCGCGTTGTTTCGCTTCCGATAGCTTCGTAGCATATGGAATCCCTTTATCTTGTCGGCGTCGCAGTACTGGCGCTATTCGCACTCGTACTCGCGATCATCCTTTTCAATTTCTTCGGTCTCTGGATTCGAGCGCGAATCGCAAACGCGCCGGTCGGTCTCGGAAAAATGGTCGGAATGCGGCTGCGGAAAGTTCCGGTCGGTTTCATTGTTGATAATCGCATTACGGCTGTGAAAGCAGGTTTGCCAATCGCCAGCGATCCGCTCGAGGCACATTATCTGGCCGGCGGGAGTGTTGACCAGGTCGTGCTCGCTCTAATTGCGGCGGATAAGGCAGGCATATCACTCGATTTCAATCGCGCTTGCGCAATTGATTTGGCTACAAAAGGCACCGGCAAGACCGTGCTCGAGGCGGTGCGCACGAGCATCAATCCTAAAGTGATCGACGCGCCCAGTCCAAACATGGGCCGGACAACCATTGACGGCGTGGCGCAAGATGGGATCGGCGTGAAAGTAAAAGCGCGGGTCACGGTGCGTTCACATCTTGATCGATTTGTCGGTGGTGCGACCGAGGAAACGATCATCGCGCGTGTCGGCGAAGGCATTGTCAGCGCGATTGGCTCGGCCCATTCCTACAAAGAGGTTTTGGAAAATCCCGATCGTATCTCTAAGACGGTGCTCGCCAAAGGTCTCGACAGTAATACCGCGTTTGAGATTCTCTCCATCGACATTGCTGATGTAGATGTTGGCGATAACATCGGCGCGAAATTACAAACCGAACAGGCGGATGCTGACAAGCGCGTCGCGCAAGCGAAAGCTGAGGTGCGCCGCGCGGCCGCTGTGGCCGTGGAACAGGAGATGCGCGCCAGGACGCAGGAGATGCGGGCAAAAGTGGTGGAGGCCGAAGCGCTCGTTCCACAGGCAATGGCCGACGCGTTTCGCTCCGGGAATCTCGGAGTCATGGATTACGTGCGAATGAAAAATGTCCAGGCAGATACTTCGATGCGCGAATCAATCGCTGGCACGGACAAGCCGCGAACTGAAGGGACGTGATTAGTTGCCAAGTTACAACGCTTACAAGAGTCACTAAGATGAGCATTTTACGATGTAGCTTTTTAACTTTGTAACGATTCGAAAGATGCATTTCGAAAACCTGCTCTTCATTTTGCTCATCGCCGTCGCGTTTCTGTTTCAATTGCTGACGAGAGCTGCCAAAAAAGCAGGCGAGAATTCCACCGAGACGGATCGAAGATCGACATCTCCACTGCCGGTACCACCACCGCTTCCCCGCGCAGCGATAGAGACCGACGAGGAACGGATTAGAAAATTTCTCGAGGCTCTCGGACAACCGACGACAGCAATTCCGCCCCCGCCTGTCGTTCCTCGAACCGATATTCCCCCGCGACCGCTCGCGCCAGTGCAACCGCCATCGGGACCGTTTTCGCCACTACGGAAAGTTATTCGCGAAGCGAGCCGCAAGCGCACAGTCATTTTGGACAAGAGTCCGGCAGGGACGCCCGGAGAATGGATGCGCGAAGAAAGTGTTCCAGCTTCGGCTGAAACAGGCACGCAACCGAGAAAGATTCTCAGTCAACAAACGGCGGTACTGCCAATCGCGGCGTCAGCTCCACTGACAGCGACAAACCTCGAAATCACCACTCTTCTCAGCTCAGTAGCAGGATTGCGCAACGCAATCATTCTTCGCGAAATTTTTGGACCACCGCGAAGTTTGCAGCCTCTCGATCTCGTTGGAAGCGCTTGAGCTTCGCCGCTGGCACCGTAGCTTCACAATTCGCTTAGCCGGCGTGGCGGAACTGGCAGACGCGCTGGACTCAAAATTCAGAAATCGCCGATTCTATCCGGTTACTTCCCGTTAAACGCCGATCACGTTTTTCATAGGGAAAATGAGCTTTTCACCGAGAATTGTGGCGAATATCGAGGAGCTGCCATAAAAGGGTCGAAAGTAGAACAATCGAGGTCCCGGCGAAACTCTTACGTCCACACATGCGCTCACACGCGCGCGCAGGCTCGTTAGGGTCGGATCGCTGGAGCAGAGCAGGCTTAATAGGATTGCTGCCATCTATACCGCGCTTGCCCTTCTCTTGCAGGCCCCTCAAAGAAGCGTTTTATACAGGGAGCCGGCCGGATTCGAACCGACGACCTGCTATAACATCATTTGGTTATATGTCCTCAAACTTTTGGCTTGCGTTCCGAATGCTTTAAAATCCAGCGTCTCGCGCGGGGCGTGAAGGCACTCGGCCATTCCACGCGGAAAAAATGCGTCAGCTTAGATATAATTTGAACCTCCAACGGCGATACGAATTGAAAAAGAGCACATATCAAAGGCTCAAAAACAATTAACGGACCGGCGAGTTTCGAACTAGAACAATAACCTCATGTGCGGTATCGCAGGCATAATTGATCTCGCGGGGCAAAGGCGTGTGCCTGAGAACACTATCCACCGAATGGCCCGGGCGCTAGTGCACCGGGGTCCGGACGAAGAGGGGTTTCTTGTGCGCCCGGGGATGGGTTTTGCTTCACGCCGGCTAAGCATTGTTGGTCTGGCCGACGGTCAGCAACCGGTGGCCAACGAGGATCGGAGTGTCTTCGTGGTGTTTAACGGCGAGCTATTCGATTACGTCGAGTGTCGGGCAGATTTGAAGAGTCGTGGGCACCGGTTCATTACGCATTGCGATACCGAAATCATTCCTCACATGTGGGAAGATCATCGCGACGGGATGTGGGAGCGATTGCGGGGCCAGTTCGCCATCGCGTTGTGGGATGAGCGCAAGGGCCAGCTCCAGCTCGGGCGCGATCGCTTTGGAATAGCGCCGCTGTTTTGGACTCGGCAAGGAGACTGGCTCCTGTTTGCATCCGAAATTAAAGGGCTGCTCGCTTCCGGAATGGTTCCGGCGCGGCCGGATCGGCAAGGCATTGATCACGTTTTCACGTTTTCGGCGGTGCCTGGGCCTCGGACCTGTTTTGAAGGTGTCCAGCTTCTGCCGCCCGGCCATTTCCTCAACATCGTTCCGGCGCGCGGCGACAGAGCGGACTCGGTGGTGGAGGAGCGCGCATTTTGGGAAATGAATTTTCCCGATCAGGGTGCGGAGGAACGCGGCGAAAATCCGAAGCGACTCGTTGACGAGTTCCAAAACTTTTTGCTGCAAGCAGTCGAAGAGCGGTTGCGGGCTGATGTTCCAGTCGGCGCTTATCTTTCCGGCGGCGTCGACTCGAGCATGATCCTGGCGTTGGCCTGCAAGCTGAAAGGTCCGGCGATCAACACCTATACCGTGCGCGTGCACGAGCCCGAGCTTGACGAACTGGATGCAGCGAGTCTCTCTGCGCGACACATCGGCGCCAAACCGCCGATCGTGCAGGATTTTCGCGATGAAGACGTGCTTGCTACGTATCCAAAATTGATCACCGCGGCGGAAGTGCCGGTGATTGACACGGCTTGCGCCGCGTTGCTTCAGCTTTCCGGCCGAGTCCACGGCTGCGGACAAAAAGTAGTGCTGACCGGCGAGGGTGCGGACGAATGGCTGGTCGGATACCCGTGGTACAAGGCGGCGAAGCTCATGGGTTTCCTCGATCTACTGCCCGGAGTTACTTTGAGTAATCTCGCCCGGAAAGCGTACCTCCGTATCAATAAAGTGCCGTACTTTCCGAACGCGTGGCGGCGCGAGGTTGAAAATTCAGTGGGCGGCCCTAACGCATGGATTGATGCCTACGGCTTGCTCGCGATTTCCAAGCTTCGTTTCTATAGCGAGCCGATGCGCGAAATGGCCGCAAAGAAAAATCCATGGACGGAACTCGATTTCCCGTTGGAGCGGGCGCGGCGGTGGCATCCGTTGCATCGCGGTGTCTGGATTGCGGCGCGCGTTCTCCTGGCCGGACATCTTCTCCAGGCCAAAGGCGATCGCGTCGCCATGCATAACTCGGTCGAAGTTCGCTACCCCTTCCTCGATGAAGACGTCTTCGATTTTTTGGCAAGACTGCATCCACGATGGCGACTGCGCGGATTCCGCGACAAACATCTGCTGCGCTTGCTGGCGGAACGATGGGTCCCGAAGTCCGTGGCCCGCCGGCACAAGGTGATCTTTCGCGCTCCACTCGACAGCTTTCACATGAATCCTGAGCCGCCATTCGTAGCCCAACTGTTGAGCGACGAATCGCTGCGTAAAACTGGCTATTTCGATTCCGCGGAGGTCAAGCGTTGGCGTAACGACTTTCGCAAAATGCGCGTCGGCTCGCTGCCGCGCCTTTCAGTCGAGATGGGCCTAATGGCCGTGACCGCAACCCAACTCTGGCATCATCTCTTCATGGGGGGCGATCTTGCCGATTTGCCGGAATGGTCAGGCATCCCGAGGCCGGCGGCCGCGGAAGCCCGTGTTTCGACGAACGAGAAAAATCAATGAAGCTTGCCTATGGAATCTGCTGGGATGCGGTATCGGCTATTAAATCAGTTATGGATCCAAACTTGAGAAGTATGCGAATGGCGAATTACCGCTGCGTATTCGGTAAATTGGTCCTTTCGGTTCTTTTGCTGATGAGTTTTTTTAGCGGATGCTCCACGTCGCTGAGACAGCCGGTGAGTCAGTCTCGCGACCACGCGTTCATCGCTTACTGGCCGCCGGCCGCGACCGGCAACCCATTGCGCCTTGCGGTGAAAGATCTTATCGACGTTAAAGGAGTCGTAACCACTGCCGGGTCGGAATATCTCGCGAAGAACGGTGCTCCGGCCGCGCAGGACGCAAAATGTCTCAGCATCGCTCGGCAGCGAAACGTGCAGATCGTCGGAAAAACGACTTTAAGTGAATTTGCGCTGTCTCCGACCGGCGGCAACGATTACTATGGAACTCCGAAGAGTCCCTTTAGCGGGTTGTTGCACACGTATATCCCGGGAGGTTCTTCAAGTGGTTCCGCGGTGGCGATCGCAAGCGGAAAAGCGGACGTTGCCTTTGGCACGGATTCGACGGGGTCTATCCGCACTCCGGCGGCATGTTGCGGAATCGTGGGTTTGAAGACGACCTTCGGCCTCGTTCCGCTGGACGGCGTGTTTCCGGTTGCTGATAATCTCGATACCGTCGGCCCGATGGGCAAAGACATCGCTCATGTGGCGGAAGGGATGGATCTTTTACAGGACGGATTTGCCGCACGGTACCGCGCGGCAGTGGCGGCCAAACCTTTGGCCAAGCAGATCAAAATTGGGCGGCTCTACCTCAACGGCCCGAATCCCGGAAATCTCGTCCTCGGCATTACGGACCCCGGAAGTCTCATCCTCGGAGTTGCGGACGCCAGAAATCTCTTCTTCGCGATTACGGACCCCAAGAGACTCTTTCGACTCGGTGGCACGGACCCCAGAATTGACAAGGCAGTGGATGAAGCACTGGCCAAAACGCAACTTCAAGTCATCTCACTAGATCCAGACTTTAGGGCGAAGTGGCTTCAGGCCCAGCAAGATTGCAATGTTGTGGCAGCAGCAGGTGCCTGGGCAAACGATAATAAATATCAGCACAAACTCGGGATCAGTGCGAGAGCGAAATCCGTGATCCTGCTGGGTGGATTCTTCCATGCGACGGAGTATCGGAATGCTCTGCGCAGACAAGCGGAATGGAAGCGGACTCTTAGTGAGCTCTTCAAAAAGGTGGATTTCATTGCTCTGCCGACGCTTCAGACCTTGCCGCTAAGGATTCCAATGGTCGGAAGTTCAGCCGCTTTGGAAGCGCGCATGTTGGCCTTGCAGAACACGTCTGCGGTAAATTTTGCGGGAAATCCTGCGCTGGCCATCCCGATCCCAGTGCGTCATGCGGACGTTGCTGTCACCAGCCTGCAACTTGTCGGACCTCGGTTGAGCGAGGCGGAACTTCTCAATGCCGGCCGCCTGATCGAGGCGAGCAATCCACTGCACAATTGAGAGATCGTATGCGCGAAATCCACGAGCGGGATATAGTGCACCATCCGTTTTCAAGCCATGACTGCTGCTTTCTCCACGGCATTTTCCGCGCTCGCGGCGCTCCTGCTCACGAGCGGGGCGCTTCGAGCTGAACCTGCCGGCGACCTCATCAAACAGGGAGATGTCTGCGATGTAAAATTACAGGCTGCGGAAGCGCTCAAGTTTTATCTGCCAGCGGAAAAGCTGCAGCCGAAAAACGCGCAGCTCCTCGTGCGCATCGCACGCCAATACCGCCACCTGATGAGCGACGCCGCCGCGCGCGATGACAAGCTCGAGCTTGGCGGGATCGCGCTGGATTATTCCCTGCGCGCGGCGGCACTCGCTCCGGACGATTCCCAGGCGCAGCTTGCTCCGGCGATCACCTACGGAAAGATGCTGCCATTTCAGAACAACAACGAACAATTCAAGGAGTCGCACCTAATCAAGAACGCCGCCGAGAAGGCGATCAAACTCGACCCGAAGAACGATCTCGCTTTGCACGTCCTGGGTCGCTGGAACCGCGTGCTCGCAGATACCAACCTGCCGAAACGCATGCTTGCATCGCTTTTTTACGGGTCGATCGCGAACGGCGGTAAGCTGCCGGCCGCCACAAACGAAGAGGCGGAGAAATGCTTTAAGCAAGCTATCGAGATCAATCCTAAGCGTCCGATGCACTACATCGAGTTGGGACGCACTTACGCCCAGATGAAGCGAACGGCCGATGCACGGTCGTTCATTGAAAAAGGGCTGGCGATGCCGGACACCGAGAAAGACGATCCTGAGACAAAGCGCCAAGGGCGGGAGGTGCTGGCAAAACTTCGCTAGGTTAGCCAGACATTGGATTCTCGGCGCTTCCGCCCCAAAAAAGGCACTCGACCCTTCTTCTGATTCACTACTGGGATCTTCGCGGTTGTCCCGGTCCACCTCCACGCCGGAATTCGGCCAGGTCTCCGCCCATATACAGGTGATGCCAGAGTTGGGTGGCGACTGTTGAAACGAGGCACAAACGCGCATCCGCTGCACAGGAGAGGTGAAGCCAACGCAATGCGGCGGCCTGGCGGATTTGCCTGAGTGGTCAGCGGTGCCAACGCCTGCGGCGATTGAAGCCGGCGCCGGATCGACGCCGATCCCGCAAACGAAAAGCTAAAGTTTTGCCAGCGTTTCCCGCCCGCGTTGTTTTGTTTCGGGATCATCTTTTTCGGTGTCGGGCATCGCGAGCCCCTTGTTGATGAATTGACGCGCTTCTTCTTTCCTTCCCATCTGCGCGTAAATCCGCCCGAGCTCGATGTAGTGCATGAGACGATGTGGATTGATCGCGATCGCTTTCTTCATGTCCTGTTCGGCCTCCTCAATCGATCCCTTCGGCAGTTGGCCATAAACAAGTCCGGCCACAAACCGTTTCGCCGAGTTGACCTCTGCCAACACGCGATTCCATCGGCCAAGAACATGCCAGGCGGTATCGTTGTGCGAATCGACGGCCAGCGCTTTGTCCACTGATTCCTTGATCTGCGGAGAGGCGGCTACCTGTTGTTTCGCAGGCAGATACGGCAGCATTTTTCCAAGTGTGATAGCGGGTGCAAGCTGAGCATCGCAGTCCTTTGGTCCACACGCTGCGGCGCGCATGGAATAGTCCAGCGCGATGTGGCCCAGTCGCAGCTTTTCTCGCGTGTCCGTCGCGTCGGTCATAAGGTAGCGATACTGCCGAGCGATCCGGACAAGCAGTTCCGGATTCTTCGGCTCCGCTTTCTCCGCCGACAAATAGAGTAGTAACGCATCGTTAGCCTGAAATTTTTGATCGAAGGCTTTTCCTTTTTCGACAAGGGTGTCGACGGATTCAGCGGCGGAACCGACTTCAACCAATAGCAACGCTGCTGTTGCGACGGCAAAGAGGCGGTGGATTAGACATTTCATCACAACGTCGTGGAGGATCCTATGCTAAGATCGGCTCAACGCATCCCCGCGGTCTTCGCGCGCCCCAAAAGAAGCGTTCTTGCCCGAACTCTCGCTTGGTGGTCCGAAGACGAGACCGCGGCTGCTCTCAGCCACGAATTCATTATTATGAATACAAAAATAACTAAACTTGGCGCAGCTTTGCTCGCCGTTGGCTGTTTCTGGTCGAGCCAGGTCTTTGCACAGACCGCTACGACCGTAACCACGACAAACGGTGCATTCACTGAATACGTTCCCGGCTCCGAGACGATGGTCGTCAGAAGCGAAGCCGGCACCAGCCCGTTGCGTTATTCCGTCACCAAACAGACGACCATTGTAGACGAGACTGGCGCCCCAGTCGCTATCGACCGCATTTCGCCCGGCAGTCAGCTCTCAATACAGTACACCGGTGCAGGCGACCAGCTGGTAGCGTCTCGAGTTGTTGTGCGGCGGGCGACAACTGCGGTGACAGGCGTCCCTGCCGTGACCGGACAGCAAACCAATACCACCACGACAACAACCCGTCCTATGACGCACGAAGAAAAGCACGCGCTCAAAGAGGAGCGAGAACATCCTGGAAGAGCCGCGAAAGAGGAAATCGAACACCAAAAGCACGCGGTGGAAAAGGCCAAGGACAAACTCGACGACCACGATTAGCCGCGGTCTCTCCGGTATTCCGGCGCCGCGGCGCATGCAAATCGCCTGCGGCCCGGTTTAACGGTTTTTCACAGCTGCTTCAACCAGTCTTCCCGCATTCAGCAGATCCGCTTCGGCGAATCGCGGACCGACCAGTTGCAAACTGGTGAGCGGAACGGATTGGTGGGCGATAGGAATCGGGACGGCCACGGCGGGAACCCCCCCGAAATTCACAGCCTGCGTATTCTGCAAAGCCAGCGCTTGCGCCTCAAAAGCAACGGTGCCACCAAAGAAAGGAACATGGGGCGGCAGATTTTTCAGCGTCGGGAGCGCGATGAAATCCACATGTTGGAAGGTACGGCGCAATTCTGATTTCCACGCAGCCTGTTTCCGCAGTGCTTCGGGATAAGCGGTCTTATATTGAACCCCACCGAGGGCGATGACTGCTTTTGTCCGAATAGTCACTTGAGATTCGTTTTGGAATTTTTGGTCGTATAGCCAAGCACCCACCGCAGCCACCGTCGCTGCATCCTTTTGAGCCTGAATCCACCTTTTAGTAAATTCGGAACCTAGGTTTACGACCTTGAATCCAGTCGCTGCCAGGGCGTCATCCACTGCGCGATCCACGTTGGG
>DASXNN010000108.1:0-5503 GCA_036495045.1 Candidatus Udaeobacter sp.
TCCTACCGGCTATAGTGTAGTGGGTGTGGCTGATTTTAATCGCGACGGTCATCCAGATTACCTTCTGTTCAACCCCAGCACCCGGCAGACGCAGATATGGTATCTCAACAACAGCGTTCACATCGCTTCCGCGTACGGACCGACCATTACAAGTGGTTATAAATTGGTCGGGGCAGGCGATTTTAACAGCGACGGCAAACCGGATTACCTCCTGTTTAACTCCAACACACAGCAGACGGCGATATGGTATCTCAACAACAACGTTTACATCAGCGCTGCGTCCGGCCCCACTCCTCCTGCAGGCTGGAGCGTGGCCGCGCCTTGAGTGGGCCCCCGCTGATTTCGGCTTGAGTAACGATCTTGCATTAGCGGCCGATTAAACGGGGATCGAAATCGTAATCGGTCGCTGGATGAATATGGATGCGTTTGAAGTCCGGATGGTCGGGATTCAAGAGAAAATTTATATCCGCGGGACTGATTGCACTTGGCAACGCGAGCACGGCGGACCGACGTTCTCGCACCCAGTGGTCGCCGATTTCCATTGTCGATCTTGACGGTGGAGAAATGCGCCAATCGGCCGGGAATTTTTTTACTGGAAAGACTTCCGTGATGTTTTCAGGCCATTCCAAATAAAATGCTTTGTATTTTTCTTCAAGAATGAACGGCACGCGATTCACGAAAACCTCAAACGCTGCGGTGGATTGATGTTCACTGACATAAACGACACGCACGCTCGGCGAGTTCCACCGGCCTCCGTATCGCCATGGACCCTCCCCGGTAAATGCTGTCTTCTCGCGACTCGCTCGGACGATTCGCCACGCTGCCGGCATCAGGAATACACGCCGTAATCGATTCGCCCGAGCAGGTTGTCCACTTCGCGCGCGCCGATTTCGGTCTCTGCGTAGTCGAGAGGAACGGCGCCACCGAGACCATATTGCGGATGTTTCAACCAGGCCCGCGCCTTTTCGATGTCGCCAAAAACACTCGTCGCGTGTTCAAGCAGTCGCGCAAACCGGAGAACCTTGTCGGACTCGTCAGAAGACAACCGCCCGGCGTTTTTTCGTCGTTGCAATGTTGATCGTGAAATTGAAAGTTTTGCCGCCAGCTGCTCGAACGGAAGATCGATTCTCTTCTGCAACGCTTTCAGCTCTGAGAAAGATAATCCCTTCTGGATCCGGCGAATCAATTCGGTCGGATGCTTCGCTTTTGCCCTGACGCTTGTCTTTTCGAGGGCCGCAGTTTTCATTCCAAGGTCACCTCTCTCTGATTCAATTGACACAATTTACTGCTTCAATTGAGCGAGTCAAATTGTTCGTTGAAGCCAGGATGACCTGAAGTGGTATTTCAGCTAGGGCGGGCTTGCCAACGGGCGCGTGCCGTTCATTATCTGCACGGATTTTTTCGCCGGCGCGGCAGGGTCGATCAATTACAACAGCTCGTGAAATTAGAAATCTTAGGTCTGCCGTTCGTAATTGCCGCATTTTGTGTAACGACTCTCGCGGGCTGTCATCGAAATCAGCCAAGTGCGGTCGCAGAAAGGGATGTAGCCGGTCTTCCGCCGATCGAGGAAACCACGGACAAGATTACGACCGAAATCTGGGAATTTCGCCTGAAAACGAGGAGTCTTTACAATGCAAGCAAGTTTGATGAACTGGAAGCTTTGGCAGCCCAGATTCGAGCCGATCGTACGCGCTTTGGTAATGGTTCCTGGAAAATAGCTCAATTCTACGAGTCACTTGCTTGCCGGTCAGATGAGCCGGAAAGCATGTGGCAGCTCCACGAACGGATTCACGAAAATTGGGATGCAGCCAAGCCGCGTTCAATCACGGCGTCAGTGGCGCATGCAGGCTTCCTCATCGATTACGCGTGGCATGCTCGTGGAAGCGGTTACAGCAATAAGGTGACAAAAGAGGGCTGGCGCCTATTCGCGGAACGGCTGGCGAAAGCCAGTGAAATTCTCGAGAAATCAATCAACTTCAATCCGAAGTGCCCGGTGTGGTGGCGCATTTGCATGACGCTGGCTAAAGGCCAAGGCTGGAGCCGCGAAGATTTTGAAAAGCTTTTGAACCACAATTTTGGGGATATGATCTGGCTAAGGCCGGATATCTGTTGCCGCGATGGTACGGTCAGCCTGGGGAATGGGAATATACCCTCACGTTAGAAATCGACAGACCAAAGGGCCTTGGATTGGAAATATACGCGCGCGTTGTTGACGCGCTCCGTGGCTATTACAAAAACATATTTCGCGAGAGCCACGCATCATGGCCTCAAACGCGAGATGGCTTCGAGTTAATGCGACGGAGATACCCGGATTCGCTGGAAATTCTAAGTGAGTATTGCCAACTTGCTTGCCTGGCCGATGACCATGCGTTAGCGCGGAAACTTTTTGACGAACTCGGCGGGCAAATGATTGCAGGCACCTGGGGTCATCAGAAGGATTTTCGGCACTACCGCAATTGGGCGTATAGCCCGTAAAAGAGTCCTTCTGCGGTAATTGTCAATCTTGGTCGGCCCAGCGAAACGATTGCTAAGCGCCGACTTTATCCAGAACATTCCGCAGTTCGTGGAAGTCTATCGGTTTGACCAGATGAAAATCGAATCCCGCTTCTTTCCCGCGCCGGATGTCTTCCTCTGTGCCAAATCCAGTGATGGCTACCGCTTTCACTGGCTGTTTTCGTTTTGCCTCGGAAACCACCTCGTAGCCACTGCCGTCAGGAAGACCAATATCGCTCAGGACAACATCAAATTTTTGCGATTGAACTATCTCCAACGCGCTTTGTGTGCTGTCCGCGACGAAAATCTGATGGCCGAAGTGACTCAGTAAGCGCGACAAAGTATGGCGCGTGTCTCCGTGATCTTCCACCAGCAGAATGCGCAACGATTTTGCCGGTTTCGGACGACGCCGGGAATCCATGCCGACTTTTTCGCCGCTGTTCGCCACTGCGTCAAGAGTGACCCTGAACGTTGCGCCATGACTTCGGCCGCGGCTCTCCGCTTCGACTGTGCCATTATGAAGATCGACGAGGTGCCTTGAAATTGCCAGGCCCAACCCAAGGCCGCCAAGCTGGCGCGATACGGAAGCGTCAGCTTGTTCAAACGGCGTGAAGAGCGCAGCCAGCCGGTCACGTTCAATCCCAATTCCATTATCGGTGATCTCAAACTGAAAACGCCCGCGACTGTCGTTACAGGTGCAGATGTCGATCTTTCCGCCTGGCGGCGTGAATTTCACCGCGTTGTTAATGAGATTCCAGAAAACCTGCTGGAGTCGGATGGAATCTCCGATGACGTAATGCTCCTTCGCGTGAAAATGCGTCGAAAGCTTTAATTTCTTTGCCGCGATAGCTGAACTGGCAATCTCGACCGCATCCCGAACAAGGCTGTTGGCGTCAACCCGCTCGCGGTGAAGGTCAAGTTTGCCACGGGTAACCCGGGTGAGATCGAGCAGGTCGTCGATCAGCCGGGCCTGCAATTGCACATTGCGCTTGATTATCTTGACGTCCTCTGCGAATTCCACCGGAAGTTTTGCCGCGTTATCGGCGAGATAACTTGCAGCTGCCAAGGCTGGCGTGAGCGGTGTACGCAGTTCATGGCTCAGCGCCGCCAGGAAGTCGTCCTTCGCTTTGCTGGCTTTTTCCGCCGCGATTTTTGCTGCTTCCAGTTCGCGGCTCCGAATCTGACCGGTAATATCGCGCGTGACCTTGGAAAAACCGCGAAGCTCGCCCGCGCTATCCCGCAGCGCCGTCAAAATAATTTCGGCATGAAAAGTTGACCCGTCCTTGCGAACGCGCAGTCCTTGGTCTCGAATATGACCGTGGCGCGCCGCTTCCCGCAGATTTTGTTGCGGCTTCTCGGCGGCAACGTCCTCCGCTGTATAGAAGCAGGCAAAGTTCTTTCCGATAATTTCCTCGGCCGTGTACTGCTTAATCTTTTTTGCGCCTGAGTTCCACGTCATCACGGTTCCGATCGGATCGAGCATGTAGATGGCGTATTCTTCGACGCTATCCACCAGCATATGGAACTGTTGTTCTGTCTGCTGCGACATAGAAAGGGCCGATGGATCGTCGCTCATTTAGATAGGCTGCGAGGGCAATTCTCCCTTTGAATCGGGTCGCTGCTCGCATCCGGTTCCCTCTATGGAAGAAAATTGAGAGGGAAAAACAGTTGTTTAGCCCGGCTTTTGAATCCTGCGCTAGGAGATTTTCTCGCGTCCGTGCGGCTTCGTAAGATCTAACGCTGGCCCAATCGGGACGATACGGGTGGGATTAATTTGCGTGTGCGTCATATAGTAATGGCGCTTGATATGATCGAAGTTGACGGTCTCGGCGATGCCCGGCTGCTGATACAAGTCCATCAGGTAACCCTGGAGGTCGGGGTAATCGATGATGCGACGGACGTTGCATTTAAAGTGACCGTAATAGACGACATCAAACCGGATGAGCGTACAGAAAAGGCGCCAGTCAGCTTCGACGACGCGTTTGTCGAACAAATAGCGACTTGTGGACAAGCGCTGCTCCAATTGATCCAGCGCTTCAAATAGTTTTCGGCAAGAGATCTCGTAAGGCCGTTGGCGCGTTGCGAACCCGGTCTTATAAACGCCATTGTTCACGTTCTCGTAAAGAAAATCTGCAAGCTTGGTGTGTTCGTTTTCGATTTCTTTCGGGAAAAGATCGATACGTTTATTTTGCGCCACCGTATTGAACGCATCGTTGAACATCCGGCAGATATCGTCCTCGCAGTTATTGACGATCTTTTTTGTCTCCTTGTCCCACAACACAGGTACTGTGACGCGGCCATCGAAATTCGGATCGGTCGCCGCGTACGCTTCGCCCAAAAAATGAAAACCATTCACTGGATCGGTTGATGGAGGGATGACCTCTGTGTCTTCCCATTTTTTTTCGGGATCGCGAAAGGCCCAGCCGCGCTCATCGCGAATCGGATCGACAACGGTCATGCCTATCGCCTCTTCGAGTCCTTTTAATTTTCGAAAGATAACAGTGCGGCTTGCCCACGGGCACGCGTACGAGATGTAAAGATGATAACGACCAGCTGCTGCGGGATACGGCGTCGATCCATCGGCTGAGATCCATTCTCGAAACGCGTCTTCTTGTCGTTGGAATTCGCCGGACTCGGACTGTTCTTTCTCAAACTGCGCTTTCATTTTTCCAAACCGACTTTTTTGAGCAGCGGGACAAAGCGCGGGTTCGACCGGATTGCATCCCAGGTCGGCTCCATTTTCATTTCCGGCAGCCAGCCAGCGTGTTCCTCGACCGCGCGTTCGAGCCAGGTAAGGGTCTTATCGTTGTCGCCAGCTGCAATGTAATGGAGTGCGATTAGAAGTGCAGAGCGGTATTTGCCCCGCTCTATCCACTGTTGCTCCACCTCAGCTTCCTTGCGGAAGAACGCAGCTGGGCCCGCCGTCTCGAATGTCTTTCGCAATTCGGCATTTTGCTGCGGCGTGAATACGCCTTCGAAAATGTTTGCTTTTTCAACAGCGGCGACGGCG
>DASXNN010000109.1:0-2659 GCA_036495045.1 Candidatus Udaeobacter sp.
GGACGGTTATCGCTGGGAACTCAGCGTGCAAAACGCAAAGAAATAGCTGCGCCTGCCTGAATTTGGAGCGCGGCGAACATGTTGCCTCATCCGAAAGCACAGAGATGTCTGCGCACTCCAAAATTCCGCAGCAAATCGGGCGACCTTTGTTTCTCTTCGCGCCCGGCGCAGGCGCACCTTCATCTCACAGGTGGATGCAGCATTGGAAAGAGCGTTTGCAAACAATCGGGCATGTTGAGGTCTTTGATTATGCCTACATGCGCGAACACCGGAAACGCCCCGATCCTCTACCGAAACTGATCGCGTCGCATCGCCAGGCGCTGGCCGGCGTGCGAGGGCGCACATCCGGTGGATCGACAATCTTGATCGGCAAAAGCATGGGCGGACGTGTTGGGTGTCACGTCGCGCTCGAAGAAAAAGTGGATGAGCTGGTTTGTCTTGGCTATCCGCTCTGCGCCATGGGCAACCGGACAAAACTCCGCGATGAAGTTTTGCGCGCTCTGACCACGCCGATCCTGTTTGTGCAAGGCACGCGCGACCCACTTTGTCCGTTGGATCTTCTTGCGCGTGTTCGCACCGAGATGAAGGCGCCAAACTTTTTGCATGTCGTTGAAGGCGGCGACCATTCATTGCGGGTACCGAAGCGCCAACCACAGGCAACGGGTAAGGCGCAGGAAAATGTCGATCACGAGATTCTCAAAGCAATCGTTGGATTTGTTGACCAATTGCCAATGTCCGCAGATTAGATCGAGATGAGCGGAAAAAGGACGAAGAAGCGGCAGCGGAAGCCGAGTCACGTTTCCATCCGTTCTGGTCAGGTCGAATTCGTGAAAGTCGGGACAGACGCCTGGCGATGGCGTGATGTCTATCGGTGGCTCCTCGGTTTAAGGTGGCCGCAGTTCGCTGCGTTTGTCGCCAGTCTCTACGTCGGGCTAAACGTTTTTTTCGCCGCGCTCTACAGTCTCCAGCAAAACAGTATCGCCGGCAGCACTGGTGGGCATTGGTTTTTTGATTGCTTCTTTTTCAGCGTGCAAACGCTGGCCACTGTCGGCTATGGCCACATGTATCCGCAAACGCTTTACGGCCACATCATCAGCACAGTCGAGATCATGACCGGGATATTTTTACTCGCGGCGATGACCGGCTTGATTTTCGTGCGCTTTTCGCGCCCGATCGCACGCGTTGTGTTCAGCAATTCCCTGGTGATTGCGCCGTTAAATGGGAAGCCGACGCTGATGGTGCGAATCGGCAACGAAAATCAGCACAGCATGGTCGAGGCCGAGTTCCGGATCATGTTCTCGCGCGATGAAGCGTTAGTTGAAGGCGGAAATTTCCGCTACTTTTATGTTCTCAAACTCCATTTCGATCGGCTGACAGTTTTTCCCGCGGCGCTGACTCTACGGCATACAATCGACGACAAGAGTCCACTTTTTCGTGCGACTTTTGAGTCTCTCGAAGCCAGCCGTGCGCTGTTCATAGTATCAGTCGTTGGAATCGATCCGGTCCTCGCAGCGTCGGTTCAAACGCAAAAGGATTACACGTGGCGCGATATTCAATTCGGCCACCGCTTTGTCGAAATCTACACCGAGCATGGCGGTGGTCGGCTCACCGTGGATTACGGTCGACTTCACGACACCGAACCTGCGGAGTAAATCGATTCTCTTTCTTGTCCGCCTACGATTTGGAACCGCCGGCAATAAAATTAGACCGCCCGAGTCCGGATATTGATTTCCGAAGTGAGCGTCTGATGGACCGGGCAACGGTCAGCAATTTCCATTAACTTTGCTCGCTGTTCGGTCGTGAGGGTGCCGGTGAGTTGAATGTCTCGCTCGATTCTGTCGATTCTTCCCTCTTTGGTCTCGCACTCGGCGCAATCGACCGCGTGAATCTTCGAATGATGAAGCGAGATCGTGATACTATCGAGTGGCCAGCCCTTGCGTCGCGCGTAAAGCGAGATCGTCATCGATGTGCACGTGCCGAGCGCGGCCAGAAGAAAATCGTACGGCGACGGGCCGGTATCTGTTCCGCCGAACGCGGCCGGTTCGTCGCCTTTAAGCCGATGCGGACCGATCTCAATTTCTTGGGCAAAGCCCGCGCCGCCGCCGCGGACGATTACACGTGGAGGATTGTTAGAAGCGTCGGCTGCCATCGTTGGATGCATTAATCAGACAGTGCCGCCCGGTTCACTGCAAGAACAGAGTGAAACGCCAAGAGACGTAATCATGGTTGCAGGCGGCACACCTGCCTTTAGAGGTTGTCGCATGACCACACCAGTTTCAGTTCGCGCCGGTCAGGTCGAGTTCGCTAAAGTTACCGCTGATGAGCTGATATCTGAGGCGGCTTTTGCGCACAGGCAAACCTTACGATACTCTTTCAGGCAAGTCTTTACTAAAGGAACAATCGTTATGGCTATGTATGTCGGTCTTATTCAGTTCACTGATCAGGGCATTCGCAACGTGAAGGATACCACCAAACGAGGCCAGGCGGCGATTGCCGAGGCCGAGAAAATGGGAATGAAGATCACTGAGGAATTCTGGACGATGGGGGCGTACGACGTAGTCGTGCTCTTCGAAGCACCCGATGACGCGACCATGAGCGCGTTCATGCTTAAAATCGGTTCAATGGGCAACGTCAAAAGCCAGACCCTGCGCGCGTTCCG
>DASXNN010000110.1:0-49367 GCA_036495045.1 Candidatus Udaeobacter sp.
GCATGTTAGGCGGCAGCTTGCGAGGCTGCCACTCGATAGAGTCCCCAGCCTATGCCAGCCGACACCAAGAGGAGAGCCCACCCAGCGGCCAGAAACGAGAACAGACCGATCAAGATCGCCAAGAGAAGGAATGAGAAGGGGGCTTGTCGGTGCAGCATTCGTGGCAGATACCCACAGCGCGAACAGAGGGGCAAGCAGGACGACAGCGAGAAGCGACGTTCCAGCTCCAAGCAAGCAGGCTTCGAGGGAAGTTTGAGTACGAGTCCTGTCGACCAGGCGTGGCCCCGTGACTGCGCCAGCCAAGGCGTGGACCACACCGGCGGCGATGGTTAGCGCCGGAGCAGCACCGTGCATCCTCGCGTCGGGGAACCAGGCGAAGTGCGTCACAACCGCGGTGAGACCACCGAAGGCAATGGCCGCCACAGTGCGTGGTCTCTGCCTGACATAGAAGCCGAGGGGTACCATCGTCGTCCGCAATGGGGACGGTGGAGTCATCGATTGGTTAGGCGGCGGTGTCATCTGTAAGCCGAGATCCGGTCTTCAGGAAATGGTTCAACTCTTTTTCCCAAGCCTGCATGAATCTCCGATAGTGATCGGCCGTGAATGTTGCCACCACCTCGTCGCCAGTGGAACTCATGCTGGTGTGGCTGTAAGTAATATCGGCAAAACATCCATCGCCATTTTCAGAAAGCTGAATCTCGAGACGACAAGCGATCACTCCAGGCAAAATTTTCAACATCTCGACAAACCATCTTGCCGGCTCATGGCGCGCGACATACCAAATCGCTTTTCCGAGTTTGTCTGGCGTGACGAAAATGCAATCGCGCTCGGCGACGCCCGATGAACTGACGACAAGCTCTGGCAACCAACCGTCCGCCCATTCGGTTTCTCGCACCGGGCACAAAAGCGGAAAGACTCTAGCAGGTGGTGCGCATAGCCTCTGTCTGTAGCTATGTGTTGAGCGATTTGGCTTGGTAATGTGCATAGTCTCCTAAGAAAGTACCGCCAACTGCCAGGATAAAAAAGACGAACGAGACTGGAGTTTTTATTTGTCAGCCCAGCTTGCGGGCGACATTGGCGGACAACGTCGAACACCGCTGAAATACGCAAATTTGTTGTGACTTTTGTTGTGACTCAGCCGATTTTCGGGTTGATTTTCAGTCATTTTACCTATGAAAAGAGGCGGGGGCGGGAATCGAACCCGCGAATAGCGGTTTTGCAGACCGCGACCTTACCACTTGGCTACCCCGCCGCCCTGAAGGTGAAAAGAATTATCGGATGCACCAAGATAGTGTCAATTAGACCGCCGGCCTAATGGAGTAGTGGAGCGATGGACTGATGGCCCGTGAACGATTTAACGGTTTAGCGATTTAACGATTCAACGATTATCTTCGTCGCGTGACCTTGCGTTCTTCACAACTTTTTACCGCCGCGCAAGCCTATATCCCTGGTGGGGTAAACTCGCCCGTGCGCGCATTTCGTCACGTAGGCGCTAAGCCGTTCTTCGTCGAACGCGCGCAAGGCGCCAAAATTTGGGATATCGAGGGAAACGAATACATCGATTACGTGGGTACTTGGGGTCCGGCAATTCTGGGACACGCTCCCAAGGTAATTGTCGATGCAGTGCGCGAAGTTGCTGTACGCGGCATAAGTTTCGGGATACCGAATCCACTCGAGGTGGAAATGGCGGAATTGATTTGCAGGTGGATGCCGTCAATCGAAAAAGTGCGCATGGTCAATAGTGGCACGGAAGCGACCATGTCGTGCATTCGTCTGGCCCGCGGTTTCACCGGGCGCGACAAGATCATCAAGTTCGATGGCTGTTATCATGGGCACGTCGATGCGCTGCTCGTAAAATCGGGAAGTGGCGCTCTCACGTATGGACGACCCGACAGCGCGGGCATTCCGCAAGCCTTTAGCAATCTGACGATTTCGCTGCCATTCAACAGTGTCGATCTTGTGCGAAGAGCATTTCGTCAAAACAAAAACGAAATCGCGGCCGTAATCCTCGAACCGATTCCCGCGAATGCAGGCCTATATTTTCCCAACGACGATTTCCTTCCGAGCTTGCGCGAAGAATGCGACAAGCATAGCGCGGTGCTGATCTTCGATGAAGTGATGACCGGGTTCCGTGTTGCGCGCGGTGGAGCGCAGGAATTTTATGGAATTAAACCGGATCTCACTGCCCTCGGAAAAATAATTGGTGGCGGATTACCGGTCGGCGCATTTGGCGGACGCGCCGAGATCATGAACCAGCTGTCACCCGATGGTCCTGTTTATCAGGCGGGAACATTGTCCGGAAATCCTCTAGCGATGGCGGCGGGTCTCGCGCAGTTGCGCGAGCTCGAGCGGATGGACAGCTGGAAGTCGCTCGAAGAAATCGGCGTGCGATTTGAAACAGTCGTGAGAGATGCGGTCACGAGAGCAAAGATCGGCACTACCTTTCACCGAATCGCCTCGATGTTTTGTTTGTTTTTCGCGCCGGGACCGATTGTTGATCTTGCCAGCGCCCAGCGGAGCAATTTTGAAATGTTCGCGAAATTTTTCCGCGCGTGCTTAAAACGGGGTGTTTATTTTGCGCCATCACAGTTTGAGTCGGGCTTTATTTCAACGGCGCATACATCGGAAGACATCGAGCAAACTGGCGCCGTCCTCGCCGAATTACTATCCAGTCTGGCGAGGTAGCGCGCGACTGGGATCGGAGCCAAAAACTTTGCGTCGGCGCGGTGCTTGGACTAGGAAGAGGCCGCTGTGAGCGCAAACTCGCGAATTCGCCCGGTTGCGAAATTTCTTTTCGAAGGGGACCAGAAGTTTTTTGTTAAAGGCGTCACTTACGGCCCCTTTAAGCCAGATGCGCACGGCCATTATCTTGGAAAACCTGATCAGGTCGATGTCGATCTTGCACTGATGCGCGAGGGTGGCCTAAACCTCGTGCGAGTTTATCACGCCCCGCCGCGCTGGTTCCTCGATCGCTGCGTCAGCGCGGGGATGCGCGTCCTTGTTACGCTGCCATGGGCGAAACACGTCGAATTTCTACGTGCTAGGAAAACGCGCCAGGAGATTGCTGAAGCGCTTCGTATTGCTGTGAGCGAAAATGCCGGCCATTCGGCGCTCTTCGGGTATCTGGTCGGTAACGAAATCTCCAGCACGATGGTGCGCTGGCTCGGTGTGCGCCGCGTCACGGAATTTATCGAGAGACTAATTCAGATCGGCCGCGCAATTGATCCAAACGCTCTTTTTTCATATGCCACTTATCCGCCGACCGAATATCTCCTGCCGCAGAATGTCGATTTTTGCTGCTTCAACGTTTACCTGCACAATCAACGTGATTTCGAATGCTACCTTCTTCGCCTTCAAAATTTAACCGGAGAACGTCCGCTCATCCTTGGCGAATTCGGCATGGATACGATCCGCCATTCGCAGGAGGAGCAGGCGGAGATGCTCGGCTGGCACGTGGATAGCGTGGTGAAATGCGGTCTTGCCGGAACCATCTTTTTTACGTGGACGGACGAATGGTTCACCGGTGGCCAGGAGATTAGCGATTGGGCATTTGGGATCGTCACGCGCGAGCGCGAGCCAAAGAAATCGTTTTACACGCTGAAGGAAAAACTTGGTCGAGAGAATTCCGCACTGTCGCACCGCCGGTTGCCGCGCGCGCCATTTGTTTCTGTAATTGTTTGTTCGTATAACGGCGGCCGAACGCTCGCCGCCTGCCTGGTTTCTTTAGGCAAGCTGAACTATCCCGATTATGAAATCATTCTGGTCGATGACGGTTCGACCGACGATACGCGCGATATCGCTGAGCAATTCCCGCACGTTCGCTACATCTATCAGGAAAACCACGGCCTGAGTCACGCGCGGAATACCGGCGCGGCGGCGGCGACGGGCGACGTTTTCGCCTACACTGATTCCGACTGCATGGCCGATCTTGACTGGCTTTACTATTTAATCGGCACGCTCGTGAGCGGCGATTACGCGGGAGTGGGCGGTCCGAATATGACTCCACCCGCACAGAATTGGATCCAAGCCTGCGTGGCAGCAGCCCCAGGCGGACCCAGCCACGTTTTGCTCACAGACACAATCGCCGAGCACATTCCGGGTTGTAATATGGCGTTTTATCGGTGGGCCTTTGAAAACATCGGTGGTTTCGATCCCGAATATCACAAAGCCGGTGACGACGTCGATTTTTGCTGGCGGCTCCAGCAGGCCGGTTGCGTGATTGCTTTCAGTCCAACCGCGATCGTGTGGCACCATCGCCGTTTCACGCTGCGGGCGTTTTTAAAACAACAGGACGGCTACGGCGAAGCGGAATCGCTGCTCCGCTTTAAACATTTGATCTTTTTCGGCCCAACCGGCGCGGCGAAATGGCGCGGGCAGATCTATGGCACGCCGCGTTTTAGTTGGTTCATTAATCGGCCCGTTATTTATCACGGAATATTCGGCGAGGGGTTTTTTCAGTCGATTTATCCTACGCCACAGTCGGAAATCGCCACTTATCTGAGCAGCATAGAATGGTTCGCGCTGACGATTTTTCTTTTTGGTCTCGGATTTTTTTTGCCCCCTTTGCGCATCGTGCCGTATCTCATGTTTGGCGGTACACTCTGCGTGGCGCTCTCCTACATGGTACGCACGTCGATCGAGCCAAAATTCGACACAGTGCACGCGCGACTACTCGTCATGCTCCTGGCTTTCGTCCAACCACTCGTGAGAGGGTGGTCGCGCTACTTCACCTGGCTGCATTTCAAACGGACACCACGGAGTGTAATTCGCGCGCACGAGTATTTGCCTACGGGTAGAAGCGCTATCGGCCGTCTGGGGCGCCGAATTTTTTGGAGTGAAGAAGGCCGCGATCGGCATTATTTGTTGGGCGCAATCTTCCAGTTGCTCGAGGAAGAAGGCTGGCGCTATTCCACTGACACAGGCTGGAACGAGTGGGACGTTCAGATTTACGGGAATTTTTGGTGGAGCATCGCGCTCCAAACCGTCACCGAATACCATGGAGGCGGAAAATGCCTGACGCGCGTTCGATTGCGTGACCGCCTGGTTACTACGACAGTAATTTTCAATCTCATTGCGTTAGCTCTATTGGTATATCGGCAGCTCAACATTTCTCATGTCGATCTTCGGTTCATCATTCCGTACGTGCTCTTCGTAGTTTTTCTTGGAACGCGAGCGCGTGTTCTGAAGTCGCGCGTAGCCGAGCTTGTCGATCTTGCAGCGCAGCGCGCAGGCCTGGAGCAGATCATCCGCTTGAACAAGAAGAGTAAGCTTGAATCGGCGCCGACGGTTCAAGTCCCGATGGATGTAATTGATTCCGTCCCGTCGGCTCGGCGGTAAAAGGAGCTGGCCGCACAGACTTAAGGTCTGTGTTTACATCAACCGCTCGATTAGAAAACCAGTTTGGTTTTGCCTCTTCCGAGCTCGATTCGTCCAATCTGGTTTGCCTTTAAGATTGACATCGTCCTTTGCGCATCGCCCTCCGACACGATTGCCACCATGCCGATTCCCATGTTAAAGACCTGATACATCTCCGTAGGATCAACATCTCCATTTCGTTGCAAAATTTGGAAAATCGGCGGCACTCGCCAGCTCTTCGTGTCGATGACGGCGTCGCAGTTTCTTGGAAGAATACGAGGAAGATTGTCGATCAAACCGCCACCCGTAATGTGTGCCAAACCTTTGATGATTCCGCTGGGAACTTTCGCCAGCAGGTGCTGATAATTTTTGTGCACGTGCAAGAGTTCTTCGCCAACCGTGACATTCGATCCAGGCAGACGCGAGGCGATTTTCAACCGCATCTTTTCGAACAAAATTTTGCGTGCCAGCGAGTAACCGTTCGTGTGCAAGCCGTTTGAGGCAAGACCCAAAATAACGTCGCCCGGATTGATATTGCCGCCGTCGATGATCCTGGCGCGATCGACTACACCGACAATGCAGCCAGCCAGATCGTATTCGCCCTTGCGATACATTCCGGGCATCTGCGCCGTTTCGCCGCCGATCAAGGCGCAACTGGCGAGCCGACAGCCGCGAGCAAATCCATGTAACAGTTGATCGAAGATGCGCGGCTCAAGTTTTTCGCAGCCGACGTAATCAAGGAAGAAAAGCGGTCGCGCGCCAAGGACGGCGATATCGTTCACGCAATGGTTCACCAGATCGGCGCCGACGGTGTCGTGCTTGTTCATCGCGAATGCGATTTTCAATTTTGTGCCGACACCATCGATACTTGCGACTAGAACCGGTTCGCGCATTCCAGAAAAGTTCGGCGCGAACAAGCCGCCAAAGCCGCCACTTTTTCCGAGAACTTGCGGCCCGTGCGTTCGCCTAACGAGCATTTGAATTCGCCGCTTAACCTTATTGCCAAGATCGACCTCTACGCCCGCTCGCGCGTACGCTTTCTTTTTCATTTTCTGTAGGCGAAGCTGTCAGCTTCCTTCGGGAAGGCAACGCCTTCCCCTGCAAAAAAATGCGCTCGGCTTATTTCAGATCCGCAAACAGCGTCGGATGTGTTTCCTGATCGGCGAGTGCTTTCGCTCGCTGTTCGCGTTTCTCCATGATGAATTTGTCGAGCGCAGGATCGACGGGCAGGGGATAGTTGCCGGTAAAACAGGCGAGGCAAAAGCTATTCAATGGCTTTCCCGTCGCTCGCACCATGCCTTCGACATCGAGATAACCGAGGCTGTCGACGCCGAGATATTTGCAGATTTCTTCCATCGACATTTGATTAGCGATCAACTTCTCCGGATCCGGGAAATCGATGCCGTAATGACAAGCAAATCGGTGCGGCGGACAGCTCACCCGCATGTGCACTTCCCTCGCGCCCGCCTCCCGCAGGTTCACAACGCGCGCGCGCGCCGTCGTGCCCCGGACGATTGAATCGTCCACAACCACAACGCGTTTTCCGGCGACCATTTCCTTGATCAAGTTCAGTTTTACCCGGACATCGAAATCGCGAATGAGCTGGCTCGGCTGTAAAAACGTGCGCCCAATGTAATGATTGCGGACGAAAGCGTGGGCGTAGGGAATCTTTAGTTCCTCTGCGAAACCAAGCGCAGCATAATTACCAGAATCGGGAACTGGCACGACGATATCTGCATCGACCGGAAACTTACGCGCGAGCTCGCGCCCCATTTCCATTCGCACTTTTCCGACATTAACGCCTCCGATCATACTGTCCGGACGCGCGAAATAAACATATTCAAACATGCAGAACGCGGGCCGTTCGTCCGGGAAAGGCCGCTCTGAGCGCAATCCGTTTTCATCGATGATCAAAACTTCGCCTGGCTCAATTTCCCGAATGAATTCCGCGTGAATGAGATCAAAGGCGCAGGTTTCGGAAGCCAAAATGTAAGAGCCATCGAGTTTACCGAGCGAAAGCGGCCGCCAGCCAAAAGGATCGCGCACCGCGATAAGCTCGCGCTCGCTCATGATCACGAGCGAAAATGCGCCCTCAATCCTGCGCAGTGCGGCCAGCACGTTGCCGCCATTCTCGGATGGTTGCGCAAGCAGGTGCAGAATGATTTCGCTATCGGCGGTTGTTTGGAAGATTGATCCTTTCCGCTCCAGTTCGTCGCGCAAAAGATCGGCATTAATCAAATTTCCATTATGCGCAATGGCCATTTGCCCACGCACACAATCGACAACGAAAGGTTGCGCATTTTTAATCGTGCTCGTGCCGGTCGTTGAATAGCGGGTGTGGCCAATGGCACGTGTACCCTTGAGTTTCGCCAGTTCGTCCTGGCCAAAGACCTGCGAGACCAGGCCCATATCTTTGTGCATAAGAAAACTGGTGCCCGGTCCATTACTGGTGACGATCCCTGCGCTTTCCTGGCCGCGATGCTGTAACGCGAACAGGCCGTAGTAGGTCAACACCGCAGCGTTCGGATGCCCAAATACACCAAAAAGCCCGCACTCATGCTGCGGAAACGCAGCGGAGTCCGGTGCCTGGTCAATATCGATTTGGTCTGGGGAGGAGATCACACTGGATAATTTACCAAATAATGCAGGCGATCAATCTCGCGTTCCAGACCGGTCTTCACAAGCTCGGAATTCTTTCTGCTTCATCTTCGACGGCGCGGCGGATGGCGTTAAACCAACCATCATAGAGACTGGCAATCGGCCAGCGGAAGCTTTCCTCGTTTACCCGGATATGGAGATCGTCGCCCCCGACTTTGCCTACCTGGTGAACAGGAACGTCGCGCTCGCGCAAGATCGAGATCGCCTTTTCGATATCATAGGCAGCGACGGAAATAACGATGCGCGATTGCGATTCGTTAAAGAGAACTGCAGTGACAGGCGTGTCGAACGCATCAAGATCGATATCTGCGCCGAAAATCCCTTCAGGATTAAAACAGCATTCGGCCAGGGTGACGCCGAGGCCGCCTTCGGAACAATCATGCGCGTTCTTCACGACACCTTCGCGAATTAAATCACGGACCGCGTTTTGAACTTTGATTTCAAGTTCAAAATCGACATGAGGTGGCGGACCTTGTTTATGCCCGTGGCAAACTTTCAGAAACTGCGATCCGCCTAAACCTTCACCAATCTTGCCGACGAGAATGATCGCATCGCCTGCGTTTTTGAACCATTGCGTGGTGATATGTCGCTCATTATCGATTAAGCCGACCATTCCGATGGTTGGTGTCGGATCGACGACTCCGGCCGGGCTCTCATTATATAACGAGACATTTCCACCAGTAACGGGCGTCCCGAATGCGCGACAGGCTTCAGCGATACCTTCCACGGCTTCGCTTAGTTGCCAGAAATTTTCCGGTTTATAAGGATTGCCAAAATTCAAGTTATCGGTCACGGCGAGCGGTCTTGCGCCGGAGCAGGTGAGATTCCGGGCCGCTTCGGCCACAGCGATCTTACCGCCTTCACGCGGATCGAGCGCGCAGTAGAACGAATTGCAATCTGTCGTTGCTGCCAGGATTTTGTTCGCGTAACGAACGAAGAATACAGCAGCGTCTGATCCGGGTTTTACAATCGTGCCGGTGCGTACCGTGTGATCAAATTGGCGATACACCCAATTCTTCGATGCAATGGTCGCATCGCTAAGCAATTGACGCAGCGCTTGGTGATTGTCGATCTTGGGAAGAGCGAGGAGCGACGGCTCGGCGGGCGCTTCACCATCGACGCGCCACACGCGCATGGCTGCAGGTGTCGTCGCTTCACGCGAGTAAAGCGGCGCTTCTTCGGCGAGAGGTTTCGCCGGAATCTCTGCAGCAATCGCGCCGTTATTGCAGACGCGCATCATGCCATCGTCGGTCACGTGGCCTATCTCGGCGCAGGGCACATCCCACTTTTCAAAAACTTCGCGTACGACATTTTTCTTTCCGTGCTTCGCGATGATCAGCATCCGTTCCTGCGATTCACTCAGCAGAATTTCATACGGCGTCATGCCCGGCTCGCGTGTCGGCACTTTGGCCAGATCAATTTCGATCCCGCTGCTGCCACGGCTGGCAGTTTCGCAAGTCGAACAAGTTAACCCAGCCGCGCCCATGTCCTGAATTCCGGCAACCGCGTCGCGAGCGAGCAGTTCGAGACACGCTTCGAGCAATAGTTTTTCTTTGAACGGATCGCCAACTTGGACTGCAGGACGATCTTCCCGGGATTGATCTGTCAGCTCTCGCGATGCGAACGCGGCGCCGGCGAGGCCGTCACGTCCGGTCTTAGCCCCGACGTAAAACACCGGATTGCCCACGCCGCGCGCCGCGCCGCGCGTAAGCTGTTCGTGCCGCAACACACCGAGGCAAAAAACATTTACGAGCGGATTACCTTCGAAGCTTTTGTCGAAATAAATTTCGCCACCAATTGTTGGGATCCCGACACAATTTCCGTAGTGCGCGATGCCCGAAACGACGCCGGTAAAGAGGCGGCGATTCGCAGCGAAGCCGGGTTCTGAACGCGGGATGCTGGATGATTCTGTGATCGGACCGAAGTGCAGGGAGTTGAGACAAAACTCGGGTCGTGCGCCCATGGTGAAAATATCGCGAATGATTCCTCCGACGCCGGTAGCCGCGCCTTGAAAGGGTTCAATCGCGCTCGGGTGATTGTGGCTCTCCATCTTAAATGCAATCGCCCACCCGTCACCGATATCGACAACCCCAGCATTTTCTTCTCCGGCGCGCACGAGAATGTTGGGTCCAGTGGTCGGGAATTTTTTCAACTCGTTCCGCGAATTCTTGTACGAGCAATGCTCGCTCCACATCACGGAAAAAATTCCGAGCTCGGTATAATTGGGCTCACGGCCGAGGATTTTCTTAGTGCGCTCAAATTCCTCTGGGGTCAAGCCATGCTTCGCCACAAGTTCCGGTGTAACAATTGGATCGCCAGGCGTTTTCGGCATCAACCCCAAGACATTAGCGAAGCTCAGCGCGTGCTCAATTGGAGAAATATCTAATTTGTTCGAATAGCGGCATCGCAGGGTCAGTCAAAGCAGGAAAGGGCCGCATTGCGGCTGTGCCTTGGATTTGGGTCCGAGGCAATTCAACAACGGAGGAAAATATGAAGAAGACCATGATTACACTCGCTTGCGCGATGATCGCGCCAATCGCGTTTGCGCAAACGAGCACAACGACGACCGAGCAGACAACGACTGCGCCGGCGACTACTACAACCGATACAACCACGACCTATTCAGCGGGAACCGTGACTACCTACGAGCCTGGCAAAACGATCGTGGTGAAAAGCGAACAAGGCCCGGTCAGTTTTGCACTGGGCACGGCCGCGCGGATCGTAAATGGCGCGGGCAAGATCGTTACAGCGCCGCTGCGTACCGGCCAAAAGGTGCGTGTCTACTACACCGGCACAGGCGATACCCGTGTGGTTGAGCGCGTCCAAGTGGAAGACTAAGATCGACATCGTCGATAAAACGAAGCCGCAGGTTCCTCGTAGTTCTTGCGGCTTTTGTACGCATTGTGAATAGTTTTATCGGCTTCCTACCGGGGACCCGTTGGCGGCAGGGTCTTTGCCCTGCTGCTGCCGTAATTTTCGGCGTTGTGTCAGGGCCGATCAAGGCATCCGAAGGGAGCGTCCGCCGCGAAACAGCCAGCGAAAGTCAATTCAATGAAAGGGAACTCATGAAACGAACAGCTATTATTCTTGTTTGCGCGATGATTGCGCCTTTGGCGTTCGCGCAAACAAGGACCGCGAAGACCCAACAGACGACCACGACGCAATCCGCGACCACGCAAATGACCACCGGAGCGGTTGTAGTCGGGACGGTGACCGCATTCACGCCAGGCCAGATAACCACTACCCCGCCCTCGCCGCTTGTTGTGCAGTCGTCACCCGATGCCAAGCCGATGTCGTATATGCTCGGTAGGAGGGTTCGCTACGTCGACAAGGATGGCAAAGCAATCGATCCGCACATGATTCGACCAGGTACCCGCGTGCATCTCGATTTTGACCGCAAGGGAGCCGTCAGGCGCGTCGTCGTCGTTGAGAAGGAGTAGGGAAGCTTAATTCGCGAAACTTAAAGCCGCAGAGTTTGGAATGAATTCTGCGGCTTTTTTTGCTGTCAGTTTTCTGCTTCAATATCGGCACCAATTTTAGTATTCGTAGGCAAAATGGATGTTGCGACGATCGCGAATGTCGCTACGGCGTTGACTCTCATTGCGGGCGTCGGTTTCGGTCTGGTCGAAGCGCACCGCTCCCGACGTTTGCGGCAAGAACGCGCGGCCTTTGCTGCCGTTCAGGCGATTCTCACTCCAGAATGGATGAAGTCGATGGTGGTGGTGCACAGCATTCCGGATGGTTCGAGCGCGTCGGCGATCGAGGCGGACCCGCGAGTGCTCGATGCAGCGCATGCCGTTGGTATTATTCTGGAAGGACTTGGGTATTCTGTTTACGCGCGGATCGTTCCTTTACGGGTAGTCGCAGACCTTCTGGGTGGCACGACCCGTCTCGCCTGGCGAAAGCTGCGGGTCTACGTTGAAGAAGAACGCCGGCGGAGCGGTTCACAGAAAACTTTTGAATGGTTCCAATGGCTCGCGACGCAACTGGAGCGCCATTCGCCCGGAAAAACCAATCTGCAGATTGGTGCGCACGCCGCTTACCGCGATTGGAAACCGTAAGGACACGAGGCCCCGTTTGCGTTCCAAGCCTAAATCGCCTACACAATTCCAATGGCATTTGATCTAAAGGAAATCGTAGCAGCGCGGTTAGGCGAGAATTACGAACTGCACGAGCGGCACGTGAACCGCACACTGGTTGCAGCGCAACGCGTGATCGGGTTCGACAAGGTCTATGCGCGGGCGGAGGGCGCGTACCTCTACGACATGGATAATCAGCCGTATCTCGATTTCTTGAGCGGCTACAGCGTTTTCAACATCGGCCGGAATCATCCCGTCGTGAAACAGGCGATTCGTGACGTGCTCGACCTCGATTTGCCTAATATGGTCCAAATGGATTGCTCGCTTCTGAGCGGACTGCTAGCTGAGGCGTTGACGAAACGGACTCCACCGCATCTCGATGCCGTTTTCTTTTGTAACTCTGGCACCGAAGCGATGGAGGGCGCGTTGAAATTTGCGCGAGCCGCCACAGGTCGCAAAAGAGTTGTTTCGCTGGGAAGTGCATTTCATGGTCTTAGCCTCGGTTCGCTTTCATTGATGGGGTGCGAAAGTTTTACCGAAGGGTTCGGTCCTCTGATGGAAGGGTTCGATGCGCGCGTGCCGCTCGATGATATCGAGGAATTAGATCGACAATTGCATTCCCGCGATGTCGCGGCCTTTGTCATCGAGACTGTTCAAGGCAAAGGGTGCCAAACGGCGAAGACAGATTTCTTTGTGCGCGCGCAGGAACTCTGCCGGAAATACGGCACGCTGCTCATTTCCGACGAAGTGCAGACTGGACTCGGTCGCACTGGAAAAATGTTCGGCTTCCAACATTGGAACTTGGAGCCGGACATTATCACCCTCGCGAAAACATTAAGCGGCGGTTATGTCCCTTGCGGTGCGATTGTTACCCGACGGGACATTTATCAGAAAACATTCAGCCGCATGGACCGCTGCGTGGTTCACTCAACGACTTTTGGGCGTAATAATCTGGCAATGGCGTGCGGACTGGCTGCGCTGGAAGTGATCGATTCGGAAAATTTGATCAATAATTGCGCACGGACAGGCGCGTTGTTAATGGAAAAGATCGACAACTTGCGGGCAAAACATTCGTTCATCAAGGAAGTGCGCGGCCAAGGACTCATGATCGGGATCGAGTTTCACGAGCCGAGCGAGTTCAAGCTCAAGATGGCTTGGAAACTTCTGCACAAGATCGACAAGGTGCTGTTCGCGCAAATGGTGGTGACACAAATGCTGAGCAAGCACCGAATTCTCACGCAGGTGGCTGGTCATGCGATGGACGTAATGAAAATTCTGCCGCCACTCGTCATTGGCGACAAAGAGGTCGATATGTTCGTCAACGCGCTTGACGACGTGCTGACGGAGTGCCGCAAATTCCCGGGCCCAATGTGGGAACTCGGAAACAATTTCGTGAAAGCCGCGCTCGGTTCACGCAAATCTGCCGCGCCGCGGCCAGTTTCGGCGTAGCGCCGGCCAGCGGGCGCTAACGTATTTCAGTTGACACATACCTGAGCTTAGTCGCGCTCCTAACTGCTTTTTGCAGACGCTGGGATGAAAGCGTCGAGGTTCACGTAGGACGGAACGGGATGTGGGTGGCTGCTACTACGTCTAGCGAGAAGAAGCTCAGCAACCGCTCTGAGAGCGAGGCCTCGCTACAGTTGAGAATACTGTAATCAAGATTGAGATCGACGCGCAATGCCAAGGGTGGTTTGCTGCAGCGACTGGTTAGATGTTATGTCGGCGGTTTCGCCTTCGGCCTCGCGTGTCGGGGCTGATAGACACCGAGCTTGCCTCCGCCCGGAAGTATTAGCTGAGTGAATAGCCCATAATCCTGATCGCGAACCGGATCGCAAGCAATTTGATGTTCCTTCATCTCGGCAACGAATCTCTCGATGCTCTCGCACATAAAGTAAAACTCGTGCACATTATTCTCATTAGACGGGTGCACGGCAAGTTCTGCTGGAGGTAATCCGAAAATCAGCCATCCGTGGCCAACATCGACATTTGTAAGCTTAAGGACGTCGCGCAGAAAGGCCCGGTCAGCCTCTGCATTCTTGCTGTAGATGATCGAGTGCGCGCCAGTGATCACGACATCTAGCGAGATTTAACGAACATCCGTAAAAATAAAACGAAAATTTTCTTGTCTAGTATTTGTTCGGAAAACCGGATTAAGCTTTCAGAAGGCAAAATTCACCAATAGCACCCCGGTAATGAGGCCGGTGATAATGCTCATCGGCACGACGTATGGCGCGTCTTTAGATTTGAAAGCGCCTTTCGCGAGAAAGATAACCAATCCAAAAGCAAAACCGTAAAGCATTCCAAGTTCGGCGCCGCGTAACCACGAGCTCCCCGGGCCTAAGGAAAAGCCGGTTAACAAACTGATGAGAACTCCCTTCAGAGTCGCGGCCAAAAGGATTTCGATCTTATACGGTTCGCGCGGTTCAAAGAAAATGCCGACACCATTGAGTCAGCCCATGAGCGCGCCGATGAGGAGTACGAGTAAAATGTTCATTCGGAAAGGTCTGGCGTGTGCGGGCTCGTGGCAATCAGAAGAGGCAACACAACAGTCCGGGCGATAAGCTCCCTCATATGACATCTAACGAGAAAGAGATAAGCCGCCGCACTTTAAGAATTTGTGTGCGCATTAGCTGAGAGCTTGCAACAAAGTGCTGGATTGACTTCATCGATTGGTTAGGCGCTGTGTTCTCACGGCGCGAGTGTGGAGTGCAGTAGCCAAATGTCCGTTGCGGGTAGGATGGGAGCAGACCAAATCCCAGGTACGGTGCGCCGCATCATATGGCCAGCGCCAAGATGGAGCAACCCGTTGCCCACGTGCTCAACTCCCATGACAATCGCAAGGACGCGCAACCATGAATTGCCTGTGTAGGCTTGTGGTGTAAGCGCCGCTAAAATGAGCACGGCTAAGCTCAGAGCGATGAGCCACGGCCAAAAGGTAAATGTTGGCGGTAAGGGAAAGCCGCCCAGGAATCGCCGAATGCGTAGAGCTTGTGGGTTATATCAAGCGAGGAAGTCATGCGTTGCTTCATCAACGATGTGCAATCCAAGGGCCAGAGTCGCGGCAAGCCAGGCCCACCCAAACACTGTAGTGGAGCTACCCATCATAGGAGGTGCGAAACCGTCGCCTAACGGGAAAGAGATAAGCTGCGGCTAGCAGGAGCGCGCGCGTTGCAGCACGAGAAGGAAAGGGAGTCATGGAAAAACTAGATATGACACCGGCTCGCCGTTGGCTCCATCGGATGGTTAGGTCTTGGTCTGTCCAATCGTTTCGGCAATTATTCATTCGGTGAGCCGGTATGCCATGATTGAGCCAACGCTGGTGAACAAACATCATCAAGGCGTAAGGGCCAATAAAGACCAAATCGCCCAACATATCCCAGTGCCAGTGGAACGCCTGTTCGCCGGTGCAACTGTAGAGGTCGAAGAGCACGAGTCCCGCGCACAGCGCTCCGTAGGACAAGCGGCGCGTCTGATCATAATGGACGTAGAGATCGATTTTGCCCTCGCCCTCTCGGGCCTCAGGCAAACACGCGGCCGCTGCGATGTAAAGAACCAGCACCTTGAGCACCTGTAGTAGAACCCGGCCATAGGTGATAGTGCTCATGCCTTTCCCGGCCCACTGATTCACACATACGAAAACGACAACCAGTAGCACAAGAGTTGCTTGTAATAGAGGCTCCGGTGCCCAGCGCACTCTGTGTCCGGCTTGCACTAGCCGGTATAAGCTCGAGGCCATGTGCGTGAGCGCGAGGCCTAGAATCAGCGCGGTGAGACTGAACGTTAGTTCGAACGGCGTCATTGTATCTGCGACGCCTAACGAGAAGGAGATAAGCCGCGGCTAGCATTAAACAACATTACGGCGAGAGTGCGGAAGCGCGAAGACACTAATCAAACTAGGGAAGCCGGGCATCTGGATGAAATCCATGGTGTCGTGACAAACACGCTGAACTTATTTCGAAATGGGGCCGTTGGCTTCATCAATTGGTTAGGCCTGGGCATCCGCAACATGGAAACCAACTTCAGTGAGTCTCTCCTGAAGCCGTGAGATCTGCGATGACCAGAACACGACGAAGCGTGGATCGGGCACACGAATCCGAGCTCTACACTCTGTTGCTTGGCCCGTCGGATGACCACCACGAAGCCGATGATCTCGACATCGCCGGCCAAAGCAACGACTGCAATCAGTCCATTCCGAGTATGCGTGCTGAGCAATCCAGCGACGAGGACTATACAAAGAATTGCGGTGAGCAGTAAAACGCGATAATTGTGACTACCCGCACAAATACGCCGAAGCTCACTGGGCTTCGGCGGTGGGTCATACATTGGCACGATGAGCGACGTTGTCGTCTAACGAGAATTCGGCCCCAATTACTGGGTGTTTCAAGAGGTAGACGCAATTTTTGGGTCTAATCAGCGTGCCCCTACTTTCGGCAATTCTAGCTTCCTGACTCATCTGCTGGATTTCGACAACGGGTCGGAGAGTCATCCCTGCCTAGACGTCGTAGTACATCGAGAATTCGTAAGAGTGAGGTCTCAAGCGCAGGGCGTCGTATTCTTTTTGTTTCATGTCGATCCAGTTGGCGATGAAGTCTTCGTTGAAGACGTCGCCGCGTAGGAGGAAGGAATGATCGGCCTGGAGCGCTTCGATCGCGCCGCGGAGCGAATCGGGCACGCTCGCAACTTGCGCCAGTTCTTCCGGCGGCAGTTCGTAAAGATTTTTGTCGAGCGGATCGCCGGGATCGATGCGGTTCTGGATTCCATCAAGACCGGCAAGCAGCATCGCGGAAAACGCGATGTACGGATTGGCCGCGGAATCAGGTGTGCGAAACTCGATCCGTTTCGCTTTCGGACTGGCGGAATAAGTCGGGATGCGAATCGCGGCGGAGCGGTTGCGCGCCGAATATGCAAGGTTGACCGGCGCTTCGAATCCCGGCACAAGGCGCTTGAAACTGTTCGTGGTCGGATTCGTGAAACAGGTAAGCGCAGGCGCGTGTTTCAAAATCCCGCCAATAAAGAAGAGCGCCATCTCACTCAGACCCGCGTAACCGTTCCCGGCAAAGAGCGGTTTGCCATTTTTCCAGAGCGATATGTGGGTGTGCATACCCGAGCCGTTATCGGCAAAAAGCGGCTTTGGCATGAACGTGACCGTCTTATTGTGTTTCCTGGCGACGTTGCGAATGATGTATTTGTAATACTGCATCGAGTCGCCCATTACTTTGAGCGGGGCGAAACGCACATCGATCTCGGCCTGCCCGGCCGTAGCGACTTCATGATGCTGCTTATCAATCAGGACGCCGGCTTTCTCCAGTTCCAGTGCCATCTCATTGCGGATGTCTTGCAACGTGTCCATCGGCGGAACAGGGAAATAACCCTCTTTCGCGCGAATTTTGTAACCAAGATTCGGAAACTCCTCACGTCCGCTGTTCCAATGACCTTCGGCGCTATCGATCTGGTGAAATGACGAATTCGTCGCGTAGCTGAAGCGAACATCGTCGAAGATGAAAAACTCCGCTTCCGGTCCGAAGAACGCAGTGTCAGCGATGCCAGTGCTTTGTAAGTAAGCTTCCGCCTTTTCGGCAACACCGCGCGGATCGCGATCGTACGGTTCGCGCGTGATCGGATCGACAATCGTGCAAATCAAACTGAGGGTTGGTTCAGCATTGAAGATGTCGATCCACGCCGTCGTCGGGTCGGGAATGACGAGCATGTCCGATGCATTGATCACTTTCCATCCACGGATGCTCGACCCGTCAAAGCCGAGCCCTTCGGTAAAAATATCGTCGTTATATTCGCTGAGTGTCGTCGTAAAATGCTGCCAGGTGCCGGGAAGGTCGGTGAATTTGAAATCCACGAGCTTTACGTCGTGGTCTTTGATCATTTTGTTGACGTCGGATGGAGTTTTTTTGTTGGACATGATGTGCGTTGAAGGGTTGAAGCGTTAAAAGGTTAAGTTGTTAAAACGTTATATCGTTAAATCGTCGAATTCTCGAACCGCTTCATCGTTTTAACGTTCCAACGGTTCAACGAATGCGCGCAGCGCCTACACCGCTTTCTCGCCGATCTCTTCCGTGCGAATGCGCACCGCGTGTTCCACTGGAAGAACGAAAACTTTTCCATCGCCGATTTTGCCGGTCTTGGCGGCGCGCACGACTTCGTTGACCGCTTTTTCCACCAGATCGTCGGCCAGGACGACTTCCACTTTGACTTTTGGAAGAAAATCCACGGTGTATTCGCTGCCGCGATAAATCTCGGTGTGCCCTTTTTGCCGGCCAAAACCCTTCACTTCTGTGACGGTCATCCCTTCGATGCCAAGCTCGGCGAGCGCTTCTTTGACCTCTTCGAGCTTGAACGGTTTGATAATCGCTTCCAGTTTTTTCATTTCGGTGCAAACTCTGCGAACGCGCTCTCATAACAACATCAGGCGAACGATGCAAGCACGGTTTTGCAATTCGTGTTCGGAATCCATGGAGTTGTGAATCGAACCTACGATTTGACGATGTAATTTTGCTCTTTCTTGCCCGGTTCCATCGCGCATCTATAATGACCGTGCATGGCCCGCGACTCTTTCGTTCACCTTCATCTTCACACCGAGTACTCGCTGCTTGACGGTGCGATTCGAATGAAAGAGCTGATGAAAAAGGCGGCCGAATTCAAGATGCCCGCGGTCGCGATGACCGATCACGGCAATCTCTATGGCGCGATCGAATTTTATCAGGAAGCGCAGTGCGTCGGCATTAAGCCGATCATTGGCTGCGAAGCGTACATCGCGCCCCATTCGCATAAAGACCGGCCAAATTCGATGCGCGAATCGGCCTATCACTTCACGCTGCTCGCGCGCGACGAAATCGGTTATCACAATCTTATTAAACTGATCTCGACCGCGCATCTCGACGGATTTCATTACCGGCCGAGGATCGACAAGGAACTTCTCGCGCAGCATTCCGAGGGGTTGATCGGACTGAGCGGTTGTCTCGCCAGCGAAGTGAACTCCGCGATTCAGGCGAACAAGATCGACATCGCCAAACAGAGCGCTGCGGAGTATCGCGACATTCTCGGCGCGGAGAATTTCTTCATGGAAATGCACGATCACGGAATGGACGAGCAACGGCAGTGCAATTGCTTTTTGCCAAAAATCGCCAGGGATCTCGGCGTCGGGCTCGTCGCCGCAAACGATGTCCATTTCTTGCGACGCAGCGATCACGATGCGCACGACGTGATGCTTTGTATCGGCACCGGGAAAATGGTGCAGGACGAAAATCGTATGCGTTACAAGCCGGAGCTGTATTTCAAATCCCCGGACGAAATGCGCGAAGTCTTTCGCGATTTTCCTGAAGCGATCGCAAATACGTTGAAGATCGCCGAGCGGTGCAATTTGGAAATCGAACTCGGGAAATCGAAATACCCCGAGTATCCCATTCCAAGGGGAAAATCGCGCATCGCTTTTCTGCGCGAGCTTTGCGCGAAGGGTTTGCAACAGCGCTACGGCGGCCGCGGGAAAATGGATGATCAACTGCAGCAGCGGCTCGACTACGAACTTGGCGTGCTCGAGAAAACGGGATTCGTCAGTTACATCCTGATTGTTTGGGATTTCATTCATTTCGCCAAGGAGCGCGGTATTCCGGTGGGGCCGGGGCGTGGATCGGCTGCGGGTTCGCTCGTCGCGTACGTTCTTGGCGTTACCGATATCGACCCGCTGCAGTACGGATTGATTTTCGAGCGGTTTCTGAATCCCGATCGGATCTCGCCGCCGGATATTGATGTCGATTTTTGCGAGGCGCGTCGCGGCGAAGTACTCGAATACGTCCGGCAAAAATATGGCGAACGTCGCGTCGCCCAGATCATCACCTTCGGCAAATTGAAAGCAAAAAGCGTGGTTCGCGACGTTGGTCGCGTAATGGGACTGAGCTACCGCGATGCCGACCGCATCGCCAGGATGATTCCGAACGAATTGAACATCACGCTCGACTCGGCTGCTGAGAAAAATGTGGAATTGAAACGCGCAATTGCCACGGAGCCGCAAACGAAACAGTTGTTTGAGTACGGCAAAATTCTTGAAGGCCTATCGCGTAATGCCGGTGTGCACGCAGCCGGTGTCGTGATCGCCGATCGCGATCTCACCGATTACATCCCACTCTGCCGCGACGTGAAAGGCAACGACGTGATAAGCCAGTATCCGATGGGGCCGCTCAATGACCTTGGGTTGCTGAAGATGGATTTCCTCGGGTTAAAAACTCTAACGGTGATCGAGGACACGCTGGCGTTGATCCATAAACGTGAGCCGGAGTTTTCCTTGAAAAGTATTCCGCTCGGCGACGCGGATTCGTTTGGGCTCTACAACCGGGGCGAAACAATCGGTCTTTTCCAAATGGAATCCGGCGGTATGACGAGCACGGCAAAACAGTTCGATGTGCGCAAGATCGACGACATTATCGCCTTGATCGCGCTTTATCGACCAGGGCCGATGGATCTGATCGGTGATTACATCAAGCGCAAGAGAGGCCTGATGAAGATCCGGTACGAACATCCGTTGCTCGAGGAAATTTGCGCGGATACCTACGGCGTCATGATCTACCAGGAGCAGGTCATGGCGGCAGCGAGCAAACTCGCCGGCTATTCACTCGCACAAGGCGATCTTCTGCGCCGGGCCATGGGGAAGAAGGACAAGGAGAAGATGGCCAAAGAAAGAGAGAATTTCATCGAAGGCTGCGCCCGCACGAACAAAATCCCGGAAAAAAAAGCGAATGCAATTTTCGATCTGCTCGAGAAATTCGCTGGGTACGGATTCAATAAGAGCCACAGCGCGGCCTACGGATTGATCAGTTATCACACCGCGTATTTGAAAGCGCATTATCCGGTCGAATTCATGGCTGGGCTGCTCAGCAATGAAATCAACAATACGGAAAAGATTTCGGTGTTTGTCGGCGAATGCAAACGCATGGGCATCTCAATCGTGCCGCCGGACATCAACAAAAGCGGTTTGAAATTCATTCCGGCAATGTGGGAGAGGCCTCAGCGCCCCGACAATTGCCACACAAAGGCCGCTCCCGCATTCAATGCGATCCGTTACGGCCTTGCCGCGATCAAACACGTCGGCGAAAGCGCGATGGACGCCGCCATTCGCGAACGCGAACAGCGAGGCGATTTTCGATCGCTGGAAGATTTTTGCAGCCGGCTCGACTCGCGCGTTGCTAATCGAAAAATGTTGGAAAGCCTCATCAAAGCAGGTGCCTTTGATTTCCTGGGCCGTGATCGCGCCGAACTTTTCGCCTGTATTGATCAATCGTTGAGTGCGTCCGCCGCGACGCAGCGGGATCGTGTTGCCGGTCAGGTTTCGTTATTTGATGAGGCGGACGCTCCGATAACGTCGCGAAAGCGACCAATCACACCATGGAGTGAGCATGAAAAGCTTTCGTATGAAAAAGAGCTGCTCGGTTTTTATGTCAGTGGCCATCCGCTCGACGCCTATGTCGATGTTTTCGCGGCCAAGAATTATCGGTCCATTGCGTCGTTACGCAATCTTGAGGACCGCGCGTCATTTAAAATCGCCGGAGGGCTTATGCAGATCGACAAAAAATTCACGAGGCGGGAGGGCAAGCCGTTCGCCGTTGTATGGGTCGAAGATTTGACCGGGACACTGGAAGTTGTTCTCTGGAATGAGATTTACATGAAAGTCGCAGACGCGCTCGCGCCAGGACGCGTCGTAGAAATCCGAGGCACGCTCGATAAACGCGACGAGGCTGTTCGCGCTATAGCCGAAAACATGACAACACTGGCGCGAGAACAAGGAAATGGGACAGTCGCAAACGAAAGATGGACAAGTGCATCTCAACAACCGGCCGTGCTTTTGCAGTTTTCACCCGCGGCCACGAGCAATGAATTGCGCGAAGTTCGCGAGATTCTTACCAGTTCACCGGGGCGTCGCCCAGTTCAGTTATTATTCGATCGCGCCAGCGGCAATTCCTTGCGTTTGGATGCCGGGTCGGATTTTTGTGTCGATCTTACAAGTGACATCGAGAGTAAACTTTCTCGCTGGTTAGTAACGCCTAAGGCTGAACAGCGAAATGGCTAACGCCGTTTCACGGGTTTGCGCGGTTTAACCACCTCGGGACGGGGATGCGCGCCAAGCACCAAGGGTTTTTTATCCACGCCCGTTTCCAGACAGAGCGAAAATTTTCGCTCTGTCTCGTTCAAGATCAAAGCGCCGTTTGATTGAATCCCGATCGGCTCTTTCAAATTCATCGTCCAATCGGAGCGGAAGAGTCCTCCGTGAAGCTCAAGTGCTGAGATTACAGGCGCAAGCGTTTCGGCTACGGATTCGATTTCGATCTTGTTCACGCAATCGATTGTGAGCGGTCTCAAATCAAAGATCGGCACCGAGGCGGCAATCCTGACCGTAAGATCGTTTGTGTCGTGAAAATCAATGTCCCCGCGAAATGAAAGATCGAGATCTTTCGTGGCGGCATTGAAGAAATCCAGCGAGGCGCGAAATCCGTCAAAAGTCACCCGCCCACTTGCTTCCGTCAGATTCAGGGATGTATTCTGCAATTTTCCGTTCAGCAACTGCGCGTCGCCCAGGATGCGGGGATGGTGCAACGTATCGGAAAGAGAAAGTTTTCCGCTCAGAATGCCGTCGCGGAAAATCTCCGGATGAAAAAATTGGGGCGCGTTGGCGAGAAAGATTGACGGGAAATCAAGCGTAACATTGAGCGGAAAGGTCAGAAATGCGTTCCAGTTCGTTCCGACCGGAAAAGGGAATCTGGCGATAAAATTAATCGAACTCGAATCGGGTAAACTGATTGTGCCGCGCGCGTCCCAGTTGCTGGAATCAATCTTTACCTGAATATCGGCCGGCACCGGCTTGATATTGTTTTCGCCAGGGCCGCGGAAGATAGAGAAATATTCCGCCACATTACCAATCGTGGCATTGATGGTGCCGGAATAGCTGTGCTCGTGTGACAGGTCGATTTTTCCCTCCGCGCGCAGTAAATCGCTTTTTCGGTTGAGTTCCAATTGTTCAAGTTTTAACTCGGTTGCTTTCAAGTTAAGTATCGCGTTCAACGCGTCGATTGAGGTTTTGAAAAATCGGAGTGATGTGCCACTGGCGGTGATGTGTCCGCCGATTTTTCGATCGCGCGCGTTCATTGCTCCTTCGACTCCGATCTTTCCCGCGAAGTCAGCGGGATCGGCACCGAACAGACTGGCGAAATCGCCGAGATGATTGATCGATGCGGAGATATCTCCGCGAAAATCCGGACTCAACCAGTTCGATGAATTGGATGGAAAAGAGGCTTCGCCGCTCAAAGTGAACTGGTTTGTTTTTTGCTTGATATAAAGCTGCTGGAGCTCGATTTGCCGATTGTAAAGCGCGGCGCCGAGCATGATCGCTTCGGCTGTCCGGTCGCGCCAGGTAAGCCCAGTTAGTTCAGTCCAGAGCGACGCGGTTACGCGAGCCGGTTCGCCCAGATTTCCGCGAAAACTGAAATTGCAGGCGTGAAGCAAACCATCAACACGATCAGTGAATCCGAGCGCCTCCGATGTTTGTGCGAGAGAAATGTCAGTGGCTGATCCCGCGATCTTCCAATTGAAATGCGGCGAGCGCCACTCATGTGAAGTGCTTGCCCGAAGTTTTCCGCCGAACGCGTCGACGTCAAATTCCAGGCCGATGCGTTGTTTTTCAACGCGGGATAAATCGGCCGTGATGGATTGGAGGTCGAAGCCTCGCGTTAACGTAAGAGCGGCGACCGTCAGGCGATTGCCCTGCCAGCTGGTTGCACCGCGCAGTTGTGAAAATGTCTGGCGAAACCAGGGCGATGCGATCATGACTTCGTCAGCGTAAAAACGCCCCGCGTCGATTTCGCTTGCTGAGAGGAAGGCATTTCGCAGCAACATTACGGTTGGCCCATCTTCAACGCGCACCTTCGCACTACCGATCGTGAGATTCTGGGGAAGCAACATCTGTATCGTCCTCCACCCTCGCTGGGTTATCACTCGTCCGGCTGGATTGGTGTGCCGCAGCTCCCCACGCAGTTGTTGAATCGAGACGCTGCGGATGGCTCGGCCATCCGTACGAAGCAAGATACTCTTAAGATTTAACGCGGCGCTCGCTTGCGTCGCGGTCAGTTCGATGCGGAATGCGTTGCCTGACGTACTTGTGACTTTCAGGCCGCGGAATGTGACAGGACGGAGAAGCGGCGCGTCGATCTTGTCAATTTTGACAATGAGTCCTTCCTGCCGCCCTTTCCACCAAACCCACATACGGATGCCGTTAGAAACGGCGAATGGTGTAAACCAAATTGCGATCAGCACTACCAACAGGACAAACAAGGTGCCAAGCAAGAGTCTTGTTCTCCACCACACGTCATTCCTTTAGCTGTAAACTGGCGGCCTGACGAGTGAATGGTGAGTGCTGTTTGGTGGAAAGCAATTACGCGTGGCATTCGTCACTAATCGCGAATCACAAGTCTCTCTTGACTGTGCTTGTGAAAATCACCCGAAGCGGCTGCGGCGTGTGAATGCGCTCGTCGAGTTGTTTTTGCAACGCGCGTTCGGCTTCGACAGATAAACCCGTTTCCGTCGCTTTTTCCCGTGCGAGTTGAGGCAAGATCGACAATTCGCTTTGCACATCGTCGCCGGAAATCCGATTCCAAAAACCGTTGCCAAACGCAAGGACGTCAATCTGGTCCTGTACAACATCGAGAATCTGAGCATGCGGCAACTGGACGACGATTTGTTCCGGTCGAATATCAACATTCAGGTCTTGCCTCAAATCGAACCCTGCTTTGGCGGTAAACGTGCCGTGCAGCTTTACCCGCTTTGTGCTGCCCATCCAAGTGTGCAAGAATTCGTGTTCGATCTCGATTCGCCGTGAAAGAACCACCAGTTCGCTCACTGGCGTTGTTTGTTCGACGTAAACGCGGTTGTTAATCGTGATCCGCGGTTGCAAATGCGCGATGTCGACGAATGCCGAACGTAAATCTTTTCCGAGCCGTTCGAGCTCGGCGGTGCTTTGTTTCGCGGTGCGGGCGGGCCAGCTTTCCAGACGCAAAAAAAGGAGTAGCGCGACTGCCGCAGTGATGAGCGCGACCAGAGCAAAACTTACCGGCCAGGAGAATAGCACCTGGCGCGTAGAATTTTTTTTCATACGGGTCAAAGGCCCAGAATTACCGCAAAAAAGTACCGCCCCCCACGCCTGATGGACGTGAAGGGCGGCTGTTCCCCCCAGAACAATCGTGGAAAACTTTGAGGCTACTAAACGAGCTTGCGGCTGGTCGCAACAAAATTCTCGGTGAATTTATGCGAGCCGGTACCGGGATCGCAAAGAACGTGTCGATCTTTCGCACTCACCACTTAAATCTCAGCGCATCGTGCGATCAACGCAAGGATGGCGCTTGCGCGTTCTCGCTTGGAGGGTTCTAGTTTTGCATGCGCAATCTGGGCGGCGAAACGCCGCGGAGTCTCGCCGGTTCATTGCTGGTCGCTCATCCCAACATGCTCGATCCAAATTTTCGGCGCACGGTCCTGTTCATTTCTGCGCATGAGCCACATGACGGCGCACTCGGTGTCATTATTAATCGCCCGCTCGAGAAACAAGTGGCCGACCTGGTTACGGAGGTGCCGCCTGAAGGACTGGCGGATGTGCCTGTTTTTCTGGGTGGGCCAGTTGGAAAAAATCAGCTCATAATTGCAGCATTTGAGTGGGGGAAAGGAGAAGGGCTTAAGCTCAATCACAACGTTGATTTGGCGCAATCGAGCGACGCGGCCGGTCAGAAAACAAGCGCAATTTGCGCCTTTGTAGGTTATGCGGGGTGGGGTGCGGGTCAGCTCGAGGCCGAAATGAAACAGAAGGCTTGGCTCCTGCAAAAGCCTAGTCGCTCCCTGATTAAGCTCGAACGCTTGCCGAAACTTTGGTTCGACATCATGCGCCGTCTGGGACCGTGGTATAAAATGCTTGCGGTGGCGCCGGACGATCCATCGCTGAATTAGTGACGAGTGGCGACCCTTTGCTCCGCCAGGGCCAGCTACGGTTGCGCGGCGAGTGACGAATCGCATTCGCTTCATCCGTTTTAGCTTGTCACTCGTCACTGGTGACTTATCACTTCTCCGATGATCATCGGCGTCCCGAAAGAAATAAAAGAGCAGGAGCAGCGGGTCGCGTTGCTGCCCTCTGCCGTGAATCAACTCACTCGGCAGGGTCATTCAGTGCTGGTGGAAAAAAACGCCGGTGCCGGCTCCGGTTATTCAGATGAGACATATGCGAAAGCTGGCGCAGAGATCGTCGATCAGGCGAAGGCCGTTTTTTCGCGTGCCGACATGATTGTAAAGGTGAAGGAGCCGCTGGAAACAGAGTTTCCGCTATTGCGCAAAGGGCAGATTCTTTTCACCTATTTGCATCTCGCCGCCAGCAAGCCGCTCACAGAGGCGTTGCTGAAATCGGGCGTGACCGGGGTTGCGTATGAAACCATCCAGGTCAATAACCGACTGCCGCTGCTTGAGCCGATGAGCGAGATTGCGGGCCGAATGTCGGTCGTGATGGGCGCATATTTCCTGGCGAAACACAACGGAGGGAGTGGCGTTCTGCTGGGCGGCGTACCGGGCGTTTTACCTGGGCGTGTTGTTGTGCTTGGCGGTGGAACTTCTGGCGTTAACGCGGCGCGAATGGCGACTGGTCTCGGCGCAGATGTAAAAATCCTGGATGTCGATCTCGATCGAATGCGCTTTCTCGATATGACTATGAAAAATGCGCACACGCTTTATTCGAACGAAGCGAACCTGCACGATCTGATGCCGGGATGCGACTTGTTGATCGGTGCGGTCCTCCTGCCCGGGGCTAAGGCCCCCAAACTAATCACGCGCGTGATGTTAAAAAAAATGAAACCGGGCAGCGTGCTCGTAGACATCTCGATCGACCAAGGGGGTTGCGCTGAAACTTCTCGGCCAACAACGCACGTCGATCCTGTCTATGTTGAAGAAAACGTGACCCATTATTGTGTCGCGAACATGCCGGCGGCTTATGCGCGCACCGCCACGCAAGCGCTTACCAATGTGACCTTCCGCTATGTGGAGTTTCTCGCCGATTTGGGTTTGGAGGGAGCATCCAAAAAACAACCGGCCCTGATTGGCGGAATCAATACTCGCGACGGGCGGCTGACCTGTCAGGCGGTGGCGGAGGCGCATGGCCTCAAATACGAGGCGCCACTTTAGTCCACGATTATCAACGATTTGCCGCTGAAAAAGAATTTGAGACAGGGCCAAAAAGAGCCTTGCCCCGATTAATCAATTAAAGCAATATGCCTTTCCAACTATCACTATGAAAAAATACATCTGCATCCTGGCCAGTGCCGCACTCCTGGCGGCGTGTGAGCAAAAGACCGAAACGACCGAGCCCGCGGCAAGCCCAACAGCCACAGCCTCAGCCACGGCGGAAACGACAACTACAACCACGAGTCCGGCCGCGACCGCTGCGGAGTCACCTTACGCGTCGCCGACGCCTTAACTCACGGCTGAACCCGTTCGCAAAGTCGATTTGTACGTATGAAGAAATACATTTGTCTTCTCGCTGGACTGGCATTCCTGCCCGCTTGCGAACAAAAAGAGACGACCGTGACGAATCCGCCGGCTGAGAAAAAGGAAAGCAATACGACCGTGGTTAATCCCTCTCCGGCAACTTCGAGCAAAACGGAGACGGACACGACAATCAATACAGGATCTACGCCCAGCAGCGAAACGAAGACGGAGTCCACAACAACGACGACTTCTTCGCCGACTCCCTAAGTTTTCCGGGTGCCTCATCTTCCAAAGTCTTCTCTCGAAATTTGTTTCGAGGGGAAACCGAATTCTTAGCCTGTGAGGAAATACATACTCATCGCCGCTGGGGTCGCACTGCTTGTAGGTTGTGAGCAAAAACAGGGCGGGGTCAATCCGCGTGCCGAGGACAAAAAGAGCGATACGACCGTGATGAATCCATCTCCAGCTATGTCGAACGAAACCGAGACGGACCCAACGATCAATGAGACGCCTTCGGCCGACGGCGAGACCGAGACAGACATGGCGACTGATGCGACGCCTTCATCTGGTAGCGAGGCCGAGACGGACCCGACGACTGATGCAACGCCTTTATCTGGCGGCGAGGCGGAGACGGACCCGACAATTGATGCGACGTCTTCATCTGGTAGCGAGGCGGAAGCGGATACCACAATTGATGCGACGTCTTCATCTGGTAGCGAGGCAGAAGCGGATACCACAGTTGAGGCGGCGCCTTCAACTAGTAGCGAGACAGAGACCGAGTCCGGTGCGACCAGTTCTTCGCCAACTCCCTAGCTCTTCGGTCGCGCTGTATTTGCAGACTGCTTTCCCGGGCTGGTTGGGGGAAGGCCTTTGCCGTAGCGACCGACGCAACCCGCGCCTGCTATTCAATCGCCAGGATCAATAACATATATATGCTGGGAACAAGCTCGCTTTCCTTTCCGAAAAGCCGGCGTTTGACGCGCGCGTCGGAATTCGAGCATGTGAAACAACATGGTTACGCCGAGCGTGGAAGGTTGATAACGCTCAGCTTGCTCGCGATGAAAAATACCGGTCCATGCCGCGCCGGTTTTATCACGACGCGAGCTATTGGCAGCGCAACCATTCGCAATCGTATTCGACGCTGGCTACGGGAAATTGTGCGCAAGCACCAGCACGATCTGCGAGAAGACTTTTGGATTGTGCTCATCGCCAGGCGCGAGGCTGCGAATGCAAGTTATCGCGAGTTGGAAGATGAGTGGTTGCGTCTGGCAAAACGCACTTCTATCCTAGCGCTCTGATGCTCGGATTGCTTCGCTTTTTCATTCGGCTTTATCAATGCACGATCTCGCCGCTTCTCTGTTTGCTTAGCGGACCCGGCTCGGGGTGTCGATTTACACCGACCTGTTCGGCGTATTTTTTGGAAGCAATTGAGACGCATGGTGTTGTTCGCGGAAGCTGGCTCGGCCTGAAGCGATTAGCGCGGTGTCAACCGTGGGGTGGGGCTGGGTATGATCTGGTCCCGCCGCAGAACCACGGTGTGGTGCATCGCTCAAGCAGGCGGTGCGTCTGCGAATAGCCGCTTCGGCATGACTTTTTATGGATCGAACCGCATGGATTGCCGTTACTCTTTGCGTAATTGGCCTTGTTTTGTGGGAGCTTTATCTCGCAAAGCAGACGCCGCCAAGACGCGCTCCGGTCAATGTGCCGGCGCAGGCCCCTGCGGCCTCCACCCTCACTGCTAGTCCTTCGGCACCTCCGCTTGCGACCGTTCCGGCGAACGCTCTCAAACCGGAAGAAGCAGCGCCGAGCTTCTCAGAGAAGATAGAAACGCTGCGCAATTCCGACGTTGAACTCCATCTAACGAATCGGGGAGGTGGAATTAGAGAGGCGGTTTTGCTCAAGCAAGTCGCCGAGAAAGGCCAGCGCGTTGTCTTAAATTCGGCGGAATCGATGCCGATCGGCGCAATCATTGAGCAACCGTCCTCGCCTGAGCTTCCCGAGTTTACTTCATCTTCCCAGCCGGATTCTACAGTCCAATTCGAGCGCACAACGCCTGAGCAGATTGTGATTCGAAAGAAGTTTTTCTTCCAGCAATCCTCGGAAAAGAAAGACAACTTTGTAGTGGAAATGGATGTCGATTTTGAGAATCGTGGTCTTCAACCTTTCTCGTATCCCGAGTACTTTGTGTCGCTTGGGTCGGCAGCGCCGATTCACGCGAGAGATTACCCTTATTTCACGCGCCTTGTCTGGTGCATCCGGCAGGACGTTGGTGTGTTTCATGGAGCGAAAGGAATCGACGTTGGTTGGTTCGGAAGCAGTGGAGGTTTTCTTGGCTTGGGGCAGCGAGCTGCGCGCGCCTATTATGATGAACAGGTACCGGGTGCGGAGTGGGCTGCCGTCAGCAGTCAATTCTTCACAACATTAATTGCGCCTATTACTGATAACGTCGCCGATAAGGTAAATGCGGTCTGGGCTCGGCGTTTCGACGTCGAACGTTTGCCGGACCAAAAACTACTTGGCATCGATGGAGCGCTTCGTATGCCGGGATTTCAGTTGCGACCCGGGCAACCGCACGGCGCGCGTTTTGAGATCTATGCCGGCCCAAAGCTTTACCATCGCCTCGCGCAGCTTCCGTACAACGAAGCCGAAGTCGTGGACTTTGGGATGTTCAAGATTGTGTGCCAGTTGCTGCTGAACTTCATGAATTTACTGCACAGCTGGCTGGGGAATTATGCGGCCGCCATTCTCGCGTTGACGACCATCATCAAGCTTGTGCTTTGGCCGATTCAAAATCGAGCGAACCGTTCCATGCGGCAGATGTCTGCGCTTTCGCCAAAAATGCAGGAGCTGCGCGAGAAGTACAAGGATGATCCCACCCGGATGAATCAGGAAGTGATGAAGCTTTACAAATCGTACGGCATCAATCCGGTCGGCGGCTGTTTGCCGATGGTGATTCAGATCCCGATCTTCTTCGGACTTTTCAAAATGCTGGGGCAAGCCGTTGAATTGCGAAACGCCAAATTTCTCTGGGTAAGAGACCTTTCACAACCGGATACCGTGGCGCACCTGCCGTTGCTTGGATTGCCGGTGAACATCATTCCCCTGTGCATGGCCGCCACGCAGATTTGGCTCATGCAAATGACGCCAAAAACCGGCGACGCCACGCAACGGCGGGTGATGATGTTCACGCCGCTGATCTTTTTATATATTTGCTACAATTTTGCGGCAGCTCTGGCATTATATTACACCACGCAGAATCTTTTCAGTATCCTGCAATTTTATCAGAACAAGAGACAACCAATGCCGACGCTCGAAAAAGTTGCGCCCGCCGGAAAACGGAAACGATGATGACGCCGAAGGAATTACTCGATACCATGCTCGGTTATCTCGGTTTCGTCGTGCAAATCGAGGAGATGAAGAATGAAGGCGGCAACTTGACCCTCCAAATTTACACCGAGGAAAGCCGTCGCTTAATCGGCCGGGATGGCGAAACGCTCGAAGGTATCCAGTTTTTGTTGAATCGATTGTTGCAGGCCAAAGACAAAGATGCCGAAAAAGTGATTGTCGATTGCGAACATTACCGCTCCATGCGCGAAGATCGCATCGTGCAACGCGTGCGAGAATTGGCCGATCGCGTGCGCATCACCGGTCGCTCGCTTCAACTCGAGCCGATGAATTCGTACGAGCGACGCCTCGTCCACAACGCGTTCAAAGACGATCCCGATGTGGCGACCTGGAGCCCATCTGATTCCGCGCGAATCAAACAGATCACATTGCTCAAGCGTCAGAGAAAAAAAGAACCGGCGCACAAAGAGTAGGGCGCCACCAACGGGCGCGCGGCTACAAATCAGGAGTAAAACGCGCAGCTTCTTTGGTTTCTCCCGGGCGTATCTCCGGTCGCCAACGAAATTTTTCCAGCAGCCGGTTGGATTTGCCTTCGGCAGCATCTGCAATGATTTCGCCCAGCACCGGCGCGAATTTAAATCCGTGTCCGCTGTCACCTGTTGCGACAACTAGTCCCGGATGCTCGGGATCTGGCGCAATCCAGAAATGTCCATCGTTCGTATCGCAGTACAAACAGATCCGTGTGTAAACAATTGGTGCCTCTGCGAGCGTGGGAAATGTCCACGACAGAAAATCGCGCAGATTTTCTTCTTCCTCCGGAGTAACTGCACGTTCGGGAGATTCCGGCGACATTTCCCGGCCCGGTCCGTGGTTTGCGATTTTCACGAAGCCCTCGCGGCTGAGCGGAAAGCCATAATAGCCGGTTGTCGAAATATCCGCGCCGAAGACCGGAAAACGCTGAGACGCAAAAAGTTCGGGTTGGCGGGGTTTGAGATGAAAAACCGGCTGTCCGGCGGCGCGAAAAAATTTCCGCGTGAAGGGCAGAACGTACGGCGTCCATGCGCCGACAGCCATTACGACTAGGTCGCCGGGAATTCCTTGTCCATTATTGAGGAGAACACCTTTCACACCTCCATCGCCTTCATCCAAACCGGTGAATTGGCTGCCTTCGCGTAATTCGACCCCGAGCGATTTTGCCTGCTTGATGAGCAGCGTGACCACGCGTCCGCTCTCAACGTAGCCAGCCTGCCGCTCGAAAAAGCCGTCGCGATAATGTTCCGTCTCCCATGCCGGAAAACGTTCGTGCAACGTCGCTGAATCGATGCGCTCAACTTTGCGGCCTTGTTGCTCCAGCACTCTTAAGCTCTCGAATTCAAAATCGCCGGGTTGCATTCGCTGCTGCCGCAAAAACAAGAATCCGACCTCGTGATATAACTCACTACTGAATTCTCGGTTCCACTCACGCCAGAGCGGAATGGAGCGTTCCGCAAGCGCGGCATATTCTTCGTCCGCACCGTAGGCGGTTCGAATCGCTTTACTGATGTCGGTGGACGCGGCCAGCGGATGTGGCAGCGGTCCCGGATCAAGCAGAATCACTTTGTGGCCGCGCTTTTTTAGTTCGATCGCGGCCGTAACGCCGTTAATGCCCGCGCCGACAACGATTACAATCACGCGTCGAATTCAAAAATGATTTTGCCGCTGCGCTTTCCTTGCGCGGCATGTGCAACGGCAGTTTTTGCCTGGCTTAACGGATACGCCTTTTCCACTTTCGGCTTCAGTAATCCGCGCTTCGCCATTTCGAAAAGCCGCTGAAAAGCTTCCATTCGCTCGTCCCCCGTCGCGTTATCGTACCATTTGTTAATCCAAATCCCCTGGAAGCGCAGGTCTTTGAAAATGAGCAGACCATTTGGAATTTTCAGCGCTTGCAAGCTCATGGCGCCGAAGGTCACCATCGTAGAGCCGAGCGCGAGACAATTTGCGAGGCGCAACGCGCTGTCGCCACCCACAGCATTTAATCCCAAACGAATGGGCGCGCTGTTCGTCGCATGTTTTACTTCTTCACGAAGATTTCCTCCATCGACGAGCAACACGTCGCCGCCTTCGGCGCGCAGTTCATCGATCAATTCCACACGTCGAACGACGTTTACGGTTTTGTAACCCAAATCGTGCGCGATTTGGATCACCGCCCGGCCGGCGGCGGAATTCGCGGCATTTTGAATCAACCACTCTCCGCTTTTTAGGTCGACATAATCATGCAGCAATCGCCACGCCGTCATCGGGTTTATTTTTAACATTGCGGCATGGACCGGATCGATCTCCGGCGGAACAGTCACTAGCTCGCTCGCTTTCACGGCAACGGCGTCCCGCCACGTCCCGAGATTGTGCGGCAGGATCACGAGGGCGCCGATCGCGAGGTCTTTCACACTCTCGCCAAGATCGATAACTACACCTGCGCCTTCGAATCCTGGCGTCGCCGGAAGTTGTGCTTGGACCGGGTATTTTCCTTCGATCTGATTCAGGTCCGCCGGATTAATCGGTGCGGCGCGCATTTGCACGACGGCTTCCTCCGACGCCGGCGTCGGCCAGGGTTGTGTTTCGATGTTCAAAACATCCGCTGGATTTCCGTTCGTTTCGTAAACCGCCGCGCTTATAGTTTTATTCATCAATGCTCCCGGAACAACATCCTCACGCTTCCGCAATTAATCTGCAAACCGGCGCGCGGATCGCGCTGTTCGGTCTCGCCATTAATGTGATGCTGGCATCGGTAAAAATTGTCGCCGGTTTTTTCGGCAACGCCTATGTGCTCATTGCTGATGGAATTGAATCCGCGATGGACGTCGGCGGTTCCATTGTGATCTGGGGAGGTTTAAAAGTTGCGGCGCGTCCGCCGGATCCGACTCATCCCTATGGTCATGGCAAAGCGGAGCCGGTTGCCGCAGTGATTGTCGCGATCGGCGTCCTGGTTGCCGCGCTTGGCCTTGCCATTCAAAGTGTGCGCGAAATCTTTCTGCCGCATCATGGACCTGCACCTTACACACTTGTGGTTCTCATCGTGGCTGTGATTGTGAAGGAAATTTTGTATCGATATGTCATTCAGTTTGGGCGGAATGTCGAAAGCACCGCTGTGCAAACCGACGCGTGGCATCATCGCACTGATGCAATCACTTCTGTAGCCGCGTTCATCGGGATTTCGGTTGCGCTGATCGGCGGGCAGCCATGGCAAAGCGCCGACGACTGGGCCGCACTCTTTGCCTGCGCGTTGATTGGGGCAAATGGCTATCGTCTGCTGCGCCCCGCGTTGTACGAGATAATGGATACGGCGCCGGCCGGTAAAATTGTCAGGTCTATTCGCAGGGCAGCGAGATCGGTGCCCGGAGTCATCGAGATTGAGAAATGCCGGGTGCGCAAAATGGGGCTGGATTTTTATGTCGATCTTCACGTCGGCGTTAAGGACAGTATTTCCGTCCGCGAAGGCCATGAGATTGCACATCAAGTCAAAGCGGCAATCCAGCAGAACGATTCGCGTGTGGCCGACGTGCTTGTCCACATCGAGCCTGCGCAAAATCGGTAGCCACGGCCTGTAGCCGGTCAGGTAAAGATGAGAAGACGTCGACGGCTCACAGAGCAGCGACTACAGTTACAAGCGCCTCCGTCAACGCCTTCCGTGCTCGAGAGATCTGACTTGTAAAGCGAATCAATCCCCGCAAGCGCGTGGGATGCTTGCAGAAATACTGCACGAGCCGCATCATGTTGGTTCGTTGGTTTTCGATATCGAACAAAACGTGCGGCGGCGCGGGGAGAGGTTGACGCGCGGTGTCGCTGATCGCGCGGAGCGAAACCAGCGGAACGCCGTGCTCGGCGCAAGCGCGCGCGATAAACTCCGTTTCCATATCCACCGCCGCGGCGCGTGTCACTCGGGCAATTTTGTTTCGCTCCTCGTTGGAATCGATCATCAACGGTACAGTCAGAAGATTGGCGACATGGATCGGCAAATTTGCCAGCAGAGGGCGCGCCTTGCTCAATTCGGCTGTCGAGAAGTTTTGCGCGAACAGGAGATCGCCGACGTTCAATTGATCGTTAAGCGCGCCTGCGAATCCTGCGCTAATTAAGCAGTCGAGTTGTCGATTTTGGAAAAACTTCGCGATCGATTGCCGGCAAACTTTTTCTCCTACACCTGTGTGAAAGACCTCAATTGCACGGTTACCGATCATGCCACCAATCGTAGCGACGCCATTTCGGTCGCTTCGGGTTCGATTGTCAAGGCGATGCAAAAACCCTGAGCTTTCCGCCGGCAAAGCGAACGTAACAGTGATCATCGCATCGTTTGCGTTTGCAGTTACCCTTAGTGTTGCTCTGACAGGCCCTCGATAATTTCCACAACAAAGCTTTTCTTCTCTGGGCTAGGGCCGACTGTTTCAGCAGGCGAGGGCAGCAGTGCGATCGGTGCGTCTCCAGCAATTGAGGCGATCACAGCGCGAAATTCCGATTCGTGATTTCCAGGAAGATCGACAAGAACGCTAAGACGATGCTGGTCCGGAAGTCCCTTGGTTGCAGAACCGCCGAGCTGGCCAACGATCGTGACGATTTCGTCGGCAACGGCATTCAATCGTCCTGTGGTCGTCACTATCGTAATCTGGCTGACGCCCAGCGGCGCAGGAGTCAGCGTCGTCGCAGCGTGCTCGAGCGCTTTCGTTATTTGTTGCCGCATCTGTGTCTCGAGCAATGCTCGGTTGGGATTTTTCGCTTCGTTTCGTGCAATCAACCAAAGGCCGACCCCAACGTTCACGCCCATGAGAATGACGAATGCCACGCCTATGCGGAGCGCCAGTTTCCGCCCGCGCGCGGAAGTGTCCGTTTCGCTCGGCAGGAGAACCTCGCGAGAATCGCCATGCATGCCTGCCTGAATCTGTCGCGCGACCACCAGTTCGCGTTGCAACTGCCGATCCCAAATCAATTGCTTCTCCAGCGCTGCACGTTCCGCGGCGGGCAATCTGCCGTCGAGATAATCGAAAAGTTTGTCAGGATTCATTCGATGCTGCCAAAAGCGTGATGCCGGATGTAGGTGCGTGCAATCGCGAACTACGTAATCTCGTAGCCAATCGGCTTGACCTTGTAATTGTTCGACATTTTGGCGGATTAGACAGTCAGTCCGACATCAAATCCATTTCTGCGCGCAGGGTGATGGGATCCCGGTCTTGGAACTCAGTGGCACGAATAGTTGATCTCCTTAGGCCCGCTCGACAGCGCTATTTACTCTTTCCCGGGGCGGAAATAGAGTCGCCCTCGTGGGTGAAGACCGTCAGGCAGATGCGCAGACGCACAAACGTTGGTGGCGTCACATGGTGGTGGCGATTGCGGTTTGTGCGCTGCTTCTCGCGATCTTTAATCGTCCAATTCTACTAGCGCTCGGTCGGCAAATCGCGCTGCACTACGCCGCCAAAGAGAATTTGAAGGCCGCTTTTCGCCTCGAGGGCAATGTCTTCACAAATCTAACCGTGCGGAATCTCCACGCGTTTCCAAGCGGGCCTTCAGCGGTGGAATCGATCGATGCTGATCTTGTCCGCGTCGATTACAGTATTCCCGATCTGATCTTTCATGGCCTCTCGGATTTTTTGAAAAACATCGAGATCAATTCGGCCTCGATCGTTCTTGACCCCAGGAAAGCTTCGCCGAAGCCTCCGAAACCGAATGAGAAAATCACTCTCCCCGCGATTTTTCCGGAACGACTACATTTGGTCGATGCAACGGTCATCGTCCGAAATCGCCCGCATGATTTCGTGATGGAACATGTCGATCTTGATTTGAATCCGCGGAATCCCGGGCAATTGCAGATCGACAAATTAGAGCTGGTCGGTGGCCAGGTGTGGTCGAAAGTCGCCGCGCAAACAAGCTATACGAACAGAGTCCTGATCTTGCGCGAAATGGCCCTCTCGAATGACGAGCGTGTTCGCGAGCTGCGCGTTGATGCATCGCGTATCGGCGAAAGGAAGCTCGCTATTAATTTAGATTACTCCGTCGGAGCCGGAAAGCTTTCCGGCTCTTTCGCGTTGACTGAAGCGCAATCATCGCTCAATACCGATCTCCATTTGCACGCCGAGAATGTTCCTCTTGGTGTCATCAATAAATATGCGGCGCTTCCGGAAGGCTTCATTCGCGGGCAAATAGAAAAGTTGGATGTCGATCTTAGTGGTTTGATCAGTTCTCCGCACGCCTGGCAGGGAAATCTGATTTTGCAAATTAGCAATTTCCAGCAGCAAGGAATCGCGTTCGACCGCGGTACCTTTCAGATTTCCGCCGGAAACGGCACAGCGCTTCTGCAAACGGGCGAGGTTACCCAGGGCGAGAACCAGTTTCATATCAACGGCTCGGGTGAATTGCCGCTCGAGATAAAGGACTTCGGTCACAGCCCGGCGACGCTGGAGATTGCGTTGACCGCGCCGGATTTGCAAAAGGCAACCGCCGGAATACCGCACAGATTGAGCGGCGCAGCGCAGCTCAACGGGAGGATCGACATCAAAACTGGCAAGGTAAATGGGGAGTTTGCGTTCGCCGCAACTTCACTTCGATTTGAAGACGGCGCGGCCGAAAGACTCGACGCCACGATTAAACTGTCAAAGACGGTGCCGCCGGTCAGCGTTACGAAGCCTTGGTTTGCAGACCTTCGCGTTCGATCAAACTTAACGCTTTCTAACGCTCATTATCGAGATTATCTGATCGATTCGGTAGAAGGGACCATCGACGTGTTTGACGACGTCGTTAGCTTGGAATCTTTGAATCTGCGGCGGAACCAGAATGAAATAGTGGTTCGAGGCCAATACCGATTGCCAGAGGAGATAGGCAAAGCTGTTTCGCAACCAGCAGCTCTGGATTTTTCACTGAACGCGCCCGAAGCGAGCGGTTTCTGGACTTCGAATTCACCGGACAAACTCACTGGACCATTGCAAATCGCGGGGCAGATAACGTGGAAGCAACAGATTGCGAACGGCCAACTATCGATCTTCGGATCGAATCTTAAGATGCGCGATTTAGTTTTCAAACAACTGAGCTCGCAGTCTTCAATCTCGAACAACGTGATTTATCTAAACGATCTCACCGCGAGTTTGAACGAGCGGGATTCTGTAAGCGGTCACGGCAGTCTCGATCTGCACGCGCCGTATCATTACAGCGGAATCGCTTCTGCGAGCATCTCCAATCTATCGACTCTTCAGCCGTTGCTTCGCGCTTTTGGCAATCGAAATGAGATGTCCGGTTCGATTGCCTTCGATTGGGAAGGGAGTGGTAATGCGCAAACCTTTAAAAATTCAGGGAAACTGAAGCTCGTTCTGGAGAAAGGCCGCTACGGCAATCTGCAATCAGTCCGGGTGAATATCGACGCGACTTATTCGCCCGATGGTCTGGATGTGCCGATCATCTTTTTTGCCAGCAACAACATGGATTTTCAGGCGATCGCCCAAGCCAAAGGTGAAACGCTGGAAATTAGCAAGATTCAACTCGATCAAGGGGCGGCGAAATTTGCGACCGGCTACGCTTCCATCCCATTCGTGTGGCGAAATCTCGGCACGAGTGCATCGGTATGTCCGCCAAACGGAAAAGTCGTGGCGAACTTTCAATCAGAGAATCTCGACATAAAGAGACTTTTTGCGGACGTTGGTGCCAAGCCGGCGACGTCCGGCATCTTGAATATCAAGCTCGATGCGCAGGGAACGATCGCCGACTTAAATGCGCGCCTGGACGTTCAGATGCGCGATCTACGGAGCGAGCGATTCCCGAAATTGGAGCCGGCGACGTTTGATCTGAGCGCGCAAGCCATACATGACCAACTGACCGTTTCCGGAAAGCTGCAACAGGCCCGGATTCAACCGCTGGAATTAAGCGCGAATCTGCCTTTTGACATTCCGAAAATTGCTCGCACCCGGAAATTGCCCGACGAAACACCAATTACTGCAAAAGCCCGGCTGCCGCGCAGCTCGGTCAACTTTATCCGCCAATTGGTGCCCGAAGTGCAGCAACTCGATGGCGATCTTGGGCTCGATGTCGATGTTCGGGGAACGATCGCGCAACCTGTGTTGAGTGGATCTGCCGACATGACGATTAATGTAGCGCGGTCGAGCAATGTAACGCTGCCTGCGTTGAATAATTTCAAAGCCCGACTCAATTTCACGGGCGATGCGCTAACGATTCAACAATTCGACGGAGAACTTTCCGGAGGGAAGTTCGCAGTGACCGGCGGAGTCAGATTTCCAAAATTGACACAGCCTACGGTCGATCTGCAGTTAAAGGCGGATAGTGCACTGATCGCGCGCAATGACACACTTACAGCGCGTGCGAATGCAGACATTAAAGTGACGGGTCCATTCGCGAGCGCAAACGTCACCGGAGCCATTTCGATCACGAACAGTCACTTCTTGAAGAACATCGATTTAATTCCGATCGGCTTGCCGGGCAGGCCGGCGCCGGAACCGCCCTCGGCGCGGCCCGAATTTTCTTTTCCCGAACCTCCATTCCGGGATTGGAAATTTGATGTGGCAATTCGAACCAAAGATCCCGTCGGTATCCGCGGCAATCTCGCGACCGGCGGGGCGACTGCCGATCTGAAATTGACCGGAACCGGACTGCGGCCGGAACTGCAGGGTACGGTTCGCCTGGAAAATGTAGAAGCGACGTTGCCATTCAGCCGGCTCCAGGTTTCCTACGGGTTTCTCTATTTTGACCCGAGCGATTCAATGAATCCGCGGATTGATCTGCAGGGCACTTCGGTCATCCGTGATTACACGGTGCGGGTTTATGTTTATGGAACCCTGGACGCGCCGGAGACGATTTTCACGAGCGAACCGCCGCTGGCGCAGGAAGAAATCATTTCTTTGATCGCCACCGGCGTAACCAGAGCGGAATTGTCGGGAAACAGTAATGTTCTGGCCGGACGGGCCGGCATGTTGCTGGTGCAGCAACTTTACCGAAAAATTTTCAAAAAAGGCGAGGCGACCCAGAGTAATACAGTTTTTAATCGCCTGGATTTGGATGTGGGTACGGTCGATCCTCGAACCGGTCGGCAGCAAATCAGCGGGCGCTTCAAGATCAACGATCAATTTGTCTTTGTTGGTGATATCGGCGTCGGGGGCGACTATCGCGGGATGCTGAAATACTTAATTCGGTTTCGTTGAAATGTGGCGCGGGGTCCTTCTCTGTCTCGGAAGCGTGGTCCTTGGCGTAGAAGGTTTAGCCCAAAGCGCGGTCGATGTTGTTCGTCCCGAAAAAAGACAGAAGACTCAGCAAGCGATCGTTAAGAAGGAAGAAAAACGGGCGCAGCAGACGAGCTTTATCGAGTTTCGCGGCCAACAGGCTTTCAAGGAGAAGGAACTGCGTTCGCAACTAAAGGAGGAGATCACGACGATCGAGGATTACGGATTGAACCCGGCACGCGCCGACGATCTGGCGTTTTTTCTGGAAGTCTTCTACCGCAAACACGGCTACGCAAAAGTAAACGTGCATTATGTGATCGAGTCGCAAAATCGGCTGCGCCTTGATATCACGGAAGGCCCGCGCATGACGCTGGGCAAGGTGATTTTTGATGGAAACATAAAAGAACCGACCGATAAACTTTTCGAGTACGTCGTCGAACCGACGCGCGAGCGGTATTCGAAGCTGGAGAAGAATTTACCCTTCGTTGCGGCTGATATGGAAGAGGGCGCTAACCTGGTCCACCGCTTGTATCTCGCGGAAGGTTTTATGGACTCTGTTGTCGATCGACCGCGTTACATCTTTCGTGACCAAAGCAATCAAGTGGACGTGATTATTCCGATTCACGAAGGACGACAATATTTTTTTGGCATTACTTCATTTAGCGGGCGGACGATTTACGATTCGGAAACACTGCGTGGGCAAATGTCCGATCTCCTGCAGCAGCCTTATACGGATGCGCGTGTCGCCGATATCCCACGGCGAATAGAGGCATATTACAAGGCGCGTGGTTATTACGATGTGAAAGTCGACGCAACTGCGGCGCCGGATGAGGCGGTGAATGGGCGAGTGCCGGTGCAGGTCGTTATCTCACCGGGAGCAGTTTACCACTTTGACAGCGTAACAGTGAACGGTCTCGATCGATTGCATCCCAGTTATGTCGTGAAACGTTTTAGCAGGTTGGAGGGCAAAACCTATAGCCCGGACGTTCTCGATGAAAGATTTCGCACTCTCATGAAGACAGGACTCTTTAATCTCCTGCAAATTAAACCTGTTCCTATCGATGGACATCTGTTGCGACTCGACATTTCGGCGGAAGAAGCAAAGAGCAAGGAGCTTGGTTTTTCAATAGGTTATGGCTCATACGAAGGCGGAATTGTTGGCGCGCAATTTCGCGACCGCGATCTTTTCGGTTATGGGCGCCCGCTCACGACTTCGATCGAGGTTTCACAACGCGGATACAAGGGCGAAATTTTGTATGAGGACCCATTTTTCTTTGATACCGATTTCGGCTTCAAGGCTCGTCTTGCCGCGATCAGATTTGATTTTGATGGTTACTCTAAATTTGACTTGGGCGGTCGACTCGAACTTACCCGGAAAATTACAAAGTACGACGAGGCCGGCCTGATCTTCTCCGTGCGGCATGTGAAAATAATCAGTGCCGACATCAAACCTGTGTTCCTGGGGGACCAAAATTATTTTGTGAATACTCTGGGCTTCACAAATACACTGGATATGCGGGAGAGCCCGTTCGTGACGCCGCGCGGCTTCCTGATCAACAATACTCTGGATTTAGCGTCGAGCGCGTTCGGAAGCGACATCGAATTTATCCGAAGCACGATTCGGACTGGCTACTATCTTCCGTTTGGGCCAAAACCGCTTACCCCAGGCGTGGTTGAAGACAAACCGGGCACTCCACTCCAGCGCTGGTTCCAACAGTCCTCACTCGCTTTTGGTGCCCGTGCTGGCATTATCCATTCACTGACCGTGAGCGGTCCTGGAGAAGCAACTGCAATCCCGATCGACGAACGTTTTTTTAACGGTGGAAGCGACACTGTGCGAAGCTTTGGTGAGCGGGACCTTGGTCCACACGACCACAGGGGTCATCCACTCGGAGGTGAATTCTTTACGGTGTTTAACGTTGAGTACACGTTTCCGATCTTCGGCGAATTACAGGGCGCGGTTTTCACCGACGCGGGCAATTTACTGCCCACCTCGGAAGAACCTGGCCTCGACAATATGCGCTACGCTATCGGGGCGGGGTTGCGCTACAAGTTACCGGTTGGTCCGATTCGCCTCGATTACGGAGTCAATCCAGATCCGCAACCTCAAGAAGATTTCGGGGCGTTTCATTTCAGCTTTGGATTCGCCTTTTGAGAAATGTGAAGCGTTGCACATATCTGCTGCCGATTCGCCTGAGCATCTTCCGCGAAGCTGAAGCTGCTGACCTGTGGAGCTACCTGTCGTATTCGACGTTCTACTGGCATCTGATCTGGATGGAAGGTGGCAAAATCGCGGCCAGCTCGAGTTCGCCCGAATGAAAGATCGACAAGCACATCTGCGTAGCGATGTGGGTGAGGTCGGCGACATTTCTCCAAAGGTTTTTCGCGAGGAGCTTCATCGACTCGCAGATTGGATTGCTGATTATCGCGAAAATATCAGTGAGCAGCGTATTGCTCCAAATGATGAACCGGGAGCAATTCTGGCGCAATTGGATGGAGCTGCGCCAGAAACGGCTGCGCCACTCGATGAAATCTTCGCGGATGTCGAACGCGTGATTGTTCCGGGAGTTACCCACTGGGCGCATCCACAGTTCATGAGCTACTTTGGTTGCACGACAACGAGTCCGGGGATCCTTGCAGAAATGATTACGGGTGCGCTCAACGTCAATGCCATGACCTGGCGGACCGCGCCTGCCGCAACCGAACTGGAAACACTCGTGCTCGACTGGCTTCGCCAATGGCTCGATTTGCCTAACGACTTTACGGGCGTTGTTTACGACACGGCTTCGATCTCGACGATGCATGCGCTCGCCACCGCGCGTGAGCAAGCTGCGCCCAACACACGGAAACTTGGATTGAGCGGACGGAACTTACCGACGTTCCGCATTTACACATCCGATCAAGCGCACAGTTCCGTGGAAAAAGGTGCGATCGCCGTCGGTATCGGCGAAGACAACGTGCAACGTGTCCGGACAGATGCCGAATTTCGCATGGATGTATCGGCATTGCGCGAAAGGATCGCGTCTGATCTCCGGAAGAACTTCAAACCATTGGCCGTCGTCGCAACCGTTGGCACAACGTCTACCGCAAGCGTCGATCCGATTCCGGAGATCGTGCAGATTTGCCGCGAATATAAGATCTGGCTGCACATCGATGGCGCTTACGGCGCTGGACTCGCCCTTCTGCCGGAATGCAAATGGGTGACCGCGGGCTGGAACGAAGCCGATTCCATTGTGATCAATCCGCACAAGATGCTTTTTGTTCCGCTCGATTTCAGCGCGCTCTATTTGCGCGATATCGGGCGCTTGCGACGTCTCTTTACGCTCGTTCCCGAGTACCTGCACCTCCGCGACCCGGTCGGGGCTGAAATCAATTACATGGATTACGGGGTGCAACTTGGCCGTCGTTTTCGTGCCCTCAAAGCGTGGGTCGTTTGGCGCGCGTTCGGTCGCGAGGGTCTCGCTGCGCGCATCCGTGATCATTTGCGGCTGGCAAAACTTTTTGCCCGCTGGCTTCGCGATGACGAACGTTTCGAATTGTGGGTGCCAGTTGTGATGGGTGTCGTTTGCTTCCGCTTCAACGCCGGCGACGACGAATTAAAGACGGACCTAATCAACAGCAAAATTGTCGAACGGATCAATGCTTCCGGACGCGCTTATCTCACGCAAACGAAATTACACGGTCGGACTGTAATGCGGGTCGGGCTGGGTAATGTTCTCACGACTGAAGAACATCTCCGAAATGTCTGGAAAATGATTCAACGTACCGCAGATGAGGTAGATCGTGCGGTTGGCGCACAGAACTAATCATTTCGGGCGACGTGCTGGCCGCAGATGGCCGCGGTAAAAAAATGCGAATAGATCTCGCGAATGCGGTTGATCTGCGGGGCGATTTCGACGCGCTCGAAACCGGCGCACGTAAATGCGCGGCGCCAGTGGTCTGCGGTCAGGAAGCCAGAATTGGGGCGAATTTCGGGATCCGTGTTCACATCGCTAAAGCTGTCCAGGATTTGAAAGATCATCTCGGGGTAGATTGGCTGATCCACATACGGCCGCACGCATTCGCCAATCACCAAGCATCCATCATGAGCCAGTGCGCCGCGCGCCTGGTTCAAGCTAAATAAAAGGTCCTTGGCAACATGCAGAACATTAACGCCGTATACCAAATCGAATTCGCCGTCGCTCAGGCTTTGGCTGTCCCATGCCGAATTAATGTCAAGCGCTCCCCACTCAACCGGCAGATTGCGATACTGCGCCGACAATTTACGCTCACCGCGCCGCCGAAAAAAGGCGTTGGGCTCCGTGATGAGGTAGCGTTCAATGCGCGGCAGAAGTCCGCGTTCATCAAACCGGCGCAGCAAAATCTCACTGCCGCTTCCAGCTCCGGCGCCGACTTCCAAAATCCGGAGCTTGGACCGGGTACTCAGGCACTCGGCGGCAACGACAGCACCAACCCAATTATTCACTGTGTAAGTTAAGTTCTCATTTTGAAAATAATTCAGCCACAACGGTATTGCCTGTGGTTCGAACAAGCCCTGCTCAGCATTCTGCTCGCCGCGTGCGATTGCCGGATAGAGGTTCGCCGCCCGATCTAATAAATCCAGGGTCGGCGCGTTTGCGGAGTCGATATCAAGCCCGATAGCGCGCAGGTGCGCGAGTTGAGGCTGCCATAAAGCATGCCGCAAGCGGTACGCGCGGGTGTCACCTTCCGTTCGAGCCTCAAGGCAACCGGTCTCAAGCAGCCGCTTCAAAAGCCAGTCCAGCACCGAACTGAAACGCGGCTGATACGAAAGCGCCTGACAAAGTTTTCGCGGAAATCGCCACTCGTCCAGTTGATCGATAACATCCAATCGAGCGAGCAAATCGATCGTCAGATCGATGCTATAACGCTCCATGAGTTCGATGCTTCGATACAAACGTTCGCTGAACAAAGATCCCGGGTAAGCTTGAAGCCACTGCGCGAGGCGCGGATCGTACGGTTGAGGGTTAAAGTCAGGCGTTTGGGATGGTCTCGCGGCCACTTTCCCGGAATACACGCGATCGATCTGGAGGCGGCCTTCAACTATCGTACGGTCTTGAACGCGGCAAAAGAAATCGACCTCCGTTAGGTCACTATTCACTGAAATGAGACAAACGGTAAACGATTGCTCGGATTTCAATGGCAGCAGAAACTTGACTGCACGTACGCCGGTCAGCTGCCAGCCTGGGCGCCATTCAGCCAAAGCGGCGGCGACTTCATCCAGAATCACTACGCCCGGCACCACAGGCGCGCCCGGAAAATGTCCGGCCAGGCTGGGATGATCAGCTGGAATCGCGCGACAAATCTCAAAGTTCATTGGTCGCGCACTCCCGATCATATCTTCACTTACGGTGGTCACGTGCGTAGCATGAATGTAATGCGCGCATCGGCCAGAAGAGCATCGCCGGCTGAGACATGGCATTCGTAAATTGCATTGTTGGCGTCTCCGAAAACGCGTTGTGCACGAACCTCCAATGGCGAATCGACGTTATCCAGGTACGTGACTTGTAAATGTGCATCCCGCAACGCGGCCAGATAAAATGGCGGGGCTGCCACGCCCATGGACCGCGCTCTCAATCCGCCGTGCACGCCGGCCGCCTGCGCGCCATATTCGAAAGCATGCAACGCCAAAAGCCGTCCATCGCGGCGCAACGGATTATCCGGATCGCGATGCGTTTCACTCGTGCATAGAATCGATTCATCGTCCCAGGTGAGCACGCTATCCAAAAGACACATGAGACCGGCGTGCGGAATGAGCGTACGGATTTCCGCTTTATGTATGGGCATATTTTAGTTGGCGGTGACGGTTAATCCCAAAACGGGTAAAAATTGAACCAGTTATAAGGCGCAAGCCTCGTGTAGTGCTCCAGACGATCGGCATAGCGTTGCATCCAATATCGGATGTCCTCCGGGCGCCGGTGGCGATCCAGGATTATTTCGTCAGCCAATTGCTCGAAGTAAATCTCGTAACGGTTACCGCCGCGGTAAACGCCGAAGAACAGAATGACAGGGCGATGCATAACCGCCGCCAGCACGATCGGACCGGCGGGGAAAGTAGCGGTTGCGCCCAGGAACTGGCATTGCGTGGTCTTGCCGTCGCTCGAGATGCGGTCGCCTAATGCGCCAATCAGAAAACCCGCGTCCAGGCTTTCTTTCACTCTAAGCAAAACATCCGGTCGATCCGATTCGATTACTGTGTCGGCGATCTCCGGGTTAAGCGCATCAAGAAAGCGAGTGATATTCTCATTGTGCGCGATATCCATCAATACCTTGAGCGGAAGGTCCTGTTGCGTCACGCCCAGCGTGCGCAACACCTCGAAACTACCGAGATGCGAACCCAAAAGGATGCAACCCTTACCGGTCTCAACCTGACGGTGCAGGATTTCGCTGTGATGAACCGTCACGTTAAAGCGCGCGAACTCGCCTTTCAGCAAATACAGCCGATCCAATATTGTGGCGGCGAAACAGTGGAAATGCCGGAACACATGCCACCACCGAGGTGGTCGACCGCGTATGCGCGTCAAGTAATCGCGGGACACCCGCCGGGCCAGCTTTGCACTGATCAGAAAGTAAAATGCGATCGGATAGAGCAGCAACCGGGCCGCTGAGCGCCCGATGCGCAGCGCGATCCAACTGATCAGCCGCAGCATGGCGGGGGTGCCGCGCTCCGGCAACGCCGCCCAACCGCGCGCGTGTAACGCATCGATCGCAGTCTTCGAAGGCGACAATGTTGGTTGATCGCTGAGCACGGCTACACGTTTCTCCAGGCAAACAGTGACCGAGTACAGTACGCTTTGCTCAAATGCTAACAAGATTGGAATTGGCCAGGCTTTGCATCATTGGGACTGCGATGACCGCAAAGCGCGGGCAGCATTGACATAACCAGACTGATCGTCGGAGCATATGCCGGTGAGATTTGAAAATCAGGTCGCAATTGTTACGGGCGCGGGGAGGGGAATTGGCCGCGCAATCGCGCTGCGACTGGCACGCGAAGGCGCGCATGTGGCGTGTGTGAGCCGGACGGAGAAAAACGCTGAGAAAATCGCCGGCGAGATAAACACCGCCCAAAAGGGTGCGGCACAAGCGTACGCGGTTGACGTCTCCAATCATGCCGATGTGAAGAGAATCGGCGAACAAGTTTTGAGTGATTTCGGGCAAGTCGATATTCTGGTAAACAACGCCGGCATAACCCGCGACATGCTGAGCATGCGCATGACGCCGGAAGATTGGGACGTGGTGCTGAACACGAACTTGAAAGGCGCGTTCAATTTCGTGCAGACAGTGCAACGCTCGATGATCAAACAGCGCAGTGGCCGCATTATCAACATCAGCTCAGTAATCGGCCTGATCGGCAATGCCGGGCAAACAAACTACGCGGCAAGTAAAGCGGGCCTCCTCGGACTGACTAAATCGCTGGCGCGCGAGCTGGCGAGCCGTGGCATTACCGTGAATGCGATTGCGCCTGGCCTAATCGCGACGGATCTGACGAACGCGTTATCGGAAGATATTCAAAAGTCGATTCAGCAGCGAATTCCGCTCCAGCGTGTCGGAACCCCGGAGGATGTTGCGTCCGCTGTGGCATTTCTTGCGTCCGCCGAAGCAAGTTACATCACGGGCCAGGTGCTTTGCGTGGACGGTGGAATGGTAATGTAGTTTCATCGCACCCTAATACTTGGGACGACTCCAGAAAAACATTTGGCGCAACGTCGGCGCGTCGTAAATTCTGCGCGCTAACAGAACTGCCTGAAAGGATTTTATATCTATGATGAAGCTTTTGCGCAAACATCGGCACTGGCTCATGATCGTGATCGCGATCCTGGCAATTCCATTTGTCTTCTATTTTGTGCAGAGACCGGATTATGGCGCAATCCGTTCCGATCAATTCGCGCGGGTTTATGATCGTAACGTTTCGATGATGGAAGCCCAGCAAACGGTGCGGTTGTTCAATCTCGCGCAGGCCCTTGGCATGTCTGACTTTGCGCGGAGTCTGACGGTTGGGGCTGGCCAAAACCAGAACGACGTTTATGCACAATTCATTTTGAACTTGCTGGTTTTGCGTCATGAGGCAGATCGGCTCGGGATTCGCCCAGGTGCCACTGAAATCGCTGACCGCGTCCGCGATTTACCCGCATTTCGTGGCGACGCCGGATTCGACATCAGGAAATTTAGCGATTTTGTCCAGAATGGCCTTTCGCCAAATGGTCTTGGTGAAGAGCACATCGAGCAATTAGTCCGGGATGAGCTTTCGCTGAACCAGATTAAACAACTTCTGGCGGCCGGTGTTTCCATTCCGGCAGCAGAGATCAAGGCAAATTATGACCGGGCTTACGACACCTTATCTGTGAATCTCATTCGGTTGCGCCCGGCTGATTTTGAGAAAGACATCAAAATCGCCGATCAAGATGTGCAGAAATATTACGACGCGCACAAGGCCGAGCTCAAAACCGAGGAGAAACGCAAGGTCGAGTTTATCAGCCTCGCGTTGAGTGAGGAGCAAAAGAAATTGAACGGGAAAGAGCGCATCGAAGCTCTGCAAAAGCTTTCCGACCGCGCGAATGATTTGACGCAGGCGTTGCTGGAGAAAGAGGCGGATTTCAAGACAGTGGCAGCCAAATTTCAGCTAATAGTCCAGCAAACAGGCGAATTTACGCGGGGAGCGCCCGATCCGAAACTGAACGTCGATCCCCAATTGGGTGGCGCCGCCTTCAGGCTGTCCATGCAAGAGCCGAACAGTGATCCAATTCAGGTGGCGGATGGATTTTATATTTTGCATCTCACTGGGGTTGTCGAGGCGCGTCCGCTCAGCACCGAAGAAGCGAAACCGAAAATCGTGGAGGCGATTAAGGGTTCTCGAGCGCGCGAGCTGATGTCTACGAAAGGCGCCGAAATGGTGCATCAACTGCGCGAGGCGAAAAAATCCGGTCAGCCGCTCGACGCGGCAATTCAAAAATCGGGCGTCAAGGTCGAGCAGGTGCCACCTTTTTCACTCTTGGATGAAGCATCGCCCGGCCGAGAGAACGAGGCAAAAAAGGAGTCGCCCGAGCTGATGGCAATTAAAGATGCGGTGGCATATATGAGTCCAGGCGACATTAGCGATTTCTTTCCGTCGGAAGAAGGTGGATTGATCGCGATTCTAGAAAGACGGGAGGCTTCGGCCGCTGCGAACAACGCGGAAAAGAAAGCGGGCTTCGAAAACCGCCTCCTCAACAACAAGCGGCAAATTGTCTTC
>DASXNN010000111.1:0-18558 GCA_036495045.1 Candidatus Udaeobacter sp.
GGAAAGTCAGGGTCACCTTCGGAAAGCCGCTTGATCCGCGGGAGCTGGAGCGCGCGGGCAAGGGAAAAGAGGCTCACGAGCGCATTGTCAACGCGCTGCGCGAACACATAGCAGCGCTCAAAGAAAAAGTGGGTTAGGCCGCGAATGCAATCAGCCCTTCCTGTAAGTATTTTGGCGATCAGTGCGGGCGTGTCGGTAGCCGGCGGACTGGCATTGGTCTTCGTGGGGCGAACGGGTCGGCGTTCGGATGCCCTCCGAAAATTGTCTGTTTGTTGCAACGAACGACAACGCACTCTTTGAAATCGCCGGTGTGCTCGTGCGTCTCGATCACGTTACCCGCGCCATCGTAAACGCGAATCACAGCGTCGTCACATCGCGACAACGGTCAGCGCTTCATTGTCCGTCCTGGTCTCCCTGGTGCCCCTGATCCCCTTGGTCCTCCCAATGGCCGCGATGGTAGTAAGGACGACGACCGTGGTGGCCGTAGTACCGAATGCCGGAGTAGCCGCCGTAGCCCCAGTAGCCGCCATAGGGATAGCCGTAGCCGCCGTAGCCGTAGCGGTAGCCACCATAGGGGTAGGCGTAGCCATAATAGGGGTAGGCGTAGTAACCATAGGGCAAGGCGTAGCCACCATAGGGGTAGGCGTAGCCGCCGCCGTAGCTGTACGGAGACCAATAGCCGTATGGATATTGCTCGCATGCGGTTAACGTCACCGCAGCGACACAAATTAAGGAAAACATGAATTTTGCCTTCATGCTAAACTCTTAATCGTTTGCTTGTCTCGTAACCAGCTCATAAAGGCGGAATCATGGAAATTTCCTTTTAGCGGGAAGTTCGACGTGATGCGAGTAAAATCTCACGGCTCTTTGAAATCGCCCTTTTGCTCGTGCGTCTCAATCACGTTGCCCGCTTTTATCGAACATCAGTGATTCTTGACGTTGAGCATCGGCCAAACAAGTTAATCATTGATGAAAGGGGGATTTCAGAATGGCTAAGTTTCGTATTGTTCATCTTCCGCCGGGAGAGAAATCAAATAAAAACATGGTTAGGGTGAGGGTTTACGATCTGAAGCCGAAGACCGACCCGAAAGGCGGCGCGGCAGACGAGAAGAAAGATGACAAGCGCCCTTCCGGTGGAACGGGTGAGGCGGACTTCATGAAGGGCCTGGATTAGAACGAGGGCGGTTGCTGCTCCGGGTCTTTGAAATAGCCCCGGTGTTCATTGCGCCTCGATCACGTTGCCTGCGTCATTGTAAACGCAATCGGCGGTTCCGGTCGTCGGGCGCGGTCCAACAACGGGGAATTTTCCATTTTTCGGGGTATGACCAGCGCGAACATCGCCATAAAAACGATACACCGTTAGGCACGGTTGAGACACGGCTGGAATTGGGACTTAAAAAATCCATGACGGTCTAAAGGAACTGAAAGATGAGCTTTGAGGAATTCCAAAGCCAATCGCGACATTATGTCATTGGCGCACTGGAGCCTAAAGAATTGGAGAAATAAGGAAGAAAAAAATTATGAAACCACTTACTAAATTCGGTGGTCGCTGCCTTGCGATCTCAATGATCATTTTAGTGAGCAGTGGCTCTGAAGCGCTTGCGAAGACATTTACCGATACATTTACAGTCTCTACGACGATCGGAGTAGGCGTTTCACCGTTAACGGCCGTGATCACACCGAACGGCGCCGAGGTTTACGTCTCGGACAACGGCAGCAACGCTGTCAGTGTCATTAGCACGGCCACAGATACGGTCACATCCACGGTGTCTGTGGGATCCGGCCCTGATGCTTTGGCGGTATCGCCAGATGGGTCGAAGGTCTACGTCGGCCAGAATGGCGGGGAGGTCAGCATCATCGACACCGCGACAAAGACCGTCAGCACGATTTCCACAGGCGGTCCGGTCCACGATCTAACCATAACACCCGACGGCGCGAAGGTCTATCTCGCGATGGAATTCGCCGGTTTGAAGAAGATAACCACAAGCGACAATCACGTGACCACTGTGTCGAGCATCCTCTGTCCGGAGGGTGTTGCTGTCACGCCCGATGGGCAGTTTCTCTATGTTAACTATCAATGTGGTGGCCCAGGCGGCACGGCAGGCCACGACGCAATTGGCAAGTTCGATGTCGCCACAGACAGCTTTATTAAAAGCATTACGGGCTTGCCTAATGTCGGGACTAAGATCGCAGTTTCACCGAACGGCATGCGGGTCTGGGCCACCGATGCCGATGCCTGCATAAATCCTGCTTACGACCATAAAAATTGCCCTGTTGTGCCTCAGGGAGTCGTAAACGTAATTGCAACCAAGACGGATGAGTTACAACGGTCGATCGGAGTGCCGGGACGCGTGGCGTTCTTTCCCGGCAATTCCTTCACTGTTCTTGGGGGAGCGCAACTGCTCATCCTTAACAAGTCTATGCTGCCTGTCGGCCTGATTGACATCGCTGCCTCGGGCAGTCTCGCTGTGACGCCCGATGGCAAGAAGGCGTATGCTCCTGTTCCGAACCAGAATGCAGTGAAACTAATCACGGTCACGGAGTGACGATTGCCGCATATGCGGCAGACGTATTTCGGTGTGCCCAAAGGCACATACATTTCACAAGTTTCGGAGATAGCGCATCGAGAGTATCCGTTCGGAGCTCAGTGTGCGATCGAAGCTCTTCATCCAAATCGCATTCTGTTTGAGACCGATGCAAGAACCTTGCGGCTAGCGAACGAAAGTAAGCCATCAGTTTCATTTTACTTACATCGCAACGCGACAATGGGATCGACGGCAATTGCGCCGACGATTTGACCGATTGCACTGATCGCTTCCCAATTCACGGCATGGTTTAATTATGATTGCACGCGTGCAGGATTCGTCGACGACATCAGGCGGATCGTCCGCCATCCGGCAAAACAATTTTAGCGCGATCCCCGCTTGGCGTCGTCGGGCCGTTGTCCTAAATTCGTCCTAAATCTGGCACGCCGATGTTGTAGCGATATTCCTCGGTGTAAAACTCCGCCGTTCCTTTATACGCCGTTTTATACGCCTGTGGTGTTATTTTAGAGCTTTTCAGCGCATTTGGGAACTACGTTTCTCTGTGGTTTTACCTGCGAAAATCAGGTGAGAGCACGTGAGAAAAAAAGAGCGTATTTGTTAGGCGCTCGGTGTAAACGAGATGCTCTACCACCGAGCTAACCGCCCGTCGCTGAGAAGTGAATAGCGAATAGTGATAAGTGACAAGTCACAAGTATCGGCTGTACGCTCTTGGAATTTTTGTTACTTGCTTTGCAAGGCCCGGCGGCAAGAACTGCGATGGATGACTACCTCGGCGCTTGTGGAGTGGGCCGAGGCCGCTTTTTCTCTTGCGCCCTTTCTTTTTCTGAGGCGGCAAGCGCATCACGCTGCTGCTGGGCATATTCTTCCGCCCATTTTCCTGTCAATTCCGTAATCCTCTCTTGTTCGGCGTAATCCGACTGAGCAACGCTTGCTGCAATATCCAGGTCATTAGTGAGTTGCGACGACGGGATCGTGAATTGATACTTGCCGTCTGTAACTTTGCTGGTCGAATCACCCTGGTCGAGCAATGCAACTTTCGTTCCCGGCGCAAAACCGATAACGCCTGAATCGATCCTTAGAGACGCTCGCTCAAGCAGAAAATATGTCCCTTCCGGTGCCAGGTGTCGTTGGGGCGTGGCGGGGCGCGCAGGCGTCGGCCGGGGAACGGGTTGTTGCGCGAGTTGTTTGGGCGGCTGAGAGGGATGGGCTGCCGTTGTCGGTTTGGGAGCGATGCGTTGCGCTGGAGTCGGCGCAACTGCAGTAGGCGCAAACCAATGCCATACCAGATAACCGACAATCACAATGGAGACGAGACCCAATAGCACTTTCATCGGGGGTGGTTATTCGATCAAGTGGCGCCGTTGGCGGCGATAGCTGCCGTTTAGATTTTGGCCAGGATCGTGACCCAATAGCGGAGTTGATTGATGTTCACACCGATCATATCTGAACGGAGCAAGACTTCAACGCGCATCTCGACCCTTTCGGATTCATCGTCCCAGTCGGCCTCGACGGAGACGACGTGAACGGTGAAGCCCGCTGGTGCCCCTTGTATATCCACGGTTTGCAAAGACACGGAAGCCGTACCGATCGCCCGATAAAATTGCGGGCGCGGAAGACTAGGGCCCACCAGGAAAGTCCATGTCTCGGTTGACTGCTCCTGGGTCCGAGTCAGAGACATTTGCACATTGGCAATTCCCGTACAGGTGAACAGTCGATTCGCTCCATCGGGCCCAGTCACAACGGCTTCCAAAACTTGTTCTCCAATGGTGTTCGTGGCAGGCATTATGGTCGCTTCTTTGAGAAATTGGACTGAAGTGTCAGCTACTAGAAAAGAGCTGTCAATGCACCCGCGCCGATTCATTATGATGAATCAATCGGGCCATCTTCAAAATGAAAGAGCATTACTTCGATGATCTGAAAGTGGGTGATCGCTTCAAGTCTGAACCGCTCAAAGTGACAGAAAAACAAGTCGTCGAATTCGCACACAAATTTGATCCGCAGATGTTTCATCTGACCCGCAAAAGCGCGGAGCGAACCATTTTCAAAGGTTTGGTGGCGAGCGGCTGGCACACAGCAGCAATGACCATGCGGTTGTTCGTGCAGACACTGAATTTTGCCGAAGGCGCGATCGGATTGGGTGTCGACGAATTGCGCTGGCCAAACGCCGTGCGACCGGGTGATGTCCTGAGGGTCGAAACAGAGATCCTCGATCAACGGCCATCCCGCTCGAAGCCGAACTACGGAATCATTCGACTGCGTAATGTGACGACAAATCAGCGCGGCGAAATTGTGCAGACGATGACGGCAAATGCAATGGTGCCGCGGCGCAAAATCACCGGTTGAGCAGATCCATCATCGCCTTCGGATAACGTCGTTTTAAGATTCGATTGTCACCTTGATCGCGGTTGCGAAATCGTGCGGCAATGGAGCTTCAAAGCTTTTCCATTCCCCGTTGATTGGATGTCGCAATGCAATTTTCCAGGCGTGCAGCATCTGTCGCGGGAAATTTTTTGCTGCGCGCCTCGAATAGACTTTATCGCCAAGGACCGGGTGACCCAGATGGTGAAGATGCACACGTATCTGATGTGTGCGTCCGCTGTGCAACCGGCATTCGACCAAGCTCGCCTGATCTCGTGAGCGAATGACGCGGTACTCAGTTTTAGCTGGGCGTCCACGCGAGGAACTTACGCTCATTCGTTGTCGATAGACGGGATGTCGTCCGATTTTTTCTTCGATCGTCCCGGTCTCTTTGCCTACTTTTCCGTCGACGAGCGCAAGATAGATCTTTTCGACCGTGCGCTCTGCAAATTGCCTCGACAGTTCTCGATGCGCCTCATCGTTTTTCGCGACAACAAGGCAGCCGCTCGTTTCTTTGTCGAGCCGATGAACGATTCCGGGGCGCTCTTTTCCGCCAATTCCAGACAGCGTCGAGCAATGGCCAAGCAAAGCGTTGACCAAGGTATGTTGGCGATGACCCGCGCCTGGATGTACCACAAGCCCGGCCGGTTTATTGATGACAATGATATCCTTGTCTTCGAAAAGGATCTCGAGCGGAATTGGCTCCGGTTGATTGTCGATTTTCTCGAGCGGCGGCTCGGTTAATTCGATTTTATCTCCGGTATGGACGCGATAACGAGACCGGGTTGCGGCGCCGTTGAGCGTAACAAATCCAGTGCGAATCAGTTGCTGAAGCCGTGAGCGCGAATATTCCGGAAGCTTGTTTGCTAAAAAACGGTCGAGGCGAACGTGGGCCTCATTTTTTGGCACGATCAACTGGGCGTATGTTGAGTTTTTCGCGGTGGTTTTCAAATGGCCGTCGCAACCTCGTTGCTCGTTAGTTTCTGGATGTTACAGTCGGTTTCGATGGCTGTTGACGGGAGTTCGCGATGATCCAATCATGCCAAGCCTGCGGCACGGCGATTGATACGACCGACGCGGAACTGCTGGCGCCTGTGATCTGCCCGAATTGCGGCGAGAAAACGCGGGCGGAACGGACGTTCGATCATTTTGTTCTGCTTGAAACTCTTGGCGTTGGCGGCATGGGCTCGGTTTATAAGGCGCGTGACACGCTGCTGGATCGCTTCGTGGCGCTGAAACTGTTGCGCAGGGATCTTAGCGACGAAAGCGATCATGTCTCTCGATTGCAGCAGGAGGCGCGCGTGGCCGCCTCCATAAACCATCCCAATGTTATACAGGTCTTCTCCTCCGGGATCGATCACGGACAATTTTATGTTGTGATGGAACTGGTCAATCGCGGAAGTCTGGATGATCTTATCGAGCAAAGGAATCGGCTGCCGGAGAGGCAAGTGCTTGAATCCGGTATTCAAGTCGCAAAAGGACTGCGGGCGGCGCATCGCCAGGGTCTTATTCATCGGGATGTCAAGCCAGCCAATATTTTGTTTATAGATGAACAAACACCGAAAATCGGCGACTTCGGTCTGGCGAGCGCCGCCGCAGAAGGATCTAAAAGAGACGAGATTTGGGGCACGCCATATTATGTCGCGCCGGAGCGACTAAACAACGGACCGGAAGATTTCCGCACTGACATCTACGGTCTTGGCGCAACGCTTTTTCATGCCGTTGCAGGCAAAGCACCGATCGAGGGCAACACAAATTCTGCTGCTTTGCTGCTCGAACTAAAAAATCATCCACTCGATTTGCGCGCCATTGCGCCGGGCGTTTCTCAAGCGACGGCCACCGTTCTCGAGCGGATGATCGCGCCTGATCCCGCTCAACGTTTTTCTTCTTACGACGAGCTGGTGTCAGAAATGGAGCGCGCGCAGCACGCTCTCGAGGGTCGGGAACATGTCGCTGTTGTGCGCGGGCGATGGCCGCTGCGGGCTTTGGCTGGTGTTGTTCTGTTCATCATGCTCCTGGCGATGGCAGCCCTCTTTCTTGCTCGCAAACCGCGCGGTCATGTTGCGACCAGCGCATTGCCGAGCGCATCGGTTGTGTCGGTCAAGACTGATGCGAAGGACAAAAGCCCGGCGCATCGTCAACTAAATCTAGAACCAGCAGGTGTCGCTACCCGCGCGGAGAGGGAAAAAAAGGCTCTCGAACTTGAGGCCGCTTCATGGAACGCCGCACTCACCAAGTACAGACAGCAGATCGCTCTCTATGATTTCGCAGCCGCTAGGGAGGCGATTAAGGACGTACAATTGAGCGACGCATCGTTGAAACAGGCGCAGGAGGCAACAGAAAAGCGAGCGCAGTGGCTGATCGATTGGAAAAACAATCTGATCGATGATATTAATCGCGCGCATTTCTCCGGCGCAATTTTAGACAGCAGCGGGGCCAAATATACGGGTATAGCCGGCGCGACCGATCAAAGCCTTAGTTTGAAGCTTCCGTACGGCATCGCACGAGTTACGTGGAGGGATCTTTCGCCGAAGACCCTGTTCACGGTTTCTACTTCATTCGTCAAATCAAACGTGCCCGATGCACCCGATCGACAATGGCGCTGCGCCGTTTTTGCCAATGAGTTCGGGCAAACGGAGGCTGCGCGACAATTGGCGGAGGCCGCCGCGAAGGTCAATTCTCAGTATCACGACCAGATTTCGCAGCTCTTTCCACCCTCTTCACAATTTCGTTAGATCAGCGATAGGCGCCGAGTTTCTTGTCCGGTCGATGTCTGGATTGAAGAAGACCGTTGATTTTGCTGGTGAAGCTTTGGATTGAGACGATATTTGCAGTCGGCTCGAGATGAACGAATTGCAAATTCGGGAGTCAGATTTAGACGAACCGTTGCCATAATCGATTTTGACGCGACCTTTTCGATTCGCGAGTATGGAGCAAAACCCGCCACCGCCATTTCCTTCGCCAGAAGAGTTGAAGACGAAGATCACGGAGTTTATGAAGTCGAACTTCGGCGATCGCGTCTCTGTTGCGACCTTTACCCAACCAGAGCCTGCTGTCGCGGACGAGGAGCCGCCACCGAAAACCAGCGGTGAAGAATTCGTTTTTAATTTTCTGCCGCGCGACATTAAAGCGCATCTCGACCGCTTTGTAATCAAACAGGATGAAGCCAAGAAGGTGCTCTCGATCGCGGTTTGCGATCATTACAATCACGCCAATTATCTTCGCCGGCTTGAGAAGGAAGATTCAGCCCGGGCAGAGGAAACCGAATACGCAAAGCAAAATGTGATTCTAGTAGGGCCGACCGGCGTTGGGAAAACATATTTGATCAAGCACATCGCCGAGCTGCTCAAAGTTCCCTTCGTAAAAGCGGACGCCACCAAGTTTAGCGAGACTGGCTACGTCGGCGGCGACGTGGAGGATCTCGTGCGCGAGCTTGTCCAGAAAGCAGATGGCGACGTCAACCTCGCGCAATTTGGAATTATCTATATCGATGAGATCGATAAGATTGCGTCGGCCGCAAATTTGATCGGTCGTGACGTGAGCGGACGCGGGGTCCAGACGACTTTGCTCAAGTTAATGGAAGAGACCGAGGTCCCGGTGCGGAGCATGAATGATCTTCAGGCGCAATTACAGGCCGCTTTCGAATTCCAGAAACGTGGCAAGGCTAAGCGGGAAACGATTAATACGCGGCATATCCTCTTCGTGGTGAGCGGCGCGTTCGAACGATTGAAGCAGCAGGTCTCGCGGCGCATCTCGCAGGGCCAGATCGGATTTAGCGCTGAGCCGGTGAAGGTGATGGACAACGAATTATTTCAATTCGTCACGACGCAGGATTTCGTCGAGTACGGTTTTGAACCTGAATTCATCGGTCGTCTGCCCGTGCGCGTGGTCTGCGAAGACCTGGATGCTGGCGATCTTTACAAGATCATGAAATTTTCTGAAGGCAGCTTGCTCCGGCAATACGAACGGGCCTTTCGCGCCTATGGGATTGAGATCAGCTTTGATGATGAAGCCTTGCGGCTGATTGCCGACTCTGCGGCGAAAGAAGAAACCGGCGCGCGTGGATTGTTGACTGTGTTTGAGAAGCTATTTCGCGATTACAAATATTATCTCGCTGGATCCGGTCTGAGCCAGTTGCGAGTTACGGCCGAGCTGGTGCGTGAGCCGAAGCGGGTGCTCGATCGGTTAATGGCCGAGGGACACAAGATCGAGGCGCAAACTCTCGAAGCCGGTTTGCGTCAATTTACTGAGAAATTCAGAAACGAGCATGGATTAGAGGTTATTTTCGATGAGACAGCGGTACGGCGTTTGGTTGAACGCGCGCAAGCCGAGCGGATGACCATGACTGATCTTTGCGCCCATTTGTTTAAGGATTACCAATTTGGGTTGAATCTGATTAAAAAGAACACCGGTCGAAAAGAGTTTTTGCTTAATGCTGAGGCTGTCGATGCGCCGGATAAATTTTTGAGCGATCTCGTGGTGCAATCTTATTATCCAGTTGCGGCGGCGCAAAAAGCCTGATTGCCAATGAAACGGTCGCTGGTTACTGCGGTCATCGCTGGCGTTGCTGTTGCCGGAATCGTCTGCGCACTGCATGCCAGCGGCTTGATCTTGCGTTTTGAGCGGGTTGCGATCGAGCCTATTTCTAGTTACGCCGGGGCGACGAGAGTCGTGAGCGAGAAGTGGCAGTACGTCTTTGTCCCACTGCTCGCCCTTGGTGTTGCCTGGTTGACCTTGACCAGTGTGTCCCGCCGCGGGATGCGTTGGTTATTTCTTGTTTTATTGATCGAATTGCTCGGCCTTTCCTGGGTCTGCTCGCTCTATCGGATTTTTTTCCAACCATTACCCTCTGTTTTTGCGGTGCTCTTCGCATGGCTCGTAGCAGAGGGATGGGTTGTCTTTTTCAGGTGGGACCGCTCGCGTTGGTCCAAAACCTTCTTCTTTGGCCGATTGTCGGACAAAGAACTTCGTCGCCTCCTGGAAGGCTCAATTCCATTCGATCCCCAACCAGGAGTGCACGAAGTGACCGTGGTTGCTTGCGACATTGCGAATAAACACGGCCTCGCCGCGAGCTCGGAGCCCGCGGTCTTTGCCGAAGCCACAGAGAAGTTTATTCGTGACGTGGCCGACCGTCTCCTGGAAGCGGGCAGTTACATACAAGCTGCCGACGGCGAAGGTGTCGTTGCTATCTTCGGGTTTCCAGATAACAACGCCGAGCATGCTGACAAAGCGGTTCGTGTTGCCCTCGATTTGGTTCAGGGTTCTCGCGAGCGCCAGCAGGATAACGGAGAAGTTCCGGGAAACTGCGCCGTTCACGTAGGCATCACCTCTGGCACGATAATTGTCGCACCGCTGAAAGCCGGCGAGCGCCCGGCACTCTTAACCAGCGGCGAGCCGGTCGAGTTGGCGCGCAGAATGTGTGCCGCAAATCGTTTCTATGGCTCGCATATCCTGATTGGCACACGCACTTTTGATCTGGCGAGCCAGGCAATTGTCGCGCGGCCGATCGATTTTCTTAAGGAAGTGGATTCGCAAGATCGGCATGAGATTTACGAGCCGCTTTGGCTTGCCTCCGAGGCCAAGCCCGAACATATCGCGCGCCGCGACTTTTTCTGGAATGGCGTCGTGCTCTACCGAGAAAAACGTTGGGCGGAAGCGTACACGGAATTCCAGAAGGCACGAGGCTCGGATGACGAGGATGATGCTCCGTTACAATTCTATTTGCGCCAGCTGGAGCCGCTCACGTTGAACCTCACTGAGTTGCCCTCCGATTAAACCTGCGCCCTCGTTTTGAGAAAGACCGAATATCCGGCGGAGCTCCGGAATTTGATTGAGCAACTGCGACAAATGCCTGGCGTTGGACCTCGCTCGGCAGAACGCATTGCGCTTTGGATTGTGCGTACGCGGAATGATCAACCGGAGGAGATTGCGGCTGCCATCAGCGATACCCGGCAATCTGTCCATCCCTGCGCGCTTTGCGGATTCTTTACGACTGAAGACATCTGTCAAATTTGCGCGGATTCATCGCGCTCAAGCGAATTACTCTGCGTGGTCGAACAGCCTACCGACATTCTTCCCCTGGAGAAAACGAGCGCGTTCCGCGGCCGATACCACTCTCTGGGGGGAAAAATCTCGCCGCTCGATCATGTAGCCCCTGAAGATCTGCGGATTAAGGAATTGCTCGAGCGCCTCGACCGAGAACAGATTTCTGAGATTATTTTCGCGCTCCCTGCCGATGTCGAAGGCGAAGCGACCACAAATTATCTTGTCGATCTTTTAAAGGAAAAGGCAGTGACTTTGACGCGCATCGCTCGCGGCCTACCGGCAGGCGCCGGCCTCGAATCGGTTGACGAGCTGACGCTTTATCAAGCGCTCTCAGGCCGAACAAAGCTGTGATGGTTGAAGAGTTGAAGCGGTGAAGAGATGAAGCGGATTACACACGCGCTTCAACGCTTTAACTTTTCAACGCTTCAACGGTGGGCTAACTTTGGCACAATGTCCTGCGCGAAGATCGATCCGGCGCTCCACCAGGCACAGAAACCGCCTTGGATCAAAGTGCGACTGCCGTCGAACCCAGTTTTCTTTTCGACGAAAGCGCTTATTTCCGATTTGCGGCTGCATACGGTTTGCGAAAGCGCGCAATGCCCGAATCGCTGGGAATGCTGGAGTCAGGGCACGGCCACGATGATGATCGCGGGGGATCGGTGCACACGCGCCTGTGGGTTTTGCGCGGTGACAACGGCGAAGCCTTACGCGCTGGAAAAGGACGAACCGCAGCGTGTCGCCGAGGCGGTGCGCCGAATGAAATTGAAGCACGTTGTCATTACTGCGGTTGCGCGTGATGATTTGAAGGATGGCGGCGCCGCTCATTTCGCGCGCACCATCAACGCGATTCGTGAAATGGATCCCTCGGTGATTGTCGAAGTCCTGGTTCCCGATTTTCATGCGCAGGATTGGTGCATTCAGATCGTACTGGACGCGGAGCCAGATATTTATAATCACAACATGGAAACCGTGGAGCGGTTGACTCCGCTCGTGCGCTCGCGTGCAAAATATCGCACCTCACTGCAAGTGCTGCGGCGTGCCAGGGAATTGTCGGGCAAAGTTGTGACCAAGAGTGGTGTCATGCTCGGTCTCGGTGAGAAAGAGACCGAGCTTTTCCAGACGATGGACGATCTGCGCGAAATGGGTTGCCAGGTTTTGACGATGGGTCAGTATTTGCGCCCAACTCCGAGACATTTGCCAGTCGTCGAATACATCACGCCAGAGCAATTCAATTATTACAGCGAGATTGCGCGCAGAAAAGGATTCGAGCACGTCGCTTCCGGTCCTCTTGTTCGCAGCTCCTATCACGCCGCCGATTTTCATCCGGTGATTCGTCGATGACGGAGGCGGACCAGAGTCGTGTTGTCCAAATTCACTTAAAAACGGCCGCGATTATTCCGGCCTACCGTGAAGAACAACATATCTGGGACATTGTTCGTCGAACCCGCCAACAACTCGATCATGTCGTGGTGATCGATGATGGATCGAGCGATAACACTGCCGGGCGCGCGCGCGAAGCCGGCGCTGAAGTTATTGTTCATAGCCAAAACCGCGGCAAAGGCGAAGCAATAAAAACAGGCCTGCGACACTGGCTAGATCGACAGTTCACACACGTGATCATTCTCGATGCCGATGGCCAACATCTGCCAGAAGAAATCGACCGTTTTATCGCGGCCGCGGCCCAGGCAGGAGATCACAGCTTTTTTCTTGGCAACCGCATGAATAATCTGACCGGGATGCCGTTTGTTCGACGCGTCGTGAATCGGTACATGAGCAATCGGATCAGCCGTATTTGTCGGCAAGAAATTCCCGACACCCAGTGCGGCTTTCGGATGTTAGATCGACAATTGATCCCTGAGCTGCTCGAAGGCGGCAACCGCTTCGATTACGAAAGCGAAATGCTCATCATCGCCAGTCGCCAAGGCTATCGGATCGAATCGGTGCCGATCGCCACCGTTTATTCCGACGAAGTGAGCAAGATCCGTCCGGCACGCGACACTATCCGTTTCTTCAAACTGATGAGACGATACCGAAGAGTGCATTACCGGGGCGTGTCGTCCGCTTAGTGATTTCTGGATTCAAAGCCGACCGGCTTATAGTTATGAATAATGGTCAGGAAACTTATGTCCGGCGGCTATCGTTTGTATTCCCGCAAAAAGAACCCAAGAACGGGTAAGCGGAGGAATTTGGGCACGTTTAGAACACGCGGTGCGGCCAAGAAACACGAACGAGCAGTGCAATATTTTAAACGGCATTGACTGGTTCGGCTGAATCGATAAACAAGCAAGGGAAAGGAGATCCAATCATGATACACATGCTGGTTCGTCACAAAGTCGCTGACTTCGCGAAATGGAAACCGGTCTATGACGCGCACGGTTCGGCGCGGCAAAACGCAGGGCTAAAACAGGAATATCTTTTGCGCAACGTCGACGACCCGAATGAAGTGATTCTGCTCTTCTCGGCGGAAGATCTTGAGAAGGCGAAAGCATTCGCCGCGTCCGGCGATTTACGTCAAGCGATGCAGAAGGCAGGAGTCAGTAACAAGCCGGACGTTTATTTTCTCAAGTAGCCTCGAGTCGGCTCGATGACTTATGCTCACGCGGAGCGCTGGTTGATCCCGCGGCGGTTTATCGTTGCTAATTCGCGTGACAAGCGGCGGATTTTGTCGCCTTGATTAAATGTCGGTCAAGGTCTCGACATTGGATTTGAGGTGGCAAATGAAACATCTCGAGCTGGCAATCGGATATGCGCTTTGCCTGGCGTTTTTTGCGGCGGCGGGGTGCAGGCCGAAGCCAAAGAGTCAAATCGTCGGAGAACCATCCCCCGATCGGCCGCCCTCATCGCCGATCATCTCCAGTCCAACTCAACAACCAAGTTCATCGCCGTCACCGAGTCAGCCCTTGGAGGTAAAAGCCCAGAAGGCTCACTCTTTTGATTTGGCGAAGCTGGTGAACAGCGTCCGTCCCGCTGTGATCTTGGTGACCGTTTTTGATTCTTCAGGAAAGTTGTTGCGTAGCGAAACCGGCTTTTTCATTTCGGACGACGGAAGATTCGTTACTACGGCACACGCAATCGACAATGGGGTGAATGCCGTCGCCAAAACGGCAGATGGCGGGATTTATAACGTAGCCGGGATTTTCGCGTCTTCTACTCCTCTCGATCTTGCGATTCTCAAGGCAGACGTGAAGCGCGTGCCCTTTCTGCCTTTGAGCAAGAACGCGAAGACGGAAGTCGGCGCACGCGTAGGAGTAATCGGAAGCGCTCTCGCCGGCAGCGATGGTGCGCCGCGGGAGGGTGCAATCGTCGCGAAACACCTCGAGTCTCAGGGTGATCGCTTGGAAATAGGAACGCCGGTATCAGCCAACTCGGCCGGCTCACCAGTTGTGGACGAGAGCGGCAAAGTTGTTGGCATCGTTGCATCAGCTGGTGAAAAAACAATTGCTACGTCCTCCGGCGCTCTGACTTCATTGCGATCGCAGATCGCGCCTGATGCCACCGCGCGCTGGGCCAAGACGTCGGAAACCAGTCCAACTCCGCGGGCGACACCCAAACCGCGAGTCGTGTATGCGCCGCAACCGGAGTTTCCCGCCGAGGCACGTACTCACTCTGGTATATCGCGGTCCGGCCGTTTTCGCGTCAGTTTCGATGCACACGGCAATGCAAGGAACGTGCAGGTTATACAATCCACGGGAGATGGTCCTCTGGACCAAGCTACAATTGGCGCTCTCCGGCAATGGAAATCCACTCCGGGTCGGGAATGGTTTGCTGCGGTTCCAGTTACTTTTCAGGACCAGTGAAAATGGGTCGGAGTGAGTACTTTGGCGCGTGTTCATCGACTTTAGTAGAGACAGCGATTTACTGACACAACCGGTGCTGGAAATTCGTCAAGCAACAGAAGCGGATCGCGACGCGATCTGGAATATTTTCCATGCCGTTGTTGCGCCCGGCGATACGTACGCGTTTGATCCGCAAATTTCCCGCGAGGACGCGCTGGCATACTGGTTTCGGGAAGACACGCATGCCTACGTCGCAGCACAAGATCGACATGTTGTTGGCACTTACATTTTAAGGGCGAATCAACCAGGATCTGGTTCGCATGTTGGGAATGCGGCGTTCATGGTTTTGCCTAACGCGCGCGGCCTTCGTATCGGTGGAAAGATGGGTGAGCATTGCCTAAGTGAGGCCCGCCGACTTGGCTTTCGCGCGATGCAATTCAACTTTGTTGTCTCGACGAATGAAGCAGCCATTCGCCTGTGGAAACAACTCGGTTTTGAAATCGTTGGTACTTTGCCAGGTGCTTTTCGACATCCGCAAAAAGGATATGTCGACGTTTACGTCATGTTTTGTTCGCTCGAGGAAGCTGCTAAAGAATAGAGACAGCGCGCTGTCCGCGGGAGCGCGGCGTAGCGTTCCTACCATTCTTGGATTGCAAAGGACCTCGCAACTGGTGAATCTGAGAGCGCAATGCAAACGGTGATCCAAGTAATCACGAGCGGACGTGGATCGCTACGCAATAAGATCATGAGCGATCCACAGCTTGAACGGAAGTTCAAACTCGTACCGACCGAATATCAAAGACCAGGCCGTCCGCACGGTTGGGCGAAAATTCACAGCGCTGGCGAAGCGCACGGTGTAATCAATCTCGAATGGCACGGACGCACGGGGGTGCTGATCTGCCGGGTCGTCACGAAATTCGGAAACAAGCCGAACTCGATTATTGGCGATTTCATCGATTATTTGTTGGCACGTCATCAAAGCCGCATTCTCGCCATCCACATCATGCGGCGCTGAATCGAGGCCCGTGCTTCGCTTGTAGATTTCTCATCGGGGCATCAAGAATCGGTCTGATCGAGCGGATCAATGTTCCAGACCGGACTGCGTTTTACGCCGAATGCAACAAACCCAAATATTCGTTACGCATTTGTTACGGAAAATGGCTTGACACTCTGCGAACCGAATTTCATGATTAGCCTAGGGCCACACCCCCGCCGGGCAACTAAAGGTCGTCTGTTTATGCATAAAGCCATAGGCCCAAGGTTTTTTTCGAGCTTCGGCCATGCTTTTTCCTTTCTCGATCTCGGCGCTCGACGGCTCGGCAGACTTGCCGCTGGAAACCCCAAACGACTCAGCGCTGCGATCCGATATAAACTTTTTGGAAAGCTGAATAAAGCGCGCCTTCTTATTTGTTCTTCAGTAATTTCGCAAGTTCTTGCGGTCTTAAGATTCCAATCTTGCCGCCGGAGATCGCTTTTCGGTTGCCGGCCAACGTTGAAGCAGTCCAGAGGATTCTGAAAAAGCAGGCGCTTACTGGAAAGATCCCGCGACGTTACGCAGACGACATCGAGCAGGCGACGCGAACCGCGTGGCGGATTCTTAAAGACTGGCTGTTAGCGCAGTTGGCGCTGATCGAGACCGGCATGGCGACGGTTGAACAAGTATTTCTGCCGTACGCTCAGAACGCTTCCGGCCAGACCGTGTATGAAGCTTTGCTCGAGAAAAAATTCACCGGCTTAGCTCTGCCGGAGCCAAAAGATTCCAAGGTCGTCGGAATGGAGGCCGGCGCGTGACTGGCTGCTATTCGTGCTTCAAACGCCGGGAACAGTGCCAGGACATGTCGAACACTGAACCCTATGCACTGGCACCCCTGCTGAGCTAAGGAATCTTTTATGGCGAGTCCGCCAAACACAGGGTCGCTCGCACCCGCGGTTCCTTTTTATGCGCGGCCTGAAAATTTTCGTTTTACGTTTATACGTTTGAAACAAACCGATGAAACGTCGATTCGTTAGGACAAAACGCGAGCTGGCTGAATGCCTTGGTATCAGTCGCCCAACGCTCGACAGGCTCTTTAATCGCTTTCAAAATCCCGGAATGCTCGATGATGGCCGATACGATGTTGCGGAGTGGCGATACTGCGCGTGGGTGCACGTCTGCCCGTGGCAACGAAGAAAGCGTTACCGATGAAAAATCGGAACCAATGCCCAGAAAGGACGGACCGAATCAGAGCTTATCCGGCAACCACTGTGCAACGAACGGCTTTTTCATTCGTTGCGCGACGGATTGCTACTCCGTAGCGCACTTCTAGTTTTTGGAGATCGTGTGGAAGCTCGATCCGGCATTGTTTTGCAACTGCAGAGTGGGGAAGTATCGTGTTTGGACCAGACGAAGATGGCCAGAATCTTTCAGATTTCGCAGGCGATCTCGGGAAGCATGCTAATATCAAGTGCTCCGGGATTTCGACCGGTAGACGAGCTCGATCAGATTGAGGATTGCGCCAGACCCGCTCCACGCAGAAGGCGACATCGTTTTGGCGGGTGTACAGTTTACTGGCGACCGCTGCGTCAGCAACACTGGTTCTCGTTGCCACTACTATCGTTCGAGATTGCGGTCATGTGCTCGCTTAAGCAATCGATGTAACTGGACCATGATCGGAATTTGCGGGCACGCGCTTCTGCGGTCAAACGGGTGTAAAGGGCGCGATCGCTCAATAAACGCCTCATTGCGCCCGCTAAGTCCTCCCAACTCGTTTGGTCAACAAACAGACATCCTCCCCCGGCGCTAACTTCTCCCAGCGCGCCATTGTCGCCGCAAATGCAAGGCTTGCCATGTGATAGGCTCTCCAGAATCGGCAAACCAAAGCCTTCCATCAGCGAAGGATAAACCGTGAACGCACATTCGCAGTAAGCGCGCTCGAGCCTGTCGTCATCGACGTGCTTCAGCCACCGAAAAGGCCGGCCGCTTGTCTGCATTTTCCTGATGCTCGGAAGAATCTTATGGCCATAGTTTCCCGTGCTGCGCCCAATGAGCTCAAACTCGAATGTAATCCCCTCCTCCCATAAACTCTCCAAGGCGCGCAGCAGCGTTGGGTAATTCTTCCTCGCCTCAAGGGTACCGACAGAAACGATCAGATTGCGGGAAGGGGTTCGCGTGGCGCGGCGCTTGGGTTTCTCCCACTCAATCGGCCACTTTTCGACACATGTGGCCGTGGGCGCCGTCCCCAGATCCAGCCAAAGGCGGTGCAGGTGATCGCATGACTCCTGCGAAATACAGATAACGAAATCAAAGGCGGCGAGCGATTTAACATAACGGTTAAATCTGGCCCGGCGCCCTGCCGAAATCCCTCTCAGGCGCAAATCCGCGGCGTCATGAAAAATCGCAATGCTGCGCGCCGCGGTTTGGGCAATAAGCTTCGGCAGCCAATCCATTCGTCCGTCACGAAAAAGGTCGGGCACTAGCAAAACGTCGCCTTGCTTGAGTTCGTTTTCGAGCCGAACGCGTTTGCAAAATATCCACCGACAAAGCTCCGCCAAAAAATTTTCGCCGTGCCATTTGGGCCGCGCCATCGCGCGGGATAGTACACGAAACGGACTCTCCAGGATCTTCCGTTCGCGCGATCCCAAGAGATGGTAGCGTCCCGCTCCCAGATTCCAGCAGATAGCGGTAACCGCGTGCCGCGTCCGGAGCTCGGCAAAAATCTTGCGCGTCGTCCGCTGTATCCCGGTGTTGGTGACCGACTTGCAAGAACTTGTAACGTCGAGGAAAATCATTCTGCCAATCGCGACCTGCATTCCATCCCCCTCAAACTCATTGCCTTTCTCTCCCGCGGGACGAG
>DASXNN010000112.1:0-4664 GCA_036495045.1 Candidatus Udaeobacter sp.
GACACTGTAATGTCCAACAAACATGTTCGTTTAGTTGTAGGGCGTTTGTGTCAAACGCTATGAAGGCGTTTCACACAACTGTCTAATTATTGCTGATCGAACGGAGTGGTTCACTATTTTCTGTCGTGCAATACCATGCAGCGTGATTGTGATCGTGGCTCTCAGCATTCACTCGGAGACGCCGCCGATATGCTTCCTTTAGCGCGGAACAGGCCAGGACCGCGTTCCCGCCTGCGGCAAGACAGCGCTTGATCAGCTTACGCAAACTCTCCAGCCACGGCCAGCGGTCTTCATCGGTCAGCGGAATACCCTCCCGCATTTTCTCAATGTTCGCCTGCGAATGGAAATCGTCGCCCTCATAAAACCGCCAGGCGAGCTCTTCCGCAAGCAATTGACCGACGGTCGTCTTCCCCGCACCGGACACTCCAAAGATGATCACGACCATGTTTCGCCAATCTATCCCGAGGCTTCCTTCACCCTTGTAGCCACACCGCATCAATAACCTTGTTGATTTTGTCCTTTGCCGTGAGATCAGAATCGATCCGCAAAATGATCTGGCAAAATGTACTGGCCATCAGCGTGCCTCTTCGATAAGCAATCGCGCCGGTCATGCTTTTCAATTCGCTCACCTTCGTCGTCTTTTTTGCAGTCGTCGTCACCGCCTACTGGGGCATACGTTCCTGGAACGCGCGGAAAAATCTCCTCGTGGTCGCGAGCTATATTTTTTACGGTGCGTGGAACCCGCCGTTTGCCGCGTTGCTCTTTTCCACGACGGCGATGGATTTTTGGCTCGGAAGACAAATAGCGAAAGCTGAGGTTCGGCGTCCCCGCCGCGCGTGGCTGGTTGGCAGCGTCTGCATGAACCTGAGCATGCTCGGATTTTTCAAATATGGGAACTTTCTACTGCAAAACTTTCAGTGGCTGCTCGCGCGCATCGGCATCATCTATCAGCCACCGCACCTCGACATTCTTTTGCCCGTCGGCATTTCCTTTTACACATTTCATTCTCTCTCTTACACGCTTGACATTTATCGCGGCGTTTTGAAACCGACAAGATCGCTGCGCGATTTCATCCTGGCGGTCTCCTTTTTTCCTCAGCTTGTCGCCGGTCCAATTGTGCGCGCGGGTGATTTTCTTCCGCAACTTGTCAGACCGTCGAGTTTGCGCGCGGGACAGTTTCTCTGGGGATTGTTGCTCATGACTCTCGGTTTGTTCGAAAAAATTGTGCTCGCCGACACGATGCTTTCCGGTTCAGCCGATCGTATCTTTGGTTACGCCGGTCCGCTCGTCGCGCTCGATTCCTGGCTCGGCGTCATGGCATTCGCCGGCCAGATATTTTTCGATTTCGCTGGCTATTCGACGTGCGCTATCGGCGCGGCTCTCTGCCTTGGTTTTCATCTGAAAGATAATTTCCGTTTTCCATATGCCGCCATTGGCTTTTCCGATTTTTGGCGGCGGTGGCACATCTCGCTTTCGACATTTTTGCGCGACTATCTTTACATTCCGCTCGGCGGCAATCAGGTCCGTCCAGTCCGAGCCGCCACGAACCTCGTGATAGTAATGTTTCTCGGTGGCCTCTGGCACGGCGCGGCCTGGACGTTCGTCGTTTGGGGCCTACTCCACGGCTCGTATCTCGTCGTCGAACGGGTTGTTCGCGCTTTGTTTGAGAACAAAGAGTGGGCCGACAACCTCGCGACTCGACTCCTCGCCGGCTTCGCCACTTACGCCGCCGTTTGCGTCGCGTGGGTATTCTTTCGAGCCTCCGATTTCACCGTAGCCGCGCGAATGTTGCACGGCATGTTTGGCGGACACGCGAACGGTGACGCTATTCTTAGTACACGTGAAATGTTGCAGATCGCGCTCGTCACTGCTGGCATGATTCTCGTTCATTGGACGCTGCGCAACAGCAATATCGAAACAGCCGTGATGCGTTTGCCACGCTGGATTGTAACCGCGGCATGGGCGTTGATGGCCTGCGCAATCATTCTCACTCAAGGAAGCAGCAATGCCTTCATCTACTTCCAATTTTAAACGCAAGCTTCAACTGCCGCGATTGTTCTTTCGCAAGCCGTCGCAACTCGAGCGCGTGCATGGCGGTCCTCCTCTCGAATACGAGCGGCCGATTCCCAAGCTGCCATGGCGCGGCGTCACAGTCGTTGTTGTGTTGATCGTTATCGCTGTCACCTGCGCATGGGAATTCTATTGTCGCTCGATCGGTTATGGACCCACGCTCAACGACAACGAGGATCTCTGGACGATGGCGCGCCGGCACGTGAAACCTGAGTCCATCGTCATCATCGGTGATTCGCGCGCCTGGTTCGATCTCGATCTTGATGAACTGCAAAAAGGATTAGGCAAACGTCCCGTTCAGCTGGCGATGGGCGGAAGCTGTGCATATCCGGTGCTGGCCGATCTCGCCAATGACGAAAATTTTCACGGCACGATTATCTGCAGCATCGTGCCGCGCTTGTTCATCGCGCCACCCGGTACGCCGCCGATGGAGCGCACGGAAAAAGCGGTGCGCCGATCCCACACTCAAACACCGGCGCAACGTGTCAGCCAATATCTGGCGATGCCATTGGAAGAACATGTCGCGTTTCTCAAACAGGAGGAGCTGACTCTTGATGATCTGCTCAAGCGGCTGCCCATTCCCAATCGTCCTCATGCACTTGTGTCGCCGCGACTTCCGCCGTACTTCGGCACTTTGGATCGGGAACGGCGCGCTCGCATGATCGAGGAATGCGCTCGACCGGAGAGCGAACTGCAAAGAAGAATTCAACAAATCTGGCTGCCCCTTTTCACCCCGCCGCCGCCGCCAAGCTATATTCCTAGAGAAGAGTTCGCGAAAAAAATGGGACAAGCGATTGAGCAACGCTTCCATGACGTCGCTGCTGCTGTGCAAAAACTTCGCGCTCGCGGAGGTAAAATCGTTTTCGTTCGCTTTCCGAATAGCGGAGAATTAAAGAAGCTCGAGGACCGCGAAACGCCGCGTGCTGGTATTTGGGATCGAATGATCAGGGACACCGAAGCACCCGGTATTTACTATGAAGATTATCCTGAGCTAAGCGCTTTCAATTGTCCTGAATGGTCGCACCTTTCCGCCGGCGATTCCGTCGAGTTCAGCAAACGTCTGGTGCCGCATCTCCGCAAGGCGCTCCAGATGTGAGCCGCTCTTGCCGCATTCCTTGTTCGCTATGACGAAAGTTTATGGAAAAAACTATTTTGGTAACTGGAGCAACGAACACGATCGGGCGAGACGTCGTAAAAATACTTTCGGAAAACGGAGCGCCGGTACGGGCCGGCGTTCGCCGGTTATGTGGATGATTGCCGCTGTTGCTGTATTGCTGTCTTCGCTTGCCATGGCTCTTACGCCTCCCGATGAGAAAACAATACGCGATGCGATCGGGGACCTAAGCGGATTGCCTGTTGTCCTTCAGCGAGCGTTTGCGCCGGATCGCGATAGCTTTGATTCCATTCCAAGACCAGGGCCTGACGACTGGCTTGCGGTCCACCAGGAGCCGGGGCAGACTTTCGATGACTTCAAAGCATCACAGCCGAATCGGCCCACACAGAGCCGGCGCATCATTTATCTCCAGCCACTCGGCGACTTCCCATCTGACCGCAGCCCATCCATCGACAAGTTACAAAAATTTGCCGGCGCATTCTTCTCGATGGAAGTGAAAACGCTTTCGCCAATCAAGATCGACAACGCAAAATTCGCGACACGCCGCAATCCAAATACTGGCAACTCGCAAATTTTCACCGGCGACGTCCTCAATTTTCTCAAAGCTCGCGTCCCCGCGGATGCGTTTTGCGTTCTCGCCATCACGATGGAAGATCTTTACCCGGAGCCATCGTGGAATTTCGTGTTCGGCCAAGCTTCGCTGCGCGACCGTGTTGGCGTTTACAGCTTTGCCCGGTACGATCCGGCATTTTATGGCGAGCCGCGCACGGCAGGTTACGAGACGCTCCTGCTACGCCGGAGCTGTAAAGTGCTCGCGCACGAGACAGGTCACATGTTCGGTCTCGCCCATTGCACGTATTTCAATTGCCTGATGAACGGCTCGAATCACCTGACCGAAAGCGATCGCCGTCCATTGCATCTCTGCCCGGTGTGCCTGCGCAAGTTGCAATGGAATATCGGCTTTGACGTGGTCGAACGCTACACTGCGCTCGAGCGAGTTAATCGCGCTGCCGGATTTACCGATGAAGCTGACTGGCTCACCCGGCGCATCAAAACTGTGCGATAATAAGAATCACGCAGCCCGCATCGGAGAAGCGGCTTAGTCGTCCAGTCGCACCAACTCAATAACATCGTCGATCTAAACGCCAGTTTGGCTCCGACCGTTCGATCACAGAAACGTAACAAGCGCGTCCGCCCTTTCCCTCGGCTGCTCCTCCAGAATCCAATGGCCGGTGTCTTTCAAGACGACAATATTGACATCGGTTGCCACCAGCTTCATCTGCTGGCCGAGCTCATTGCCTAACGATTTTTCGCCGCCGATCGATAGTACCGGCATGGGCAGCTTGTTCTGCGACAGTTGCGCGAAATCTTTGGCTAGTTGTGGCCAGGAAGCGAAATAGGCCCACGCCGCGCGCATGCGCCCCGGCTTCGAGTACGCTTCCGTATAAGCCTTGCGGTCCGCTTCCGGAATCGAGTGCGT
>DASXNN010000113.1:0-11518 GCA_036495045.1 Candidatus Udaeobacter sp.
GCGCATCGGGCTCGCCCATCCCCTGGCCGAGGGGACGCTTATCGACCCTATTCGGGCGCTGACGGAAAAATACCCCAAGGTCCGACTGCGGCTGTTGAGCGAGCTCACGAGTGAATTATTTAACCGGCTGCTCGCGGGTGACCTCGACGTTGCTGCCGTGCTTTTACCCGTAGGTAGAACCGCGCCTCCACCACTTCTGACGAATATCATCGCGACGGACCGCATGGAGATCGTTCAAGGCGCGGCAGGCAACGTTGACGGCGATTGGAAAAGCTTAGGCAAAGCACCCTGGGTGCTCAATCCGCCCGGGTGCTTTCTTCGGGCAAGGCTCATCGATCAGATGGAGCGTGCCGGCTTCACCCCAATGATTGCGGCTGAAATCCACAACATGCATTTGCAGCTAGCGTTCGTTCAGTCCGGTTATGGTGTCGGGCTGCTACCCGCTCGCTTTATTGCCAGGAATCATTCTATCGATTCCGTGAAAGTATTGCGTCCCCCATCGTTTGACCTGCACCGGTCCGTCGCGATAGTCCGGCTTGGACAACTCGGCGCCTTGGAGAAGGCCGTCGGACTGTTGGAACACGGGTTTCGGCAATTGTTTGAGGCAGCCAACAAAAGGAAGCCCGTAACGAGGAGCCGCAGGAGTGTGCCCGCGAATCGGCGGACGGCGCGACCGTCCAAGTAGTCCCCGGACATCGCTTGTTGTGAAATTAGCTTGAGTCGCTCCGGAGTTTAGGCCTCTCGAATATTTCTTTGAGTTATTCGTTCTGCTCGTTTTTGTCCGTTCCATAAACTAAGACCTCCTACTGGTAGAAGGATTGCTTAAACGGCCACAAGGCCGCCATCGACCGGTAAATCGATTCCAGTAATGTAGCTGCTCTCGTCCGAAGCCAGAAACACCGCTGCCGAAGCAATTTCCTCTGGCTTTCCGATGCGCCCCATCGGAACCATCGTCTTGAACCGTTCCTTCATCGCTTCCGTGTTCTCGCCAAATTGACCTTTGAGAATAGGTGTCTCGATGGGGCCGGGGCTGATTACATTCGTGCGGATTCCTTTGCCGGCAAACTCTGCCGTCCACGTGCGCACAAACGAGCGCAGAGCCGCCTTCGTTGCTCCGTAAGTCGCATAGACCGGGACGGCTTTTTGCCAGATCCCCGAGCCGGTCAGGATGATCGATCCGCCGCCGTTCATCAGGGGCAAGGCCTTTTGCACTGCAAAGAAAACTCCACGCGCGTTGATGTCGAAAGTCTTGGCGTAGTGTTCCGGGCTTACGGCTGGCGTTGGTTGCGGCTCCGCGATGCCCGCGTTCGCAAACAGCACATCGAGCTTGCCCTTCTTTGTAGCTACTTCTTTATATAGCCGGTCCAGGTCTTCGAGATTTGAGGCGTCCCCTTGAACGGCAGTCACGTTGCTTCCGATTTCGGCAACGGCCTTATCCAGTTCCGCCTGCCGGCGGCCCGTAATGAACACGTAGGCTCCTTCTTTCAAGAAGCGCTTGGCAGTCGCGAGACCGATACCGCTGCTGCCCCCTGTAATGACTGCAATTTTTCCATCTAATTTTCCGTTTTTCATATTCGCTCCTCTCATTTAGTTGCCTGTTATGTCGCCGGCATAAGTCACGGACAAAGGCCGGCCGTGCTAGAACACGGGGCCATTGCAGAAACCCTGACGAGGTCTCACGCACACGATTGCTAAATTAGTGTTGGGACTCCCACACCCCCGTTGCGGGAAGGCAACACGCCTCTGGTGACACTTGCTTCGCCAACCGCGGAAGAAGCTTCAGATTTCGTTTCTTTTATTCGGTTCGCAGCGCAGTCATCGGATTGACGCGAGTGGCGCGGCTCGCCGGAAAGAAACAAGTGAGGAGCGCTGGAGTGGCGAGCATCAAACTTGCGCTGATGAGCGCCAATGGATCGGTTGGACTTACTTCATACAAAATTCTGGCCAGGACGCGTCCTGCAGCCAGTGAAAGAAGGAGACCGACGCCGACAGCAAGAGCCGTTTGCATCGCGCCCTGTCGCATTATGAGGGCAAACACGTCGCCCCGATGTGCACCCAATGCCATGCGAATTCCAATTTCGCGGGTCCGACACGCGACAGCATAAGCTTTCACGCCGTAAACGCCGACCACTGCGAGCAACAACGCGATGCTGCCGAACGCGCCGAACAACATCGCACCGAGTTTCACGATCCAAAGGTTCGGCGATTTCTGCATTAGATCGACATAAGGCGTCATCTGCAGCAGTGGCAGATCGGGATCGACTTCGCGCAATGTTTGTCGCAGCGTCGGCATCATTGCGACCACGGCACGTCGATCTTGCGTGTTGAGGCGCATGTGCATGTAAATCTGGCCGTTGTATCCCTGCGCCAGCGGCACGAACAATCGCGCGATGATGGTGTCGCCCGCGACAGAATGAATATGCTTGCTGACGAGGCCGACAATTTCCATGTCATTACGCGCGCCATCCTTCGGCGGTTGCGTGTAACGAATATGCTGCCCGATTGCGTCTTCGTTAGGAAAGAGTTTTTTCGCCATCTCTTCGTCAATGATAGCAACACGGCGCGCGTCCTTGTTCTCGCATTCCTCCTGAGTGAAATCCCGGCCGCGCAGCAATTTCACGCCGAGCGCATCGAAGTAGCCAGGCGTGGTCGCGGTGTAGAGCGCATTGGCGCTCGGGTCGGGCGCTTTCGGGTCGTTCGGCATGGCGTCTTTCGCGCGCAGGATTCGGCGCGCGTTCGTGAAATCGGAGTAAGGCAACATCGTGCCCACGGCTGACGCGGTCGCGCCCGGCAGCGCGCGCGCGCGTTGCACCATCGCAAAGATTGTTCGACGCGCATCGGCCGGCGTTTTTTTCACGAGGCTGAAATCGAATTCGGTGATGATGTCGCCCCCGGCAATGAAACCGGGATTGAGTCCGGCGGCTTTAAGTGCGCCGCGGAAAAATAATCCGGCAGCGAAAAGCAGCATGAGCGAGAGCGCGATTTGCGCCATAACCGAAATGTGTCGCGGCGCGAAGAAGCGGCTGAAACGTCCGATGCGCGCCGGCTCGCCTACTTGTTCTTTAAGATCGTTAACCAGATCAGCCTTGGTCGCTTTCAATGCTGGGCCGAGGCTAAAGAGCATCGTCGCAACGAGGCAGAACAAAAACGTCACCGACAGAATCACAAAATCCGGTCGCAACTTCACGATGACCGAGAAGTTCACCGAAGCGAGCAAACCTTGCAGCTGTCGCAGCAGGAGATCATTGCACCACGTGCTGAGAACGAGGCCGATGGCGCCGCCGCAAAGCGCGAGCAGCAGACCTTCGCACAGTAATTGCCTAACGATTTGCCAGCGCGACGCGCCGACTGCGAGGCGCACCGCGATCTCTTTCGAGCGCGATGTGGCGCGCGCGAGCAGCATGTTCGCGAGATTCAAACACGCGATGAGCAACACCGCGCCGGCCATCGCCATCAGCAACGTCGCGATTAATGTGATCGGGCCATCGTCCTCCGGTTGCGTGCTCATACTGAAACGCGCCGGCGTTTGGATTTGTAACTCTCGCGCGCCTTCGGCACCGTCCGGTTGAATGGCATTGAGTCGCTGCGCCAGTACCGGCAGCCGGGACTTCGCCATATTGATCGTTAGGCCGGGCCGCAGCCGCGCGGCGAGATTGAACGTGTAATTCCTTGGGTTCAGCAGGTCGTGCATCGTTTCAGAATCGCCGAAGGCCGAGCCAAGCTGCGATCGCATTCCAAGCGGCACCCAGATGTCCGGTGCGACCAGCGCACTCGCGCCACTGAACCTATCGGGCGTGATGCCGATGACCGTGTAAGGCTGACCGTTCACCTGCAATGTGCTGCCCACGAAATTAGCGCGGGCACCATTGCGTTTCCAAAATCCGTAGCTCGCGACGACTACAGCGATGTTCGCGTTCGGTTTGCATTCCTCGACATTGTAAAACCGGCCGCGAAACGGCTGCGCGCCCATCATCGAGAAATAATTTTCGGAAGTGAGGAACGCAAAGCTGCGCCGCATTTCGTGATCGCGTCCAATCCCGGCGACGGCGAACTCGATCGCGGCAAGATCGGCAAATACATCTCCGCTGTTCTCGCGCAGCTCGCGGTACTCGTTGTAGGAAAACTGACGATAATCGTGGCTGGCGTTTTGGCGCGCTGTGAACACATTGACAATTTCGTTAGGCCGCAAAGGAATGGGGGAACGCAACACCACGCCATTGATCAGCGCGAAAATGGCCGAGTTAACTCCGATCGCCAGCGCCAAGGTCAATACCGCTACCGTCGTGAATCCCGGCGCCTTGAGAAGCTGCCGCAAAGCAAACCTGAAATCCTGGATCATGAAAATTTTCGTTTGTTTTCGTTGAGATGCAGTCCGCATCGGCTTTGGATTCAACGAGTCAAGCGTCGGCCTAAGAATTTCTCATCAGCAGCTCTGTCTTAAATGCGGATCGCTTTCGGATGAAGGATGAAGGCTTCGACGAAGGTGATCAGAGCATCCGGTGAATTGGGGCACGGGACTGTTACTGTACCTTTGCAATTTGGGCATGGAAGCCATCATGCCGATTTGCGAGCGTGTTACGGAGAGGTGCTGACCGCACGTTGGACATTCAAACCTGAGCTCCATGGCCACCAAATTTTTCATTGCCGAAAAATTCATTTTCAACGGTTTGCTCGCAGTCGGTGCGAGTCCAAAATTCACGGCTCGGCTGGCTCGCTAATTTAGAAAATCTGTTGCGAATTTGTTGCGAAATCCAAGTCGCTCTCGATTTACGAGAGCGGAGCCTACGGGGCTCGAACCCGCAACCTCCGCCGTGACAGGGCGGCGCTCTAACCAATTGAGCTAAGGCTCCCGGAGAAAGAAAGTTTAGAGGCGGCTATCGTCAGCCGCAAGATGGGATCGAGCGCGCCGTCGCTTGATGTCGAGCAATGCATTTCCAAAGGAACACGTTTTCAATCTTTTTCGCGACATAGGATCGACATGTTGGTTGAACATTCTGGACACGAGCAGCGTCGAAGATTGCGCAAAGAAGGGATAAAAGCTATAATCACACTCGGTTCGGCGGATTGACCCAAACCATAATGAGCGACGAGCGCAGCGAAGGATTTCAGGGCGGGGAAGCAAACTCGGGGCCGCGCAATCTCCTCGATGCGTTTGATCGTGTGATCGCATTGCTGCCTCCTGGTGATCCGATTCGTCGCGAACTGCTCGACTTGCGGCCGGAAATTTCCGACCGCGAAGAGACGATGGTCGAAGCGCGCCGCATGATCGAGAAGCTCGAGGAAGTTGTTAAAAAGGTCACGTCGCCCGCGAACCGGATCGGCACGTTTCTCGGCGCGACCTCGAAAGACACGGCGCACATCGTCGTGGGAGGCGCGGATTATTACTGCAATGTTGATCCGCGTATCGCCCTGGCAAAACTCAAGAGAGGAACGCGGGTACTCGTCAACGAAGCATACGTGATTGTGGGCGATCTTGGATTTGAAACGGCGGGCCCGGTGACAAAAATCACAGAAATTCTGGAGGGCGATCGGTTGCGTGTTGGTTCGGAACACGGATTGCACTCGATGGTCCTGCAACGCTCAGCCGATCTCACACATTCGACCTTGAAGTCGGGCGACGAAGTCCGTGTCGATTCCAATTACCGAATGGCGCTCGAAATGCTCTCTAGCACGAAATCGCACGAGCATTATCTCGACAACGTACCGGAATTGCCGTGGGAGAAAGTCGGGGGACAGGAACCAGCGCTCCAGGCGATCAAGGACGCGATCGAGCTTCCGCTTTTACATGTCGATCTTTTCAAAAAATTTCAGCACGCGACACCCAAAGGTTTCCTCCTCTACGGCCCGCCCGGTTGCGGTAAGACGCTGATTGGAAAAGCGACCGCTTATAATTTGACGAGGCAACTGCGGGAAAAGACTGGCGCGGAGATGCACGAATATTTCATGCACGTCAAAGGCCCGGAGATTTTAAACATGTGGGTGGGGGAGTCGGAAAGAATAGTGCGCGAAATTTTTGCGACCGCTCGCGAAAAACGCGCTGAGAGTTTCATGCCTTTTCTGTTTATCGATGAAGCCGAGTCGATCCTCGGAACGCGTCGCGCCTCGCGTTACTCGAACATCCTTTCCACGCTCGTCCCGATGTTTTGCGCGGAAATGGATGGGATCGATTCGCTCAATGACGTAGTGATTATTCTCGCTTCGAATCGCGCGGACCTGATCGATCCCGCCATTCTGCGCCCCGGCCGCATCGATCGAAAAATCAAAGTGAGTCGGCCGGACAAACAGGGCGCGCGCGAGATTTATCGCATTTATCTTACTGATGCGTTGCCTTACGACGGTGTCCTGGCGAAAGAAGCCGACGGCATCGGCGCGTCCATCGAACGGCTGATCGAACGCTTCGTCGATTGGCAATTTGTGCGGCGCGATGAAAACAAATTTCTCGAAGTGACGTTGCGCAGCGGACGCAAAGAAAGTCTTTATCGCAGCGATCTCATCAGTGGCGCGATTATTGCCTCTATTGTCGAGCGTGCCAAAGCCATGGCGATCAAACGGGCAATCGCCACTCAACAGGAGGAAGGAATCCGTGAGACGGACTTGCAACTCGCATTCAACGCTGAATATGTCGAGAACGACATTTTTCCAACCACCGATATTACGGAAGACTGGCTCAAGCTGATCGACTACGATCCGGAAAACGTGGTCAAGATCGCGCCCGTGAAACCGCTTTCGGATGCGCGATCGCGCGCGGCATCCGGGGTGATCTAATCCCTGGCTAACAAGGGATGAAACGGGTATTCGGTCTTGAGACGGAGTACGGCATCACCGTGAATGGTGCGGAGATTGTCGATGTTGTCGCTGAATCGATCGAGCTGGTGCGCCGTTATACTGAGCACGGCGCGCTCATGAAATGGGATTATGAGCTGGAAGATCCGCATCTCGACGCGCGCGGCTTTCGCGCCCGGGAATTGCTCCAGGATACCGATGAGTCCGCTTATTACGAGATCGACAAAAATCGCCCGCTCAGTTTCGAGGAGATAAAAAGCGACCTGGTCCTTTCAAATGGCGCGCGTTTTTACAACGACCATGCGCATCCGGAATATTCCACTCCCGAATGCACCACGCTCGGGCAAATCGTCGCCCAGGATAAAGCCGGTGAACGCATTTTGGCCGAATGTGCGCGGCGACGAAACCTGAAGTTACCGCCTGCCAACGAAGTCTGTCTTTACAAGAACAACACGGATTTTGTCGGCCACAGTTACGGCTGCCATGACAACTACCTGGTAAGCCGTGAGATCGCATGGGACCGGATCGTGGCGGGTATCCTGCCGTTTCTCATCACGCGTCAGATCTTCGCTGGTGCCGGCAAGATGGGGATCGAAGCGGAGAGCACGTCGGGTAAGCCTGGAATATTTCAAATTTCGCAGCGCGCGGATTTTTTCAGCGTGCTGGTAAGCATTGACACGATGAATCGCCGGCCGCTGATCAACACGCGGGACGAGCCGCACGTTGACGCCAGCCGTTATCGCCGGTTTCATGTGATCCTGGGTGATTCGAACATGAGCGAGTGGGCCACGGCCATGAAGATTGGGACGACGGCGCTCGTTCTCGATCTGATCGAGCGCGGAGAAGCGCCGCAACTTGAGATCGCGCAAGCTGTCGATGCGAACAAATCGATCAGTCGCGATCAAACTTACGATTGGATCATCGAATTAAAGGATGGCCGAAAGATTTCCGCGATCGATGTGCAACGCATTTATCTGAAGGCTGCAGCACGCGTCAATGAGGGTGCGGACGAAGATCGAGAATGGATCTTGCGGGAGTGGGAAAGCGTTCTTAACGATCTTGAGCGCGATTTGATGCTGGCACGCGACCGCGTTGATTGGATCGGGAAGAAATTTCTACTTAACGCGTTGCAGGAAGAAGAAAAACTTTCCTGGAGCGATCCGTGGCTGCAATCAATCGATCTCGAATATCACAATGTCGATCTCGAGCGTGGGATGTATTACGAGCTTGTCCGCCAGGGGGCCATGCGGCGCGTCGTGACTGAGGACGAGATTAAAATGTCGATTTTCAATCCGCCCGAAACCACACGCGCATTTTTTCGTGGCCGTTCCGTCGCGCGGTTTACCGACGAGATTTCCTCGATCCAGTGGGATGAAATTGTCTTCGCGAACCAATTTCAACTGCATCGGGTCGTTCTGCCTGAAGCCGCATCCGATGCCCGGCTCAGCGCACTAAATCACGCCGCGCGCAACGGCAAAGATTTCGCCGAGTTCATCCGCGTTGTTGGCGACATTGGCTGATGGCCGCAAGTAGCATTCCGAGACTCTATTCGAAACTCCCAACGGTCGATCGAAAATGCAATTCATTCCCACTCAATCGTGCTGGGCGGTTTGCTCGAGATATCGTAACAGACGCGGTTGACGCCTTTGACTTCGTTGCTGATGCGAGCGGAAATGCGCGCGAGCAACTCGTAGGGAAGCCGGACCCAATCCGCAGTCATGCCATCCTGGCTTTCGACGACTCGCACCACGATGGTGTTCTCATACGTGCGCTGATCGCCCATCACGCCGACCGAGCGGACCGGCAGCAGCACAGCGAACGATTGCCAGACACGATAATACCAATCTGAAGATTCCATTTCGCTCACGACAATCGTGTCCGCTTCGCGCAAGATCGACAGTCGCTCGGGCGTCACTTCACCGAGGATGCGAACGGCAAGACCCGGTCCCGGGAATGGTTGACGGTATACAATTTCTTTCGGCAAATCGAGCTGCAAACCGGCCTGACGCACTTCGTCTTTGAACAACTGGCGCACCGGCTCGACCAACTCGAAATGCATTTCTTCGGGCAAACCTCCGACGTTGTGATGACTCTTAATCACTTGCGAGGGATTCCCCTCGATCGACACGCTCTCAATCACATCCGGGTAAAGTGTGCCTTGGGCGAGAAATTTGTAACCACCGTGTTTAGGCGCGTCATTTTTGCGATCTTCTTCGAGTAACCCCTCGGTCGCGTGCTGAAACACTTTGATGAATTCGTTGCCGATGATTTTTCGCTTTGTTTCCGGATCGGTCACGCCTTTGAGCAGCGTGAGGAAACCCTCACTCGCATCCACGTATTTCAGACGCACATGAAAATTTTCACCGAAAACGCGTTGGACGATTTCTTCCTCGCGCGAGCGCAGCAAACCATTGTTCACAAAGATACACGTAAGCTGGTCGCCGATCGCCCGGTTCAGAAGCGCAGCGGTAACGGATGAATCGACTCCGCCGCTCAAACCGAGCACAACTTTCTGATCGCCGACCTGCTCGCGGATGCGGGCGCAGGCTTCTTCGATGAACGAGCCCATCGTCCAGTCCATCGTGCAGTGGCAGATGTGATAAACGAAGTTCCGCAGAATCTCTTTCCCGCGCGGCGTGTGCGCGACTTCGGGGTGAAATTGCAGCCCGTAAAGCTTGCGTTGCGGATCTTCAACCGCCGCGAAGTTGGAGCTCTCCGTTCTCCCGGCAGCGCGAAATCCCTTCGGCAGCGCCGTCACTTCATCGCCATGACTATTCCAGACATCGATCTGCGGGCCGAGCCCGTCTAGCAGCTGCGAGCCGTTAGCGATGTGCAACGTCCCGGCGCCGTATTCGCGTCGCCCGGTGAATACGACTCGGCCGCCGAGGTGATGTGCCATCAGCATCAAGCCGTAACAAATGCCGAGCACTGGGATGCCAAGTGAAAGAATTTCCGGATCGAGATGTGGGGCGTCTTTGTCGTAAACACTCGCCGGACCGCCGGAAAGAATGAGTCCCTTCGGTTTCAGCTTGGCGATTTCAGTTGCAGGTACGTCGAAGCGAACGATCTCGGAATAAACCTGAAGTTCACGAATGCGCCGGGCAATGACTTGTGTGTACTGCGAACCGAAGTCCAGGATGAGAATTTTCGAATGGACTGATGTGGCAGCTGTTCTCACGTGCTACGGATGAGTTTCTGGCACGCTGTGCTCGCCGGCAGGGTCGCCAGGCGACCGCTCGACTGGGCCAATCGTCCCCTGGCCGGTCACGCCCCGCTGAAGCTGCCCCTCCACTTCTTCGCTGCTGCGCTGTTCGAGCGGGTCAGCGCAGCCACTGACGATCAGCGTCGATGCGATCACGAACAAGATCGACATGCGCTTCATCTGCTCATTTTAGGAACGAAGCGCAGTAATGCAATTGCGGATTGCGAAATCAAACTGATGAAATGTTAAAAAGTTAAAATTGTTGAAACGGTGCAAGCTTCTCATTGTAACTTTTAACAGTTTTAACCTTTTAAATTCGCTTTCATGATTGAGCCGGATCTCCTGCTGCAAGGCTATCGGCTCGGTGTTTTTCCGATGGCGATGGAAGACGACTCCATCGGGTGGTTCTCGCCCGATCCGCGCGCGATTATTCCACTGGAAGATTTTCATGTGCCACATGCATTGCGTCGCGCCCTGCGGAAACACTTTTTCGAAGTCAAGATCGACAATGCCTTTTCGGACGTGATCAATGAGTGCGCGAGGCGTGAAGACACCTGGATCAACCATGAAATCATCGAAAGCTACTCACGGCTGCACGAGCTTGGTTACGCGCATTCCGTCGAAGCCTGGAGAGAGGGCAAACTTGCTGGAGGGCTTTATGGGGTGGCGGTCGGCGGCGCGTTTTTTGGTGAGTCGATGTTTCACCGGGTGACCGATGCTTCCAAGATTGCGCTCGTCGCGCTCGTGCAATATTTGCGCAGCAGAAAATTCGTTTTACTCGACACGCAATGGCTCACGCCGCACCTGCAACAATTTGGCGGCATCGAGATTTCAAGAAACCATTATCTGCACCTTTTAAGGAGCGCAGTAGAATTGCCGAGGAAATTTTGATGTAGGGCGCGATCTCCGAGCGCGCCGACTATTCTCAACAGAGTCTTGTGCTACCGGTTCCTCCTTGCCCCAATCCCGGAATTTTGCATAGTGAACGCCCGGCTTTCACCCGCTATTGTCGATCTCACGGTTGGGTAGCTCAGTTGGCAGAGCGGTGGACTGAAAATCCGAACAAATACCTAGCGAACAATCACTCGCCCAGGTAAACACGCGAACACGTGCGAACATAAACGCACATAATGTGTGCTCATTATGGCAACTTGGTGGCAACGGTTTATCTTGGCCTAACAAGTCAGTGAAATTGAAGGCGGCACACCTTTACGAAGTCCGCCCGCGCGAGGACAAACGCGGCGTCGATCTGATTTCCGATGCGCTGCCATTTCGATCGCCTGTGGTACGGCGGGCCAACTGTTTTCTCGAGCGCCAGTCGCGCTATCGAACGCCGCCATGAGCATCCCCCATGAGAAATTTTCTCGTGCCTCAATCTTGCCGCGGCTATCAACCTGTCCGTAAAGTTTGGTATGAAGCTCAAATTTTACGGTACCCGCGGCTCCATCCCAGTCTGTGATGCTGGCTTCCAGCAATTCGGCGGCAACACCACCTGTTTTCAAATCACATTCACGGATGCGAATCGTATCGCCA
>DASXNN010000114.1:0-5424 GCA_036495045.1 Candidatus Udaeobacter sp.
TGCGCGGTAATTTGATGACATGCTTACCCGCCTCCGCCAAGGCTACGGCACGGCAGGCGAGTCCAGGGCTGGACGCTGAGGTAATTGGGATTTGCATCTCATAAATCGGCTGTAGGATTTCCATATGTTAACCAGTCAAAAGGTCATCGATGCCATTAATGAGCAAATCGGGTACGAGTTCAGCGCGGAATTGCAGTATTACGCGATCGGCGCGCATTTTGCGGCCGACGCATTGCCGCAACTGTCGCAGCATTTTTTCCAGCAAGCCGAGGAAGAAAAAGGGCATGCGCTGCGGTTTATCAAATACATTGTCGATGCCGGTGGCCGCGTTGTGATCCCGGCGATCGATGCGCCGAAATCAAAGTTCAAAACGGCGCGGGACGCGGTGAAACTATCGCTCGACCAGGAGATTCATGTTACCAACCAAATCAACGGCTTGGTCGAACTCGCGCGGAAACAAAACGACTACATCACGATCAATTTTCTGCAGTGGTTCCTGACCGAGCAGCTCGAGGAAGTTTCGTCGATGGATAATCTGCTCAAGATCATCGAGCGCGCCGGGACGGATCTTCTTCAAGCCGACGAATATCTGGCTCGCGTGGGATTGAGAACGATGCCGGAGGCGCCCAGAGAGGAACGTTGAAGCGTTAAAGCGTTGAAATGTTAAATCGGACCGGCGAGAAGAGGCGGAGTAAGCAGAAAACGCCCAACGCCTAACGTCGAATTCAGAGTTTGCGGCTGAGGACCCCCCGCCGCACGCTATGGCGAGACAAGCAGCCGGCACTACAACAAAATGGAGGTCGTCCACTCGTCTATCTTAAGCGGCTTACGATGCACGATTCGAAAGGAAAATCGTCCGGCCTTTGGGAGTAAATGGGCTTTAAAGATCATTTTTCACAGCAAGCGAGTGATTACGCAAAATTTCGACCGGGCTACCCGCGGGAAATATTCGCTTACCTGGGAAGCATTGCGCCGAGTCGTCAACTAGCCTGGGATTGCGGTACAGGAAACGGACAAGCGGCAGTCGGATTGGCGTCAGTGTTCGAGCGCGTGATCGCGACGGACGCAAGTGGAAAACAGATCGCAAACGCCGAACCGCACGAGCGGGTCGAGTATCGAGTCGCGCCGGCTGAAAACGGCGGCATCAAATCGGGAACGGTTGATTTGACCATGGTCGCGCAGGCACTGCACTGGTTCGATCTTGATCGTTTTTACGCAGAGGCAAAGCGAGTCCTGAAGCCACGCGGCGTTTTCGCAGCCTCTGCATATCGCTTCCTTCACATCACACCAGCAGTCGATGACTTGGTGAATCGCCGCTATTACAGCGAAATAGTTGGCCCATTCTGGCCGGCAGAGCGAGCGCTGATTATGAATTTTGAAGAAATTCCATTCCCCTTCCCCGAACAAGAGACGCCCGCGTTCGAGATGAAGGTCGATTGGACGCTGGATCACCTGCTCGGCTATTTGCGATCATGGTCGGCAACACAACGATTCATCGCCGCAAACCGGCGAGATCCATTGGAGGAAGTTGCGGCTGAACTCGGCGCCGCCTGGGGCGACACTAAACAACCGCGACGAGTCATTTGGCCGTTAACACTTCGCGTTGGCGTTAAGAACATGACCGAGCCACCGACGGAATGACTGGCGTCACGTTAAATCGTCAAAGCGTTACAACGTTAAATCGGACAACAGGGGAAGCCAACGGCTTCCCTACAGTTCGCGCTTGCGCCAGGCACCCAAGACCAAACCGCTGACCGCGAAACCGACGAATGGTCGGCCCATGTCGATAAAAACCAGCGGCCACGGATTTGTTTCGAAGGCCGAGAACACACAAATGGTCGCGTATTCAACGAACAAGAAGGCGAACCAGCAGACGATCGCGATCTTGAAACCGGCGATGGCACTCGTTGCATTAAGCCGGCTGATCAGCCAGGCCAGCGCGTAGTTGACAAAGATGGACGCGATAAACGCGAGCAAGTAGGCGGAGACATTATGCGTCCGCTCGATGTCGGTCATCGTCCTGGCGTGAAGATTCAACCACTTCTCGCCAAGAATGGCGTACCAACCCCAGCCGATTAGGAAATAAACCACCACGAGGATCCAGACGGCGAGATGATTGATCTTGTTGTTCATAGAAACGGCGCGATTATCATGCTGCCACAATTTCGATGGCAAGTTGATTCACCCGAAAGTTCGATGTTGATCTAACGTGAACGCAGCTTATCTCGCCCTCGCCGCCGCCGCCATTCTCATCTTCACCGCATGCATTCTCGCAGCGAGGAAAATGCCCCGCCGCCTGAAACCGATGCGTGTTTTGATCATCGCACTGATCAGCCTGATCGCGGTTCTCGTGCTCTGGCTGTTTGTCACAATCATGTCACGCCCTCACACGGAGGAGGAGGAGGCGCCAGATCAACCAGCTAACTCGGGTTCCAACCTGCGAATAATTGGCAACGCAACTTAGAAACTTGTGCCACTTCAATAAATGTAAGGCTTGGAAAGCGGGAACGCGTTTTTGATCAATTCGAGTCGGGGTCTGGCGTCTTCGGCAATAATGACTTCCGCGACGTCGAAACGAAAGAGAATGTCGGGATTATCCAGCATCCGCAGACAGTTAAGACCGCCGCGCGAGATGCATTTTGCTTTTCTCGATCCACCGCTGCGATCGGCCGGCCGAAATCCTCCCTGGCACGCGTTTTTACTTCCACAAAAACCAATGTGTCTCGATCGCGACAAACGACGTCGATCTCACCGCCGCTGCGTCCTTTGAAGTTGCGGTAGAGAATTTTGTATCCGTTACGCCGCAAGAACCGGCAGGCCAGTTTCTCCCCGCGAGCGCCGCGCCGGAGATGTTGCGGCCTCGACGAGGCCTTCGAGAGCAAGAAGCGGTTGCGCCACCGGTTCGAAAGATCGGCGATGGATCGGACAAGGCCCGAATTCATGGAGTTTCAGGAGATGCAGTTCGGTGCAGTACCCTTTATGCTGGCTGAAACAATATTCGGGAAAATGGCCGCAGAAGTCACGCATCATTCTGTCGCGGGTGACTTTGGCGATCACGCTTGCGGCGGCAATGCTAAGGCTGAAGCAATCGCCGTCTATGATGGCGGTCTGTGGACGTAGAAACGGAATAACGGGCAGGCCATCGATCAAAACGTGATCGGGCGGAATGGAGAACGCGGCAATCGCCATGCGCATCGCTTTATGCGTCGCGCGCAGGATATTAATCCGGTCGATCTCGATGGAATCGATAATACCGACCGCCCAGTTGATTTCGGAGTTCCCCACCATTTCTTGATAAATTTCTTCGCGTAATTCAGGCGCGAGCTGCTTGGAATCGTTCAGGCGCCGGTGCCGGAATTTTTCCGGCAAAACTACCGCAGCGGCTACAACCGGTCCGGCCAGAGCGCCGCGACCGGCTTCGTCAATTCCAGCAATGCGAGCGACGCCGTTGGCACGCAATTTTTTTTCGTAACGGAATCCGCAGCGCCGGTACATGCGGTTTCAATCATCCGCAGATTATGCAGATTTCCCACAAAAAAATTTGGGGAATGACTCTTGTACCGATTCCCGAATTGGACGAGACGGAGCTCGTCCCTTCATCATTCCCTGACCGCGGTCGCTTCCTTGCCTTTGCGCCCGCGGAGGTAATTCAATTTGGCGCGACGAACCCGGCCTTGTTGTTCCACTTCAACTTTCGCGATCCGGGGCGAATGCAACGGGAAAACCCGCTCGACGCCTTCGCCGTAAGAAATTCGACGCACGGTGAAGGTCTCGTTTGATCCCCGGCCTTTGCGTCCAATCACGATGCCGGTGAAAATCTGGATTCTCTCTTTGTCTCCTTCGACAACGCGGGTGTGAACACGCACGCTGTCGCCCACAGAAAACCGCGTCCTGTCGGTTTCTTGCTGTTCTTTCTCGATAGCGTCAATAATTCGATTCATGAAAACCACCTCTCGCACGGCGGGACGACCATTTTCATCCGACGAGCCGGCAAATCAAGCGAAACTCGCGAAAAGATCGCTGACGAGCTCCTTTCTCACTCTTGCCGGACACTAGGAAACCCCATGAATTTCAGGCGGGAAGCTCGAGTTATACGTTCCTCATTGCTCGAGAATTGCGGCAACAGCTTGAAGCACGTAAGGTTTTCCCTCTGCGCCCGTAGTTCAATTGGATAGAGCGACGGCCTCCGGAGCCGTAGGTTGTGGGTTCGAGCCCCGCCGGGCGCACTTGTTTTTGTAGGGGAAGCGGACTTGCTTCTTACGCCAGCGCGTCGATCCGGCCGAGCAAATCTTTTTTGCTCGTCATGCCGGTCACTTGATCGCGCAGTTGCCCATTCTTGAAGAAGAGCAACGCCGGGATGGCCCGAATGTTGTACCTGAACGAAAGACTCTGGTTTTCGTCAACGTTAACTTTAGCGACTTTGATTGCGTCGGCTTTTTCACGCGCAATCTCATCCAGCAAAGGCGCAATCATTTTGCACGGACCGCACCATTCCGCCCAAAAATCGACGACCACGGGCTTATCGCTTTGCATAACTTCGCGGTCAAAGTTCGATTCGTCGAGATTGATGGCAGCAGAGTTGTCCATAGCTTTAGGAAAAATAAGTCCAAATTTGAATAATCAAAATAACGGCAGAAACACCGAGCAGCGTCCCGCAGATCGGCATCGTAATCCCCTCACCTTTTTTCGTCGGCGCCACTGCAATTGAAGCGCTCTGGGGCGTAATCTGTGGCATCGCAATGAGCGGTTGCGTCTTTTTCATCTGAACGGCTGGTGCCGGCCTCGCAGGCGGGTCAGGCATAAGCGGAATCCGCGCCGTCTCTTTCTTCAGCTCCGGAAAAGTTAAATCTGGGGCGGGGCTGACCGCGGGCGGGGTACCGGGCCATGGCTCCGGCGTCGAAACTTCTGTGGGCGGCTCTGGCGCGAAAACTGGGAGGGGCGGAGGCGATGGCGCCGCAGGCGGTTTGGGAGGGGCCGATGGCTCCGTTGGAGAGCTGAGAGGCACCTTGTTTGATGGCGGCCGAGGCGGCAACTGGATTCTCACCGTGTCGCGCTTGCGTTTATCTGCGTCAGGCGCTTTCGCTACCGGCTGCGGCGGCAAAGCACTGCGAGAATTCTCTTTGTTTGGTTCGTTTGGGTCGGCCATCGGACGGGCAAATCAGTTTTAAACCATCGCTTGAAATGGTCGCGTTGTCACTCGTCAAGTTCATTCGCGAACCAAATGTGGGTTAGCAACAGATCAGCCGAGAGTTTAGGCAAGTAGATCGTAACCACGGCTTCCAATGATTTTACGCCAAATGAATTCGCCCACCGGCGTTGTCTTGGATAAAATCACCCTCGCATCGACTTCTGGGGCGTCCGCCTCGCTGCGAGCGACATACGGCTGATCAACCAGTAGCTTTATTTCGCTTCCCACTTTTTCCC
>DASXNN010000115.1:0-5473 GCA_036495045.1 Candidatus Udaeobacter sp.
TCGCGACAGGATTAAAGAGTCCATGGCGCGCGTCATGCCGACGTAGCAAAGCCGACGCTCTTCTTCGATGGAATCGGGTTCGAGCAAGGTGCGCGAATGCGGGAACAAACCCTCTTCCATTCCGGCAAGTACCACCACCGGAAATTCGAGGCCCTTGGCCGCGTGCAGAGACATCAAGGTGATCTGTGCCCCTTCATCATATTGATCGGCATCGCTTACGAGCGCGGCGTGATCTAGAAACTGATCAAGCGTCTCGCCACGATCGCGAGAATCCATGGCAGCGTTCACGAGTTCGCGTAGGTTCTCAATGCGCGAAAAGGCTTCGGGCGTGTCTTCTTCTTCCAGTTGCTTGATATAACCGGTGCGATCGATCAGAAATTTGAGAAGCTCTCCAGTATTCGCAGCGCCACCCGAAGCGCGAAAACCTTCGACTGCGGCTTCGACAGCTTGGTTCGGCGACGCGTTCACGGTCGTTTCAATTTCAGTAGGAGGATCCTCGTTGCTCATGTCCGCAGGATTGAAGTCGGTATCGTCGGTGGATAACTCGCCAGCATCTGGAGCTCGATCATCAGTTCTAGACGCATTTGCCGAGTCATCGAGATCGTCCGGCCCAAAATCAAAGCTGAAATTACCGGGATTAAAATCGGTGCCCTCATCAACTGCCGATGCCGAGGGCGGGAGTGTGGGGATTGGAGTCTCCCCCGTCCGAGCCGAGCGCAGCTCGGCATTTTCGTGATCAATTGCGGAACCTCCAGCGACGCGCTCCACAAACGTCCCCGCCATCATCGCACGTCCGTCTTCAATCAAATCTCGAAAGCTCTTGAGCGCCGCCAGCGCCCGAGCGGGCAAAAGCTGTCTTTTTACGGCCTCCCCCAGCGCTCCCCACATCGAAAGCCCGGTTTCGAGCGCGAGGCGTTCGATCATTTCAATCGTGGTCCTGCCGATGCCGCGCACGGGAGTATTGATCACGCGCAATAACGAAACCGAGTCATCCGGATTCTGAATGACCTTCAGATACGAGATCAGATCTTTAATCTCGGCCCGCTCGTAAAACGAGAAACCGCCGACGACGTGATATTTCAACTGGTACCGCCGCATCGCTTCTTCGAAAAGTCGCGATTGCGAATTGGTGCGATAGAGGACGGCAGCGCGCGCGATCTCGCCATGCTCGGCGGCCTGTCGCACGTATTTATTGATAGTGTCGGCGGCAAACAATGCTTCGTTTTCGCCGTCCGGAGCTTCGTAGTAGCCGATCTTCGCGCCACCCTGCCGCGACGTCCAAAGATTTTTTCCCTTGCGCCGGACGTTGTTGGCCACCACCGCCGAAGCCGCGCCTAAAATATTCTGCGTGGAGCGATAGTTCTGTTCGAGTCGCACGATTTTAGCTTCCGGAAAATCGCGCTCAAATTCAAGGATGTTGCGAATATCCGCTCCGCGCCAGGAGTAAATCGACTGATCTTCGTCTCCCACCGCGCAGACATTGTGGCGCTCGCCTGCCAGCAAACGCATCAACTCATACTGTGGACGGTTCGTATCCTGATATTCATCGACTAATAAATATTGAAAGCGACGGTTGTAGTATTCGCGAACAGCGGTGACAGACTTGAGCAGGCGCGCAGCTTCAAGCAGCAGATCGTCGAAGTCCATTGCGTTCGCTTTGATAAGTTCCTTGCGATAATCCTCGAAAATGTGGGCTACCTTCTCCATCTTTGGATCGGCCGATTGCAAATAAATTTCCTGGGGATCGAGCATGTGATTCTTGGCCCAGGAAATTCGCGAAAGCACATTGCGCGGCGTCAGTTGTTTGTCGTCAAGGCCCATCCGCCGCATGATGCCTTTGACGACCTGCTGCTGATCGCTCTCGTCGTAAATCACGAAACTTTTGGTGAGCCCGATCGGAGGCTGACCAGGGACAGTCGAAGGAATACGCAGCGCCTCGATGTCCCGCCGCAAAACGCGCACGCAAAAAGAATGGAAAGTCGAAATGACCGGCTTGGCCACACTGAGGCCGCCGACAAGTTTCTCCACGCGCTCCGCCATCTCCGCGGCGGCCTTGTTGGTGAAGGTGACGGCGAGAATCGACTCCGGCATCACTCCCATATTCTCAATCAAGTAGGCGATGCGATAAGTGATGACGCGAGTCTTCCCGCTGCCGGCACCGGCGAGTATAAGCACCGGGCCTTCGGTGGTTTCAACGGCTTCGCGTTGTTGCGGATTTAGTTGTTCGAGGAACGACAAAAGAACTTGGCTCCGAGTGCGTTAGTAGGATTTTACAGGAGAAGCGCTGAGGGAAGTTTGAGGGATGGGCGCCTTCATCTTCACCGGCGGCTCTGCGCTCAAGTGAAACCTTAAACCGCTCTCATCTTGATCGGAATCGGGCGATCGGCGAAGCCGATTCTCCTGCGCCTTCGAAAGATCCCTGAAATGTTTCCTTCTTGTAGGTTGCGGTAGGAACCACATATTGACGTCATCCTGACCGGAATAGGGCCGTCGGCAACGTCCATTGACCAAGTCGATTGCCCAGGTCGACAAGTTTGTAGAATGGGTTAAAGACCCACATCAGAATGTCATCTTGAGCGAAACACGGCAATCGGCGAAGCCGATTGCTGTGTGCAGTCGAAAGACCCCTGCGCCGTCGTTTCCACCAGTGCGGCAAGGAGTTCTCACCATGCTGCTTGTGCGTTAAGTTCGTCGAGAAAACGCCGTGCGCGGTTTATCTCACGGTCCGAAGGCACGGGGTCCTTCGACTCCGCGAGAACTTCACTTCGTAAAGCTCTCAATGTGCTCAGGATGACACTCTTGTTTGAGTTTCAGAGAATTCGTTGCGTGGGCTAGCGGGTCAGGCCCGGAGAATCGACGGCTTTGGTTTAGTGGTGGCCATGAGTTGTATAATGAAAGATTCCGCTCATGAAGAAAAACACAGTAGCAGGCACTGACGACAACGAACAAAAACCTCGCCGCCTTATCCGGTCCACCACCGTCCTCTGCATTCGACGCGATAGTAAGGTCGTTATGGCTGGCGACGGCCAAGTTACACTTGGCGAATCGGTTATCAAGCACGGAGCGAAGAAAATTCGGCGACTCTATCAAGACAAAATTCTTGCTGGATTTGCCGGATCGACTGCGGACGCGTTTACGCTGTTCAGCCGCTTCGAGACGAAACTGGAGCAATACCACGGCAACGTCGGGCGCTCCGCGGTGGAACTGGCAAAAGATTGGCGCACCGACAAATACCTGCGGCACCTTGAGGCGCTGCTTCTTGTATCCGACAAAGACGCGACCTTTCTACTCAGCGGGCAAGGCGATGTGATTGAGCCCGACACCGGAATTGCCGCCATCGGCTCGGGCGGCCCCTTTGCGCAGGCGGCGGCGCAAGCGTTGGCGGACCACACGAAACTCGCGCCGCGCGAGATTGCCGAAGAAGCAATGAAGATTGCCAGCCGGATGTGCATCTATACAAATGACAAGATTACGATTGAGGAATTGTAGGTAGCTTTCAATGGCCATTTATTTACCAGGAACAGCGGAAGAAGAGCAAGTCACGCTCGACGAGTTGACGCCGCGCGAAATCGTCACCGAGCTTGACAAGTACGTGGTTGGACAGAAGGACGCAAAGCGGGCGGTCGCCATTGCTTTGCGTAACCGCATGCGCCGGCAAAAGCTTGCGCCTGAGATGGCCGAAGAGGTCATGCCGAAGAACATCCTCATGATCGGTCCGACCGGAGTGGGCAAGACCGAAATCGCCCGCCGGCTTGCGAAGCTCGCGAATTCTCCCTTCCTCAAAGTGGAAGCCTCCAAATTTACCGAGGTCGGTTATGTGGGACGCGATGTCGAATCGATGATTCGCGACCTCGTCGAAATTGCGATTGAAATGGTGCGCGAGGAGAAACTTGAAGATGTCGCAGATAAGGCCGAGCTCAATGCGGAAGAGCGCTTGCTCGACATTCTTCTTCCTCCGGCGGCTCCACGTTCTGGAGATAACGGTGCCGCCAACTCCAGCGGCGGCGTGGTGATCGACGCTGACGCACACCCGGTCGACTCTTCGAGCCGCACACGAGAGAAACTGCGCCAGCAACTGCGCGAAGGCAAACTCGACGACCGCACCGTCGAGATAGAAACTCGCGAGCGCAACTTCCCTTCCTTCGAGATCATCTCCAACCAGGGCGTTGAAGAGATGGATGTGAATCTCAAAGATATGTTGCCCAACCTCTTCGGCCAGCGTACCAAGAAGCGGAAGATGAAGGTTAACGAGGCGTTTGAATATTTGATTCAGGAAGAAGAACAACGCCTGATCGATATGGAGCAGGTAACGCGCACTGCGATCGACAAGGTCGAGAACTCCGGCATTATCTTTCTCGACGAAATCGACAAGATCGCGGGCCGTGAGAGCGGCCATGGGCCGGACGTTTCGCGCGAAGGCGTGCAGCGCGACATTCTGCCGATCGTCGAAGGCACGACCATAAATACGCGTTACGGAATGGTTCGTACCGACCACATTCTCTTCGTGGCGGCAGGCGCCTTTCATGTATCGAAGCCGAGCGACCTGATCCCGGAATTGCAGGGCCGCTTCCCGATCCGCGTCGAACTGCAGTCGTTGACAATGGAAGATTTCGTTCGGATTCTGACTGAGCCCAAGTCTTCGCTGACCCGCCAGTACATTGCGTTGCTTGAAACGGAAGGCGTGAAGCTGGAGTTCACCCCCGAGTCGCTCGAAGAAGTGGCACGCTTTGCTTTTAGAGTGAATGAAGGAACAGAAAATATTGGAGCCCGCCGACTGCACACTATCATGGAGCGTGTGCTCGATGAGATCAGCTTTGAGGCACCGGAGAAAAAAGGCCAACCGTTCACTGTCGACGCTGCCTACGTGCAGAAGATGCTCGCCGATATCGTGAAAGATCAGGATCTCTCGAGATACATCCTCTAGAATTCTCAAGATTTAGCCTACGAGGCGGGCGACCCCGCCCGCCCTTATCTGCTAACCTACTCGCCACCTTCTTTTCATGACAATTGATCGCAACCGCCTGAAGTCCCTCATGGAGCGCGAGCAAAAGCGCTTCGTAGCTGAGCATCAAAAATCGAAGTCCATATACGATCGCGGCAGGAAGTCGCTTCTCTCCGGCGTGCCCATGAACTGGATGGTGAAATGGGCTGGCGCTTTTCCTCCGGTGGTTCGCGAGGCGCAAGGAGCACACTTCTTTGACGTCGATGGCAATCGATATGTTGATTTTTGCCTCGGCGACACCGGCGCCATGACCGGGCACTCGCCCTTTGCCGCCACCAAAGCCATCGAGGAACAACTGAAGCGCGGCATCACTCTCATGCTGCCGTCGGAAGATGCCGTCTTCGTCGCCGAAGAGTTACAGCAACGATTCGGACTAAACTACTGGCAATTTGCGCTCACCGCGACTGATGCCAACCGTTTTTCGATTCGTCTTGCGCGTCACATCACAGGGCGCCCGAAGATTCTAGTGTT
>DASXNN010000116.1:0-5596 GCA_036495045.1 Candidatus Udaeobacter sp.
ACGCATGGAGCGGCAAAGTCAGATACATTGGCGCTGGCGCGATCGGGATTTCTGCAATTTGGACTCTGTTGAAGCTGGCAAAGCCGCTTATCAGCGGTTTGGCCAGCGCGATGGCTGCGTCGCGCGCGCGTAAAGCGGGCAAAGCCGAAACGCTCCCGATCACCGAGCGCGATATGCCGATCGGCATTGTCGGTCTTGTCACGTTGGCGTGCATGCTGCCGATCGGCTGGCTCCTTGGCGATTTCGGAAACGCGAGCGGTCTCGGCGCGCATTTGCCAACGCTCATCATCGGCGGCGTCGTCTACATCGTGTTGATGAGTTTCTTCGTTTCGGCGGTCTGCGGTTACATGGCAGGACTGATCGGTTCCTCTAACAGTCCGCTCTCCGGCATTGGAATTTTGGTCGTGATCGGTGCTGCATTACTGCTGGTGCTCGGAGTTAAACCGTACGTCGGCCCAGACACGGGCAAAGCGTTGATGGCATTCGCACTTTTTACAACTGCGGTGATTTTCAACGTCGCCGCGATCGCGAACAACAACCTGCAGGACCTCAAGACCGGACAACTCGTGGACGCGACGCCGTGGAAGCAACAAGTCGCGTTGGTGATTGGTGTTGTCGCAGGGGCAGTGATCATTCCGCCGGTACTGGATCTGATGAATCATACCTATGGTTTTGCTGGCGCGCCGGGCGCGGATCCACGTCGCGCACTTCCGGCGCCGCAAGCTGGTTTGATTTCATCGCTGGCGCAGGGTGTAATCGCGGCGGACATCGATTGGAGTTTGATCGGCATCGGCGCATTGATCGGCGTCGGAATTGTTTTGCTGGATGAAATTCTTGCCCGCACGACCAAGCGCATGCGCGTTCCGCCGCTCGCGGTCGGTCTCGGAATTTATCTGCCGACTTCAAGCACGTTGATGATTATTGTCGGAGCCGTTGCCGGTTGGTTTTACGACAGGCGAGCTGATCGCACGCCGCGGCCGGAAGCCACGAAGCAGCTTGGCGTTTTGCTCGCGTCGGGTCTGATCGTTGGCGAAGGCATCATCGCGGTCGTAATTTCCCTGGTTAAGGCCTTCTCCAGCAAACCTGCGCCGCTCGCTCTAGTTGGGCCGGACGGAGTTTTGGCGAAATCGATTCCCATTCTCGCCAACTTTGAAACGGCCGGAATTATCATCGGCGGAATAACATTCGTCGTGATCGCGTTCGTGCTTTATCGATGGATCCTGCGAATGGGATCAGGTCGGGCGATGGCATGAAGCGGAAATGGAACTGGCCGATCTGGGCGGGATTCGTCGTCGCGGTCGGCGGACTTTTCAGCTACGAATTTTTCGCGCGATTTCCGATCACGCGCGACTTTCCGTGGGCGAATCTTTTGCTGTTCGCTACCGGCGCCGCGCTTCTAATTGTCGGTTTGTTTCGCGCTTTCGGTCGGCCGCAGCTTTATCGGGGCAAAATCTTCGGCTCGATCTTCGCAGTAATCAGCTTCCTTTTGTTTGCTTTTTTCGCTTACGAAATTCTCTACGTCCTCAAGCAGGTGCCGCTTTCGGCCCAAGCTCCACGCGTTGGCGAAAAAGCGCCGGAGTTCGTATTGCGCGACCAGAACGGCAAACAAGTCGCGCTCGCCGATCTTCTCTCGGGCAAGGGCGCGTTGCTGATTTTCTATCGCGGCCACTGGTGACCGCTTTGTAACTCCGAGTTGCGGAGTTTTCAGAGAAAACTTTCGAAATTCGGTGCGCGCGGTGTTCGTGTCGCGGCCATCAGCGTCGATTCCGTGGATACAAATCAACAACAGACTAAGAGGATGGGTTTCACGTTTTCGCTGCTTTCGGACGCGGATGCCGCAGTCATCCGCCGTTACGATCTCTTGCATCGAGGCGCCGGGCCTAAAGGCATCAACATCGCGCGCCCGGCCGAGTTTTTGATCGATTCCGACGGCATTATTCGCTGGGTCAATTTGACGGACAACATCGCAGTTCGAGCGCGACCAGAACAAGCGCTCCAGGCCTTCGATGAACGGCACCGCGATTGACGCAACTCTATTGCGCCAATAAGATTCCAGCCCCGTGCATCCGGAACTGGAACAGCTCCTCGTTCTTCAAGATCGACAACAAAAGATCAAACAGATCCAGACCGAAGTAGAAACTCTGCCGCTGCAAAAGAAAAGCCTCGAAGCGCAATTGGCGGCAACCGTAGCCGGAGTCGAGATGCTCAAGCAAAAAGGACGAAAAGTCGAAATGGATCGAAAGAAACTCGAACTCGACGTCGGCACCCGAACCGAAAGTATCTCGCGTCTTAAAACCCAACAGTATCAAACACGGAAGAATGACGAGTTTCAGGCGATCGGACATGAGATTAAGCGTTATGAAAACGAAATTCGCAAGATCGAGGACGAAGAACTCGAACTGATGATGGAAGCCGACAAGCTGAAAGCCGATCTCGGCGTCGAGGAAAAGAAAGCCGCAACGGTCAAGGAATCAGTCGCGCGCCAGACAGCCGATCTCAATGCTAAATCAAAAACTTTGGAGTCGCGTCTGGAAGAGCTGACCAAAGAACGCGCGGAGATCGCCGGCAAAATCGACGAGGATTTGCTGGGCCGTTTCGAACGTCTTTTCAAAAGCAAAGGCGACGCCGTGGTTGTCCCACTGGAACACGAAGTTTGCACCGGTTGTCACATGAAAGTGACCACCCAAACCGCGCATCGTGCGAAAGCGGGAAAGGAAATCGTCAGTTGCGAGAATTGCGGACGGATTTTGTATGACGGCCCATAAGATCGACAATCACACATTGAAGCGAAAGAGAATTACGTCGCCATCGCGCACGACGTAATCTTTACCTTCCGTTCGCAGCTTGCCAGCTTCGCGCGCTTTGGCGAAGGAACCAAGCGCGACGAGATCATCGTAATGAATCGTTTCCGCCGCGATGAAGCCGCGTTCGAAATCTGAATGGATGGCTCCGGCAGCCGCGGGTGCTTTCTCTCCGGCATGAATCGTCCAGGCCCGCGATTCCTTTTCGCCGGTGGTTAGAAACGTACGCAGGCCCAGCAGATGATAGACCGACCGAATAAGCTGGTTGACACCGCTGTCTTGGACGCCCAAACCACGCAAATATTCCATCGCCTCATTTTCGCTAAGATCGACGAGTTCACTTTCAATCTGCGCGCTGATAACGATTGCTTCGGTCGCGAAATGATGTTGTGCGTAACTCTGGACCGCAGCGATATGCGTAGCTGCTATGTTGTACCCGACGTCGATAACCCCGGCTCCGGTCGGGCCTGTCGGTTCGCGTGCAGCGCCCTCGGCTACAGAAACGACCGCAAGGTCCGGTTCAGCTACATTGCACGTGAAAATTGTCGGCTTCGACGTGAGGAGAAATAAACCGTGCGCGATTTCTTTTTCTTCTGGAGTCAATTCAACTGTAATAGCCGGTTTGCCCGCGTCGAGATGCAGCAAAAGTTTTCCGATGATGGCATCCTCGATTTTTGCGGTTTTTGATCCAGTACGGACTTCCTTTTGCAGACGATCCTTTCGTTTTTGAAGCGACGCCAGATCGGCCAGAATAAGCTCGGTGTTGATCACTTCGATATCGCGAATGGGATCAATCGTTGCGCTGACGTGATGAACATCCGGATCTTCAAAGCAGCGGACAACCTGCACGATTGCGTCCACCTCTCGAATGTGATGCAAGAACTGATTGCCGAGGCCTTCGCCTGCGCTCGCCCCTTTCACGAGACCAGCAATATCGACGAACTCGATCGCCGTCGGCACGATCCTTTGCGAGTGCGATATCGCGGCGAGTTTTGTCAGGCGTCGGTCAGGCACAGTGACGATGCCCACGTTTGGGTCAATCGTACAAAACGGATAATTCTCCGCCGGCGCCTTGTGGGTGCGGGTAACGGCGTTAAAAAGGGTTGATTTGCCGACATTCGGCAAGCCCACGATGCCGGCGCTTAACATAAGGATTTATAGCTGTGATCTATGACCGTCGAAAATTTCGCGGAATGCGACGCTGACAGAGCGCCGCTACCCTCCTCTACGGTCGTGACTTTATTGGGCATAATGGCTTGCCTCCGCCTGCTCTCTCAGTCGATTAGCGAAGTCCTGTGAGAAAGTTAAAATAGCAGTGATGCCGACAATCGCCGAGCGAAGACAAAGTTTTCATGAACTGCATCGGAGCGGTTGCTTTGCTATTCCAAATCCGTGGGACATCGGCTCCGCGCATTACCTGCAGCATCTGGGTTTCAAAGCGATCGCGACAACGTCAGCTGGATTCGCGTTCTCGCGCGGATTGCCCGACGGGGCTGTCGGACGCGATATGATGATCGAACATATCCGGGAAATTGTCGAGACGACCGACATTCCAGTTAACGCGGACTACGAGAATGGTTATGCCGACGATCCAGGCGAAGTCGCGGAAAACGTGCGGCGATGCGTCAACACAGGTGTAGCGGGGTTATCGATTGAAGACTCTACCGGTCGTAAAGACCAGCCCCTCTATGATGTCGATGTCGCAGTTGAGCGGATTCGCGCGGCGCGAGGTGCGATTGGAGACAGCGGAGCGTTGCTTGTTGCCAGGGCGGAATGTTTTCTCGTCGGCATAACCAACATCGACGAGGTCATCCACCGGCTTACCGCATATGCGAATGCCGGGGCCGATTGCTTGTATGCGCCGGGCATTCGAGATCGCGACCACGTTGCCACAGTGGTTGCGGCGGTAGCGCCGAAAGCGGTCAACTTACTGATTGGCGGTGCGGTCGGCCTAACGATGTCAGATGCCGCTGCGCTCGGCGTCCGGCGAGTAAGTGTAGGCGGTGCGCTCGCACGTGCGGCGTGGGGTGGGGTTATGCTCGCCGCAAAGCAACTCGCCGAAGATGGACGCTTTGATGGTTTCGCGGATGCTGCGCCGCACTCCGAGCTGCAGGAGTTTTTTCGCGACAATACGAAGCGGGACAAACGCTGATGGTTGCTTCATGATAGTTATCGCTGCTTCCAACGATTTCACACCAGCGTGTGAAAGATCACGAAGCTGATGACGACCGCTTGGACTAGAAAGAAAACGGCATAGAATTGGCGGTAACGTTCACTGCGTGTGATTGCAGCGGTCACGAGGCCGGCGAAGTAAAGGACGGCGCTGGCGGCGTATTGCGGTCCTAGTTCAAGAAAATGACGGGTGCTTTTGAGTAAGCTGTCAACAACATCAACCGGCGTGAACAATGCGAAAAGAACGAAGAAGGCGCGATGATTCGCATAATAATGGGTCTTGTAGTCAACGGCTAGATCGACATCGCCTTCGCGCGGAAAAAGCAGGAGCGATGCCAGATACAAGATTGTTGGCGAGGTCAGGACAAACACGAACAGGAAAAACGTCCAGGTCTGTTGATTTCGCCAGCGGTAGAAGATCCACCAGGCAACAACCAGATAGAGGAAAAGATTGACGATCCAAACGGCGTGCACCTAATAAATCCGCCGATGTGAGCGTGTCTGCAGCATGTCACCGACACCCGCAAGCACGCGGGTCATTCCCAACGCCAGCACGATCGAGATAAGGACAGACAGATAGCTGAATGGATCCATCGATCAGGAATTGTTTGATGTCAACAGAC
>DASXNN010000117.1:0-4405 GCA_036495045.1 Candidatus Udaeobacter sp.
CTCGGAAATTATCCCGGTGATGAAATGATGTTGATCGGTGAAGCCTTTGACTTCGAAACCGCACACCTCGGCACACTCAGCAATACTCGTCCATTCGACGTGCGAGGTGATGTCGGCGTTGCCGATTTGTTCAAATGGCGAAGCGAGAAGACAATGTTGCGCGCGAACTTGCAGGGTCCCCGCGGATCGATGCGGTGCGAAAAATTCGTCCCGGGGATATCCGTAATCAATCGTGAGCACGTAACCGCGATCGAGTTTGCGCGACAGGTTGTCGACCCAATCGAGCGCGGTGAGGTTTGTTTCGGTTTGGTAACCGACGGGTTGCGCGGGTGATTTGTGCAAATGATCGCGCAGCTTTTGATCTGCAATCGGTTGATCGACGAATGCAAACGTCTTGCCATTCAGCACGACAAATTTTTCCAGCCACGCGCATTTCGCCGGGGCGCTAAGGCCGCTCTCACATTGCGAGAAGATCAGGTGCACTGGCATGGCATCGAGGAGCTCATTAGAAAAATGAACGCCGGTAAACGGCTCAAGCGCATCGATTGAATCCCGCCATTGGATTTTGTTTTCAAATCCCGCCAGAGCTTGCAATTGTCGCAACTGCAAGACGGGAAACGGTTCGATGATTCGGTAACGCAGGGCCGCAAAAAAATCCGGCCGGCGTTTGCGCGCCGACTCGAGGACGTCGCACGCGAACTCGCCATGGTGCGCGCCTTGCTCGACCAGGACGAAGTTGTCGATCTTACCGAGCCGTTCCCAGATTTCCGCGAACTGAGCGGCCAGCAACTGACCGAAGAGCGGGCCGACGCTCACATTTGTGTAGTAATCCCCACGCCGCCCAATCGCGCACCGGCCAGCGGAATAATATCCGCGCGCAGGATGATAAAGCGCCTGTTGCATGAACCAGGCGAAGGAAATCGGGCCGCGCGCGCGAATTGTTTCGCGAATGAATTGAACGAGTTCAGTCTGCAATCAGAAAACGTTCAATGCCCAACCCGCGTTCGCAAGGCTGCGGCTCGAAGGCGCCCAACGTCCAATAAAGAGAGAATGCGGTTTGATTCGGCACTGGATGTTCAGTTCCTTTAACCCTTCGCCGTTGAAGCCTGCCAGCGTTTCGCATAGGTTGCGCGACCCGGACAACATCGTCATCCCACCAATTTAGAATGCCAGTTACACACCTCTTGCCGCCGCCGGGCTATCGCTTTCGGCCTCCATGGTATTCCCGGCCGCAATTCTACATTCCGCTCGGCATCGTTGCGGTGGTCGTAGTTTTCCTGGCGGTTTATATCGCCATTCTCGCCTCCGATCTCAACAGCCAGGCGGCAACGTTCGATCTGAGCAAGCTCGAACAAATGGAATCGGCGAGCGTGATTCTCGATAGAAATGGAAAAATCTTCGGCCAAATCTATGTCGAAAACCGCGAGACTGTGCCGTACGATCAGTTTCCCCGCGACCTGGTGAATGCAGTCGTGGCGGTTGAGGACGCAAAATTTTATCAGCATGGCGGCTACGATTTCCTCGGAATCATCCGCGCAGCGTTGAAAAATCTAACTGCCGGCCATGTGCGGCAGGGCGGGAGCACGATTACGCAGCAACTGGCGCGCAACAGTTTTGCGCTCAAGCAAAAAACATTTCGCCGCAAGCTGTTGGAAATTTTTCTAGCGCGCCGGATCGAGGAGCATTTCGGCAAACAAAAAATCATGGAGCTCTATCTGAACCGGATTTATTTCGGCGGCGGGCTCTATGGAGCGGAAGCGGCCGCGCGCGGGTATTTCAGCAAATCGGCACGTGAAATGTCGCTGGCGGAATGCGCGACTCTCGCCGGTCTGATCAAGAGCCCAAACAGACTATCGCCCTGGACGGATCGGGCTGCGTCGCTGGAGGCGCGCAATTACGCGCTCGATCGCATGCGCGATCTTGATTTCATCAGTCGCGAACGATGCGCCAGTGCGCGAGGGGAAGAGGTTGTCATTGGCAGCCGGCAGAACGCTCAGGGGCAAACCTACGCGGTCGATTACATCCGCCAGCAAGTGATCGCCGAGGTCGGATGGGACCGCGCGATGAACGAAGGTTTTCGCATTCACACCACCATCGACGTCGATCTTCAGACCGTCGCTGAGCATTCTCTTCGCTCGAATCTTGAGCGGGCGGAGAAGCATCCCGATTACAAGCACCAGACTTATGCCGAGTACGCGGCGAATTTTCGCAAAGCCAAAGCGAACGGCACCATGTCCAATCAGCCGGCACCGGAGTACCTGCAGGGCGCGGTGATTGGACTCGATAACGAGACCGGCGACATCCTGGTCCTCGTTGGCGGCCGCGACTTCGAGCACAACCAATATGACCGCGCATTGCAAGCGAAACGACCGGCCGGAACCGCGATGCTGCCGTTCGTTTTTGCGACGGCCTTTGAAAAAGGAATGTTCCCGGGGTCGCTGGTTGAAGATTCTCCGCTCGATAACCGCGCAGTGATGATTGGCGGCACGACCGGAATTCTCGGTGAATGGGGACCGGAAAGTGCGGAGAACCGCTACGAAGGCGCAATGACGGCGCGTCGTGCGCTCGCCAAATCAAAAAATGGCGCAACCGTCCGGATCGGCATGGATGCGGGTGTCGATTCAGTTTTGCAGCTTTGTTCGGCGGCGGGGATTCGTTCCTCGCTTCGTCCGTATCCGGCCACATTTCTTGGCAGCAGCGAGATCACACTCGCCGAGCTCGCGCTGGCTTACACGATATTTCCGAACGGCGGCTGGTGTCCGGGCGCGCCGCACATTTTGGAGCGTATCGAAGAAAAGGATGGAAGTGTGGTGTGGGATGCAAAGAGCGCGCGGACCCGGCAAACCGTCATCAAATCCGAAACAGCTTATGAAGTACATTCCTGCCTCGTCGACGCACTTGAATCGGGAACCGGCAAAGCTGCTCGCACACAATTTGGCCTGAAGAAAATGCCGGCAGCGGGGAAAACTGGCACTGCCTACGATTTTACCGACGCACTTTATGCCGGTTACGATTCGAATTTTACCTGCGCGATCTGGATGGGCTTCGACAAACCGCAGAAAATTTATCGCGGCGCGTTTGGCGGTGAATTGGCGTTGCCAGTCTGGGTCGACATCATGAACGCCGCGGCCGAGCGTTATCGACCCCGAGAGATTACGCGCCCGCCAAATCTGAAGGAGATCGAGATTTGCTCGAGATCCGGCTTGCTCGCCACGGATAAATGTTACGATGCCGTCAAAAGCGCGAGCGGTGACACTGTGCAGCAACGTACAACATACATGGAAATCGCAACGCCGGCGCAGATGCCGACCGAACGATGCAACGTTCACGGCGAGCCGCGCACTCGGCTTGCTCGCGATGTTCCTTCGAGCGATTTGCCACGCGCTGAACTGGCTGTCGATCTTACCGAAGTTAACCCGGTAATCGTAAAAGGCCCGACGTTGCTGGCCGACAAAGATCCTTACAATTCGCTCAAACCAACTTTGAAACCGGAGCCGCAGGCGGAAAAGGGAACGACTGAGACTGCAAAGATCGACAATGCCGCTGCGCAGAATCCGGGGGCACCAACGAAGCCCGAAAAAGTTCACGAACCGGAAGGCGAGTCAAACAAGCAAACAACTGAGCCCGTGGTGCCGATCAGGAAAGCGATACCGGTCGAACCGCAGGAGAAAAAAGAACCAGTCGAGGTTCGGCGCGCAAAACCGGTCATGCCGCTCGATCAAGAGAGCGACGAAGAGACGCTCTTGAAATCAGCGACTCCGGCTCCGAACGATCTCAACGAATAAGCGATGGCGTCGCCAGGCGCAGACTCAGCCGAAGCCTAACTCGCGAATCACGCGAATTACGCGAATACGCATGACAGAAATCATTTACAAGAAAGAAAGCTACGCAATTATTGGCGTCTGCTTCGAGGTTTACAACGAGAAGGGTTGTGGATTTCTGGAAGCGATTTCCCAGATGTCTCTTTGTAATTACTCGCGTCCATTCGCGTTATTCGCGGGCTGATCCGACAATGGCATCAGAAAGCGCAGACAATTTTCGGCTGACCGTTCTTAATCCTGGCAGTCGCGACCCGGAACAGCACTTTCGCGAGACAATCGATCCAGGCGCGGGAGAACATCCACCCATCAATTTCCACGGATTTGCGGCGTGCACGGGCGGAGCTCTTCATAACGATACGCAGCGCGCGATCACGGAGCAAACGCCCGTCCTTCTCCTTTTGCGCGGCGATTTCCGAAGTTCTGAGCGCGCATTAGGCGAACTAAAAAAGCGCGGACGCAAGGTCGCTGTTTCGCTGAAAGAGACCGGGCTGCACCAGATTGCCCAACAGTTATGCGATCGCGGGAAGTTATCCCGCTTCATGAAAATTCTGGGAGAGGCCGACGGATGCATCGCCACGACACCG
>DASXNN010000118.1:0-9331 GCA_036495045.1 Candidatus Udaeobacter sp.
ATACCGGTCCAGGTGAGCCGCTGCATGTTAGGCATCGGAGCATCGTTGTATTTCTTCGACCGATACGTTTGCTGCTTCTCCAAAATCGTGAATACGCCACCGGGTGTATCGTGACCTTTGGAACCGGTGCTCACGGTGGAGCGACCGATCAAAATGCCGTTGCGATATACGTGCATCATCTGCTCGGGGATACTAACCAGGATCATGAGAGGCCCCGCGGGAGAGATTTCCGGATGCCACCAATACTCGCCAGGCTTGAGCGTGCCGGTTGGCTTACCGGTCGGCGCGCCCTTTGTGTGGAAGGACGGCCTCTCCATTGCCGCCGACGCAGTTAAGATGGAGATGGAGAGGGCGAGGACCGTTAAAGACTTCATGAGTGATTGAATTAGTGACGGGAAATGGAGCAGAAAGACCACCAGCAGGCAAGCGACAAAATAGCAACGCATTACGCTTTGGCCGTGCCATCCACTTTTCTTATCCGCATCTTAAGCAGGTTGCGCGAGCGCGATAGAGCCATCGAAAATCGTGTTGGTCGACAAAATAAAGGCATCGGAGGATTGGCGTGCGCAAGCATTCCTGCCCGAAAGGCGGCGGTCTAACGAGCACGACTTTGAACCTTCTGGGCACGGAGACAGATTTGGCACAGCTTCCGCTTGATCGATTTGGGATTGCGGACACGCCGCATCGATACGTTTCGGGCTCTATATAATGACGCAGGTGCGCTGCCCTCGACCTTCACCGAGATTCAGAAAGCAACGACTCAATGATCCCGCACGCCTCTGAAATGTTTAGACGACGGTTTGCCGATCTTCTCCTGTTCTGCGTCACCGTAACAGAATTGGTCATCCTCTTTTTACTGACACCCACCTTCACGGTCACAGACTGGATTTACGTTCTGCAACATTTCATCGTTCTAGGGATCGCGCTCACACGGCCAAGCCCGAAGGTGCGGGATTATTCCATTGCTTCCAGTGTGGCGGTCGGGGTCGCATATCTTTATCCATATGCTCAAGTCATCTATCTACGCTGGTCGCCCGGGCACGTGGCGTGGCCCGCAGCCGGGCTGGGCCTGGTAACGCTCGCGGCTGGTCTTAGTCTTGTTACGCTTCTTACTTTAGGGAGATTGTTTGGGGTCCGTCCGGCTTTGAGGGGTCTGGCGACCGGTGGACCTTACAGATTCGTCCGGCACCCGATGTATCTGTCGTACGTTCTGGCAGATATCGGCTACAACCTGCAGGAATGGAATTTTGTCACGCTACTGTTGGTTTTGGCCGGTTGGGCGTCTCTGGTCTACCGCATTCATGCCGAGGAACGATTACTCTCTCAACATGCCGAATGGCCAGCCTACGTCGTCTTGGTCCGCTACCGCCTTTTCCCGGGTCTTTGGTGACCGCGTGACGATTCGCGACTACGTCAACCAGCACATCTGTCGAGCCACAATTTCTGTTGGAGTGGTCGTGCTCGAGCGCCACTTCTAATCGCGACCGCCGGAGTTACTGGAGCGGTTTGCCGTAGATTTGGTAGGCACGCGCGTAGCCGCCGACAAAGTCCCAATCTTTCTCGAAGCCGAAGGCATGATCGCGTTCAGACCACCAGAGATGGCGCGGTTTTTCCGGGTGGTTGGAATCGTAAACGAGATAGTTGTCGCGGCCGGACGAGTCGCTCTTCTGTTTCGCAAAAACCAGGACGGCATGGTTAAGAGTAAACTTCTGGGGAAGTGTTGTCAGGTAAACCGCGAACAATTCCCCTCGGGCTAGCGCTGCCTCGAGATTTGTGTGCGTTTGCTCCTGATAGCTCCTGCTCTGAACAATCAGCATCCGATAATTCCCCAAGCGCCAATAAGTCGGCCAGCCATGACCGACGGTTTCCTGCAAAAGTAGACCGCGCGCTTTACTCATTTCGCGCAGGTCGGCATAGCCTGGAAAAACAACGCGCTCCTTCTCTGGCAAGGGTTCGCGCCAGGCCGGGCGCGTCGTTACCATTCGAATTCTTTGTGCAAGGGCATGATCGTCCAGTGGTGGCGCGTGTGGATCAAAACGCGCAAATTTGTGGAACTGGATCGCGGTGCGGCTCAGAACAAAACAACGCCGGGTATACCGGCGCTGCTTTGCTTCCGCTCCGTGCCGCAAATGAGCAATTCCATTCTTGTATTCGAACACGGTCATGTTGGCGAAGGCGAACGTGTCGCGATCGAAACGAAAAGAAGGCGCGATTGCGTCGACTGAGGCGATCGAACCTAGCAATGCGACGATTATTGTGAATCCGATTTTCATTCGCCTTATCCAGCAGCAGCTCAGGCACTCGCGCCGTCCGCCGATAATTCAGCGAAATTCCCAAGACGCAAACTTTTGCGAAGGTACGGCAAAATCGACATCTGAACGCAAGTCTGCAGGTCGCAGAATTCTCGGTTAATCGACATACTTTTGCGCGATCGGCATGCGACGCCCGACGCCGAACGCGCGACTGGTTACTTTCAATCCCGGCGCGGCCTGCTCGCGTTTGTACTCGTTTAAGTCGACGCGTCGCTGCACCCAGCGCACCGTTTTCTCGTCAAATCCGTGGCTAATGATGTCGCGCGCGCTCAAGTTTTCCTCCACATAGAGGCGCAGGATCTCATCGAGCATCTCGTAGGGCGGAAGGACGTCCTGGTCCTTTTGATCGGGCTTTAGCTCCGCGCTGGGCGGCTTTTCGATGATCGATCTTGGGATGATCTCGCGCTTGCCCCCTGATCGCGCTGAGTAGTCGGAGTTGATCCAGCGCGCTAGCTCGTAAATCATTGTTTTCGGGACATCGCTGATCACAGCGAGCCCGCCGGCCATGTCGCCGTAGATTGTGCAATAGCCGACGGCAAGCTCGCTTTTATTTCCAGTAGTGAGCAACAGATGCCCGAACTTGTTTGAGAGCGCCATTAGCGTCATCGCGCGCAAGCGTGGTTGCATATTTTCCTCGGTCTCGTTTTCAGGCAGGCCCTTGAAAATTTCTCCGAACTGCCCTTTGAAAACCTTGAACGAATCAGCAATCGGAATCTCGAGACATTTGATCCCGAGATTGCGGGCGAGCGCGAGAGCATCGTTAACACTGCCGCGCGAGGAATACGGGCTGGGCATGGAAACCCCGGTCACGTTCTCGGCTCCGAGCGCGTCCACCGCGATGGCGGCGACCACTGCGGAATCAATCCCGCCACTTAGACCAAGCACGGCGGACCTGAAATTGCACTTCCGGAAATAATCGCGCAGGCCTAGCGACAACGCCGCAAACATCTCCTCCGGCGGCTTGCCCTCGCGAAATTCGATCATAAAACTCGTGTCAGTCTCGATAACCGCCTCCTCTTCCCGGAAGCTCGCCAATTGTGCAATTAGCTGGCCTGATGAATTGACCGCGATGGAGTTTCCATCGAAGACAAGTTGGTCGTTGCCGCCGACCGAATTGCAATAACAAATCGGCCGTTGATAGGCGCGTGCCAATGCCGCGACCATTTCGTAACGAATTGCTGGCTTGTGTAAAGTAAATGGCGACGCGCTGATGTTGACGATGATCTCCGCGCCGTGCTCGATTAGCCCGCGCACGGGTTCGATATCATAGAGCGGCCGGGGCAAATAATGTTCTGTCCAAATATCTTCGCAAATGGTGACGCCGATTTTTTTTCCAGCGACATCAAAGGCTTCGATGTGACTGGCTGGCTCGAAATAGCGATCTTCATCAAAGACATCGTAGGTGGGCAATAGCGATTTGTAAGCTTTGCGAATCGGTTTGCCGGCTTCGAGCAGGGCAGCAGCATTGTGAAACGGCTTGCCGCGTCCCGCATTCCGATCGACGAAACCGACCAGCAGCGCCGCGCTTCCCACACGAGAATGGAGTTGTTCGAGAATGGCAAGGTTCTCCGGAACAAAGCGCGATTTGAAGACGAGGTCCTGCGGCGGGTATCCGGGAATCGCCAGCTCCGGGGTCAGGACCAGATCCGCTCCGGCAGCGGCGAGGCGCTCATAAGCGCGCAGGATCAGCTTAAAATTGCCGCTCAAATCCCCGACAGTCGGATTAATTTGAGCAAAACCGATCTTCATGCTGCGCATCGCAGATTATGCGCGAGACAGCCCGCAGCAATCCTCTTTTCCTGCGTTGACCGGATTTCTTTTAGACTGGCAATATGGGCCGAAGCCTTCGAACCGTAGTCAGATGCAAGATAAACAATGAGCACACTCACCAGAATCCCCACTGTTTTGTTTTCATAATCCACAGCCCAAGAAGCAGATTCGTTATTGCGTGCGTCAAAATGCATGAAGAGAGATTTTTCGTTCGATAAGCGACACCGTTGTAGATCGCGCCAGTGACCAGGGCGGCTGGCCAATCCGCCGGCGAATGTGAAAAGGCAAAGGCCAGCGCTACGATCGAGAACGAAAGCCAGGAAAATGCTCCCAATCGAACGCGCTCGAAGTTTTCGTCGATCAAATAACGAAGGAGAAAACCGCGCCAGAAGATTTCTTCGACAAAGGGAACCACTATAACCAACCGAAGGAAACGTAGAATGATGGTTGGCCAGTAAAGCGGCGATTGATTGCCGAAAATGCCGGCCGGATTGAAGCCCACTGTGCGCGGAGCCGATCCAAGAAATTGTTGCGGCGAAATCCAGAGGGCAAAAACTAAAACACCGGTCGCTATGATGAATCCAACCTGGCTGGGGGGTCGAAAACGATATTCGCGGTAAAAACGGATCAGCAGCGCACCACAAAGAATTGTTTGGACCGGATAAATCCAGTGTTCGGCCGAGCTAAACCATACATTGTTGCCGACCTTGCGTAGCACGCTGCCAGCTCCAAGCAAAAAGAGGAACATCACCATCGGCAGCGTATAGGCGAGTAATTTTCGTCCCTGGGACATATCAGCTCCGGAGCTCCTTTTGAATCATCCCTGGTGGCTCCGGCAAGGCCGAATCAGTAAAAATCATCCAGACGTGGATCGCGCAGCACTTTAATCTGATTGGCGCAGCTCTCGGTTACGATGAGGTCTCCGTTTGGCGCGGTGAGCAGAAATCGAGGATGACAAAGCCACTGGCGTACATGTCGATCTTAAATCCCGGCGGCACGTTCAACCGTGCCTCTGCGGGGCGCCCAACGACATGGGGCAGATTAATTGCCAGAACATTCGAACTTGGCGCTGGCAAATCTTGGATCGTGATTTTGCTGCGCACGCCGGGCGCATCGCTCGTCCAGTCGCCCATCGCCGCCTTGCCGGTGATAAGCTTGGCGTCCCCTTCCTCGGCGTTTGCGGGCAGGCGCGTTAGCGGAGAATGCGGAGCATACCGCGATCAAAATCGCGCGACGGAAAACGAAAGTTTATTCGTGAACTTTTCATGCGTAAGCTGATGAACTCCCGTCAATAAATCACACGGATTACTCTCGCGAAGCTTATCGCGCAATCGCACCGCTTTCAGTACGCCTTGGTGCCTCCGCCAATCTCTCACCTTTTTTCCGATCGTTAATCACAAACGTATTGTTTTCTCCCAAGGTTGACCACGGACCACGCGGCACTTCGCTAAATTCCACAAACCTCCAGTCAGTCACGTCCGTTTCGTTTAATCCGAGATAATCGCGCACAGCAGGCGAGACATCGAGCCCGGCGCCTTTGTTCAGATTGGGTTTGGGACGTTCGTTGCCAAAAACATATTGCCAGTGATCAGTGCAAAATGGTCCGGCGTCTTCCCATTGCGCATAAACCGTTCGATTGCCTTTGCTGATCGCGACCCATCGATCTTTGCACGTCGAAACGGCGGGGCCTTGATACGCGTCCTTGAACCACGGAACAACCCGCGGGGCTTCCGGACGGTGTCCTGTAGTTGCCTTGTCGCAGTAGGGGAGCGCGCAATAGAACGGGTTTTGCCGGGGCGTGAATTTTACGGGAATATAATTGCTCCGATGTGCGGGATTGGGGTCGTCAAAACCACCGTAGCTTTTGGTCCAATCTTTGTCCCAGGAACTCGCGCGGTTCGGTACCGGATTATTTCCGCTCGGTTGTTCACCGATCCAAAAGACGGTTGTCACAATATTTTTTTTCCACGGGTAACGCTGTCCCGGCTCAGGCGGCCCAGATGAATGCCCCGGAAAAAAGGAGATGGGATCGATCCTGAGCGAACGATCTTCGGACAATTTGTCCGATTTTTTGTTGAACTTTACCTTGGTAGGTTCTGCCTTTGAAGATGTCGAGTATGCGAAAAGAGACGAGATCGACGACAGTACGACCGCGATGGCGTGAGTAATTCTTCCAGGTTTCATTTCGTATCAGCTCGGCGCAACGTGGAAAAGAAGACATCATGTCTTCTTTGTAGTTCGTTCACGATGACGCGGATGCGCGCCAATCGCGGCGAGTTTCAGATGCGCCGTAACAGAGTCACCCAATCTCAAGGCAGATGGGGACTAGTCAACAAATTTTCCCGGATTCAGAATCCCGTGCGGATCGAGCGCGTGTTTGACCTTGCGATGCAGCTCGCGCACCACTTCGCTCGTTGCGTCCGGCCACCAGCGTTTTTTCGCCAGGCCGATTCCATGCTCGCCTGTGATCACTCCACCCCACGCCAGCACCTGCGCAAAAAGATCGTCGAGCGCTTGTTCCACTTTGTCGCGCACGGCCGGGTCACGATTATATTGATCCGCCATGATATTGACATGAATGTTTCCGTCACCGGCATGACCAAAACAGGCGATTGGGAATCCGTGTTTTTCCTGAAGCGTTCCCGCGAATTCGATTAGATCGACAAGGCGGCTGCGCGGTACGACCACGTCCTGGTTTAATTTGGTTAGACCGGTTGCGCGGAGCGAATTACTGAACTCGCGGCGCAACGCCCATAATTTTTCGCAATCTGCTTCGCCCGTCGCCATCTCGAGCGAATTTGGTTTTTTCGTAGCCAGCAATTCACGAATTGCTTCCGCTTCGCTGCGCACACTTTCTTCCTGGCCATCAAGATCAACGAGCAAATGGGCGTTGCCCGGTGGCACAATCATCTTGCGAAGATCGCGCCGCGCCGCTTCCAGCGTGAAATGGTCGGCGATTTCGAGCGAGGCAGGCAGAAATCCGGCCGCGAAAATCGCCTGCACTGCTTCAGCGGCTTGTGTGGCGGTGGCAAATGCGGCCGACAAGGTAGCGCGCGCCGGAGGCAGTGGCAGCAAACGCAGCGTGATCTCCGTCACCACACCAAGCATTCCTTCCGAACCGACAAAGAGCCCAATCAAATCGAATCCGGTTTTGTTTTTATGCACGCGTCCGCCGGTCCGCAGCACTTCTCCATTCGCCAGCACTACCTCAAGTCCGATTACGTAATTGCGTGTCACGCCATATTTCAAGCAGCGCGGACCGCCCGCGTTAGTCGCGACGTTGCCGCCAATCGTGCAGTCTTTCATACTCGCTGGGTCCGGCGGATAAAATAATTTTTGTGCGCGCACGGCCGCCTTCAGATCAGCCGTAAACACGCCTGGCTCAACAATCGCAACCGCATCGGCAAAGTTGACTTCCTTGATCCGATTCATCTGCGCAAGGGACAAGACAATCCCACCGCGCACCGGCACACACCCGCCCACATAGCCAAACCCGCCGCCCCGCGACGTGACCGGAATTTTTTCAGCCGACGCAAATTGGAGCAGTCTGTTTACGTCACTTGTCGATCTTGCAAAGACAACAACTGCAGGCTCGTGCGCGGCGAACCATTTGTCACCGCTGTGTACGGCGAGCGTTGCGGCGTCATCTTTAACGACATCGTCTCCTAACAACTGTCGAAGCTCTTTTGCGAAGCTCATGGTATTCTACACATGCTCGCAATCGATTTTCGACGGACAGAATTTTGAGCGCGAGAACGATTACGAGCAGGAGTAAGAGCTACATCCCCATTATCTGGTAGCCGCCATCCACATAGATGACTTGCCCGGTGATCGCCGCAGCGCCGTCGCTCGCGAGAAATACCCCGGTCTCGCCCAGGTCAGCGGGGTCGCAACTGCGCTTCAATGGCGCGCGCTCCTGATAATGTTTCAACATCGACATGAAGCCGCTAATACCACGCGCGGCCAGGGTGTTGACCGGGCCAGCGGAAATGCAGTTCACCCGGATTCTCTTTGGGCCGAGATCGTAGGCGAGATAACGCGTGCTGGCTTCCAGGCTCGCTTTCGCCACACCCATGACATTGTAGTGCGGCACCACTTTTTCTGAGCCGTAATAAGTCATTGCCACGATACTGCCGCCGTTGGTCATCAGCGGTGCAGCTTCCCGGGCAAGCGCCACGAGCGAGTAGGCGCTAATGTCGTGCGCGGTACGAAATGCTTCACGTGTCGTGCTCACAAAATCGCCTTCCAGCGCTTCTTTGGGCGCGAACGCAAGCGAGTGAAGCATCAACTCGAGCCGATCAGTTTCGGTGCGGACGTTTCCGAAAAATGCCTTGATCTCGTCATCGCTCGAAACGTCGCAGGGAAACAATGGTGTCTTTTCTCCAAATTCACCGATGAGTTCCTCGACGTTTTCCTTTAGCCGCTCGCCCTGATAATTAAAAATCAGGCGCGCACCGGCCGCGGCCCACGCCTTCGCGATCGCCCAAGCGATGCTGCGCTTGTTCGCCACGCCAAAAACCACTCCTGTTTTTCCTGTCAAAAGTTGCTGGGTCATAAAACTCTGCACCATACGTGCATTTCAGACATCGCAAAGATGCCTGTCTTAGCTACACTCCGCTGACTATGACTACTCGACTTCCGGTTTTCTGTGTGTCTCTTCTTTCGCTTTGCGTCGTTTCAATTTTGCCGGGCCAAGAGGAAACACCACCGGGTCGCTCACCTATCGGTGGCGCTTCGCCAATGGCGTCTCCCGCCAGTACTCCTCCTCCATTATATTCTTCTGTAACGCCGGCTCCATCGCCAACCGCGCCACAGCTTACCGACGTCCTTTTCAAGAATCTGAAAGCGCGCTCGATCGGGCCAGCGGTGATGGGCGGACGCGTCTCGGATATAGCGATTGATCCGCACAACCCATTTGTCTTTTATGTCGGACTTGGACACGGCGGCGTTTTCAAGACAAACGACAACGGCGTGACGTTTGATCCGATCTTCGACAAGCAACCAACACTCTCCATTGGCGCGGTCGTCGTTGCGCCTTCCGATTCCGATGTCATCTGGGTTGGAACGGGCGAAGCGAACGACCGCAATTCGTCCGATTGGGGCGACGGCGTTTATCGATCGACTGATGGCGGTGAGAATTGGCAAAACGTCGGCCTGAAAGATAGCCGCGCCATTGCGCGCATCGTTATCGATCCAAAGAAACCGGAGGTCGCTTACGTTGCAGCAATGGGCCATTTATGGATCGACCG
>DASXNN010000119.1:0-2350 GCA_036495045.1 Candidatus Udaeobacter sp.
TTACGCGCCGAACATTTCTGGGTACAACTCTGGCAAGCGGAGCCGCGCTTTTGGCGGGAGGGTCGGGTCCAATCTTCGGGGCCGTCTCTTCGACGCTAATGAGTCCGGCCACGAATCCCGATTGGAAATTGGGCGGCGATCTCACGGTCAATCGGCTTGGGTTTGGCGCGATGCGAATCACCGGGGAGCGGATTTGGGGCTGGCCGCCTGATCGAGACAGCGCCCTCAAAGTTGTGAGGCGCGCAGTTGAACTCGGTGTAAACTTAATCGATACCGCCGATGCGTATGGGCCGGAAACAAGCGAACTGCTCATAGCAGAAGCGCTCCATCCTTATCCTAAAGGGCTGGTTATCGCGACAAAAGGCGGTTTAACCCGACCCGGGCCTAACGAGTGGGTGCCAAACGGTCGACCTGAGCATCTCAAACAGGCCCTCGAGGGCAGTCTAAAGCGACTGCGGCTCGAGCGTATCGATTTGTATCAATTGCACGCCATTGATCCGAAAGTACCCATGGAGGCATCACTCGGTGCGCTTAAAGAAATGCAGGACGCCGGGAAGATTCGCCACGTAGGATTATCGAACGTGGACCCGGAGGAAATCGCGCGGGCGCGCAAAATCCTTCCGATCGTGAGTGTCCAGAACCGGTACAACATTGAGGACCGCAAATCGGAAAAAGCTCTAGTCTATTGCGAAAGGGAGGGCCTCGGGTATTTGCCGTGGTTTCCAATCGGCGGAGGCAGAGGTTTGAAACCCGAGAATGCGCTGGAGAGAGCGGCCCGCGATCATGGCGTGAGCGTTGTGCAAATCGCACTTGCCTGGCTTCTCGAGCGATCGGCCGTTATGCTGCCGATTCCGGGCACGTCGTCTGTCGCGCACCTGGAAGAAAACGTCGCTGCCGCGAAGCTCAAATTAACTTCGGCAGAGTGGAAAGCGATCGATGCTTTGGCAGGCCGAGGTTGAGGCAGGTCAGAAATCAGACAGCGGTGACAGTGGCACTTAAACATGAAGACACGAAACACATCATCCGACCATCATCTGCGTTCCAAAGTGTTAATCCTAGTGGATGAATCGAACATCGGCAGTTCTGTGCGCACCGCGGGACGTGGTCTCGATTGGTTAAAGCTTCGCGAATTTTTGGCCGGCCCGAACACGGGACGCGACTTGATCGAGATGGTGGTCTATGCCGGACTACCTCCCGCAACGCCAGCTTGGCAGGAGGAGCGAGACAAGAAGAACAAGTTCATGCATTGGCTGCGTTCCAATGGATTCATGGTCGTGACCAAAGATGGGTCGCCCGCCGAAGAAGGACATTACAAGGCGAACGTTGATGTAATGATGGCCATCGACGCGCTCGAGCTTTCTGTCGAGATGCGCCCCGATGTTGTTATTCTTGTGACCGGCGATGCCGATTTCGCTTATCTCGCGATCAAGTTGCGGCGACGCGGGATCCGCGTGGAAGTGGCGTCGGTCGCGGCGAATCTCGGAAACCTGCTCAAATCAGCGGCCAATGACGTGATCGATCTGGCTCAGTTGTTCAGGACGTTTGAGATGATGAAAGTCCAGGAGTCTCTGGGGCCCACATCACCTCGGCCGGAGCAACGCGGGCGACGACAGCGGTTTCGCTCGCCAACACCGCGAAACCTGTAGCTGTGGTTTTTGGTCACGGAGAATCGAACAACCGAAAGTGCAGCAATGATCGGCACGATCTAGTCAAATTCGTTCGGCCGCAGATCCCGGTGACGTGTGATATTTTTGAGCCCTGGTCTCTTTCAGACGACGGTCAGCGGGCCGTCAAAGACTGTAAGGCTGATGACTTCAGTGCGCGCTACGTGCGGGCCGTGGCGGACGCCCTTGGGCGCAAAGAACAACGCGCCAGCGGTGTGCGTCACGCCGGATTCCTCCCATTCGCCGGACAAGACGTAAGCCCACTCGTTCGCGTTCGGATGCGTGTGCGCGGGAATTGTGTGTCTTGGTTTAAATTTGCGCAGCACCACAATTCCACCGGTGATTTCGTGCTTGTGCAAAATCATCAACTCAACCCCTTCATACGGACCCGACTGCCAGGCTTTGTCTTTGCTCAAGGCGACGTAGGGAAACATGATTTCACCGAACTGGATCCCACCCGATTTGCAAGCGGTTAGAGCGCAGGCGACACGATGCCTCGACACTACTATTTAATTTTCGCCAGGATCTTTTCCATCTCTCCGCGGCGGAACGCGCGCAGGGTCTGGCTTTTGACGTTGCCCATTGAACCGATTTTAAGCATGAACGCGCTCATGGTCGCGTCATCGGGTGCTTCGAAGAGCACGACTACGTCGTACGCCCCCATCGTCCAGAATTCCTCAGTGATC
>DASXNN010000120.1:0-3619 GCA_036495045.1 Candidatus Udaeobacter sp.
TCGATCGCATTTAGAATGATGTAACGCTCGAGGCTCTTGACCGCAGTTGGCTCTTCGTGACTCGACTTGCGCTCGTACGCATCCTTGATTTTCCCGATCAGGAATTGGGCATTTTCGTCAACCGTGCGCGTCTCGAACTGCGCTTTCTCTTTCGTCAGGCCAAGCGGGAAAGTCGTGTTCACCCAATGGATGAGACCCGCGTAATTTGGTTCATCGACGTCGAGGTACTCCTTTACCTTGGCCGGCACGGCCTCATCAATGACTTCATAAATGAGCGTCCGCGGCTCTTCCGAATCGATTACTTCGTTGCGATAAGTGTAAACGACTTCGCGCTGCATGTTCATCACGTCGTCGAAATCGAGCGTGCGTTTGCGGATCAGATAGTTGCGCTGCTCGACCCGCTTCTGCGCGGTTTCGACCGATTTGTTTAACCACCGATGCTCAAGCTCCTGGCCTTCCTCCAGGCCAAAGCGCTCCATGATTCTCGTCATCCGCTCGGCTGCGCCAAAGTTGCGCATCAGATCGTCTTCGAAGCTGACATAGAATCGAGAACTGCCCGGGTCGCCCTGCCGCGCGCAGCGCCCACGCAGTTGTCGATCGATGCGGCGCGCTTCGTGACGTTCTGTGCCGATAACGTAGAGACCGCCACGGTCTGCCACACAGGCTCCGAGTTTAATGTCCGTTCCGCGCCCGGCCATGTTTGTGGAAATCGTAACGGTGCCAGGCTGGCCGGCGCGCGACACAATCTCCGCTTCCTGCATGTGAAACTTTGCGTTCAAAACGTTGTGCGGAATTTTCTCGCGCTTCAGCATTCGGCTCAGCAACTCGGATGCCTCCACGCTGACCGTGCCAACCAGCACCGGCTGTTGCCTGGTGTGGCAATCTCTAATTTCATTGATCACGGCGTTGTATTTTTCGCGGCGCGTTTTGTAAATGCGATCGTTGTGATCTTCGCGCGCTACCGGCCGATTCGTCGGAATGACGTTAACGTCGAGTTTGTAAATGTCGTGAAACTCTGCAGCTTCGGTCTCGGCGGTGCCGGTCATGCCGGCGAGCTTTTGGTAGAGCCGGAAATAATTTTGGATTGTGATCGTAGCCAGAGTTTGCGTTTCGCGATCGATCTGCACGCCTTCCTTCGCTTCGACGGCCTGATGCAATCCGTCGCTCCAGCGGCGTCCCGGCATTTTGCGGCCGGTGAATTCGTCGACAATCACGACCTTGTTCTCCTCGATGACATATTGAACGTCTTTTTCGAAGAGGCAGTAGGCGCGCAGCAATTGCGAAATGTTGTGGATTCGCTCGGCTTGCTCGTCGCAATGCTGTTGGCGCTCCGCTTTTTTCTTGTCCTTTTCCTCTTGCACCAATGATGGATCGAGATCGATCTCAGTGAATTCGTTGATCAAATCCGGCAGCACAAACGCATTCGGATCGTCTGGGTTAAGGAAAGTGCGGCCTTGCTCCGACAGATCAGCCTCGTTCGATTTCTCATCGATCGTGAAGAAGAGTTCTTCCTTGAGCGCGAACAGCTCCTCTTTGCGCGTGTCCTGGTAAAAAGACAACTCCGCTTTATCCACCGCGCGGCGTTTGTCGGGATCTTCCATCATGCGCAGAAGTTGTTTGTTGCGCGGCTGGCCGAGCTTCACTTTGAACATGAGGCGGCCGCCCAGCTCCACGTCACCCTGCTCGAATTTCTCTATCGCCTCACTCGCTATCCGGTTACAGAGCATGTTTTGCTTGCGAACCAGTTGCTCGATGAGCGGTTTCCATTTGTCGTATTGATGCGTGGAAATCGTCGCCGGGCCGCTGATGATCAGAGGCGTGCGCGCTTCGTCGATCAAGATGGAATCGACTTCATCGACAATCGCGTAATAATAGCCGCGCTGCACCTGCTGCTCGCGCGTCGTTGCCATGCCGTTGTCGCGGAGATAATCGAACCCAAACTCGCTGTTCGTCCCGTAAGTAATGTCCATTGCGTACTGTTCGCGACGCAAGTCCGGTTCCTGATCGTGTTGAATGCAGCCAACCGTGAGCCCAAGGAAATCGTAGAGACGACCCATCCATTCTGCGTCGCGTCGCGCGAGATAGTCGTTGACCGTAACCAGATGTACGCCCCGCCCGGTAAGCGCATTAAGATAAAGCGGCAGCGTCGCCACGAGCGTTTTGCCTTCTCCAGTGGCCATCTCAGCGATACGGCCGCGATGTAAAACGATGCCGCCCAACAGTTGCACGTCGAAGTGCACCATGTCCCACTTCATCGGCTGATCACAAACCGTGAAGCTATCCTGCCGATCTTTCAGCCGGCGGGCCGCGTTCTTCACAACCGCAAACGCTTCCGGCAAGATTTCATCAAGCCGTTTCCACTGATCTTCGAGCTCAGGAATTTTCGAGAACTCCTCCTTCCAAGCCGCGGTTTTGGCCCGCAACTCCTCATCAGATAAACTCTTGAGTTGCTCGTCGAAGTCGTTGATCCGGCGCACCATCGGCATCAGGCGCTTCAGCTCACGCTGGTTCTTTGACCCCAAAATCTTCTTTAAAATCCACCCGACCATTTCAATCCTATTATCGGCGAGATTCGGTCATTTGTCATTCCGGGCAGGCATCTTGTCATGTCGAGCGGCCTTTTGTCATCTTGAGCGAAGTCGAGAAATCTCTCACCAATCAATGGAAAATATCGCCAATAGTAACGCGAGACTCTGGCTGGCGTTCTTTTTGATTAGCAAGCTGGAAGCTTGCTCTACTTTGGCTAAGCTCGGCTCATGAAGAAGATCATTTCGACGAAAGAAGCACCGGCTGCGGTTGGTCCTTATTCACAAGCTGTGCGCGTTGGATCGACGGTCTATTGTGCGGGCCAGATTCCGCTCGATCCAAAATCGGGGCAAATCGTGCCCGGCGACATCGGCGCACAAACCCGGCGCGTTCTTGAGAACATCGCAGCCGTTTTGAGAGCCGAGAGTCTGGCGTTCGAGAACATCGTGAAGACCACGATCTTCCTCACCAACCTGAGCGATTTTCAAACCGTGAACGAAATTTACGGTTCGTATTTCAAAAAAGAACCGCCTGCCCGTTCCACGGTACAGGTCCCGGCGTTGCCAAAGGGAGCGAGCGTCGAAATCGAAGTCATCGCCGTGGCTAACGGCAACGGATTGTCCGGCGAAATCGCTGCCGATACGTCCGGCTAGGTCACGATGTTTATCGATCATGAGCGAAGATCTTCTCGCGCTCTTTCGCGAAACCGGCGCACTGCTTGATGGACACTTTATCTTGCGCTCCGGTTTGCACAGTCGCCAATATTTCCAATGCGCGCTGCTGCTTCAGCATACCGACATTGCCGGAAGAGCTTGTGGCTGGTTGGCCAACAAACTGCGCGAGTTTGATTGTGACGTGGTGATTTCCCCCGCTCTCGGGGGGATTATTGTCGGCCAGGAAGTCGGACGCGCGCTTGGGAAACGCCACATTTTCGTCGAAAAAGATGAGGGGAAACTTGTCTTGCGCCGCGGTTTCCAGATTTCTCCTGATGAAAGATTTATCGTCGTTGAAGACGTCGTGACCCGTGGTGGGCGCGTTCAGGAAACGATCAATATCGTACGAGCACACAGCGGAGTGGTTTCAGCCGTCGGCG
>DASXNN010000121.1:0-22023 GCA_036495045.1 Candidatus Udaeobacter sp.
TTTTATTTTGGCGCTCTCACTTGGGTTCGCGCTTGCGATTTGGCTACCTGCCGGTGTGAGGGCGGACGAGCTCAAAGAAGCGCAGGTCACGCAAGTGATTCAGGATGTCCGCTTGCTACCATCGAATGCCGCGCCGCGCCCTGCTTCTGTTAGTGACCGCGTCCACGAGGACACGGCAGTGCGAACGGGCGTGGAATCTCGGACTGAGCTGACTTTTCAGGATATGACTATCACGCGTCTCGGTTCGCAAACGATCTTTAGCTTTAAAGGGGGGACACGAACCATTAATCTGAAAAGCGGCTCGATCCTTCTGAGCGTGCCAAAAGGCACTGGTGGCGGGCAAATCAAGACGGCCGCAGTGACTGCGTCCGTCACCGGGACAAAGATCGTAATGCAATATCATCCCGATCATTTTGATTTTCGAGTCATTGAAGGCGACGCCAATCTCTGCCAGAACGAATCAAAAAATGTTCGCCTCCGTCGCCGCGATGACGAGCCGTGCCCAGACTGTGTGATTGTTCACGCCGGATATATGGTGAGCGGCAAACCTGGGGAGTGCTTTAGTCAGCCAGTAGCCTTTAACGTCGCAGAATTTCTCGCGACCAGTGAGTTGTTTGCCGGATTTCCGTCTCTGCCGGGCCTGCAAACGGCGTTCTTTCCTCCGCCCGGCGTCGATGTCGGCAACATCAACAGCACCATAGTCGGCACAGTCAACCCGGGTAACATTGGCACAGGCGGTATTGTGGGCCCACCCGTTGTCTCGCCCGAGCAGCCCTAGCGCCTAAACGAAATCCGATCGCGCGTGCAAAGCGTCTGGCAGGGCGGTACAAGATTGCGACCTGTCTTTCCCGAAAGCAAACCGCTAGGGAATAATCAGGCTCTGGCCGACCTTCAAATTTTCAGGATTGTGGATGCTTTCCTTGTTCGCATTGAGAATCTTTTCCCAGCGCGCCGAGGATTTGTAAAATTTTCGCGAGATCGAGGCGAGCGTATCGCCCGATTGAACGATATACGTTCGGCCCCCCGATTTCTTGGAGGCGGTTTTTCCCGGCTTTATATCGCGTGCTCGTGATTTATCCGGCGCGCTCCGAAATGTTGCAGAGCGTGCTTCGAGTTCTTTGTGCAGATCAAGATTTTCATTTCGTAACCGCGCTGCCTCAGCTCGAGGCACAACGGAGTCGCCTGACAAGATCGTCAGCACCGCGACCTCATCACGTTTTATGGAATTCTTTACATCGTTTGCATGAGAGCCATTTGGGCTCAGGGCGAGATAACGCTTGAAATGGTGCAGCGCATTGAGCGGGTCATTCATTTTGTCATCGTAAAGTAGCGCGAGCTTGTAATGGACCTCGGCGCATCGTGGACTGTCATCGAGTGCGGCCTCGTATAGATTGATCGCGCGCGCAAAGTCTCCCTGCGCTGATTTCCCATCCGCGTCTTGAACGAGCTGCGCATGGCGGGAAGTCGTGAGGCGATCGCAGCCAGTAAAACCGCAAGCGACAAAGATCGACAACCAAACGCACGCGATCGCGATGCGGTAGTGCTTCGTCATTACTTTTCCGAGCCGTGATTTCACTTCTTCAATCGCTAATCGATTGAATCGCTTATTGTCTAATTTATTCTCACGTGTGGGCTTGCGCGTATTGCAATTTTTTCTCTTGGCAATGGCAGCGTCTCTCTTTCCCGCTGGGCCGCTCTCTGGGGCGCTTTCTAACGGACAACGCTACGAATTCAGTTTTGTCGATGTCGATGGACACACACTTTCCACCAGCGACGGCCACGTTGCTATCGTTGTCCTGACAACACCCGCGGATTCGGAGAAGGCCCATACTGTCGGAGACCGTGTTCCCGATTATTGTCTCGGTAATCCAAGTTATAGAATGATTACGATTTGCCATCTCACCAGGAAGCACACCGGGATCGGGCGCAAGATCGCGACCATATTGGTGCGGCATCGCCTCAACGAAGAAGCGAAGCGGCTTCAGGCACGATACGATGCAAAGAAAATTGCAAGTAATGCCAGAAGCGACATTTTCGCCGTGGCGGATTTTGATGGTACGGCGTCGTCCCAACTCGGCGGACAATCCGAAGCAGCGGAATTCCACGTCTTCGTCTTCGGCCGAAATGGAGAACTACTCCAGCAATGGAATGAGGTGCCGAGCGCAGAGGATTTGGCCGCCGCCCTTAAGCAGACTTAATATTTTTGCATCGCCGGGTCGATCTCGTCCGCCCACGCGTCGATGCCGCCTGCGAGGCTGTATGCGCGCGTGAACCCAGCAGTGCGCAGCAACTCCGCGGCGTGTGCGCTGCGTGTACCACTCTTACAAACCAGGATGATCTCCCCGTCCGCCGGGAGCTCGCCAAATCTGGACGGCAATTCGCCCAGCTGAATGAGCTTTGAACCTTCGATTCGCGCGATTTCGTATTCAAATCGTTCTCTTACATCGACAATCGTAAACGCCCCATTGCCGTCCATTTTTCGCTTCAACTCCTGCACGCTGATTGCCGCAAGGCCATCGTGATCTCGTGCCGGGCGCGTTCCACAAAATTGTTCATAGTCAATCGGAGAGAAAATGGTTGGGTTCTCCCCACAAACAGGACATTGAGGATCGCGTCGCAGGTTAAGCTCTCGAAACTTTACCTTTAGCGCGTCAAAATGGAGGAGACGTCCGACGAGCGGTTCACCAACGCCGACGACTAGTTTGATCGCCTCAATTGCTTGCAGCATCCCGATAAGTCCCGGTAAAACGCCGAGCACGCCCGCTTCTGCGCAGTTTGGGACTGTGTCCGGCGGTGGAGGCTCCGGAAACAAGCAGCGGTAACATGGTCCACCGATGTGAGGGGCGAACACTGTGGTTTGTCCCTCAAAACGGAAGACCGAGCCGTAGACATTTGGCTTTTGCGCAAAAACACAGACATCGTTGGACAAATATCGTGTCGGAAAGTTATCCGAGCCGTCCACGATCAAGTCGTACTGCGCGACAAGTTCAGTCGCATTTTCACTCGAGAAACGGCACTTGTGCAGTTCAAGTTTGATCTCCGGGTTGACATCGCGCAACCGATCTCGCGCTGATTCCAGTTTGCTGCGACCAATATCGCTTGTTCCATGGAGAATTTGCCGTTGCAGATTTGAAAGATCGACATCGTCGAAATCGACAATTCCAATCGTGCCGACACCGGCTGCAGCGAGATACAGTGCAACAGGGGATCCGAGTCCGCCCGCGCCGATGCACAAAACACGCGCCGCTTTTAGACATCGTTGCCCGCCCGGTGTAACTTCGGGCATCATGAGATGGCGTGAATAACGTTGCATTTCTTCCGCGCTTAATTGCATCGCGTTGCTGCGTTTGTCATCGATGATGCTTCGCTTCATAACGTCGCCCTATTCTAGCACAGATTTTGTCGCCGGGCGGGCGCGACGCGGTGGGGGGCCCTGGTTAGGGTTCGAAACGATTCGCGAGCAGGCGACTGCTCCCACGCGTCTACTCTTGCACGATCACCGGCGTGCCTTCTGGCGCGTTTTCAAAGAATGGTTGCGCCATCCCTTTAGGCACGCGGATGCAGCCGTGCGATGCGGCAAATGGCGGAACATAACCCTGGTGCATCGCGTACCCGCCGTTGAAAAACATGGCGTAGGGCATTCGCGCGCCATCGAAATGTGTGCCCGGCGGCCGGCGGTCCTTGCGCGCGTCGATATTCGATCTCACCACGTTTCCGTAATCATCCACGTAATCACCGAATTCGGTTGAGACGTGGTCCCTGTCCTTCGTAACAATGTGATAGTGGCCCGGAGGGGTGGAGAACCCAGGTTTACCGGTGGAGACGGTCGTTTCACCCACCATATGTTTACCCTTGTAAAAGTACGCCTTCTGCTCGCCGATATGGACAACTATCTTCGGTGGCCCGGATACGCCTTCGTCGTTCCAATATCCCGGCGGTGTACCCGGCGGATAGCCGCCGGCAAACGGCAGTTGGGCATAGGGCGGAATTTCTTCGCAGCTCGAGCAAAGAATGATAATTGCCGCACCACTTAAAATTTTGATCAAACGTCGAGATTTCACAGAGCCGCGGATGGTATTGTGTCCTGACCAAGTCATCAACTATAAATGTCGATCCTGAGCGTCGTCTTGGCTGTTCCGTGACAAATCATACAGTCGACTGGTTTGACGGTGCGTGCAGAAGCAAATAGGCTCGCTCCATCACTACTACTACTGATCACAAGCCGCAATCGTCGGAGAGCCGCACCCCGCCTGCGGTGCAGCCGCCGATTAACCTCAATAATTGGATTGAAGAGAACCGATACCTGTTCAAGCCGCCTGTGAGTAATCGCTATCTCTACGATGGTCGCGATTTTTTTGTCATGGTTATCAAAGGCCCGAACGCCCGAAACGATTTTCATCTCGTCGACTCGGAAGAATATTTCTACCAACTCAAGGGCGACATCAAAGTGCGAGTTCGCGAGGGCGACCGCATTGTCGATCACATCGTGCGCGAAGGTGAGACATTTTTCATCCCGTCGAACGTTCCGCACTCCCCGCAGCGGCCGCCAGAGACCATTGGCGTGGTGGTCGAGCGTCGCCGCCCACCCGGAGAAAAGGAGCACGTCATTTTTTACTGCGAAAATTGCGGCGCGTTGGTGGAAGACATTCACTTCGACTGCGCAGACATCGTCCAGCATTTCAGCCAGGCGATGCTCGATTTCTGGAATGACGACGCGCGGCGAACGTGCAAAAAGTGCGGTAAAAAAGTCGAGCAACCGGAGGCTGTTAAATCATTGTAGGGCATTTTCTGTGACACGCCGGTTTTCAATGGACGGCGTCTGACCCAGACGCCCTGCAATTTTCGTGAAGATCGACCTGCACACGCACATTCTGCCGCGCGATTGGCCGGATCTCGACGCGAAATACGGCTACGGCGGATTCGTTAGGCTCGACCATTACGAGCCGTGCTGCGCGCGGATGATGATCGGCGACCGCGTCTTTCGCGAGATCACCGATAACGTTTGGGACCCTAAGCGTCGCATTGAGGACTGCGACCGCCATGGAATTTCGATGCAGGTACTCTCGACCGTCCCGGTGATGTTTAGCTATTGGGCGAAATCGGCCGACGCGCTCGACCTTTCTCGCCAACTGAACGATCACATCGCTGAAGTCGTTCGCTATCGTCCAAAGAGATTTGCGGGATTGGGGACGATCCCAATGCAAGATCCGGATCTGGCGGCTGACGAGCTGGAACGTTGCGTCCGCGAGTTGGGACTGCGCGGGGCGCAGATCGGAACCCATGTCGATGCAAACCCGCACTCCGGCCGCATCGATGTGCTAAATTTGGATAATGCGTCACTTCAGCCGGTCTGGAGCGCGGCCGAGCAACTCGGCGCGGCGATCTTTGTTCATCCATGGGACATGCTTGGCAAGGAGCGCATGCCGAAATACTGGCTGCCGTGGCTCGTCGGCATGCCGGCTGAGACGTCTTTGGCAATCTGTTCGATGATGTTCGGAGGCGTGTTCGAGCGATTCCCGAGGCTCCGCGTCGGCTTCGCTCATGGCGGCGGAGCGTTTCCATTCACGATTGGTCGCATCGAACGTGGGTTTCATGTGCGGCCAGATTTGGTCGCGAGCGAGAACAACACGAATCCGAAAAAATATCTTGCTCGGACCAACGATCAAAAAATTATGCCGGCGCGGTTCTACGTGGACTCACTCGTGCACGATGCCGACGCGCTGAGAATACTGCTCAAATTATTTGGCGCGGAGCGCGTTGCGCTTGGCTCGGACTATCCGTTCCCACTGGGCGAACCGCACCCTGGGGACCTCATCGAATCGATGAAGGAATTATCTCGTAAGGAGAAAGAGCAGCTATTGGCTGGGACCGCGCGTGAATTTCTTGGTATCTGAACCGTTGTAACTTTGTAACTCTTTTAGCGAATCACTGCGCTACCGAATGTAGCGCAGATATTCCCGATCCCAGGCCGCGGGGATGCTTTCCCGTGGCGAATAGGGGCCAGGTTGATACGCGCGGGAGGCAATGCCTTGCTGGCTTAACTCGCACACGTGCCAATCCTGCTTGTTGGTCATATCCCAGAAATCGATTGCGTCGCTTGGATGAAAGTCGTCGCGATCGAATGCCTCTGGATGGAAAAACCAATCGCACAAGATCAATGTCCGCTCAGGCGACTTTGGCCAGAGTTGGTGCACCATCACATATTCCGGATGCAAACTCAGCAGCATGTTCGGAAAAATGGAATAATAGAAAACGCGGGCGTGATCTTCATTCCTGATGTCGCCGACTGATAACGCGCAGGCTTTGCCGCTTATCGTTAGACCCGCGCCTTTCGTGATCGACATGAACCCGCCAAGGAACGGTCCTTCGCACAGATCGTTCTCCGACGAATCGTAGGGAGATACCTTTGAGAGCATCGGGTGTACGCCCGGGCAGTGATAGCACTCCGAATAATTTTCGAAGATCAATTTCCAATTTGCTTGGACATCGTACTCGGTCCGTTTCGCCGAGCGGAGCTTTGCTAAATTCCAATGGGTGAATTTTCCGGTCAACGGTGCAAACCATTTCTCCAATGACGCCGAGGCACGGACCACATTCAAGAAGATAAATCCTTCCCATAACGCCAGGTTAACGGCGTGTAGCGGATAGTCAGCTTTATTAAAACCTTGAACTTCATCCATGTGCGGCGCGCCGATTAATCTTCCGTCCAAGCCGTACGTCCAGGCGTGATACGGACATTGAATTACTGTCACGTGTCCGCATGCCGCCTGAGCGGCTCGATCCTCGCGCAGCCGCGTCCCACGATGCCGGCAAACATTGTAGAACCCGCGTAATTTGCCGCCTTTATCCTGCAGAATGATTAGACTTTCGCCGGCCACTTCACGGACGAAATAATCCCCAGCTTTCGCGATCTCGCTCTGATGTCCGACGCACACCCATTGACCGGAAAAAATGACCTCTTGTTCTTTCGCAAAAATTTCCGGTGAAACAAAGTAGCGTTGCGGCAGAGTTTTCGCGCCGGCCGTGAAAGTCTCGGTCGTTTTGCGAAATGCAGGTGCTACCGTCGTTTGCATCGTCCTATCTCTGACGAATCAGATCTTGATTTGATTTCGGTCGGGTCAACCTATTTTGACGCTACAATGCTGCAACCTGTAACGTTGTAACTTTGCGGCGGTGCGCGCCGCGCTCACATTTCGTGCCGGATCGCCCATAGATCATGAAACACCGGCTTGAACAATGACTCCTTTAAGAAAGGTACGCCCGGCGATCCGCCCGTGCCCTTCTTTGCGCCGATCGTCCGCTCGACAAGTTTGATGTGCCGGTAACGCCACTCCTGCAATCCTTCGTCGAAATCGGTCATCAATTCGAATAGGATCGTGAGCTCAGGTGAGGTCTTGTAGAGCCGAAGAATTTCTTTCTGAACCGCTTCGTCAGGTCCATTCGGTTGCGTGAGATCGCGGTTCTTCAAGTGCTCAGGAATCTGCGCGCCGCGCGCGGCGAGGAAATCGTAGAAGTGATCAATAACCGTCCGCTCGCTGAGGCGCAGTTGCAGACGGTCAGCGCCTGGAAAATCCGGCTTCACATAGGCGAGCGTCGATACGCGTTTATATCCGAGCACGAACTCAATCTCGCGAAATTGCACGGACTGAAATCCTGACGCAGTTTCGAGCCGGTCACGGAAACTTGAGAACGATGTCGGCGTCATCGTCTCGAGAATATCCACCTGCGCGACGAGCGTTTTCATAACTGTCCGTACGCGCTTAAACGAATGAATCGCGCCGAAAAGATCGCCGTCGGAGAAATTTCTCTTTATTTTCTCGAACTCATGTAGCAGCTGCTTGAACCAGAGCTCGTAGGTCTGATGGATGATGATGAACAGCATCTCGTCGTGCTCGGCCGGAGTCGAACGCGGCCTCTGGAGAGTCAAGAGGTTCTCCAAATCCAGATAATTGGCATATGTGAGCGGAGGCATAAGCTCATGCTCGCTTCAACGCCTTAACGTTTCAACGCGGCGAAGCCAGCGGCGGCATGTCTGAAGATTACACCGATTAAGAGGATACGAATCAGGAAAGCAGGAAATAAGGAAAAAAACAGGTCTCAATTCCTACGCTCCTGCTTTCTTTATTCAATCATCCGCCTCTTGGCTTTCAGATTCTTTTCTTGCGTTCCCGCTTTTTCTAATTCAATCCCTTATTCAGGCTTCCAGATTAAATCTCTGACTTCGAGACTGTGCGTTTTTTACTTCTTAATCCTTAACTCTGCCTTACCTGAGCACCGCCTGGTGAAACTCATACCAATCGTCGAGATTGTTCAGGTTCACCGCGTCTTTCGGACCGGAGGCATCATCGGCAATGCCGCACGCGCCTAGAATATTCTTTCGCGTTTCGCCGTCATGATTGTACCCGCGCACCGCGGCGTTATGCTTTTCGATTGTGTCTCGGGTAAGCGACTTGGCGTTCTTCTTCACCCACGCTTCGAACTGAGGGTAGGTTGGCTTGTTCTTCTTGATGTAATCTCTGACCGCCTGTTCTTCGAGTCCGAGCGCAGCAAGCGTCATCGCATCGAATCCCTTGCCGACCGCCGGATAACCGGAAGCAAGTTTACCCTTCTCCTCGAGGGAGACCTTCTGCCAGAGCCGCGGCAGATGGACAGCCCCAAGCGGCCCGGCGACCCCCGAACTGATCAATGGAACGTATGTGTCGCTCATAATGATGTTTTTGATCAAGTTTAATGACCGAAAGCGCGAAGACAATTCAATTCAGCCACGATTGTGCCTCACCAAGGCAAGAACATCTACAGCGCTATGGTCAACATTATTGCAGCGATAAGGCACGCGTAGAGGATGCGGTCCTGGCGTCGCGCGCGACGGGCAGCGGCGCACTATCACTCTGCGCCTCTCGGCAGGCGTTATTGCTTATCGTCCGGCTTTGGCTCTTTCGGTCCGGCCATCTTTTGTGCGAGACCAGCCGCATATTTCTCATACTGCGCGCTGTCGACCGTGAATTTTCCCAGCATATAGTTCGAATTTTCCCACGACCAGTTTTGCTCCGCATCGTTGTAGGTCATCTTCGCGGTGCGACCTTGTTGATATTCATGATGGATCGGATCTGCGCCCGGCGGATTCACCACTTTGGGCGCACCGCCAAGACCGCCCTCCAGCACATGACCGCGAAAAGTCCCGTACTGACCGAGACCGATCTCGTGGTCTTTGCCTTCCGTCTTGCGGGTGATTGCGACATAGCGGGTTTCGGTTTTCTTCGAAGCGCCGGGTACCATCACCACGTTGGCGATCGCTTCGAGCGCTTTGCGTTGATCGGGATTAGCTTTTTCGTCGATGTAGTTATACGAGAAATTCCAATCTCCGAATGAGCCCATCATCGTTTTGCCCGCCGGGCTCTGCGACATGTTGGCGATTGCGAGGCCGTCCAGCTTTGTTTTGCCGTAAATTCCTCTTTCGATAAAGAGCACTTGCCCGCCGCTGCATGTCATCTTGGTCGGTTTGGAATCAAACCAGCATGGGCATGCCGCGTCACACGAACAGGCTTCCTCCAATTGTCCGGTGATTTTCCACGGCGTTTTACCTTCGGTTTTTTCCGACGCGCGACCGATGGAAACAGTCAAGAGAAAGCTTGCCGCCAGCATCGGAACCAGCGTAATGAATGACCGCGTAGTTCTCATAGGTTGAGAAGAGTACGCCCACGCGGTAGATGGAGACAAGGCAATTCGAGGCTCCGACGGTAGGCTAGCTCGATCCAGTTACAGAGTTTAGCCGGCGATGACCCGGAACAGCCCGATGAAGAGTAAGAAAACCAGGATGCCAACGCCGAAGAGAGTGCCGTAGACGATGCCATCTTGGAAACGGGCACGTTCGGCTGCCGTAGCATACGGTATCCGGGTGAAAGTCACCATGGTGTAGAGCGGCAGATAAACGCCGGGGAGCAAGCCTTCGAGCAGGTGATCGAGCTTTTTCTTCGTTCGGAACGCGCGCGACGCGGTTTTGTCGCGCATCTCGATGAAGTTATCGATGGCGAGGTCGGCGAGCGCGTCGGCGTTCTCTTTCCGCCGAGAAAGATATTCCGCGAATGCGCGCTCCCGGTTGTCCGAAAATTCGGCGAGGCATTCGTCGAGTACGACGCAATCTTCGAAGGCCGCGTTCATTCCCTGGCCGTAGAACGGCACGACCGCATGCGCGGCATCACCGACAAGCGCGACCTTGTCTTTGTAATACCATGGCGCGCAACGGACGGTTACGAGTGAGCCGGTCGGATTCTGGCGGAAATCTTCGAGCAATGTTGGCATAAGCGGCGCCGCATCAGGAAATTCTTCGTCGAAAAAACGGCGGACATCGTCATCTGTTTTTGTCGTGGCGAAGCTGCGCGGTCCTTCAAATTCCCAAAAGAGAGTACATGTGAACGAGCCGTCGGGATTTGGCAACGCGATCATCATGAAACTTTTACGTGGCCAGATGTGGAGCGCGTTTTTTTCCATTCGCCACGAACCATCCGGCCCGGGCGGTATGGTCAGTTCCTTGTAGCCGTGAGCGAGGTAACTCTCGTCGTATTGGAAGTTGTCGATCTTGAGCTGCATCGCCTGGCGTACAGCGGAGAACGCGCCATCGACGCCGATCACGGCGTCGCCGTGCCCGGTCGCGTTACCATGTTCCGTTTCCAACTGAGCGGTTGCCGTATCGAGATCAACGTCGGTGCATTTGTGATTGAAATGTACGCGCACGTTCGGATAACCCTGTGCCGCTTCAATTACAGTCGTGTTGAGTGCGGCGCGGCCGATCGAGTTGATGCACTTTTTTGGATCGACATCGTACGGGCTGAAATGCAGGGTTCCGGACTTGTCGTGAATCATCCGGCCGCGCATTGGAATTGCGTGTTGTAATGCTTCATCGGCGATCCCGATCTGTTCAAGCGCGTGAATCCCGCGCGTTGAGATCGCCAGATTGATCGATCGCCCGCCGACGATGTTGCCTTCGCGAGGATCAGCGCGCCGCTCGTAAAGATCGACATCGTACCCGCGCTGCCCCAAATACGCGCCGAGCAATCCACCCGCGAGTCCGCTGCCGATGAGAATGAACTTCGTTGGCATTCAACAAAATGGTTAACCGCGGATCACGCGGATATCACGGATAATCAGATCAGATTAAATCAGCTCGCACAAAGTCCATCAGGGACACAAGTTATTGGGTTACACAGAAACCATGAAGATTTTGTTGGTGAATGTTGGATTGCCGAGGGAAGTGACCTGGCAAGGCAAGCTCGTCACAACGGGAATTTTCAAGAAGCCAGTCAAGGCACCAATCATGTTGCGCACGTGGAACCTGGACGGCGATGGACAAGCCGATCTGACTGTTCACGGTGGCGTTAGCAAAGCGGTTTACGCGTATCCATCCGAGCATTACGACTATTGGCGAGATGAATTGCCGGGAGTCGATCTTTCCTGGGGCATGTTTGGAGAAAATTTCACAACCGAGGGGTTGCTTGAGGAATCCGTCTATATCGGGGACAGATTTCGAATCGGCGATACTGAAGTCACAGTGACGGAACCGCGAATGCCCTGCTACAAACTGGGCATAAAGTTTGGCCGACCTGACATCATTAAGCGGTTTCTGGCTAGTCGCCGCACCGGTTTCTATTTTGCCGTGGTTCGCGGCGGGATGGTTGGTGCTGGAGATGCAATAGAATTAATTGGGCGGGAACAACAGGAAGTTAGCGTAGCCGATATCACTCGCCTCTATGCTTTCGAGAAGGACGATCTCAAAACGTTGCGGCGCGCCGTTGAAGTTGAGGCGCTTCCGGAGAATTGGAAAGGCTATTTTCTACATCAGCTCGATAAACAGACCGGTTAGTTCCTGTGGGAAGAAACATCGCCGTCCGAAAAGAGAAAAGACGGAGGTTAACCGGATTCTGTGGATTTTGTATAATTCTAATTCGGGCTTAATCCGGAAATCCTGTTAGAAATAAAAAACGCCCTTATGTCTCATTTCCAATTCTTCATTCTGCCGTTTTGCACTTTCACAATTAGTCAATCGTTGCCTGCTCAAGCACCGAAGGCTGAAAAACCCAAGCAATTCATCTATGTACTACGGCTGGTGCCGCGCCTCTATTCGGACGCGAATTGGACGAGAGAAGATAAAACAGTGCTTCAGCGTCACTTCGCTCGATTCCAAGAAGCCACAAAATCGGGTCAATTGATCCTCGCTGGACGCACGAACGAGCCAGGTGACAAGACGTTCGGCATTGCGATCTTCGAGGCGCCCGATGAGGCCGCCGCGCGCGCGTTCATGCAAGCCGATCCCGCGGTCGGCGGCGGACTGATGACGGCGGAACTGCATCCTTTCGCTGTGGCGCTTGAACGCAAGAATCCACAGCGGGCGCGAATGTGTAAGGCGCCATAGCCACTTCGCTCACGCCTGGAAAATCATTGCGCCATCGTTTGCCATTGCCATTGGGAAGCGTGTTCGTAGTCGTGTAACCACGCGGTATAGAGCGGGTCTTCTTTCCAGGCCGAAATCCCGTAAGAGCCGTGTCGACTGGCCCTCCACTGGGCATCCACTCCTGAGTCGTACTCAGAGTCCTTTTTGAGTGCGCACCAGAATAATCGGCCGCCCCTACGCCAGCCATCGAGGACGATGCCGTCCTCGAAAGGCTGGTTGCGTGCGGTGACTACCAGACAATTGTTCTCGTCGATGGTTCCCGCAAAAGCAGCACCCCAGTGAAGCACCAGCGTCTTGAGCTTGAGCTCTTTCAGGCGTTCGCCGATATCACGCGTATAATGGCCGCAATAGCCACGTTCTCGCTTGCCCATGTGGATCAGGAAGTTCTGAAATATCGGGGTCCAGACGAGGCCATATTCACGCGCACAGTCGCGTGAGGCGGTGTGTGCCGTTACCGACAATAGCTCGGCTTCGCCCGGATCCACGTCTGGCGCGAGAGCCGCGAGCGCGTCACGCAACTTCTTGATTGATCTCTCGTCTTTTGCCGAAGCCGCGCTTAAGCAAAGACTGAATGTAATGACGAAAACAACCGTTCGAATCACGTTAGCAAAGTTGGTAAAGATTAAGCGTGAATTATACCAAAATCACAGATCTTCAAATGCGAGAGCTATGGTGATCGCGATTCATTGATTCACAATGTCATTGATGCTCGGCTAGAATCCTGGCGAAGCGCCACACTTCGTGGAAGGTATTGTAAAGTGGAGTCGGCGCGACTCGGATAACGTTTGGTTCGCGAAAATCGCACTTCACACCGGCGGTTTCGACTTTCTTGAACAATTCTTTCGGATGTTCGCGCGCCAGGATTGACAACTGACAGCCGCGCGCACCGGCCTCACGCGGCGTGATGATCGTGAAGCGGTTCGAGCTGGAGTGTTCCAATAAGAATTGAAGATAGTCCGTTAGCCTGGTCGATTTCGTGCGGAGCGCTTCGAGTCCTCCTGCTTCATCGAAGATCGCGAGTGAAGCGCGCAGTGGCGCCATGGAGAAAATTGGCGGGTTGCTGATCTGCCAGCCGTCGGCGGACGGAACAGGAACGAACTCGGGCTCCAGGTGCAATCGGAATCGGGTATTAGGATCATTCCCGAACCAACCAGCTAGACGCGGCAACTTGGTGTTGATCGCGTGACGCTCGTGCACGAACGCGCCGGCCACGGCGCCGGGGCCTGCGTTGAGATATTTATATGAGCACCAGACCGCGAAATCGATATTCCTGTCATGTAACGCCAACGGCACATTGCCGACAGCGTGCGCGAGATCGAAACCGACGACGATCCCATGCTTCTGCGCCGCCGCCGTGATTTCCTCGATGTCGAATAATTGCCCGGTGAAAAAATTCACTGCACCGATCATGACAACCGCGAGTTGATCGCCATGCCTATCGATCAGATTAAGAATCTCTTCTGTTCGAACCGTGAATTCGCCTTTGCGCGGGCGCGCGAGCACGAGCGCGTCTTTTGGATCGAGCCCGTGATGAATGATCTGCGATTTGATCGCATATGTATCAGAAGGAAATGCCGGCTCTTCCATCAGGATTTTATTTCTCGATTTCGTCGGCCGATAAAACGTGGCCAGCATGAGGTGAAGATTCACAGTGAGGCTGTTCATGCAGATGACTTCGGTCGGTTGCGCGCCGATGAGCCGTGCGGTCGGCTCGCGCAAGGTTTCGTGGTAGGAATACCATGGCGTTCCCGCACGATGATGCGCGTCCACCGCGAGATCAGCCCAATTATCCAACTCCTGCTCGACGATTTCTCTCGCCACCTTCGGCATCAGGCCCAGCGAGTTACCGGCAAAATAAATCACCGGCATGCCGTCTTTGCCGAGAGGAAGATGAAATTTCTCGCGGAAATGGCGCAGCGGATCCTCTGCATCGAGTTGATGCGCGAATTCCTGATCATTTGAAAAACTCATAAGAGAGAACGTTGAATTCCTATTTCTTAATTCTTCCTTCTTACTTTGTCAGGCGGCGGCTGCATGAACTCGATTATTGTTCCGTCGGGATCGCGGACATAGACAACGCGCTTACCGGCGTTCGGACCACTTTTTAAGATTTGAGGCTTGCCAGCCGCTTTCCAGCCGGACGCTGCAATCGCTCTCAGCACAGCGTCAAGATTATCTACCGTGAGCGCAACATGCACCGATCCGACGTCGCATGGCCGAAGATGGATATGTTTTTGATCGGATGGTGCGAGATACTCGAGCAATTCAATTTTATGACCATAGCCCTTGAGAACAGCTAGCAAGATCTCAGCTCCGGGTACTCCAGTGACTTTCCCGGCGAGATCACCGGTATGATGCGCCCGATGAGAAGGCTCGAAGCCGAGAACATCGCGCCAGAAAGCCAGAGACCGCTCGAGGTTGGCAACCGTGATCCCGGTGTGGTCCGCCGCGATGATGCGAAATGGTATCGTGCTCATGTTCTGTCGTGTCTAATCTGGAAATCAGGAAGCCGAGGTAAGGTAGGAACGCAGGCAAGATCCGAATCCGTGTCATCCTGACATTCGCGGTTAGCATGTTTTTCATCCCACCGCCGCGATCACCTTGAGTTCGATCGCGATCGGCGTAGGCAACGCGGCGACCCCAATCGTCGTGCGCGTCGGATTTGGTTTGCCGGGTCCGGCAAAATATTCGGCATAGAGCTTGTTGTAGATGGGAAAGTCTTTCTTCATGTCCGTGAGAAAGACCGTAACGTCGATGATGTCCTGCCAAGTCGCACCAGCGTCCTCCAGCACCAGCCGAACGTTTTCGAAAACCGCGCGACATTGCGTTTCGATGTCGTAGCTCGCGATGTTGCCGACTGAATCGAGGGTGACGCCGGGAATTTCTTTGCTCCCGCGCACCCGTGGCCCGATGCCAGAGAGAAAAAGCAGGTTGCCGACTCGCTTCGCGTGCGGAAACGCGCCGACCGGTTCCGGCGCGCGCGAGCTCTCGAAGGATTTCCTCATTTTATTTCGAACAACTTTTTCCGAGCCACAGATTAACACGGATGAAACGCAGATGCAGAAGGGTTTGGTTTCAGGGATTCAGAGTTCAGAGAATCAGTTCTTCTAAACTCGGAGCGTTGACTCAACGGACATGCTCACCGAGGAATCTGAAGACGTCGTCCTCCCATTGATCAATAGCCGCGTAGACAAAGTTGTGTCCATCCCCCGGGGTTTTACCGACTGGTGGATAGATCTTCAGAAAATGCGGCTTGGCAAGGCTTGCCAGCTCGTGAGCCATGGCGTGGCCAGGCACCACGGAATAGTCGTTCGCCGCGTAAAGGAGCATGAGAGGAACGGTTGTCTTGCGTACCGCACTCAGCATGCGCTCACGTATTTCGGGTGAGCTTTCCCAACTGCGAGCAACAGCGGAGAAAGTAACGGCGGCTCGTAGGGTGCTATCGCGCTCCGCCGCGAGAAGAGTGAGCTGACCACCGGACGAGTGTCCCAGGACCGCGATGCGGCGGGCGTCAACTTCGTGCAGACTTTTCAAGAACGACAATGCTGCAGTGACATCGTCGAAATGGTCCGTGGTCAGTAAAACGAACTGCGTGTGGCGTCGAGCTTCCTCTCCCTTGGCACGCCTCTCGCGGTCCAGCATATCTCCCACAAAGGGTCCTTGGTCTGCGGAAAGGCCCTGACCGCGGCGGAAGAGATAGAGAAAGGCGTAGCCGTATTTGGCGAAGGTCGGTCCAAGTTTTTTGGCTGCTGCAGCAATCGCGAATCCGCCAGTATGCGCGGCATCGGTACCGCCAGCGCCATGATTGAACAGGACGGCAGGAAAAGGACCGGAACCCGCCGGCTTCCAAAGGAAGGCTTTGAGGCGCAGCGTTCCGCTCGGAACAATGACCGTCTCATGACCGTTGGATGGCGACCGGTCTAGAGCCAGCATCATACCCGCCGACGCAACCAGTAATGTGAACGTAACGAAATACGCTGTTCTCATTGGCTTTTAGAATTTGGCCCTAACGAGAGGAAGATCACTTACGGGATTGGAGTCGAGCATCTTCATTCTGAACGTCCAACCATCAATGCTGTTTTCAAGTTGAATACCGCCCGAACTTCTGCAATTTCGGATCCATGTGGTCCCAAGGCTGCGCTTCGGAAGTCCAAATTTCGAACTGCGGTTTGAACAAACTCGGGTCATCAAGACTCGAAGCGGTGATGCCATGTCCTGTGTCGGTGATGCCGCCGAAGAGCCGCGAACCGCATTCGGGGCAGAACCCGCGCTTGTTAACACCCATGGCTTCGCTCGACGTTGTGTAGTAACGGGGCGAACCTTTTGTCATCTTGACCGCCTTTGCCGGCATATAGACAACTCCGGTGTAGGGCCCGCCACTCGCGCGCTGACAATCGCGACAGTGACAATTGAACATCGCAATCGGTTCGGCATTGATTTCGTAACGAATCGCGCCGCATTCGCATCCACCGGTAAAAGATTTGGGCATATGATTAAAGATGGTCAGATTTAAGAAGTCAGATGCCTTATAACTCTCAACAACCAACTCTCGGCCATCAACTGTTTCTTCTCATCCTCCGGCGATTGCGCCCATGATGAAGAAGGGCTCGGCGCCCTTTGCGATCGCATCGGGCAGGGGAGCATCCGGTGAATCGTGCGACACGTCCTCGCCGCAGACGAAGAATCGCACCATCGGGCGGCGTTTTTGCGTGGTGTGATCGCGGATCGTGCCGCGCAACATCGGATAGCGATCCTCGACCGCGTCGAGAATGGCTCGTTGCGTAACCTCGCCGTTGAGCTCGAGTTCTACTTCGCTACCCACGCGGGCGAGCGTGCGCAGATGATGCGGGAGGACAACACGGATCATCAAATTAAGTCCCAATGGCCAAAACCCAAGCTCCAAACAAATCCCAAATCTCACAACCGGAGAATTCCAAACAAAGGCAATCACGCATGGTTTGGGATTTGAGCCTGGGATTTGGGTTTTCTGCTACACCAGCGTCTGCGCCTCGACCGACAGAACGGCCGGCAGATCGCGGACGATCGCAATCCAGCTATCGCCCGCATTTGACGATCCGTAAACTTGGCCACCCGTTGTTCCGAAATAGATGCCGCACGAGTCAAGCGAATCGACCGACATTGCGTCGCGCAGCACGTTTACATAGCAATCGCGTTGCGGCAGACCTTTGGTGAGTTCTTCCCATTCGTTTCCGCCTGTCCGGCTGCGATAGACACGCAGTTTGCCATCGGGCGGAAAATGTTCGGAATCGCTCTTGATCGGCACCACATAAATCGTTTCCGGCTCGTACGCGTGAACGTCAATCGGAAATCCAAAATCGCTCGGCAAATTTCCGCTAACTTCGCGCCACGAATCGCCCGCATCATCGCTGCGCATCACGTCCCAATGTTTTTGCATGAATAGGGTGTTCGGGCGCGACGGATGCATCGCGATACGATGGACGCAATGTCCGACCTCTGCCGTCGGATCGGGAATGTATTGCGAGTGTAGACCACGATTGATCGGTTTCCAGGTCTTGCCGCCGTCATTGGTACGAAACGCGCCTGCCGCCGAGATCGCGATGAACATTCGCTTTGGATTCTTTGGATCGATCAGAATTGTGTGGAGACACATTCCGCCCGCGCCCGGCTGCCATTTCGGTCCCGTATCGTGTTGACGCAAACCGGAAAGCTCGTTCCACGATTTGCCGCCGTCTTTCGACTCAAACAAAGCCGCGTCTTCGACTCCCGCGTAAACATGATCGGCGTTATCGAGTGCGGGCTCGAGATGCCAGACGCGCTTGAATTCCCACGGGTGCTGCGTGCCGTCGTACCACATGTGCGTGCCGGGAATGCCGTCGTAAACGAACTTGTTGCTCTCACCTTTCCGCATGCCGCCTTCGCCTTGCAATTCCTCCGGGCTGCTCCCCGGCATCTCCCATGTTTTACCGCCGTTGCTCGAGCGTTGAATGATCTGCCCAAACCACGCGCTGGTCTGCGAGGCGTAAAGCCGGTTCGGCTCAACCGGCGACCCTTTCATGTGATAAATCTCCCAGCCGGCAAAATGCGGCCCATCCACCTTCCAGTCTTTGCGCTTCCCATCCGACGTCAGGACGAACGCGCCCTTCCGTGTGCCAACCAATAATCGTACTCCGCTCATGCTTAAATCTGTAACCGCGGATAACACGGATGAAAACGGATTTTTAGTGCCGACGCCTGGCTCTCAACAATCAACTCGCAACTATCAACTGCTTCAGGACTACTTTGCGATACAGACGTTTTTGGGCTCGGTGAAAAAGCGAAGGGCCTCCTCACCACCTTCGCGGCCGACGCCGCTCGCTTTCATGCCGCCGAAGGGGACGCGGAGGTCGCGGACGAGCCAGCAGTTCACCCAGACCGTGCCGGTGTGGATTTGTTCGGCGACGCGATGCGCGCGATTCAAGTTTTGTGTCCAGACGCTCGAGGCCAGGCCGTAATCGGTGTCGTTGGCGTAGCTGATCACTTCCTCTTCATTGCCGAACGGCGTGATGGTGACAACGGGGCCGAAGATTTCTTCGCGATTTGTGCGGCATGAGACCGGCAAATCGGTGATGACCGTTGGCGGAAAGAAATAACCGTCGCGGCAGCGATCGTTAAGTGATTCCGGCGCCTTACCGCCGAGCGCGATCTTGCCGCCTTCCTTCCGCGCAAGATCGACATAGAACTTTATTTTATCGAGCTGCGCCTTGTTCACGATCGCGCCTTGCTCGGTTTTCTCGTCGAGGGGGTCGCCAATCTTCAATTGTGACGCTTTGTCGATAAAGCGATCGACGAAATTTTTATAGACGGAGCGCTCGACAAAAACGCGCGAACCGCACAAACAAACCTGACCCTGGTTCGCGAATGATGAGCGGACGCTGCCGGAAATAGCGGCGTCCAGGTCGGCATCGGCGAAAACAATGTTTGGGTTTTTGCCGCCCAGCTCCAGCGAGACTTTCTTAAACAACGGCGCACACGCTTCTGCGACTTTGCGTCCGGTGACCGTGCCACCGGTGAACGAGATAGTGTTGATTTTCGGATGGGCCGCCACGGCGGCGCCGACATTTGGTCCCGTGCCGTGGACGATGTTGAGCACGCCGTTTGGTAATCCCGCTTCACGACAAATTTCGCAAAGCAGATATGCGGTCATCGGCGTCAACTCGCTCGGCTTGGCGATGGCTGTGTTGCCGACCGCGATGGCTGGCGCAATTTTCCAGCTCAATAGATAAAGCGGCAAATTCCACGGCGAAATCAAGCCCGCGATACCGCGCGGCTGGCGCAGCGTATAGTTGAACGCGACGCCGTCGGTGATGTGCGCCTCGGATTCGGTGTGCAGGATGGCGGTCGCGAAAAATCGGAAATTGCTGGCCGCGCGCGGAATGTCGAGTGTGCGTGCCAGCGAGAGCGGTTTGCCGGTGTCGATTGCTTCTGCGCGCGCGAGCTTCTCCAGATCGCGCTCGATCAAATCGACAATGCGCAGCAGAAGGCGCGACCGCTCCGTCGCAGATTTTTTAGACCAATCGGCGAACGCTTTCTCGGCCGCTGCGACGGCAAGATCGACATCCCGCGCGTCGCTGTCCGCGACTTGCGAGTACGGCTTTCCGGTCGCCGGCTCGATGTTGTCGAGGTAACGTCCACCGACAGGCTTGACGAATTGGCCATCGATGAAGTTTCGAATCTGGTTTTTTTCAGTAGTCATCGACGGAAAATCCAAATATCGAATATCGAAATCCGAAACGGTGTTCGAACGAAGACAAACAGATGATCAAGAAACTCTGACTGCGAGATAGTCGAAGTCTCGAGATTTTGTCATTCGGATTTGTTTCGAACTTCGACATTCGGATTTAGAGCTTCCAATCATGGCGGTGAGGGAGGGATTCGAACCCTCGGTTCGACAACATGCCTTTAGCCCAACGAATCTCACTATGAAAATAGACATGACAAAACATCGTTGAACATCTGTGGATGTTATGCAATCTAATTATGCGTTATGGCAAGCATTCATCGTCAACCGGGCAGGCCGTACTGGTTCTGCGCATTCTCAATCTTCAATCCCGAAACGCACACAAGCAAGCGCGTCTTTCGCTCCACGAAAACCACCGACCGAAAACAGGCGCTCGAAATTTGCCGGGCCTGGCACAAGGCCGCGTTGCAAGCCCGCAATGGCAAGTTGAGCGTGGACGCTGCGCGTGAAGTGATCGCGCGCGGTGTCAGCGACGTTTTCACAGCGGCAAACGTCGAATCGTTGCCGAGTGCGTCGATCAAATCGTGGTGCGAAACGTGGCTGCAAGCCAAAGCAATCGAAGCAGGAGAATCCACGCACGACCGCTACAAGTGTGTTGTTGAGCGTTTCACCAGCTTTCTCGGTGAGGCGAAGAGCAAGCGCGACATTTCCACCTTGCAAGCCAGCGACATCGCGCGGTTTCGTGATCGTGAGGCAAAAGAACGTTCACGCGCGACTGCGAATTTGAGCGTTAAAGTCTTGCGTGTGTGCTTGGGCGAGGCTGTCCGGCAGGGATTGTTGCCTGTGAGTCCGGCGCTGCGCGTGCCGATTCTCAAGTTGCGCGACAAATCCGCGCGGCGCGCTTTCACACTCTCGGAAATCAAGCGCATCTTGAAAGCTTCCAGCGACGATGCAGAATGGCGTGGCTTGGTGCTTTTCGGACTCTACCTCGGCCAGCGGCTCGGCGACTTGGCAAAGCTCACATGGCGCGCCGTCAATCTTGAGACGGGCGAGATTGCGTTCACTGCGCGCAAGACGGGACGGCGAATAGTGTTGCCGCTTGTACAACCGCTCAGTGATTACTTGTCATCGTTGCCAGCGAGCGACAATCCAAATGCTTCCATCTTCCCGCGAGCGGCAAGTGCAAAGCGCACAGGCTCGCTTTCCAATCAGTTCCGGGAGATTCTCGCTGACGCTGGCCTAGTTGAACCGCGCGGACACGAGGCAACCAAAAAAGGGCGCTCACAAGCACGAGAGACAAGCGAGATTTCGTTCCACTCGTTGAGACACTCAGCGGTGACGATGCTCAAAGCGTCCGGTCTTTCAGACGTGTTCGCGAGAGAGATCGTCGGGCACGAGAGCGCGGCAATCTCACGGCAGTACACGCATCTAAGCACAGACGATCTGCGCGCTGCCATGAAACGGTTGCCCGATGTGACAAACGCCTGAATTGATTGCATCGACTGATTGCAAACGATTGCACGGGCACTGTAGCGGCGCGCTAGGTGCGCCCTTGGAACATGTCGCCGTGTACGTTAAACACGTTCAGTGTGATCGCGCCCGGCTGAATGCCATCCAGGCAGAACGTGCGACGCGCGACTTTGTCGAGCTTCTCGATTTGATCAATGGAACGGAGTATTCCAGGTCCGTCCATCGTCTCGATGTGATCAACCGCGCGTTCTGACACCCCCGCGATGCGCTCGATGTGGCGCTCCCCACGCTGCTGCATGGACATGGCCACGGCTTCAACCGGAGTGACGGCAGGCGGGGCATCCTGGCGCGTTGCAAGTGCCTTTGCGGATTGAATCTCCCGTGTCCAACCTTCGCGTTTTGCGCGTGC
>DASXNN010000122.1:0-10466 GCA_036495045.1 Candidatus Udaeobacter sp.
GGCGCTACCAGTGGCGCGCCATATCATTGATCGTTGCAATCTCACGATTCTCTTCGAGCCCGGCTACGAAGATCTGCCGGAATTTCTCGCCACGCACAAGGTCGAGATCATCGCCTCGATGCCATGCTACTCCTCTGAAAACGTAAACGCGCAACGCGGCGAAGGTGTATTCGAAGGGAGCATCAAGGCACTGCAACTTTTGAACTCGCTAGGCTACGGGATCGACCCGGAATTGCCTCTGCAACTTGTTCATAATCCGGTTGGGCCGTTTTTGCCCACGGTGCAAGCCGAACTTGAGGCCGATTATAAGCTCGAATTTTTCTCACAGTTCGGCATAGTTTTCAACAGTCTCTACACGATCACAAACCTGCCGATCGGGCGTTTCGCCTCCTATCTTCGTCGCAATAACAAGCTCGCAGAATATATGGAATTGCTTATCCAGGCGTTTAATCCGGCGACGATCGATGGTCTGATGTGCCGCAACACGATCAGCGTCGGCTGGCGCGGCGAAGTTTACGATTGCGATTTTAATCAGCAACTCGGGCTGCAATGGAAGAACGGCATGCCTATTTTCTTGTGGGACGTAGATCCGGACACGATCGACAATTGCGAAATTATGACTGGTAACCATTGTTTTGGCTGCACGGCTGGTGCCGGGTCGAGTTGTGGCGGAGCAATTGTGTAGTGGACCCTGTCCTCAACGGCATTTCTGTTCTGCGCGTGATGACACGCGTCTCTATGCCTCATTGAAACGAAATCGTTGTCAACGTTTCGACGCGACAACAATGTGCGCAGCCATCGGGATAGCGAATCCATCGCTTTTCGCGTAATGCCGCACGCCGGCTTCAATGGCTCCCATGATCGCGTCGAGCTTCTCTGATGAGTGGCGCGCAAGAAGCCCTGCTGTGCGGACTCCGGCGTCGCGCTCGGCTTCGAAGAGGTAACGCGGTGTTGGAACATTCCATTCCGCCAAACGCATCTCGAAAATCATGGACTGGCCATCAAAGCCGTCGCGCTCCAGAATTTTTCGGCATTCCTGTTTGTCAGCATACAAAAACGTAGAGGGGCCCTCCGGCATTTCGACATTTAGATCTCCGTGAGCTTCTATCGCGTCATTCACAATCTTGCCGCCGGGATTTTCGTGCGGCTCCGCCCAGATCGTGAAGCCAAATTTGCCCCCCGGTCGTAAGACGCGAAATGCTTCCGCGCTTGCTTTTTCCGGCTGGGACAGATGGAGCAACCCAAAATTCATCAGGACACGATCGAAGCTCGCGTCTGTAAATGGCAACTGTTGTGCATCGCCTTCGCGAAAAGTGGCTTCCGGAAACATGCTTCTCGCAATCACAACCATTTTTCTGGAAAAATCGATGCCCGTGGGATTTGCTCCGAGCTTCTTGACCGCCGCAGATACGTATCCGGGCCCGCACGCGACGTCCAACACCGACATTCCCGTTGATACTCCAACAGCGTTAATCAAATGAGGAATGAATTGCTGCGTCAGCGATGACCAAACAGAGTCGTATTTATCCGCCACGCGCTCCCAGCCTTCGTGTTCGAAGCGGGCGAATTCTCCGTCGCCTTTTCTCATAGCTAAGGCAAATGGCTGCTGTTATTCGAGCGGAAATTCGACGCGCTCTTCCTCCTCGCGAGGGACGAGCCTGTTTCGCTCAATGATCCGAGCGCACGTATTCCAACGGAGCAAGGCGTCATCATTGCCTGGCGGACGAATTGCTTCCGCCTTTTCAAACCAGCTCATCGCTTCGTGGAAAAGATCATACGCCTGAAATCGGCAACCGGGTGTGTGTTGCATCAGTTTTGTCTTGGCACGGCGTTCGGCAAGAATTCCCGCGTAATAAGCGCGCTCATATTCGCCTCGAACACGCCCGAGCAACTCTTTCACCTGAATGTCGCTCACACCATAGCCCTTCGCGAAGCGATCGGTTAATGCGAGCAACAGTATGATGATCGCTTCCTGGTTTTCCGGATCGATTTTCAGCACATCGAGGCAAATGCTCTCCGCTTCCGCTGGCTCGTTGAGCAGCCGATATCGCATCGCTTTCTCAAGCGCCGCAGGAATGGCTTCTTTATGGAGCGATTTCAGTTCGGACATGTCGAGCGGCAGTTAAAAGGTTAAAAGAGTAACATCGTTAAAGCGGAACGCTCAACGACCATCTCAACTTGTAACTCTATAACAATTTTAACGATTTAACTGCTTCTTGATCCATCTCCACAACCAGCCAAATGGATCATAAAATTCATCCACTACCCGTTCTTTCAGCGGAATGATTCCGTTGTCAGTGATCTCAATGCTCTCCGGACAAACTTTTGTACAACATTTCGTGATGTTGCAGTAACCGATACCTTGCGCATTTCGCAATTCCTCGATGCGATCTTCGGTGTCGAGTGGATGCATCTCCAGGGCCGCAACGTGAATTAAAAAACGCGGTCCGATAAATTTTTGGTACATCCCGTGATCGCGTAGCACGTGGCAAACGTCCTGGCAGAGGAAGCACTCGATGCACTTTCGAAATTCCTGCACCCGATCGATATCCTCCTGCTGCATTCGCCAGGTCCCGTCCGGTGCATCGGGCGGACGCGGTTTGAATTTCTTGATTTTCTTCTTCACCTGGAAATTCCAGGAAACGTCCGTGACCAAATCTTTCAACACCGGGAATGCTTTCATTGGTTCAACCGTCACCGGTTTTTCCAAAGGAAGCTCACTTAGACGCGTCATACACATCAGTCTTGGCATCCCGTTGACCTCCGCCGAACACGAACCGCACTTCCCCGCCTTGCAGTTCCATCGACACGCGAGGTCGTTCGCTTCGGTCGCCTGGATTTGACTCACTGCATCGAGCACGACCATGCCTTCGGAAACGCCGGTCGTGTAATCACGAAATTCACCGCCCCGCGCATCGCCTCGCCAGATTTTGAAGGTGGCTTGTTTCTGTGCGCTCATTTGTTCTCTTCAATAATCCGCTTTAAATAGTCTGGCATCTCCGGAAGTGGTTCCAGCCTAACCGCCATCGACCCATCGACCTCCCTGCGCATTATCGTGTTCACTTTCCCTAAAGCATCATCTTTATCCGGATAATCTTCACGAAACTGCGCGCCGCGGCTTTCTTTGCGCTCCAAAGCAGCGCGCGTGATCGCTTCCGAAACTGTGAGTAGATTTTTCAGGTCGAGCGCGGTGTGCCAACCCGGATTGTATTCGCGGTTCCCGGTCACCGCGACTTTCACGGCCCGCGTTTTCAGATTCTCGATCGCATCGAGCGCGCGGCGCATTTCATCTTTGTTTCGTACGATCCCCACCAGGTCCTGCATTGTTTCCTGCAAATCGCGTTGAATTTCGTACGGGTTCTCGCCCTTACTTCGCTCGAATGGCTCGACCGCAGCGCGCGCTCCATTGTCGATCTTCTCATTCTCGACCCTGCCTAACGAATTTCCTTTCGCGAATTTCGCGGCAAATTCTCCGGCGCGTTTTCCGAAAACCAGGAGATCGGAAAGCGAATTACCGCCGAGTCGATTCGCGCCGTTGATACCAGCCGCGCATTCACCTGCGGCGAACAAACCAGGTACGCGCGACATTTGCGTGTCTGGATCAACATGAATGCCGCCCATGATGTAATGCGTTGTCGGCCCGACTTCCATCGGCTGCTCGGTAATGTCGATGTCGGCCAGTTGCTTGAACTGGTGGTACATGCTCGGCAATTTCCTTTTTATGTATTCGGCGGCGTTCGGAAGCTGTTGTTTGATCCACGCGATATCTAGATAAACGCCGCCGTGCGGGCTTCCCCTGCCCTCTTTGATCTCGCGCACAATACAACGCGAAACGTGATCTCGCGTTAGTAATTCCGGCGGGCGGCGCGCGTTCTTATCGCCTTGGCAATAGCGCCAGCCTTCTTCTTCATCGTCGGCGGTTTGCGTTTTGTAGTTCTCGGGGATCTCGTCGAACATGAAGCGGCGGCCCTCTTTGTTGGTGAGAATTCCGCCTTCGCCACGGACGCCTTCCGTAACCAAAATTCCCATGACGCTCGGCGGCCAGACCATTCCCGTGGGATGAAATTGGACGAACTCCATGTCGATCAACTCCGCGCCAGCTTCATAGGCAAGTGAATGTCCGTCGCCGGTGTACTCCCAACTGTTGCTTGTGATTTTGTAGGCGCGGCCGATTCCGCCGGTTGCGAGCACAATCGCTTTCGCGCGAAAAATTTTAAACCGACCACGCTCGCGTTCATAACCAAACGCGCCAACGACGCGATTATCATCTTTGAGCAGCGATAAAATCGTATGCTCCATGTAAACATCGATTCCTTGATGCACGCCGTGGTCTTGGAGCGTGCGGATCATTTCCAAGCCCGTGCGGTCGCCGACGTGTGCAAGTCGCGGGTATTTATGCCCGCCAAAATTTCGTTGCAGAATCCGGCCATCCTTTGTCCGATCGAAAACCGCGCCCCATGCTTCCAGCTCGCGCACACGATCGGGCGCTTCCTTCGCATGTAGCTCCGCCATGCGCCATTGATTTACATACTGACCGCCGCGCATCGTGTCAGCGAAATGCACTTTCCAATCATCCCGGTCATCGACGTTCGCCAGCGCGGCCGCGATTCCGCCCTCGGCCATCACCGTGTGTGCTTTTCCAAGCAGCGATTTGCAAACAAGCCCAACTGAAACTCCGGCAGCCGACGCTTCAATCGCTGCGCGCAATCCCGCGCCGCCAGCGCCGATGACGAGAACATCGTGCTCCTGTGTTTCGTAGTCGGCCATGTATGAAAGGTGAAAAGTTAAGGAGTTACAATGTTACAAAGACGGTTTTAACCCTGTAACATTTCTAACAAATTACGTCTCGTCGCGACTAAAAGAGCCGCGTATCGTGCCAGATGCCCATTGAGCAAAGGCGAACGTAGAGATCGGAAAAACCGACCCAGAATAAGCTGAGCCATGCCCAAAGCATGTGTCGGCGATTGAAGCAGCTCACGCACGCGTAAGCGCGGTAACAACTTGGCGATTTTGAAAATTGATCGAGAAAGCCGCCCGCCAAATGTCGCAGTGAATGGCAACCAAACGTATAGCCGCTCAGTAGAATAACATTGATTGCAAGAAGGATCGTACCGACGCCGATCCCGAATGAATTCTTGCCAGTCGCCGGATCGACAAACCAAAGCGCTTTACAAACGTCAATGGTGAGGATGACGATGAAGACCAGCGCAAGATAAAGAAAGTAGCGATGCACGTTTTGCATGATGAGCGGGAATGAACGTTCGCCCAGATAAGTTTTGCGCGGTTCGCCGACGGTGCATGCCGGTGGGTCCGCCCAAAATGCTTTGTAGTATGCGCCGCGATAATAATAACAGGTCAGCCGAAATCCGCCTGGCGCCCACAGGATGAAGAGCGCCGGCGAAAATAAGAGCCAACTCGGCCACCAGTTTGGTTTCGGGCCAAGCCAACTATGCGGCGAATTGCCAAAAATCTCCGGTGAATAAAATGGCGAGATGTAGTTGCCGAAATAATAATGCGTTCCCTGAAACGCAGCCCACGTTGAATAAACGATAAAGGTCGACAATCCCAGAAAGACGAGCAACGGCTGCGTCCACCAAAGATCAGCCCGCATCGTTTCGCCAAATGAATTTTTGTTAGGGAGCGTCGCCGTTCCGTTCATTGTCCGTCGGCTCCTTCAACCGGAAGTTTGGCCTTTTTCCATGCTTCCCAACTTCCCGGAACATTCCAGAGCTTCTCAAAGCCCGCTGGCTTCAGAATGCTGGTGGCGATGCTGGCACGATAACCGCTGCCACAATAAACGGCCGTTGGGTTCGAACGATTAAGTTCGTCAACGCGTTTGTGCAGTTCCGGAAGAAAAATGTGACGCGCGCCGGGAACATGTCCGTTTTTCCATTCGCGCGGCGAGCGAACGTCGACAATCTGTAGGTCACGGGCGCGCCTGTTCAATTCGTGCACACTCATCTGCCCCACTTCTGTGAGTGGAAATCCGGCTGCATCCCATGCTTTCATTCCACCGACGAGATAACCGGAGAACTTCGTGTAACCAGTGCGAATAAACAGCCGCACAATCTCCTCGAGATCGTTTTTGCTTTCGAGCACCAGCAGAATCGGCTCATCCGGATCAAGCATCCAACCCGCCCAGATGGATAAAATGGGCGAACCACCAATATTGAGCGCGCCCGGAATATGACCACCACCAAATGCGAGCATCGTGCGGACATCGACAAGGACGCCGTTCTTTTTCTCGATGGCCTCTTTGAATGCCTTGGGCGGGAGACCAGGAACGCGCGGCAAATTCCCAAGAACTTGCGGTCCCCGCGCGTTCACCTTCTTCATAACCGGGTAGTACTTTGGAACCGGCGGCGCAGTCGCAAGTGCATACTCCGTAAATTTCTGAACCTCGTCGAACTGCAGGAACTTATTGAATCTTCGTTCGTATCCGATCGTGCTGCTCAATCGATCGCCGATGTCCGCGCCGCATGGAGAACCCGCGCCGTGATTGGGATAAATCATTACGTGGTCCGGCATCTTGAGATAGAAATCGCGAAGCGTGCGGAATTGCTGCTCGGCAAGTTGCTTCGTGTGCTTTTCGCCCAGAAGATCGGGCCGACCTGCGGAGGAAACGAAAAGCGAATCCCCGGTTAGAATTCCCCACGGATTGTCCGGATGATCGGCATCGGCTAACAAATACGACATATGCTCCGGCGTATGACCGGGAGTATGTCGCGCAATCACGAGAAGCTCCCCGAAGGTGAAGCGATCGCCGTCGTTCACTTTCTCGTGTTCGAACCCGTACTCGGCGCCGCCTTCATTGCTCGCAAAAATCCTGGCCGATTCGACACGCGCGCAGAGCTCGCGCGATCCGCTCACCAGGTCGGCGTGAATATGCGTCTCAAAGATATGCGTAATCGCAAGACCTGCTTCGCGCGCCATATCGACGTAAACGTCGCAGTCCGGTCGCGGATCGAAAACCGCGGCGACGCCTTCGTCATCATCTCCGATAAGGTACGAAAGCTCGGCGATGCCTTCGGTCTGAATGGTTTTGAAAACGAGCGACATGATCGGACTCTACGGCAAACCGACCGCGAAGTTCAACTTCACTTGTGGCGGGAGCGCGACGCTTCAACGAGCTTCCACCGTGATTGGCAGAAAATGGTTGATCATGTAGGTACCGCGGTCGTGGTCGCGCTCAGCTGGTTGCGTGCGCCCGTTTGAATCGGTCGCGCGCGCGATCAGCGTTGCTTTCTGAGGTCGAGCGGGCGTGTTCCAATCAAATTCCCATAGCCGCCAGGCGTGCGGTTTTGATTCGCCAACTAATTTCGCGTGGTTCCAAGTCGATCCGCCATCGATGCTGAGCTCGACTTTGGTGATATCACCGCTGCTCGTCCACGCTGCGCCATGCACGCGCACGTTGGAACTTACTGAAACGATTTCGCCTTGTGCCGGCTTGGCGATTTGGGCTTTCACTTGCATTTCCGAAAGCGGAGTCAGTTCCGCAATGTCCCCTTCCCTTTTCCAAAAGGCATAATCAAACGTCTGATAGTAACCCGTAAATGTTCGATCCGTGACAATGATGCGCTGCAGCCATTTGATTGACGCCATCGCGTACCAGCCGGGAACAATGGCTCGCAACGGGAATCCGTTTTGCGGCGGAAGATCGGCATCATTCATTTTGTAAGCAAGCAGTACATCCTCGCGCGCTTTCGCCAACGGAACGCTCCGGGCAAATTTCAGCTGGCCCGGCGGCGCCTTCGGGTTTTCGATCATCCCACCATCCGCGCCTTCCAAAATTACTTCGCGCGCATTCGACTTTACTCCGGCGCGATCGAGCAAGATCGACAGTGGCACGCCTGTCCATTCGGCGGTGCCAACGGCGCCGAGCCCCCATTGCACACCTTGTACTTTTGGTTCGAGAAAATTGCGATTGTTACCCGCGCATTCCAAAGTCACCGGAATTGTCCGCGACTCAAATTTGAGCAACTCCTCGTAGTTAATTGCGAAGGGTTTTTCCACTTCTCCTCCCACATGCAACCACCACTCATCCTTATCGATCGCTGGAATTGGGAAATGCGTTCGAACGTAAAACGCTTCCGTCGGCGTAATAAAATCTCGAAGCGTCTCGAAAGGCGTCTCGAGATTAAGCGGATCTTCTCCCCGCACAATCTTGCCAGCACGAAGCTGCTTTGATTGTTTTTCCATCAACACCTCATCTTTGCTCTTTATTATATAGGCGAGATTAACAGTTCATACGGGTAAAAGCTCCCGCTGGCCTCCGTTACTTCGATGGAGTTTCGCTGCATAAGATCGCTCACATTTAATCCTCCTCTACACGTATACGCACACGCGAGATTTAGGAAATACTCGATTTGACGTTACGTGGCGGCAGAGGGAATGAGAACCGACACCTGGGAATGTGAACTGAAACCGGGAATTCTTACCAGACAGTCGCCATCAACTCGCGATCTACGGGCGAATCGTCGAAGGAATTAGGAAAAGCGAGCGCTAATACAATCCGAGCGACTCGATTGTCGGCTGGTCAATTGCTCCAGTAATAAGCAAGCCGTAATCGCGTTGAAAATTGGCAAGGGCCGCTCGCGTCTCCACGTCGAACGAGCCAGTTATTGGGCCGCCGTAGTAGCCCGCCTCCTGCAATGCCTCCTGAACGTTCGCGATAACCTGATCGGGCAACAGATTGCCGTAAGTGTAAATCGGTCCGTCCTGATCGTAATAATTGTAGCTCGGATCGTAGCCCAGAGCTGGATACCAATAGCCAGCGTCCAAAAAGTAATATCCTCCGTTGTTAAAAACGATGGTGTTACAATGGTGTCGCCACCAATCGCGATTGTGCCATTCGTGCCGATGACGTTGCAGTGCGTGGAAGTAGCTGAGGCGATTATTCCCATCCCTCCAATTCCATCTGGCCGTCTCTTGCGTCATGCCGCGGTTAGCCAAATCCGGCAAGGAAGTTGGCCCCAAAACTTGCACGCGTGGCGTGTCTATCGTGTTCAGCCGTGTCTCTGCCATGTCGCGTCTCACCGAATCATCAGTACCTGGTTGTAAATTTTCAGCTCTGGCAACACGCTGAGCGCTTGCCATCGACCGTGAACTCTGCGCAATTTCCCGCCTCGCCAGCACATCGATATTTGGGTGTAGATTGTAGGTTCGTTCCGATTGTCGAGCGCTCATTGCCGCCAATGTGGGATTCATTGGCCGCAGAAAGAGCGAATAAGTCGTCTCGGCATTCATGCCCGGCTGACCGCCAATCCGGGCTGGGTGCGAGTTGATCGTTCCAGGGACAAAGTTTACTGGCCCGCGAGCGATACCGTGAGAGACCGCTGCATTTGGATGCCCGTTATTGGCATGTGAGTGTCCGTTCACCGTCGCGCCGGCGCTATTGTTTTGCGCGACAGAACCGTTTGCTTGTGCATCGATCCGAGGCACCGCCGTTGTGAATGCTGCAAACCAGCACAATGCGAAGATCGCGAGTCGTTCCATTAGGTTCTCCAGCGATTAAACAACACAAACATCCCGTCGTTGCCAAGTTTCCGCTGAAATTTGTTCAAAGCCAATCGCCTGTTCGAAAATCGCGAATTAAAGAAAACATGCGACGGGCCCATATCTTGCGTGGCTTGCCGGCTTTTGAGCTTCGCTTTAACCCACGCCTTCCCCGCTCCAACGGTCGAACGAGTTGACTCCTTCACTCCCGCTCAGTTGGTCTCTCGACCTGCCCGTCCAAGTCGCAGCTTCCCAGCTCGCTCGATTCTCGTCTCTTTGGCTCGAAATCACGGCGAGATTTTGGAGCCTAGGGGATTCGAACCCCTGACCTCCTCAATGCCATTGAGGCGCTCTACCAACTGAGCTAAGACCCCGTTTTCGCTATGAAAAGCGGCCTGGAGATCCGACCGTAATTATTCGCTTGTCCACCGATTTTATCCACTGTATGCTTAAGAGCAAATGAGAAACGACACTGCAACATTTCAGAAAGTCGGCGAATGTCTTTACCGATACTCATCAAACGGCGTTTACTATGCTCGGATCAAAGCGTCCGGCAAGGAAATCCGCTGCAGTCTCGCGACAACGGATCGCGACCTTGCGAAGCGTAGGCTTGCGAAGCTCAAAGATGATCAACGCCAGATTGATCGCTCAAAAAGTAAAGTCACGCTCTCCGAATTGTGCGACCGATATTTGTGCACAGTTCAACATCAAAAGCGGAAAACCGTTGAAAGAAAAACTTACATTGTTAACCGCATCAAGACGCAATGGCCTGGCGGCTCCAATTGCCAAGTAGGAAAGATCAAACCTTCGGACGTTCAGTTGTGGCTTTCGCGCTACAAGTTTGGACCCGTGTCGCGTAATCTTCATCTTGCGTGCATCAAAGAGATTCTCGCAATGGCGATCGGTGACGGAATAATCCCCTACTCGCCGGCCTCGAATCTTAAAGCGGTCAAGCTCGACAAACCAATTCG
>DASXNN010000123.1:0-23864 GCA_036495045.1 Candidatus Udaeobacter sp.
GTTTCGTAGGCGCGATCGATAAGATGTTTGAGATCCCAGCGTTCGGTCAACCTTCTGCGACCCACACGCGGAACGTCAAAAGCTCGAATCCAAGCAGTCAAAGTGTATTCGAGGGCGGCCCCGCACAGAATAACCCCAGCAACATAAGCCCGTGCCGATTCGCAGGCCCTGATTTCTTTTCTGCACCTGTTGATGAACCGATAAACTGACGCTTCCGTGAGGCGCTGGCGTCTCTTGACTGTGCTCATCCGACAGTGTTGCTCGTGGCGCACTAACTTCGCAACTGTCTTGCGAGTTGCGACTGTTACGGCCGAATTTCATGAGCAGCCTTCCGACCGAATGGCAACGCATCGGAAATCAGATCGACGCCGCGTTTATCTTTGCGGGGGCGGGCTTCGTAAAGTGTGTGTAGAACGCTTCGATGCCATCTGGCCGCTATTCCGACTCGCTACCGAGCGCAAAAGTGATTCTGGCGAGATCCTGGGCGCGCCGCCAGGCGGAAATAAAGGCAACATAAAGGCAAGGGCACACTCAGCAGTGGATCACTGAAACCCTGCTTGTCATAGGGGAGCCGGCAGTCAGATTTGAACTGACGACCTGCTGATTACAAATCAGCTGCTCTACCAGCTGAGCTATGCCGGCGAAAAAGAACCGCGCAGATTACCTTACAAAGCCGCCGTGAACAAGTTGTTGGTTTTACTCGCGGAGGCGCGAATATGCGGAGAGCGGTTCTGCCGTCTCCAAATTCTTGATGACGGTGCTGAGATACACCGATTCGGGATAAAAGGCCTTGTACTTTGTGATCTCGGCGCGATTCAAAACCTTGAATCCATAACGCTCGAACATTTTTTCGCCGCGCCGGCTTTCGAACGTGACGATTTGTCCGTAAACACGTTTCTCACCCGAGCGGTAAAGATAACTCAGATATGCGCTCATGAGCGCGCGCGTCGTAGAAACCTTGCGCGCATCCGGGAGAAGATTGATGTGAAAATGCGGAACGCGCCGCGGCGTCGCGGGCACCTCGCGCCAGCCATGCACGAGCGTCCAGCGAATGAAACGACGCGAGCGTTCGTTATAGCGGAAATAACGGGTCAGGGCACGGAAAAAGAGCCAAACGTTCTGGTACAGCGCGTAGAGCTGATTGCGCAATGGCTTGCGCGAGCCCAGCAGATAGCCTCGAATTTCGCCATCGATTTCAAGGAGAAAGCACGATTCCGGCTCATGGTCGGTATAGTAAGTGGTAAGAAAATCTGCGAACAATTGTCTATCTTCGTAAACGGGATCGATCGGTTCGCCGAGGAATCCAGTCTGGCAGCACAATTTTCTTACTGTCCCACGATCGGAGGCGCGATAGCTTCGGATTGTAAATGATTTCTCGTTCCTCATTCGTTGTTCTCTTTGTAATCGGAGCAGACCTCGCGGTAAATACAAAAAAGATGCTCAAACACATGCGGCCATGCATAATCTCTTCTGGCATGTCGCGCTGCAGCGCCGCCCAGCCTCTGTAATTTTTGCGCGCTGAATCGCTCAATCGCCTCGGCGAGAGCTTCCGGAGCGTTTTCTCGCGCCCAGGATTGCTGCTCATGACAAATAATTCGATCCATGTAACTGCCGCGAATTCCCACCACCGGTGTGCCGCAAGCCTGACTTTCGAGCGCAACCAACCCAAACGTTTCCTGAACTCCCGGATGAACGAAAAGGTCAGCCGCGCGATAATAGCGCGCGAGATCGGCGGAGTCGGGGCAATACTGAATCCATGAGACGTTGCCCGCGCGCCGTTGCAACTGTCGAAGCTGATGGCGCTGCGGTCCGTCCCCAATTAAAAGCAGGTGAAAATCTCCCGGGTGCCGCCGGCGCAAGAGCTGAAAACTACAAAACAAAGTTTCGGTGTTCTTTTCCTGTGCCAATCGGCCCACGTAGAGAAGCAATGTCCGTCCGCAGTCAATTCCTAACGAGCGGCGCGTCGCATTTCGGTCGTCCAGCTCCGGTTTGAAAATGTCGGTGTTTACTCCGAGGCGCACGGCGCGCACATTGCGGACTCCCCAGCCGGAGAGAACATCAGCCAACAGTTCGGAAGGCACCAACGTAGTCTGAAATTGGTTGTAGAGCTTGCGCACATAGCCGCGCGTCAACTTCATTGCATGACGGGTCCCGCGTTTGCCGAGGAACTTCGTACTGCTGCGAAAATAAGCTTCTGGGAAATGTGAATGATAAAAGGCAATGACCGGGATCTTTTGTGAACGGCCGATGCCGACCGCTTTCCAGCCGATTTGATAGGGGTCGCTCGATTCGATGAGATCGGGGCGCTCGCGCTCCAGGATTTCCTCGACAGCTCGCAGGTTTAGGAGCGCCCGATAGCGGGATGCACGCGAAAGCAACGGTGAATGAATCGAATAGACGCGTGAACGCGCGCTGGACGTCATCTCGGTCTTTTGTCCCGGCACGATGAGAACATGTTCATCTTTCGGCGAGTGCTTGTCGATGTACGCGATCTTCTCGTGAACGTAACGTTTCACGCCCCCACTGAACGGCGAATAGAACTGAGTCAGATCGCAGATTTTCAAAGAATTGCCGACGTCCGATTACCAATTGCCGATTTACGCGACGCGGCCATGATCGCGACCAGTTCGCTTGCTTCTTTCAACAAAGGTTCTATTTGCGTCTTCCCACGAATATTAGAATCAATGATCAGCTCGAGCCAGAGCGCCGTTTCGTCGGCTTCTTCTTCAACCACCCCAATTTTCGCGATAAATTCGGCCCGAGATCGCGTCCGACAAGCAGCGCGATAATTCGCGGCTATCGAAGTTGCGCTTCGCGTAATCTGATTCGCGATTGCACGACCCTTAACCGTGTTCGGTAGCGCATCAACCAATCGGATTACTCGCAACGCAAATTCCTTCGTGTGCGCTTTCAGTTCGGCGGTCGTCATTGCGCTTTCTCTTCAGTCGGCAGGCGACAATCGGCAATTACTTCTCTAGTTCGCTCAGATACCGCTCCGCATCCATGGCCGCTGCGCAGCCTGTGCCGGCCGCAGTAACCGCTTGTTTATAGACGCGGTCTGCCACATCGCCCGCGATAAAAACGCCCGGATGTTTGCTCTCGGCCAGACTCTTCGCGATCAAATAACCTTCCGGGTCGGCGTCAAGTTTTCCGGCGAACGCTTTGGTGTTGGGATCGTGACCGATCGCAACAAACACGCATGCGACTTCCAGCTCGCGTTCTTCGCCGGTCTTCACATTGCGCAAACGCACGGCACGCATTTCGCCTTTTTCGTCCGGAATATAATTCGTCACAACGGTATTCCAGATCGGCTCGATCTTTTTATTCGCGAACACGCGGTCGGCCATGATCTTCGATGCGCGCATTTTATCTCGCCGATGAATCAAATAAACTTTTGAGGCAAACCGGGTGAGAAAAAGCGATTCTTCGGCCGCTGAGTCGCCTCCTCCAATCACGCAAACCGGCACATTCTTGTAAAAAGCGCCGTCGCACGTGGCGCACGAAGTCAGGCCGTGGCCGATTAGTTTTTCCTCGTCTTCCAAGCCGAGATAGCGCGCGGAAGCGCCGCTGGCGATGATGAGCGTCTGCGTCTCCAGCCATTCATCGTCCGCTTTGATGCGCACGTGGCTGTTGCGCGGCTCAAAATCCGTCACTTCTCCGTACGAAAAGCGTGCGCCAAATTTTTCCGCCTGTTTGTGCATGTTCAAGATCAGTTGTGGACCGTCAATCCCGTCGGGGAAGCCGGGGTAATTTTCGACCAGGGTGGTCGTGGAAAGCTGGCCGCCGGGCTGCCGCCCTTCGAGCACGAGTGGATTCAGATTCGCTCGCGCGGCGTAAATCGCGGCCGTTAATCCAGCGCAGCCGCTCCCGACAACGATCACTTTCTCCATGAATAAATTTAGCACACGACGCAAGCCGTAACACACGCTTCCAGTCTGTCCAAGTCAACCTAGATGCCCTGCTTCAATCGACAATATCATCCAACCGCGTAATCTCCTCGATGCCGGAACTCGCTGAGGTCGAATGGTTTCGCAAGCAATGGAATCCCGGCTGCGGCCACGACATTATCGCTCTTAGCTTGCAGCCGCGAAATCGCGTTTTTCGTGGCACGAGCACCCACTCGTTCCGGAAAAATCTACCCGGGCGCAAACTGTTGAAATCGACAACCCACGGAAAACAAATGCTTTTCAGTTTTTCCGGAGATAATTGGCTCGGGATTCATTTGGGAATGACGGGCAAAATTCATCTCCAATCGGCAAATTTTCGCCCGGGGAAACACGACCATCTTGTTTTGTATCAAAGCGAACGCGCGCTTGTATTCACCGACTCACGCCAATTTGGACGTGTGCGCTTTCATCATGGCTCGGATAAGCCGGATTGGTGGAAAAGCGACGTTCCCGAAATCATGTCGCCGGTGTTCAATCAAAAATTCGTCAATCAATTTCTGGATCGACATCGGAAAGCGCCGATCAAAGCCGTTCTCCTTTTGCAAGATGGCTTCCCAGGGATCGGCAATTGGATGGCTGACGAAATCTTGTGGCGAGCAAAGATTTTGCCTCCGAAACGAACTGGAAAACTAAAGCCACGCGAACGGGCAGCGATTTTTCACGCAACAAAATTGGTCGTGCGCAAATCGCTGCAAACTCTCGGCAAGGATTTTTCCTATCCGCCGCGCAACTGGCTAATCCATCAGAAATGGAAAGTGGACGGCATTTGCCCGCGCCATCGAACGCCATTATGGCACGAAGCAATCGGCGGTCGCACGACCGCGTGGTGCCCGCGCTGTCAGAGATAATCTAGGGCTGCGGACTCATCGTCGCGCTCGGAACTGGATTCGCACCGCGGCTCACCGCTGCGCTCGGGATCGGACTGATCCCTGTGAAAATGATCGAGTCTTCGTGAATTCCTGGACCGGGGATTAGGCTACGCTTGCCGCTGTTCTCGCTCTTCTCTTGCGCAAGCTGCTTTCCGCTACTTTTAAGACTCGACCGATGTGCGCCGCCCACGATCTTGCCAAGGTTGAGCCCCATGTCATGCGCAATTTTATCCCAGCCTTCCCCGCCTTTGAACTTCGCTAGGATGTTATTGAAGCTCTGGCCAGAGGCTTTGGCCAGCAAGTTTGCAGTTTTCCAGGTCGCCATGGCCTAGCCCCGTCGCCGACTTCTGTGCTTGAAGTGTATTCACGGAAACACCTGTCTCGCTGGAAATCCTGGTCAAAACGTCCGCGCCGCCCGTCGTATTGGCATGGTTTGTTTCGCGTGCTTCTTCGCTTCTAGCTTTCCCTTTTCCGCTATCCGCCTCTGTGTCGATCTCTTCTTCTTCTTTCTCACTGGAATGGAAAAAACTCGCGTCGTGACCATCCGATCTGCCGGAGGAAGCGTCGCTCGCTGTCGACCGGCCGTATGCGCTCCCCTCAACCCCAGGATTATTTCCCGGCCCAAATCCCGGACCACCCTGAGTAGCCTGAGTTCCTGTGCCGCTAGCGGCTGCCTGACCAAACTGGCTTCCTTGCATGCCAGGATTATTCTGTGAGCTAAATCCCGGACCGCCACCGCCGCTGGCGGATGATCCCGCGATCACAAATAAAACCACTCCGATGCAGGATGCCGCTGCAACAGTTAACTTCTCTTCAATGCTCAATTTCATACTCCTGACGAATCCCTCAGGTTTAGATTTTTCAACGCGAATTGCTTGGCTCTGATGCGGCCCGAAGATTACGCGCACACTATACGCGATGTCGAGCCGCTTCTTTAAAAGAAAGATACAAGCTGGCTGGTGCTTGCCTCATTCCACTTACGCGACAATGTGGACAGCGATTTTATGAAATCCGGTCACTCCAGAGTACGGGCTCCGATCTCCTTCCCATTCCTGGACGTCGCCTTCGCCATCGGTCGCGCGAACGACGATCGTGTGATCATCCGGCTCATCCGGCATCCAGCCGCACCAGCAATTGCGCCGACAAGAACCTGACCGGCGATTGTCGATCCAACGCCGAGCTGCCCGAGATGATCGTAGCCGCCGACCTTTCCCATAATGGAAAGTGGAAAGAAATGACCCCGGCGAGAAAACCCGAGATCCGGTCGCCAATGATGACAGTCGCTATGCCGAAGACCCACGCCAAAAGCAACATTGCTGTCGTCATCGCGATGCCGGCAACAAGTCCGGCGAGAAAACCCGCGAAAAGCGCTTTCGTTCTGCTCATTGGCGATTGTCGATCTTACAATTGAATCGAAATACTGGAATAAAATCAGACGTTTGACACAAACGCCTTTACAACTTTTCGAACGCTACTCGCAGCAATGTCGCGAGAATGCGCGTTCCGGCCACAAACGTGCCACGCAATGTGCCTGAGACTTTCGACTCGCCGCCCGTGCGGCGACGATGGTTTACGGGAACTTCGAGAATGCGAAGCCCGGCGCGCGCGGCTTTCATCTGCATTTCCAGATTCCAACCGTAGGTCTGCTCGCGCATGCCGAGCCGCTCAAGCGCATCTCGCCGGATCGCACGAAACGGACACATGTCTGTGTAACGAACGCCGTAAAGTAGTCGCAAGATGAAGCCGGCGATGCGACCGGACAGAATTTGCTGGAAATTCATGCTGCCTGGCTCTCGTTTGCCTCGCGTGCGCGATCCGATCACGAAATCATGTTTTCCGGCAAGAATTGGATCGACAAGTTCATTCATAAACTCCGGGCAATCGCTTCCGTCGCCATCGAGAAACACGACGATATCGCACTCGGGCGAAAGAGCGCGAACTCCAGCAGCGCAGGCGCGCCCATAGCCGCGCCATCGTTCCGCGACGACTTTGGCCCCTGCGATGTGCGCGCGTTTAGCGGTCTGATCGGTGCTCCCGTTATCTACGACGATGATCTTACTCGGGATTTTTGTGGTGGCGACCGCTCGAACGACGTCCGCGATCGGTTCTTCTTCGTTCAAGGCGGGAATAATAACATTTATCATGCACTCGTCGGCGCGCCCGGCGGTCGCGCCCTACCGGTTACTTTGTGCACAATGCCTTTGTTACGCAGGATCTTCTCCGCTTCGCTGAAGTAATCGCGGATGTCGGTCTGCGCCCGAATCCAATCCAAGTAGCGCCCGATCCCGGTCGCAAGTTCAACCTGTGGCTTATAGCCGGCCGCACGAATGCGGGTGGCGTCACTTGTGAGATGGCGCATCTCGCCCGGACGAAATTCGCCTTTCGCCTCCGGCGCGATATGAATCTCGAGGGCGTCGGAGATTTGTTCGGCAATCTCGCGAATCGGCACCCCGCGGCCGCTGCCGACGTTCACAGGCAATCCATCGAGCTTGTCTATCTCGGCGGCGAGCAAATTGGCACGCGCGATATCTTCAACAAAGGAAAAGTCGCGAGTCTGCTCGCCGTCTTCATAAAGGACCGGCGGCAGGTTGTTCAATAACCGCGTGCAAAAAATCGCGATCACCCCGGTGTAAGGATTAAACATGGATTGGCGTGGTCCATAAGTGCATGAGTAGCGCAAGGCGACAGTGGGAATACCGGCCTGTTTTCCCCAAAGAAGCACCAGTCGCTCCTGGTCAACTTTGGTCAGCCCGTAAACTGTCTCCCCACCTACCGGCGCGTCCTCCGGCGTCGGCGCGCTCTCGGTTACGGCATTGCAAGTTGGGCAGCGTACAGACCAATCGCCGGTGCGCAGTTGTTCAATCGGGCGGACATTCGGAAAAACCAAGCCGTGTTTCGGACAAATCCCCGCGCCTTCACTGTAAACGGCCTGCGAGGAGGCAACGATTATTTTTCGGATCGGCAGGTTTTTCTCGCGAATAATTTCCAACATTTGCGCGGTCGCAAACGAATTGACGTGCACGTACTTCGCGATCTCGGGCATGTAGCCGCCGTAAGCCGCTTGATGAAAGATCATGTCGATTTTGTCCAGCGCGGCGCCGATCGTTTTGCGGTCGCGCAAATCGCCTTCAATAAATTCCGCTCGATGGTTAATCCATGAGGGTCTTCCGCGGCGATGCGTTTGCGGCTCAAGGTTATCTAGGACGCGCACTTCCCAGCCTTCGCGCACCAGCAAGTCAGCGACGTGCGAGCCAATCAAGCCTGCACCTCCGGTGACCAATGCGCGCTTTGCGTTTTTCGCCATTCCAACCGGATCGTAACGGACCCAGTTTTCTAGGGCAACCGCTCTCGTTATTTTGGCGGACAGAGCGCGTGCTCAGGAATTCTACTTCTCAAGCGGCCAGATTCGCTCGCGACCCTCCCGCTCGATGATTTCCTTTAAAAACTTGCGTGTCGTCGGGGCGATTTCAGTGGGGGAATCTTCGCTGAGCAGCTCATCGCATAACTGTCGTAATGTTGTCGAATTATCAACGTCGTAACCACTCGGCAACAATTTCGTTTCGACTCCGATTTCTTGCGCGCGCGCGACTGTCTGTTCAAACACTCGCTCCGTACTCCAGTCGATTCGTTCGAACAGTTCGCGATGGTTTTTTTTGAGGCCGATTAAATAGTAGCCGCCGTCCTCCGTCGGACCGAGAACAATCCGATCTCCAGGCGAAGACAAAATATCCACCGCTTGCATGAAACTTGAAGCGGGCACGGTCGGGCTGTCCGAGTCGATCAAGCAGACCGTGTCGAATCCGCACTTAAACAAATCTTCCACCGCGAAACAAAGACGCTCGCCAAAACTTCCCTCGCGCTGGAGGACGAACTCGAAGTCGGGCGGCAATATGTCTGCGTAAGCATCTTCCGAACCGGCTGGAGTGTAGACCGCGACGCCACGCACATTTTTTCCCAACCCCCTTTCTCTCATGGCTGCAGTAGAAAGCGCGCTGGCTGTGTCGCGCAAGAAGTAAGCGTTTAGCGTAGCGGCTTCATCCGGGGTGAGTGGTGGAGTAAGTCGTGTCTTCACCTGGCCCTTGCGCGGCGCTTTAGTCATCACGGCCAGCGCACAAAGGGGATGGGCGGCGGTTACCGCGGCCTTCGCGGGATCGCGGCCGCGGTGGGTCGCCTTCACTCGCGTATCGGCGCGCCTCAAGGCTTTTCGCAAAGCGCGTACTGATAGCGTCCGTCTTTCCAGATCGTGCGTTGCTTCCATGGTTGCGCCGTGAACAGTCTTTCGAATGCGCTTATTGAAAACACCGCCGCGTGTTGGGGCTCACGATAGCCGTTTCGCGAGTGTGTAACTCCGGCCAATAACCACATAGCAAAAAGCGGAATTGAAGCCCAGAAGGCAAAGCGTGGTTCCGCAACAAAGCAGCGACCGCCGGGTTTCAAAACACGATACATCTCGTCTATGGCGCGGTTTGGTTCGGGCAAGATCGTGAAAAGACGCGAAGCTATGACGATGTGAAAACTTGTGTCCTCATCGGAGAGCCGCAGCGCGTTGACACGTTTAAAACAACAGTTGTTTAATCTGCGAACACGTGCGCGTTCCCGCGCGCGCTTCAGTTGCTGCTCAGAGCGATCAACGCCCGTAATTGAAATATCGTGGAAGCGTTCTGCCAGCGCGCAAGAGTAAAAGCCCGGGCCGCAACCAAGTTCAACCAATCTTATTCCCGGCGCAGGCCCTCCGTTTGGCCAAAGGGCTGTAATCATCCGCGTGGTGTCATCTCGGAACAAATGCTCGCGACAGAACGCATACACCCAGGCAGCGTGTTCGAACAAGCTTTCGTTGTACTCTTTTGTTTCCTGCTTACGTGGAGACGCTGGCGCCCGTGTTTCGCTTGGTTTCTGACTGGCGGGTATCGCGTGCGGCGCCATTTCCCTAGCTCCGATGAATCGAGCAAACGCTGTTGTGGTCAAAATGATTTTTCACAAGCAGAATAATAAGGGGAACCAAATTTCTATTCATCTTTCTTCTTCTCCTTCGTGCGAATAACATACCGCGGCCGCTTGCCGCACCACTGTAATCTGGCCGGTGGATAATGATCCAAAGCGAGGCCGACAAATCCTCAGTGCTTTAAAAGGACGGAAGTTATTCGGAGTTATTCGAACTTGTTGGCTTCTTGCTGCACTATGATTTAACAACCGGAAAAATGAATCTCCGAAACCTCATCGTCGCCACGATCCTAACTTTTGCTTTCGCGTTGACGATCTCTGTAGCGAAAAGCAAAGACGACACGCAGCTCTGGAAGATTCAGAAAACTCTGGCCTCAAAGAAATATGTCGATCTTACGCATGATTTTGAGCCGGGCATTCCCCGGTGGCCCGGATTTCCAGATGAGACGCGCAAAACGATTTACTGGTACGATAAACGCCCAGATACAATGGGCGCCGGATTTTTCTCGGAGCTCTTTACCCACGTTGGCCAATGGGGCACGCATGTCGATCCACCGGCCCATTTCATCAAAGGTCTGCGCACCATTGATCAAATTGATCTTAAAGAAATGATCCTGCCATTGGTTGTCGTCGATGTTCATGCCGCCGCCGCGAAAAATCCGGACTACACGTTGTCGATCGAACGAATCAAGAAATGGGAAAAGGATCACGGCAAAATTCCCGCAGGTGTATTTGTAGCGATGCGCACGGATTGGTCAAAGAGATGGCCAAACGCGGCAAAAATGGAAAACAGAGACGCGACTGGTGTCGCGCATTACCCAGGCTGGAGCTTGCCGGCGTTGAAATATCTTTACGAAGAACGCAAAATCACTGCGTCAGGTCACGAAACCCACCGACACGGATCCCGGTATCGCCACGACCAAGGAGGATTATTCACTAGAGACGTACATTCTCAGCACGAACCATTATCAGATCGAGTTGCTCACCAATCTTGATCAAGTCCCAGAAACCGGCGCCATGGTCATAGTCAGTTTTCCGAAACCAAAGGGCGGCTCGGGATTTCCCGCGCGGGTATTTGCGATCTTGCCATAATTTGACCCTCGCGTGTGAAACGCTAATCGCATCTTCTGTGGATCTGCTCGAGGAACTGTAAACGCGAATGGTCGAAAATCTGTTCGGTCAGTTGACCGAAAGTCGCGCCACGAACGAAGATAAACTTTGAATCATGCACATCACGGACATCATGCGGGCGGATTCTCCCACGTTTTCGTTCGAGTTCTTTCCTCCGAAAACGCCGGCGGCTGCAGAGATTCTCTACCAAACGATCCGCGATTTGGAATCGTACATGCCGCACTTTGTCAGCGTCACCTACGGTGCTGGCGGTTCAACGCGAGATTTAACCCACGATCTTGTCGAGCGCATTCAACACACAACAAAACTGGATCCGATCCCTCACCTGACGTGCGTCTGCCACAACGAAGAAGAGATCGAAGCGATTTTACTTCGATACGCCAGGTCGGCGATTGGAAATATTCTCGCGCTCGGGGGCGATCGGCCGCGCGATATTCCTTACGATAAATCGTGCGATTCGTTTCAACATGCAATAGACCTGGTTAAGTTCATTCGCCGATTTAACGAATCCGGCACGCATCCGAATCGGCGCGGTTTTGGGATCGGAGTGGCTGGTTTCCCCGAAGGACATCCCGCGACGCCAAATCGATTGATTGAAATGGATCATCTCAAAGCGAAAGTGGACGCCGGCGCCGACTACATCGTCACACAATTATTTTTCGACAACCGCGACTTCCTCGATTTCCGCGAACGTTGTGCGCTCGCCGACATTCATATCCCCATTATCGCAGGCATCATGCCTGTTATCTCCATGAGCGGGTTCAAGCGCATCGCGGAGCTAGCCGGGGGCGCGCGCTTCCCAGCCAAGCTTCTGCGTGCTCTTCAACGATGCGAAAACGACCCTGAAATGGTCAGGCGCGTCGGCGTTCACTTCGCTTTGGAACAATGTCACGATCTTTTGGATAACAACGTAGCCGGCATTCACTTTTACACGCTCAATCGCTCCGACGCCACGCGGGTAATTTTTGACAGTCTCGGCATTCCGCGTCGGCGGGGAGGAGAAGCCCGTACGGTTCAGTCGAGCGACGAGGTTCGCAACCGGCTTGCAAATTGAGCGACCGCAGGCGTTCAAGTGCGGGTTGCGGAGAAGATCATTGTCGCCGCGCTCGAGCATTTTTCCGGCGTCTTTGTGATCACGCGGTTTTGCATTACAAACGGACGAGCAAGCTGGCGAAATTTGCGCGAACTCTTTGAAACACGCAGAATCTGGGGATGTTCGAAGGCCGGCGCACGCTCTATCTTCAGCTCACACTTTTTGCAATGGCGATTGGGCTGTTGCTGTTGCTTTCGCGCTTTTTTCCACTTATCGATCTTATCGATGCCGTGCAACAGCGCGTGATGAATTGGGGAGCGTGGAGCGCGATATGTTACCCTCTGCTCTTTGCTGTGTGTAATGTCCTGCTGCTTCCGGGCGGATTGTTGAGCGTTGGCAGCGGTTTTTTCTTTGGACTTTGGTGGGGCTTTTTTATCGTGCTTCTGGGCAACAGCATAGCGGCGGCGATTGCGTTTGGGCTCAGCCGATGGTTAGGCAAACGATGGCTGAGCCGACAGCTTTCGCAAAGCTCGACACTTCGCCTTCTAGAGCCAGCCGTGAAACACGAAGGATGGAAGATTATATTTTTGAGCCAGTTACATCCGCTCTTTCCAACAAGCCTTCTCAACTACGTTTATGGTCTGACGCGAATTTCATTCCGCACCTACATGCTTTGGACCTCAATCGGACGCGCGCCGGGTCTTTTCTTGTACGCATATCTCGGCACGCTGGGCCAACTCGGTTTGAACTTGGCGCGAGGAAGAAGCCACCCGCGACTGGTTGAGTACTGGAGTTGGGGCGGGGCATTTTTCACTACTGCTCTTTTGTTTATTTTGTTGACGCGCATCGCATTGCGAGCGATTCGCAGATCGAAGGAATTATCGGCATTGGAACACGCAGGGCATCGAATTGTATCAACCTAATACAAACCACGTCAACAGATTATGTCTATATGGAAATTTCCTCTTTCGGTCTCACTATTTTTGCACTGAGCGAGCGCACATGGAGGAGCGGATCCAGAAGAATGAGGTTAGCCTGAGCGATTTGCTTCTGTTACGAAAACAAGGAATTCTGTAGGGGCACTTCACAATGTTTAAGCTTCCCACTGAGTACGATGTCTTGGTCGTCGGCAGCGGCCACGCCGGTATCGAAGCGGCTTTAGCGGCAGCTCGCATCGGCTGCCGGACTCTGATGATGACACAGAACTTGGATACGATCGGGCAGATGTCTTGCAACCCTGCAGTTGGCGGATTGGCGAAGGGGCATATGGTGCGCGAAATTGATGCCATGGGCGGAGTAATGGGGATAAATGCCGATGCAACGGGGATTCAGTTTCGGATGCTTAACAAGGCGAAAGGACCGTCCGTACGAGCACCACGCGTACAATGCGATAAAAAGGCCTACCAATTTCGGCTAAAAGCGGTTTTGGAGCGCGCGCACAATTTAGATCTGAAACAAGCCACGATTTCCAATATCCTTGTTGATAACGGGCGGGTTTGTGGGGCAGAAACAGATTTTGGGCTGCGAGTTATTGCGCGCAGCATTGTCATTACGTCTGGCACTTTTTTACGCGGGCTCCTGCACGTAGGTGAGAACAGCAGGCCAGGTGGGCGCATGGCGGATGCTAACTCCGGTTTGAGCACAAACCTTCGAGAACTGGGCTTTGATGTTGGGCGATTCAAAACCGGTACGCCCTGCCGGCTCAATGCACGCTCGATCGACTTCTCGCAGTGCGAAATCCAGATCGGGGACGAGCCGCCTCCGCGGTTTGCGTTTTACGAGGACAAGGAAGGGACTGAGAACGAGATTTTCACCCTTAATTTTGATAGCCGAGGCGAGTTCCACGTGGAACAAATGCCGTGCTGGATCACGCACACGACCGCGCAGACCCATGAAATCATCAAGCGAAATCTGCATCGTTCCCCGCTTTATTCCGGCCGGATAAAGGGCACAGGTCCGCGCTATTGCCCATCGATCGAGGACAAGGTCGTGAAGTTTGCCGACAAAGCCTCTCACCAGCTCTTTCTGGAGCCCGAAGGCCGTCATACAGAAGAATATTATGTCAACGGAATCTCCACGAGTCTGCCTTATGAAGTGCAACTGGAGTTCTTGCATTCGATTCCGACTCTTGAACGGGCCGAGATTCTGCGGCCTGGCTACGCGGTTGAGTACGACTTTTTTCCGCCGACCCAGCTTCTTCCAACTTTGGAGACAAGGCTAGTCAGCGGACTCTATTTTGCCGGGCAAGTCAACGGAACTTCTGGTTACGAAGAGGCTGCCGCACAAGGATTAATGGCCGGGGTTAACGCGGCTCTCAAAGTTCAAGATCGCTCGCCGATGGTGTTGGACAGAAGTGAGGCTTATATCGGGGTTCTCATCCACGACCTGGTGACGAAAGGAACGGAAGAACCGTACCGAATGTTTACCAGTCGGGCGGAGGATCGCTTGTTTCTCCGTCACGATAATGCGGATCAAAGATTGACAAAACGGGCATTTGACAGCGGCCTCGTCTCAAAGGAAAGGTGGGTCCACTTTGAGGGAAAGCTCGAGCTTCTGCGTCAGGCTCACCAGCTGGCGACTGACGCGAAGCTCCGTGGCAATCCCCTGTCTCAGCTGCTGAAGCGGCCGAATTTCAATATCCACGACATCCCTGAGGATATAAAGAAGGTCGCGCCACTTGCAATCTGGGAATTAGTTGAAACAGATCTGAAATACGAAGGCTATGCCAGTCGGCAGGCCGCGCAAAATCGCATGGTGGCCATGCGAAACGCGCTGCGGATCCCTGACGGACTTGATTACTTGAGAATCGCGGGTTTGCGTTCGGAAACCCGGCAGAAATTGGCAGCGTTTCGGCCTGTTTCCCTGGCACAAGCCGCGCGAATTAGCGGTATAACTCCGACCGATATCGCGATAATTTCTATCTGGATCACAAAGAATAACTTAGAATCACAAAAATCACTTAAGTAAAACCTGGCCGACAGAATTCGCGACCTCTCTGCGATTTATAGACAGACGACCAACGGCTGATTCCGATGCTTGCACTGCTCATTACCGGTCTCGCTAGCTATCTAATTGGTTCGATTCCAGCTGGTTATATTGCTGGACGCATTGCCGGAATTGACATTCGAACGGCCGGGAGCGGCAACATCGGCGCGACAAATGTAACGCGCACTCTAGGAAAGTGTTACGGCTATCCGGTCTTCGCCGTGGACTTTTTCAAGGGGCTAACGGCTGTTATCATTTCGGTCTCGATGTGGAAACGCGCTCAGCCAGTATCGATTCCAGTCGAGCTATTCGGAATTGTCGCGGCTGTTTGTAGTGTGCTTGGGCATTCTTTTCCGGTGTGGCTGAGATTTAAGGGTGGAAAAGGGGTTGCGACTTCGGCGGGTGCCCTCTTCGGGCTGATGCCTTTTGTGGCGTTGATTGCGGTCGCGGTCTGGCTCATTACTTTCCAACTGACGCGATACGTTTCAGTGGCATCAATGATTGCGGCGCTCGCAGTGCCGATCGCCATTTTGAGCATAATGTTTCTCGGGCAAACAGGTGGAACGGCTCTTCTGTACTTTTCTATTTGTCTGGCTGCGGTTGTAATTTTCCGGCACCGCTCGAATCTTTCGCGTTTGGTGCGCGGCACCGAACCACGGTTCAAGCGGAAGTGAAAATCGACAAAATAGCAATCCTGGGCGCCGGAAGCTGGGGAACAGCCCTGGCGTGGTTGTGGGGAAAAGAGGGGCGACGAATTTGTCTGTGGGGAAACAACGCCGATCGCGTCGAACGTGTGCAGAGAACGCGTCAAAACGACGATTACATTCCAGGACTGCAGTTGCCTGATTCCGTCGATGTCACGCGCGAGTTGCGCGACTGCATCGAGGCCAGCCTGATCGTGTTTGTCATGCCATCGACCGCGCTGCGCGAAATTGCCATGCGCTTGCGGGCAGTAATCGGCGACCGGGGGAGCGTATTGCTCAGTTGCACAAAAGGCATCGAGCACGGCACCGGGATGCGGATGAGCGAAATCTTGAATGAAATTTTTCCGGCATATGAACTCGCAGTTTTATCAGGACCGAACCTAGCGGCGGAAGTCGTTCGAGGTCTGCCTACTGCTACCGTAATAGGCTGCCGAAGTTCTGAATGCGCGGCGGATTTGCAAGACCGCCTCGGCAGTTCACGCTTCCGCGTTTACACGAGCGACGACATTACCAGTATTGAATTGGGCGGCGCCTTAAAAAATATTTTTGCGATCGCGGCTGGCGCGAGCGATGGGCTTGGTTTAGGTGATAATACCAAGGCTGCGCTGATCATCCGTTCGCTCGCCGAAATGATCCGGCTCGGGACCGCGATGGGCGGAAAGCTTAGGACATTTTACGGACTGAGCGGAGCCGGCGACCTCGTCGCAACGTGCTTTAGCAAGCACAGCCGCAACCGGCACGTCGGCGAACAGTTGGGTCGCGGGCAAACGCTGAAGCAAATCACCTCCTCGATGCAAACGATCGCCGAAGGAATTTCCAGCACAAAAAGCGCTTTCGAATGCGCGCGCAGGCTCAACGTCGAGACCCCGATCATCGATCAGGTTTACGCGTTGCTTTATGAGCGAAAAGCGCCGGTCCATGCGATGCAGGAATTACTCGAACGCGATCAGAAAGCGGAGAAAATTTGACTACTCAGATAATTGGCGGCAAACCTCATTAATCGCCGCCGGATATAACTCGTGTTCTGCAATCTGAATTCGAGCATGGAGGCTTTCCGGGGTATCGTTAGGCAAAATCCGCACTTCGCGCTGAGCGACAACGTCGCCGTGATCGATTTTTTCATCGACGTAGTGAACGGTGCAGCCGGTCACACTTTCGCCGGCGACAAGCGCCTGTTTCCAAGCTTCGAGTCCGGGAAACTTTGGCAGCAACGATGGATGAATGTTTAAGATTCGGCGTGGAAACGCTTCCAGCGCCGTCGCTTTGAGAACACGCATGAAACCGGCGAGAACGACGAGTTCTACGCCGCTATCACGAAGCATTCGCACAAGATCAGCCTCGGCTTGCGGCTCTAAACGCGTATGGAATCGGCCTGGCGGCAAATAAGCGTTAGGAACCAAAAATTCGCGCGCGATCTCAAGAATCGGTGCGTCGAACACATCCGAGATGACGAGGCGGGCTTCGGCCGCCAGGACGCCACTTTTAATGCTGTCAAGGATCGCGCGGCAATTCGTTCCCTTGCCTGATCCGAGAATGCCGAGCCGAACGTATTTCATTTTATCGTCTGACGTAGTCGTTCCAACAATTCGGAAGTCGAATATCCGGGCACAAATGGCAGGATGCGAACCTCTGCTCCGATTTCGCGCAAGAGCGCCTGTTCCTCTGCGTCCAGGGTATCCGAACTGTAATCGCCTCCCTTGACATAAATCGCTGGCCTCGCCGCTTGGATGAAGCGAGTCGCGCGCTTCTCGGGAAAAATCGTGACGAAGTCAAGGCACTCCAACGCGGCGAGGACTTCAGCGCGGTCACTCTCGTTGTTCACGGGGCGCCCAGCTCCTTTGAGTTCTCGAACTGATTGATCGCCATTCAAACCGACTGCCAAAGCGTCACCGAGAGCACGCGCTGCATGTAAATAACGCACATGGCCCACATGGAGCAGATCAAAACATCCATTGGTTGCGACGAGTTTTTCCCCAGCGGTGCGCAACTGTCTTGCACGCTCAGCCAGCTCATCGAAATCGAGGATCTTCGGATTCATCGTTTCCTGATCACAAATTCTAGCGCGCGAGGAAGGATTTGAAAAACGGCCGGGTCATCTCCGAACGGTTCACCATCGACGTTGAACCACATTCGAGGCCGCGACTTGACGGAGATTTTCCTTGACCTTCGAAAAGGAATCACATCGCTCGAGAGATGTTTGCCTAGGAGCATCTGTGCGGTTAGAAGCGCCATTTCTCGCGCTGGTCGTTTTGGGACGAGCAGAACATCGAGTAAACCGTCGCGAACGCTTGCATCTGGCGCGATCGGCAATCCGCCGGCGACAAATTGTCCATTGGCAATGACAATGTTGTAAAGCTCGCCCTCCCACGTCTCGACGTCATCGAAAATGACGGTCGTGCGGTATGCGCGTAATTTCGGCAAAGCTGCTGCGGCGCTACGCAAATAAGCGAGAGGTCCCCACGTTGATTTAATTTGCAGCGTTAATTTTTCATCGACAGCACCGCTGAATCCTCCGGCTGAGACATTAATGAAATAGCGCGTCCGTTTACCCGTTACGCGCACGAGATCGACTAAGACTGTTTGTTTGGCGCGCAAGATATCGATGTTGTTCTCTACGCGCGCCGGCAATTTCATCGAGCGCGCAAAGTCATTTGCCGTGCCGAGTGGCACAATTCCCATGCGGACGCCGCGGATGGGATGCGGCGATGCAATGCCATTGATCACTTCGTTCAAAGTGCCATCGCCCCCGGCCGCAATGATGTAATCGCATCCGGCGCGAAATGCGGCCCCCGCCAAAGTTTCCGCTTCGCCCGCGCGCTTCGTTAGAGACAGTTTTCTCGGATCAAGTCGGCGAAGCTGTTTTAAAAGAACGTCCGGACTAGCAATCGCTCCCGCGATCGGATTAACAATGATGTACGGTTTCACGCTGCAATAATCGATTCTTGCTGCCGGGCGCGAGTTTCAGTTTCAGTTTTTACTAATTTCGATCAAACTGGAAGGAGTCGCACATGGCTACCAAGAATGGCAGACAGGCCACGAGCAAATCAAATGTGATGGATGGCTTCCGCATTTCCAATGGACCAGTGATGAGTTCTGCTGAAGAGGCGGGAATGAGCACCGCCGATTTCGGCGATGTCGCCGAGCCTCCGCGTCCTCACGGAGCGCCTGGATTATTCGCGATTGCGCGCGATCCGCGCACGATCTTCACCTATTGGAGCATCGATTGGCATCGAGTGTTCGCACAGACGATACCTGTCGATCGACAAGTTCATCTCCGTGTTTACAGAGGCGATCGGGCGCTGGAGATGAGCGCGGCGGTCGAACCGATGGCTGGGAATTCTTATCTTACCGTTTCGCAACCGCGCGGCGCCTATCGCGTTGAGGTCGGGTATTATCAACCTGAAGACGTTTGGAATTCCGTTGCGATCTCCAACGAAGTGACGATGCCGCCCGATGACATCGCGGAGCATGCCGACGTCGATCTCGCCACAATTCCGCTTCATCTCAGTTTTCAGCGCCTCATCGACCTGTTTGGGGGGACGAATAGGGCCGCCTTGGCGGAAACCATCTCTCGATTCCAGAAGCGGGCTCTGACTGAGGAAGGTCGCGAGTTATTGACTTCCAAAGAGCGAGAGATTCTACGAACGATGGATCTTTCTGTATTGGAGATTGCCGTGGCCCAGCGCGGCTTTTTTGATCAAGCCGATGACGAAACGCTGCGCAAACGCGCAGCCGGGATTCTCAGTTTGAGCTCGACCAGTCCGGCAAGTGGATTTGGCGAACGCAGTTGGAGCTCAGCGGCCCCCTAAATAGGCGCTTTTCACACGTTCATTTGTGCGCAAGGCACTCGACCGATCGTGTAAAATAATTCGCCCGGTTTCGAGCACGTAGCCGTAATGCGAAACCTCCAGCGCGAGATTGGCATTCTGTTCGACCAGCAAAACCGTGATCCCTAACGAGCGATTGATCTCGACGATTTTTTGAAAAATCGTTTTCACAAGAATTGGGGCGATCCCGAGAGACGGCTCATCAAGCATCAGACAACGCGGCTTGCTCATCAGCGCACGGCTGATCGCCAACATTTGTTGTTCGCCGCCCGATAATGTTCCGGCAACTTGTTTCGTTCGTTCCTTCAATCGCGGGAAGATTTCGAAAACAAAATCGAAATCGCTTCCAAGTTTATTGCGATCTTTGCGCAGATAAGCGCCCATCAGCAGATTTTCGCGCACGGTCAGGTTCGCGAAAATCATTCGACCCTCCGGCACTTGCGAAATGCCGCGTTCGACGATTCGATGAGGCGCCAGATTGCTGATCTCTTCCGCTTCGTAGCGAATGCTGCCTCGCTGGATTTTCAGTAATCCAGATACCGTGCGCAGCGTTGTCGATTTCCCCGCGCCGTTTGCTCCAATCAAAGTGACGATCGTGCCTTTTTCAACGGTCAATGAGACGTCGTGCAGTGCGGTAATCGATCCGTAATTAACCGCGAGATTGGTTAGCTCAAGCATGACCGATTGTGCTCAACAGTTAAATGATTCTGGATGACAAAAAATCCCAGCATATCAACCTTATGCCTTCTTCGTTTCTTCTCCCAGGTATGCTTCAATAACCTTCGGATTTGCCTGTACTTCCGCCGGAGTGCCCTCTGCGATCTTGATCCCGTAATCAAGCACCGCGATGCGTTCGCAAATTCCCATTACGACTTTCATATCGTGCTCGACTAGAAGCACCGCGATCTTAAATTTTTGCTTCACTAATTGGATTAGCTCCATCAATTTTTCCTTTTCTCGCGGGTTCATTCCGGCCGCCGGCTCATCCAGCAGCAAGAGTTTCGGCCGTGTCGCGAGAGCGCGCACAATTTCGAGACGCCGTTGGTCGCCATAGGAAAGACTGCTGCAAAGTGCATCGTCAAATTTACTCAAATCAAAAATCTCTAATAATTCTCGGACCTGCTGCGCGACGTCGTTCTCTTCGCGGTAAAACGTGCCCATGCGCCAAAGCGCGTGCGCGAGCCCGTGACGCAGGTGCAGGTTGAAACCAGCGCGCACGTTGTCGAATACGCTGAGAGTCGGAAACAAACGAATATTTTGAAACGTGCGTGCGATGCCGCGGCGGGCGATGGCGCTTGGTTTCAAACCAGAGATGGACGCGCTTTCAAAAGTGATGGCGCCGGCGGTCGGGCGATAAACGCCGGTGACAACGTTAAAAACAGTCGTTTTGCCCGCTCCATTCGGACCGATAAGACCGATCAGGTCATCCGCGCTGATTTGCAGATCAAATGCCGAAACGGCCGTGAGTCCGCCGAACCTCACACTGCATTGCTGAAGATCGAGAAGAGGGATCGACATGTGATCTACGCCGAGGCGGCCGGCAATTTCGTTCGCCTACTCGCGGCCATACCGCCGACGGGAATTCCTCTTCGTGGCAATCGCCCGAAAAGTCCTTGCGGTCGTAGCAACATCAGCGCGATCAGCACGAGCGAATAAATGATCACCCGATTCTGCGCGATGCGCCGAACAATCTCTGGCAACCACTCATAGCCGGATACGAAGCGCAGATATTCCAATAACAGGGTTAGCAGGATTGCCGCAAAAGTGACGCCAGCGGTACTACCCATCCCGCCCAGAATCACCATGATCACGATCTCGATGGAACGCTGAAAATCGAAGCCGCTCGGATTAATGTAAGTGGTACTGTGTGCGTAAAGGCCACCGGCTACCCCTGCAAAAAACGCGCCGAGCACAAAGGCAGTTACCTTGTAACGCGTCGTATTGATCCCGACGGCTTCAGCTGCAACCTCGTCGTCGCGCACCGTAAGAAAACCGCGGCCATAAGTGGAATCGACCAGACTAACGACAACATAAATTGTTATGGCCGCGACCGAATACGTCCAAAAAAGCGTCGTGTAACTTGCGATGCCGCTGTAACCGCGTGGCCCGCCGACGGCGTCCGTATTCTGAATCAAAACGCGAATGATTTCGCCGAAACCGAGAGTAACGATCGCAAGATAATCGCCCTTTAATCGCAAGGAGGGTACGCCGACAATAAGACCGGCAATCGAAGCAACGAATCCGCCGGCAATTAAGACGCCGATAAAAAGTAAATCGATGCTGAAGAAATTTGTTCCGAACGTTTTGAAAAAGGCAGTGCTGTGCTCGGTGGAGAGATATGCAGATACATAAGCCCCGATCGCCATAAACCCAGCGTGGCCTAAGGAAAATTGCCCTGTGTAACCGTTGATTAGGTTGAGGCTGACCGCCAGCGTGATGTTGATGCCGATAAAGATGACGATTTGCAGATAATATGAATTGATCGCGCCCGAAAAGTGCGATGCGACTGCGCTCAGGACAATGCCGGCTAGCAGTATCCATTTTTTGATGTGCCGATATTTCATTGGTGTCGCTCGGCCGAGTGCGCGCCCGACTTAAACCTTCTCAATCTGTGCGCGTCCAAAGATGCCAGTGGGGCGAAAGAGCAAGATTATAATGAGCAGCGCGAACGCAATCGCGTCCCGGTAAGTGGAAAAAGCCGAGCCGCCCACGAATGTTTCCACCACACCGAGCACGATTCCGCCCACGGCAGCGCCAGGAATATTTCCGATGCCACCGAGCACTGCGGCGACGAATGCTTTGATGCCGGGCAAAAGACCCATAAGTGGATCGATCGATGGATAGCTGAGCGCAAACAAGATTCCGCCTGCGCCGGCGAGAGCGCTGCCTAGCCCAAACGTGAATGAAACAACTGTGTCGATGTTTACCCCCATCAGCGCGGCAGCCGTCGCGTTGTTTGAAAGCGCGCGCATTGCCATTCCAAGTCGTGTGCGTTTCACGATGAAGGTGAGCGCGACGAGCAAAGAAATGGTCACGATGTATGCGGCAAGCTGTGTGGTCGTGATCGTGAGTGCCCCCGTTCCTTCGAGCGCGCGATCCGGCATCAATTCGGGAAATGATTTAGGATCGGCGCCGAAAGCAAACTGCCCGCCGTACTCGAGAAAGAGCGAAACGCCGATCGCGGTGATTAGCACGGTGAGTTTTGGCCGAGAACGCAAGGGGCGGTATGCGATTTTTTCGATTGCGATTCCAAGCAGAGCGCAGATGAGCATCGTCAAAACCAAAACCGAGATGGGTCCGAGAGGCGTCATCCATCCGGCGAAATGCGGCAGCAACCGCGGGCTCAGATAATAGCCGCAGAACGCACCGATCATGAAGACGTCACCATGGGCGAAGTTGATGAAACGCAGTACGCCGTAAACCATCGTGTAGCCGAGGGCGATTAACGCGTAAAACGCACCCAATGACAGACCGTTGATAAGCTGTTGCAGAAATTCGGTGCCCGTCATTCGGAGCGGAGCGTAGTCGAGGAATCTCCTATCGTCCATTCCCCAAGTGGACACGAGACCACCCGTCTTCAGGCCAGATACGAAAGATCCGCGACTGCCCCGGAATGACAGCAATCAGGGCGGTACGCTCGCGACGAAGTTGGTTTGATTTGCCTTTACTTGCAGAACGACAGCGGATTTCGTGGCGTTGCGCTTCTCATTGATTGTGATATTGCCGGTAACCCCGGGATAGTTTTTCACATTCGCCAGCGCGTCGCGCACTTTCGCGCCGTCAGTCGATCCCGCGGTATTGATTGCTTGCGCGAGAATTGTCATAGCGTCGTAACCAAGCGGCGCCATCCCATCGGGCAAAGCGTGAAACTTTGCCTGATATTTTTTCACGAAATCCTGCACTTTGGGATTTTTATCTTGGGCCGAAAAGTGCGTGGAGAAATAACAGCCATCCAGCGCGCTTCCGCCGATCTCCGTCAATTTTGGCGAGTCCCAGCCGTCACCGCCCAGCAGGGGGACCTTGATCCCTAACGAGCGCGCCTGTTTCGCGATCAATCCCGCCTCCGTGTAATACCCGGGAATGAAAATTGCCTCCGGCTGGGCGGCCTTAATAGCGGTGAGCTGCGCGCGGAAATCCTTGTCGGTGCCGCCACCGGTATAAGACCGGTCGATCACAATCTGTCCGCCGTGACTCGTGAAGTACTCCTTGAAAAATTGGGCCAAGCCTCTGGAGTAATCGCTTTTCACGTCCTGCAAGATCGCCACTTTTTTGGTGTGCAAATTATCGAGAGCGAATTTCGCCATGACGGTCCCCTGGAACGGATCGATGAAGCAGACACGGAAAATGTAATCGCCTTTTTCCGTTACGGAGGGATTGGTCGAACCCGGCGACACCATGGGAATTTTCGCTTCCTGGCAAATCGGCGC
>DASXNN010000124.1:0-25977 GCA_036495045.1 Candidatus Udaeobacter sp.
CATCTCGTCGGTGGTCATCCCGTACGACGCGACTTCCAAGGCGAAGTAATCCGGATACTTCATCTCTTTCGCCACGCCGTTACGGAGATCGCGCAGGAAAACCAGGTTCGGCTTGAGCGCTGGACCGGATTCCTTCGAGGCTTCCCACACAGCTTTGCGTTCGTTGAGATCGAGGCTCTTCTCCAGCTTGTTATCGATGTCGTTCGCGGCGATTTTGTGCCCGTTTAATTTGAATTCGAAGCTGTTAAGGATCGACGCCTGTTTCGTCTCCGCGGCAACGCGTTTCGCGACAAGGTCAGGGTTCGTCATCGGACCTTCAGCCGCATTCAAGAGAAGCTGCTTCAATTGGCGAACGGTGAGCTCATTCAATTCTCTCTGATGCGTGAGCAGATCACGTGCTTCGGTAATCATCGCGGGGTTACCGTTGAACGCTGCGTAAGCCTTACCGGTGGCTTCAGCAGCGGCGTCATGCTCGGGCGTCACATCGGTGACGGCGAGCCATTGCGCCTCACTATTCACACGATAAAGCGCCTGGTAACCGGCATTCGCCAGTTTCAGAAATCGATCAGCGCGTTCCTGAATCGGTGAGGCACCAAACGTGATGAACGGGAGCAAAAGCAAAATTAACGGCGAAGAAAATTTCGAACGGTCCATACGACTTGAACCTAAACGCATTTGCGCACAGTTGTGAAGCGCCAAGCGCGCGTTAGCTTCGTGCATGCGCAGAATCATTAAGTCGGCCCAGCGACCCTTTGAGATCAAGCCCCAACAGGAATCGGTCTGGATTTGCATGTGCGGACTATCGAAGAACCAGCCGTTCTGCGATGGATCGCACAAGACCACGCGCGACGAAGAAGACGGCAAGACCTACGAATACGATTCAGAAGGCCATCGCCGCGAAATTTAGAGATCGACATCAGCAAGATCACCGCCGCGACTAGGCCTATAATAAAAAACGTCACGAAGTAATTGCCGACGAAAAAAACCTACATTGAAGAAAATTTCGAGTCATCCATCGAGGCGATGCTAATTGCCTGGCGCGAAGTTTGTGAAGCGAAGACTTCGCTCGCCTTTAACTTCCCGTAGCGTCTGCCGGCCCGCTCTTTTCACCCGAAATTAAATCAACACGAATCATTGGATCCGACGGTAACACGATTGGGCCTTCCCATCGCAGAAAACCCGCTGGCGCGGGATTGGTCAGCCAGATTTTTGTGTCGGGCACATTAACGAACAAATTCACGATGAATGGAATTTCCGGGTGAATGATGAAGCGATCGCCCTTCAGCGAGCGTCCCGACATCCTTACACGGTCAACCCCGCCGTGAGAAATTGTCACTGTTACAACTTGCGGGCCAAGCGTAGGGAACTGCGAAAAACCGACTGCCTTGAGCTGAACTTGTTCGCCACTCAGGAGGCGTTTGCGCAGATTACCCACGGCAAGGCTGAACCCAAACCCGGCAAACGTCCGGCCGGGTTCAATGTTAATCCTTTTGGACACATCCTTACGATCTTGGCGGACGTGTGCGCTGGCGATTCCAGTCAAGAAATCCACAGCGAATTCACGCTGCGACTTTCCATGTTTCGATTCTCTCCAGGACCATTTTTCCTGAATCAGTTCTGGTTGTTGCCGAAATTGCACGCGTTCCTCATATACCTCGCCTGCAGAAAATTTGTGAGTGATAACGACATGAAGCCGATTGTTCTCTACCCATTGCCGGAATTCGCTATTGGCAAGTTTTTTCCCGTTGAGGTCGTACAAGCCGGGATACCCGTGTGCCCCAGCCGCCGGCTCGGTTACGTCGATCGCGAAGGCAGACAGAGCAAGACATTCGGCGCCAAAGATTGAGCAAAGGGCTGCCAATGTTCTTTGCATGCGCATACCTCTATAGGTTTCGAGGTGTGGCGTAGGGACGGTGGCATTGGGGCAGCGCTGGATTTGCCGATTTGGTAACGTCGCTGTTACCAAGAGGATTGCGATTCGTGATCGACAATCGTCGGACTGGTGTTATGCTCGTGCGCAGTGAGTGCTGACATACTCTACTCGCCAGAGGCTGTAGATGCCTTGCAGTTTATCTTTACGTCAGCGCTCGGAGCTTGGCGATAGAAAGCGACCGTTTCTCAACGGACGCTGATTCATTTCTCTGGCAGGAGATCCGTCTCTGCGTCTGTCGAAATCAATCCAACCACTTATGATCAAATGTTAATCGTGATGGAACCCAGCGCTACGGCATCGGAGATCGATGCGGTGGTGAATGTTGTTGAGGCAGTCGGCTTCCGCGCGCATCCCATGCCGGGAGCCACGCGAACGGCCATCGGCATCACCGGCAACGAAGGCCCAATCGATGGGCGGCGCTTCGAAAACCTGGCCGGTGTTGCGGAAGTCATCCGCGTCACAAAGCCGTACAAGCTGATCACGCTCGAATTGCGACCCGACAAAACTGTGGTGCGTGCAGGCGACGCGACGATTGGTGACACCGAGCTGGCAATCATCGCCGGGCCGTGCGCGATCGAAAACCGACAACAGGCGTTCGCGATCGCGAAAACAGTGCAGCAGAGTGGTGCGCGTTTCTTTCGTGGCTGCGTTTGGAAACCTCGAACTTCGCCTTACACGTTCCAGGGCCTCGGCCATAAAGGCTGGGAAATTATGGCAGGCGTTCGCGAGGAATTCGGGCTAAAAATCGTCACTGAAGCGGTTGAAGAATCGCACGTCGACCTCATCGAGAAGCACGGCGACGTCATTCAAATCGGCGCTCGCAACATGCAGAACTTCTCGCTTCTGAAACGCGCGGGCCGATCCAGGTTGCCCGTGCTATTGAAGCGCGGAATGGCTGCAACGCTCGAGGAATGGTTGCTCGCAGCGGAGTACATCATGGCTGAGGGGAATTACAACGTGATTCTCTGCGAACGCGGTGTTCGTACGTTCGCGCAGCACACGCGAAACACGCTCGATCTTGCGTCAGTGCCAGCCATCCGGCGTATTTCGCATTTGCCGGTGATCGTCGATCCTTCGCACGGCACCGGCACGGCGTATATGGTCACGCCAATGGCAAGAGCCGGCGTTGCAGCCGGCGCGGACGGCCTCATGATCGAAGTCCACAACCGGCCTGAGCTCGCGCTTTCCGACAGCGCACAAGCGCTAACGCCATCTCAATATCTTCAACTCGTCGCCGAAGTTCGAGCGATTCACGCGCTTGTTTCATTAAACGGAAACTCAATATGTGAAATCGGTCTGAGCGAATCCAAACATGCTCCTGCTAATCGATAATTACGATTCGTTTACTTACAACCTCGCGCAGTATTTCGGCGAGCTTGGATGCGACCTTGTCGTTAAGCGGAACGACGCGATTTCGTTGAAGCAAATTGACGCATTAGCGCCGGAGCGTATTTGCATCTCGCCCGGCCCGTGCACACCGCGCCAGGCGGGGATCAGCAAAGAGGTAATTCTACGCTTTGGCCGGCACATTCCCATCCTGGGTGTCTGTCTCGGCCATCAATGTATCGCGGAAGCATACGGCGGACGGATCGTTCGCGCTTCCCGCGTGATGCATGGTAAATCATCCATGATCAACCATAACGGCAGTTCGCTTTTTTCAGATTTAACGACGCCGTTCGAAGCGGGCCGATATCACTCACTCGTGGTTGAGCGAAGCTCAGTCCCCAAATCTCTCGAGATAACGGCCGAAAGCGATGACGGCGAAATCATGGCTTTGCGCCACATAGAATTTCCGGTCCAAGGAGTACAATTTCATCCCGAATCAGTCCTGACCCGGGATGGCCACAAAATTCTCGAGAGCTTTCTCTCGCGTCCGCCTGACTAATGAAGGCGCAGCTCACTCCAACTCTCCACGAGTTTGCTCAGCTCGCCAAGCGCGGCAACGTCATTCCTCTTTTTGCGGAGTTCATTGCCGACGGCGAAACGCCAGTTTCAGCGTTCAAGAAACTTGATAGGGGCGGTTACAGTTTTCTCTTCGAGTCCACGGAAAAAAATGATGTCTCGGGGCGATTCTCATTCGTCGGGATCGAACCGCGGCTCATTATCCAAAGTAACCGACGCGAAATCCGAATTACCGATCCCGACACCAAGCGGCGCTTTGAAACGGCGACGAACCCGCTCGACGAAATCCGTAAATTGATGGCGGCTTATCGGTTCGTCTCGCACCCGGAACTGCCGCGGTTCGCTGGAGGGGCTGTCGGTTTTCTCGGTTACGAAGCGATCAATTTTTTCGAACCGAAAGTCCCACTTGCGCAGAGCGACGATCTCGATTTACCCGAAATGCTCTTCATGATCCCGAGTAGCCTCCTCATCTTCGACCATCGGCTGCGCAGTTTGAAAATCGTCGTGAACGCATTTCTCGACGATGGTTCGCCGGAAGCGGTCTATGCGCGAGCTGCTGAATCGGCTGGCGCGATCATGCGTCGGCTCGCCCAGGCCGCCCAGCTTCCACTCGTTTCATCTGAAGAAAGCGAAACGCAATCGGTCCGCAGCAACTTCCGTCGCGACGAGTTTGAGCGAGCGGTTGAGCGGGCGAAAGAATACATCCGCGCCGGCGATATTTTCCAAGTCGTTCTGTCGCAGCGTTTCGAATCCGATTTCAATGGTGACCCGCTCGATTTTTACCGGTGTCTCCGTTTCATCAATCCTTCTCCATACATGTTCTGCCTCAAGTTCGCCGATAATTTCGCGCTCGTCGGCAGTTCGCCGGAAATGCACGTCCGCCTTGTTGACGACGTGATCGAGATTCGTCCGATCGCAGGAACCCGTCCGCGCGGCGCGACGATTTCACAAGATGAACGCAACGCTGCCGAGCTCCTCGCCGATCCAAAGGAGCGCGCGGAACACATCATGCTTGTCGATCTTGCCCGGAACGATGTTGGTCGCGTCGCCGATTTCGGCTCGGTGCGCGTCACCGAGATGATGGGAATCGAGCGTTATAGCCATGTGATGCACATCGTCTCGAATATTACCGGCCGTTTGCGCAATGGCTGCATCGCATTCGATGTAATGAAATCGACATTTCCTGCGGGCACCGTTTCCGGCGCGCCGAAAATTCGGGCGATGCAAATTATTAGCGAGCTGGAAAAGACACGCCGCGGATGTTACGCAGGCGCGATTGGCTATCTCGGATTCGATGGCAACCTCGATTCATGCATCGCGTTGCGGTGCGCCGTGTTGAAAAACGGGAAGGCCTATTTTCAAGCTGGCGCCGGCATTGTCGCTGACTCCGATCCGCGTCGGGAATACGAGGAAACACTTAACAAGGCACGCGCGATGACGAAGGCCCTGGCGATGGCCGTGAAAATGGGACGATCGGCCTATTCGTGTTTCTGATTACTGCCATGCAAGCGAACGATCTTCGTGAAATGACCCTGCGTCTTATGCGGGCTGAGAATCTGAGCCGCGCTGAAGCGCGGGAATTTCTGAGCGCGGTGATTAATCCTGCTGCCACGGACGCGCAGGTCGCCGCCGCGCTCGTCGTCTTAGCAGTCAAAGGCGAAACCGTCGATGAGCTTGCCGGCATGGCTGAAGCGATGCGGGAGCGCGCAGTTCGACTATACTCCAAACACGCACGTTTCATCGACACCGCAGGAACCGGTTCGAGTGCGGTGAAAACTTTCAATGTCTCGACGGCGACAGCATTTATCATTGCCGGCGCCGGATTACCCGTCGCGAAGCACGGCTCGCGTGCTGCAACATCAAATTGCGGCAGCGCCGACGTGCTCGAGGCGCTCGGTGTAAATACGACTGCCCCGATCGAAACCGTGGAGCGATGCCTGAACGAGCACGGAATCTGTTTTATGTTTGCGCCACTTTTTCACGGGGCGACTGCCCGCGTCGCGCAGGTGCGGCGTGAGCTCGGCGTGCACACCACATTTAACCTGCTTGGTCCCTTGACCAATCCGGCCCGGGCGCCGTTTCAGATTCTGGGAGTCTGGCATCGATCCCTGCTCGAACGAGTCGCAGCGATCCTCGGAGTTCTTGGCACGAAAAGGGCGTGGGTTGTGCACGGTGCCGACGGCCTCGATGAGATAACTCTGGCGGGCGACACGTTCGTCGCGGCTTGCTCGGCCAGCTCCAACGGCAGGCCGAGCGTGGAAACATTCACGGTCGCACCAGGAGATTTCGGTTTGGAGCAGCGATCCATCGATGGAGTTCTCGGCGGTGGACCGTCTGAGAATGCAAAATTGATCCGCTCAATTCTCCATGGGGATAGAAACGAACATCTCGCCGTCGCGCGCGATCTCGTGATTATAAACTCCGCTGCTGCGCTCTACCTCTCGGGGTTTTCGCAGGACCTTCCTCAAGCAGCCGTGATGGCGCGCGAAAGCATCGACAGCGGATGCGCGGCGTCAAAACTTGATGTCCTAATCCGAGAAACAAATCGCAAGCGATGAGCAGAAATTTTCTTTCTGAAATCGTGGCCCGAAAACGGCGGGTGATGGAGATATTTCGCGCCAACTCCCAGATAGACGCACTTCACGCCCAAGCAGTCGAGGTCCGAAAAAATGCTGCTACACATCGTCTGCGCCAAGCGCTCGGTTCGGCGTCGCCGGCAGTGAAGATTATCGCAGAATTCAAACGCGCGTCACCGTCAGGTGGCATAATCCGAAGCGACCTTTCGCCGGGCGATGTTGCCCGTTATTACGAGAACGGCGGCGCCTGTGCGATTTCCGTTCTGACCAATGAAGAATATTTCGGCGGTTCACTCGAGGATCTTGGCGCAGTTCGCTCCACCACGCACCTGCCGGTTTTGCGCAAAGATTTCATTATCGATGCGATCCAAGTCTACGAAGCTGCGATCGCAGGAGCCGACGCCATCCTGCTCATTGTGGCTGCTCTGGATGACGCCTCGTTAGGCAAACTGCTCAATCTGACTGAAGACGAGCTCGGGCTTGACGCGCTAATCGAAGTGCACACATCAGATGAATTGCGTCGCGTGCTGACCACAGGCGCGAAAATCATCGGGGTGAACAATCGCAATCTCCAGACGTTAGAGGTTTCAATGCGCACGAGCGAAGAACTGATCGCGGGAGCCCCGAAAGATACCGTGATGATTAGCGAGAGCGGACTGCGTGATCCGGAACAATTACGCTGGCTTCGCGCGCTTGGATTTCATGGTTTTTTGATCGGGGAGCACTTAATGCGGGCAAAAAACCCTGCGACTGCTCTTCGCGATTTGTTAGCTGCTGCCAACGACCAGCAGATTGTGTCTCTTGAGAAGTCGCGAATATGAATCGATTGCAAGTCAAGATCTGTGGCGTCACCAATGTCGAAGACGCGAGTGCTTGCGCCGATCTCGGCGCCGACATGATTGGCCTGAATTTTTATCCTGAAAGCGCTCGCTATATTCGACCGCAACACGCGCGTAAAATTATTGAAGTAATACCGCGCGATGTTCGCGCCGTCGGAGTCTTTGTTGATCCAACTGCCAGTGAGGTTCGTAGTATCGCGAAGTCAGTCGATCTCGAGTATGTCCAACTGCACGGCAATGTGCCGCCCGAAACGTGCCGTGAACTAGCTAGCGAATTTTGCGTGATTCGGGCTTTTTCGACGGACGGTCAATTCAAGCCGGAAGATGTCCGTTCCTTCCTTGAATGCGACGTGATTCTTGATGCGCATCATGCGGAATTGCGCGGCGGCACAGGATTGACTTGCGACTGGTCGCTTGCACGAGCAACGCTTCCGTTCGCGCGATTTCTTATTCTATCCGGCGGGCTGAACGCACAAAACATCGGGCAAGCCATCGCGACTGTCGCGCCACACGCCGTTGACGTTTGTAGCGGTGTGGAGACCGCGCCAGGCGTTAAAGACCGTCGCGCAATCGAAAAGTTCATCGCTGCCGCGCGAGCGGCCGAGCATTTAAGCGTCGATCCTTCTCGCTAACAATCCATATGCAAAGATCGACAATCGCCGCGAGCGAGCCTGACGAGCATGGTCATTGGGGCAAGTTTGGCGGCCGTTATGTGCCGGAAACTTTGATCGCGCCACTCGACGAACTAACGAAAGAATTCGCACGCGCTAGATACGACACAGATTTCTGTTACGAGCTTGAACAGCTCCTGCGCGATTACTGTGGGCGGCCAACGCCGTTGTTTTACGCTCAACGACTGACTGCGCACGCAGGCGGAGCGCAAATTTATCTGAAACGGGAAGATCTTTTGCACACCGGCGCGCACAAGATCAACAACGCGATAGGGCAGGCCCTGCTCGCGCGGCGGATGGGCAAACACCGGATCATTGCCGAAACGGGCGCGGGTCAACATGGCGTCGCGACCGCGACGGTTTGCGCGATGTTTGGCCTGCAATGCATTATCTACATGGGAGCGGAAGACATGCGACGCCAGGCACTCAATGTTTTCCGAATACGCTTGCTCGGAGCTGAAGTAGTTCCCGTAAACGCTGGGGCGCGCACGTTGAAGGACGCGATCAACGAGGCATTGCGCGATTGGGTAACGAACGTGCACGACACGTACTATCTTTTGGGGAGCGCGCTGGGTCCGCATCCGTATCCGCTGATGGTACGCGAGTTTCAGCGCGTCATTGGACGTGAATCACGCGAGCAGATTTTATCCGCTGCGGGAAAACTGCCGCGCGCCCTGATTGCCTGTGTGGGCGGCGGCTCGAACGCCATTGGGTTGTTTCATCCTTTTATTGGGGACGAATCTGTTCGATTGATCGGCGTCGAAGCCGGCGGATGCGGGGATTCGTTAGGCGAACATGCGGCCCGATTCCACAGCGGTGCGGTGAGCGGTGGCGGACGTGTCGGCGTTTTGCAAGGGACGATGTCGTACGTTCTCCAAGACGAGAATGGGCAAATTCCAACGACGCATTCAATTTCGGCCGGCCTCGATTACGCGGCGATCGGGCCGGAGCATGCATTCCTCCATGACAGCGGACGAGCCGAATACATCTACGCTACTGATGCCGAAGCGCTCGATGGATTTAGAGTTTGCGCGGAACTCGAGGGAATTATTCCCGCGCTCGAATCTTCGCACGCCATTATGCCGGCGATTCGTGTCGCCGGCGAACTCCCGCAAGACGATGCCATCATCCTGAATCTCTCAGGTCGCGGTGACAAAGACGTGCAGCTCGTTGCGGAGTTACAAAGCAAATGAGCCGAATCCGAGGTGTCTTTGCGGAGCTGAGGCGCTCCGGACGTGGCGGATTCATTCCATTCATTACCGCTGGCGATCCCGATCTTGAGACCAGTGAACTCTTGTTAATTGAACTCGCTGCAGCGGGTGCGGACATCATTGAACTCGGCGTCCCCTTCAGTGATCCGGTCGCCGATGGTGAAGTGATTCAACGGGCATCTGAACGCGCCTTGCGCAACGGCGTTACACTCCGGCGGATGCTAGCATGCCTAGCGCGCGCAAGAGAGCGCATCGATGTGCCCGTCGTACTCTTCAGCTATTTCAATCCACTTTTGCAATTTGGCATAGACCGGCTGGCGAACGAAGCTAAACAGGCCGGAATCGACGCGGTGCTCATCACAGACCTGATTCCCGAGGAAGCACAGTCGTGGACCGAAGCATTATATCAGCGCGAGCTGGATCCGATTTTTCTGGCCGCACCCACAACATCGGATAAACGACTGGCGCGCATTGCGCGACAAGCGCGTGGATTCATCTACGCGGTCTCGCGTGCCGGCGTGACGGGCGCGCGAGATGAAATGACTCGTGATGCCGAAGCGCTCGTCAAACGTGTGCAGTCCGTGAGTGATTTGCCTGTTGCGGTTGGATTTGGCATTTCGACCGCAGAGCAGGTTCGCCAAGTCTGGAGTTTCGCAGATGCTGCTGTCGTCGGCAGCGCAATCGTGCGTGAAATTGAAAAACTGACCGGCTCTCCGAATTTAGTCAGCCGCATCGGTGAGTTCGCACGGTCGCTGCTCCCAGAGAAACAATCGGCAATCGAAAGAACGACCATTAGAAGATCGACATCTAACGCATGAGCAATTCATTTTCCGTAACTCAGACCAAAGGGAACTGCGAGATACGGCCGGCAGGGCATTGAAAACCGTCTATAAATTGATGGGAGACCCACGAAACGTCGCGCACGCCAAGAAAGTCAGCCAGGAGAAGCATCATAAGGACAAGAGTTCTGCAAAGGGTGGTGCTCCCTCCGAGTCGCAAACTGCGGCTGAAAAGTCAGCCTCTCCAAAGACGGGTGAAACCGCGAAAACGGACCAACAACCAGACGCGGCACAACTGGAAAGATCGCTCGCAGTTCTCTCCAAGCTTAAGGAGCTCGAGTTCCATTCACGATCGAATATCGAAAAGCTCGCCGAACTGAGCTTAACGATCGAGGAGGAGCTAAAGCAAAAGGCCTTCGCAGAAGGCATCGGTGGCGTCTATGCGGCGCAGAACGCCTTTCAATCCAAGATCGTGAAGTTAATTGAAGATTACGAAGCGGAGTGCACTCGCTTGTCGGGTCCGGCCTGATATGTGGTGTTGATCGAGCTGAGACTTCGATATTTTTGCGCAACCTTTTTCCGCGCTAATGAGGACTCAGTTTCGAACAATACTTGAAATCTGATAGTCAAAACCTAACAGACATGAAAACGAAAACACTACTCACAGTGGCAGCCGTGAGCGCTGGCTTGACGTTCAGCGTGGTTGCACAAGCGAAAGAAGAAAAACACGAAGAGCAAAGCATCAGCAGTACTGATGTGCCTGCCGCGGTGCAGCAAGCTGCCCAGGCAGAGGCGAAAGGCGGAACAATAGTGCGCTGGGAAAAGGAGGGCGCCAACTTTGAAGCCGTTGTCAACAAGAATGGCAAGGAAATTGGCGTCGAAATGGATGCAAACGGCAAAGTGCTGAGCAAACACAACGAAGCCAAAGAGCACAAAGAAAAAGGCGAGAAATACTAACGAAACGTGAGCGCGTTTTTCACGACGCGCGGTTAATCAGGCGCGGCGAAGCGGCATTGTTCGTAATGACGTCTTCGCCGCGTTCGCGTTTCTGTGCGACTTGGTAGGGCTGGCAGTTCTCTGCCAGCCGTTTCACATAATCGGAAGCGGCGCGCACGGAGTGATGCGCCCTACCAACGCGCAATCCCCGCCCGCCAGCGATCGACTGAGTGAATGCCGAACCAGCGGTGGCACCTGCAGGTCATTTAGCGAACCTCACTACATTCCGTTTTCGCTATTGCCAAATGTTCTTCGGCGGTCCCCAAGGAGTGAACCCCGGTGAATCGCTCGGGTTGCTTTGCAGATCATCCGTTTCCACTATTGCCGGACCGTTCGTCCGCATGTGTGCGGCAGTGGTGGCCACCGACAGGTTTTCGGCATTCGGTGCGACCGCGCAACCTGCGAACAGCAGGGTCAAGAGCGCAACGACTGTAAGGTTAACTGTTCTTCGACTTAGCATTGTGTCTTTCACGGCACAATCTTACCGGTGCAAGCAGATTCCTGCTGTTGCGCGTGTTAGGGATTTTTGAGTGCCGCTGCCGAGGTGATTCTCGCTCCCTACTTTGAGGTAAAGAAGAGACGATTAGTTCTACACGAACGAGCCTGATTGAAGCCGCTGCTCATTCATGTCTGAGGAACGGCAAGCAGATTTAGCGTCGAGACGGCGGGATTCTTCTGCCGTTCATGTCAACGCGCGAATGCCCGAGTAAATTATTCCGCCTACGATTGCTCCGATCGCCACGAGCGCAACATCCCGCTGCAGAAAAGCGATTAGAAGAAAAGCAGCCGTTGCGATAGCAATAGTGGGCCAGTCAACCAGGGCTTCGGGAATTAAATCGAGAGATACTACCGCGATAACCCCAACTACCGCAGCACTAACGCCAGCGAGGAATGCTTGAAGCGCGTGATTTTCTCGCAGTTTTTCGACATAGTGGACGCCGCCCAGAACGAAGACAAACGACGGGAGGAACACAAAGAAGGTAGCAAGTGCGGCTCCGGGAATTCCGCCGGCGAGGTAACCCACGAATGTGGTGAACAACATAAATGGCCCGGGCGTCGCAACACTGAGCGCCACCCCATCCAGTAATTGCCCATGGGACAGCCAGTGATACTGCGCAACCGCGCCGCGCTCGACGAAAACCAGCGATGCATAGGCGCCGCCAAAGCTCAGCAGCCCTGTTTTGAAAAATAACCAGGCGATCTGGAATAAACGCGAATTGCTAAACGGAAGCAGGAGGCCAATTCCGCCAATCATCGCCGGCACAGTCGGCGCAGTCTTTTTTAGCAGCGGCCAGCCTTGATCGACAATTAGATTCAATAAGCCAGCTATCAGGAGAATCAGCAGGAAGTTGATTCCAGCGAAACGCATTCCCACGAACGAGCCGATTAATAGAACTGCGAGGAAAAAATTCCGAATTGCAGCACGACCTAGTTTAATAATGCCCGCGGCGATGATGCCGAGGACGGCGGGCTTGAGAACGTAGAGCGCGTTGTTGACCTGCGGCAGCTGGCCGTACTTCATGTAAAGCCAGCTCAGAACGATCATCACGACCGCTCCGGGCACGATGAAAGTGACACCAGCGAGAATACCCCCTAAAACTTTTCGTTTCAGATAGCCGACGTAGATCGCAAGTTGAAGCGCCTCAGGGCCGGGAAGCATATGGCAGAAAGCCATAATCTTGACGAAGCGATCCTTGGACAACCATCGGCGCTTTTCCACCATGTGATTGAACATCATCGTGATTTGCGCCACGGGTCCGCCGATGTTGACGAAACCAAGGAAGAGAAAGTAAAGAAACACCTCGCGCCACGACGGCATCTGAGGGTCTGCCTTGGACTCGTTCTGTTGATCGTGATTCATCGGCGTTCGAGAAATGCATTGAGTGCGTCGAAGCACTCGAAGCCGCGGCGCAAAATTTCCTCATCCGGCAAGCCTTCCTTCGCCCAACCTTTGAGGACCCGATCAATTCCGACCGCTTCCACGCGCTGAAACCTCGCATCGTCGAGGTCGGCGTCGTGAATCATCTCGCCAATTTTCGCGACCGATTTGTCTGAAATCGCAAAGCGTTTCGTGAGCGTTTCAAAAGTGCAGTTGTTGCCATGATGCGAAAATTCTGCGTCGAGCATGTCGAACCGAATTGCATCTGGAACGGCGGCGGCGGTTGGCGCAAAAACGAATTTCGGTTTGCGGTCGATAAACTTCGAGATCAGCCACGCCGATCCGACTCGGTCGATCTCTGGCCGTGGCCGCGTCAGCCACGTTTTGCCCTGGTATTGCTTCTTATCGAGCACTGCCAGTTGTCGCGCGCGCCTCGGACCTTCCGCTCGCCGAAGCAACATCGCAATGTCGTGCCCGCGCGGGCTATCGAAGAAATCGATGGCCCGAATTTCCCGAAACTGACGAGTGATCCGCTCGAGTTCTGCCGCGGCCACTTCTGCATCCACTTTCCTTCGACGCGCGATGCAGCTTTGAAGAGATTTCTTTAGCTCACCATAGTCTTTGGCGCGGGCGTCATTAAACATCGCGATCACCTTTTCTTTGGTTAGGCCCTCAATTTCCTGCGCACGAACGAGCGTCGACTCGCCTCCGTAATCACGGATCTGCTGTGCCAGCCATTGAAACTGCTCATATTGGGCCGGTTCATCTGGCAGCAGATAAGTTGAGGTCTTTATCTGAATGGCGCCGATCTTCTTGAACCTGCGCCAAACCGCAACGCGCTCAGTTTTTTGCCGGGTCGGAAGACTGTAGAGAAGAAGAAGCCAGGAAGTTGCGTGCATAAATTAGCTGCTTATAAATGAAATATGTATAGCATGTCATCCTGCATCTTACATCCAACCTCGCATTTGGCCTCTCGCCCGAAGGAGGTGCCCGGCGCTCCCTCTCCTGCCGGAAATAAAAACCCTGCTATCGCTTCGTGGCCGCTTTCCGGCCCTTCCGGGATCTTCATCACATGAAAAAAATAATCGCAGTACTATCAATCGCAGTGATCACCAGCCTGGCCTTTCCGGCTCTTTTATCCGCTGAGGAAGAAAACGAACAGACCGTTCAGCTGTCCGATTTGCCCGCCGCCGTGCAGACGACAATTAAAGATAAAGCTGGCACCGACGAGATCGAGAAGATCGAGAAAAAGATGGAGGACGGCGAAATCGTCTATGAAGCCATCGTGAATAGAAACGGCGAGGAATGGGGTATTGAAGTGAACGAACAGGGCAAGTTCCTGAAGGAGTACGAGGAAAGTAAGGAGGAGGGTCAAAACTATTAATGGAGGGACGGATATCGCCGCGCGTTTTGCCATCGAGCGGCCGGCGGCGATGTGCTCGCTTCACAACAAAATTATGAAACAACTTTTTATCGCTGGCTTAATGTTCGCGGCGTTCACTTGCGCATCGCTAGCGACCGATCTCGATACCGCGAAAATCGACAATCTCACCGGCCTTAAAGGTAAAATGAACGAGAAGGAAGGCGTTTATAAAGTCACCTTTCCGCGCAATGACGCGAAGATCGTTGTCGATGGATGGACGATGCCGCCGTTCATGGGCCTCGGCACTTGGGCAGCGTTTACGAAAGGCGCGCACACTGAAGCAATGGTGATGGGCGACACCGTTCTATTCGAGGACGAAGTGAATGCCGCAATGACCGCGGCGCTGGACAACGGGCTCAGCGTCACCGCGCTGCACAACCACTTCTTCTTCGATCAGCCGAAAGTGTATTTCATGCACCTCGAAGGCGAAGGGACAGTTGATAAACTGGCGGGTGCTGTAAGAAAAGTCTATGACACCGTCAAACAAACTCGCGCAGCCAATCCGCAGCCGAAAGGTTCTTTCGGGGCTGGATCGTTGCCGGGAAAAAATTCGATAAACGCCGCCTCGCTTAACGAGATCTTCGGAACGCAAGGTGAATCAAAAGATGGAATGGTAAAATTCACGTTCGGTCGTCCTGCAAAAATGCACGGCGTTACGATCGGCAGCGACATGGGCGTCAACACATGGGCGGCTTTCGCAGGCAGCGACGATAACGCTGTGGTTGATGGCGACTTCGCGGTGACGGAGGATGAATTGCAACCGGTGTTGAAATCGCTGCTCAAGGACAAGATCAACATTGTTGCCATCCATCAGCACATGACCCACGAAGAGCCGCGAATCATGTTTTTCCATTACTGGGGACGCGGCCGGGCAAAAGATTTAGCGAATGCAGTCAAAGGCGGTCTTCTCGTCGGTGGACTGCTGAAAGTCAGCTCGCCGCTGCCGTAATCCTCGGATCAGATAGGAGATCATGAAAGCATCACTTTTCATTGGCATTGTGACCACAATGGGAACGACTCTGGCCGGCGCTGAGAAAGTAAACTTTGACGATATGAAAGCGGGCGCCCCGCCTCGGGGGTGGACGGCGACGCAAACCGGCAGCGGCACGGCGAAATGGACGATCGAAAAAGACGATTCCGCTCCAAGCAAGCCGAACGTGTTGAAGCAATCTGGTCAGGCGACGTTTCCGATTTGTTTCAAGAACGACACGAACATTAAAGACGGATTGGTCGGAGTGAAGTTCAAGCCGGTGGCCGGCAAGGAAGACCAGGCGGGCGGCGTCATCTGGCGGTTGCAGGACGCGAACAATTATTACATTGCGCGCGCGAATGCGCTTGAGAACAACGTCACGATTTACCACACAATCAAAGGCAAGCGCACCGAGAAGAAACGAACCAACATGAAAGTCGCGTCCGGCGCGTGGCACACGCTGCGTGTGGATTTTATCGGCAATCACTTCACGGTCGCGTTCGATGGAAAAAAAGCGATCGAATGGGCCGACGAGACGTTTAAGGACGCTGGCAGAGTCGGAGTCTGGACGAAAGCCGACAGCGTTACCGAATTCGACGACTTCACTTTCGCGAGCAAATGAACTTCTTCCTCCGCAGCGCTGTTCTCGTGGCGTCCTTCGGTTGTATCGTGGCTGCCCACGCGGAGGAGAAAAATTTTAAACTGAAGCAAAGGATCCCACTGCCAGGAGTCGAGGGTCGCATCGACCACATGGAACTCGATCCCGGGGGCGAAAGATTGTTTGTCTGTGCGCTCGGCAATGACACCGTCGAAGTTCTCGATCTGCACAAGGGCGAGCGAATTCACTCGATCACCGGCCTCGGCTCGCCGCAAGGAATCGCTTACATTCCTGAATTAAACCGGATCTTCGTTGCGAATGACAAAGGCGGTATTTGCAAGATTTACGATGCAAAATCATTTCAAGCAGTTGGAGGACTGGACTTCAAAGACGATGCCGACAATGTCCGATACGATGATGCAACGAAGAAGATTTACATCGGGTTTGGCAGCGGTGGAATCGCCATCGTCAACGCGCCAGACGGAAAACAAATCGGCTCAATCAAACTTTCAGCTCATCCCGAAGCGTTCGAGTTGGAAAAGAACGGTAGGCGAATTTTCGTAAACGTGCCGAACGCTCGGCACGTGGCGGTGATCGATCAAGACAAAGGCGCAGTGACTGCGACGTGGAAAACAGATCTAGCCTTTGCAAACTTTCCGATGGCGTTCGACGAAACAAACCATCGGTTATTTGTCGGGTGCCGCCTTCCCCCAAAGCTTGTCGTGCTTAACACCGAATCGGGTGACGTTGTCGCGAAGATCGACATCTCCGGCGATCCCGACGACGTCTTTTACGATAGCAAGCGCCATCGCATCTACGTGATCTGCGGCGCGGGCAAGATCGACATCATCGAGCAGACTGATCCGAATACCTATACAGCCTCAACCAAGGTCGACACAGGAGATGGCGCTCGCACCGGACTTTTCGTCCCGGAACGCGACACCTTGTTCGTAGCTGTTCCACATCGCGGATCACAAAAGGCCGAGATCCGTGCTTACCATGTCGAATAATTCCTTCCACTAGTAGGAAGTTTCTTGGGTCGCATCCCATTTCAACGCAATTCGAAACTCGATCATGAAATGGATCACTCGAGAAAAAATTAAAGTGGACCGCGTAGCCTGCCCATGGCTTATCAAAAAATTCATTGACCGAGACGCGGAGTTTGTCTTCCTGCCACATCACACTGACTGGGGGAACATCGATAACGGAATCGTGTTCGACGTTCCCAACTGCGAACTCGGTCATCACGGCGAAGACGTTTCATTCAATTCCATCTTGAAAAAATACAAGCTCACTGATCCAGCGCTCGTTTTGCTCGGCGAGATTGTGCGCGCAGCCGATTCGCATCCACACAATCCACATCCGGCGGGTGAAGGTTTGCGCTGGATTGCCGCCGGCTTCGGAGCGCTTGGGATGAGCGATCACGAAATTCTCGAACGCGAGTTCGTTCTTTACGATTCGCTTTACGCGGAATGCAAACGCCGGGTAAGCCTCAGCTAAGTTTCTGGCGCAGGTTAGCCGATTTCTTTGGGCTCAAACGCAATCTTGTCATCCTGCTGGCCGTCATTTTCGTCATCGGCGCGGGCGAAGAACTTTGGATGCGTTTTGTGCCGAAGTACCTGCAAGCGGTCGGCGCGACGGTTTTTGTTATCGGCGTTTACGATGCGCTTCGGACTTTGCTGGGCGCGATTTACGCCTATCCCGGCGGAGTACTTGTAGACATTTGGGGACATCGCCGCGCGTTTCTCGTCTTCAACCTGGTTTCAATTCTCGGCTATGCGCTCGTGCTATTCATTCCGCGTTGGGGCGCGGTGATCGCGGGCATGTTTCTCTTTCTATCCTGGACGTGCTTTTCCCTGCCCGCGACCTTTTCACTGGTCGCCGCCACGCTCGAAGCAAACCGCCATTCCATGGGCGTGGGAATTCAATCCGTCATTAAGCGGCTACCTATCATGATCGCGCCAATCTTTGGCGGGATGTTGATCGATCGGTTCGGAATCATCGTAGGCGTGCGCATCGCCCTTGCAGTCTCGATCGTTCTCTCCGGCCTCACGATTCTTGTGCAACGCCAATTCCGCGAAGAACCGATGCAAAAAGCTGCGACTAACGAGCGTTGGAATTTTTGGCAAAGCTTGCGCGAATTCAGTTTGCCGATGCGACGTCTACTCCTGAGCGATATCCTAATCCGCTTTTGCGAACGCATTCCGTATGCGTGGGTGGTCATCTTCGCCATAGATTATATTGGTGTAAGCGGAGAACAAGTCGGTGTGCTCACCACCGTTGAAATGCTCGTGGCGACCTTGTGTATTATTCCCGCCTCCCATTTCGCCGATCGACATGGCCGCGAGCCTTTCGTTATCGTGACGTTCATCATGTTCACCTTGTTCCCAATCAGTCTGCTCATGTCACGGAGTTTTTCAGGGTTGATTGTCGCTTTCGCGATTCGCGGTCTTAAGGAATTCGGCGATACATCGCGCAAGGCGCTAATCATCGGTTACTCTGAATCGCAAAGACGCGGGCAAATGATCGGCGCCTACTATCTGGTCCGCGATTCGATTGTTAGCGCTGGCGCAATTCTCGGCGCTTATCTTTGGAAACAGGGAGCCGCGCTAAATTTTCTCGGAGCAGCCGCTCTCGGAGTCGCTGGAACTATTTTCTATGTGAAAACAATCCGCCAGGGCCAACAATTAGCCTTATGATCTTAAAAAACAGTTGGAGATGCGTCGAACTCACTGGAAGTAACAAGACTCAATGAGGCGTAATTCGAAATTTGTGAAAGCCGCTACAATCGCATTGATCCAAGTCACTTTGGCTTCAATGCAAGCTAGCGCGGCCGATGTGAGTTACGAACTAAAACCAATTAATCTACCTGGCGCAACCGGCACAGTCGCGCTGGATTATTTCGCGTTCGATCGCGACACAGGAAAGGTATGGGTGCCGGCAAGCAACACAGGCAGCGTGGCTGTGATCGATGAAAAAACTGATTCCGTGCGGGAAATTAAGGGCTTTCAAACTGGCGAGATCGAACGCCGCGGCCGCAAAATAACGGTTGGTCCCACCGCAGCCACCATTGGTGAGGGCGTGGTTTACATTGGCGATCGAGGCGATCAAACAATTTGCGCGATCGACGCAAAGACACTTGCACGCGGTGATGGTGTGTCCGTGTCAAGGGACGGTGTGACTCCCGACGGTGTGGTCTATGTTGCGGCAACGAAGGAGCTCTGGGTCACAACTCGGCCCGTGCCCGCCGGCAGCGCGGATGCGGCCAAGGCTCTTCAAGTTTTCGATGCTTCCGATCCGCGCCATTTGAAATGGAAAACGAAAATTCCACTGGACAATCTAGCGGAAGGGTATGCTGTCGATAACGAACGTGGTCTCTTTTACACGAACGTCGAAGACACGGGAACTACGGTGGTCATTGACGTCCGGACCCACAAGATCGTCGCCAAATGGAATGTTGGGAGCACTGACTTACAAGGACTCGCGCTGGACATTGCGCGTAAATTTCTCTTCGTCGCCTGCGCGGATCACGTGGTGAGTCTCGATGCTGGTCACGATGGAAAAATGCTCGATTCAATCCAAACTGGAGCCGGTTTAGACAACATCGATTACTCGGCTGAGAAAAAACTTCTTTACGCTGCTGCTTCTCAAGCTGCGACATTAACCATTGCTGAAGTCGGCGACGACGGAAAATTTCATCTGAAGGCGACAATCCCGACAGTGAAAGGCGCTCGTGGCGTTGTCGCCGCCAGCGGTGATACAGCTTACCTCATCGATCCGGTTGAGGGCCGAATGTTGAAGCTAACGCACAAATAACCAGCGACAGTTTCAGATCGGTCGCCGTATCGTCGAGCGGCGTTCTAAGATGGCAAGCAACGCTGGAAGAACGATCAGGACGAGCGGTAACGAAAAGATCAGCCCCGAAATGATCGCAATTGCCAGGGGTTGCTGCATGGCGGAACCGTGACCGATCCCCAGCGCCAGCGGAAGCAGTGCCAGGATAGCGGCGAAGGCGGTCATTGAAATCGCGCGCATTCGATTAATTCCAGCAAGGATCAAACGGTCGTCACTGGCGGGCAACGAGCGAAATTCCGAGTAATAAAAAATCGCGATCTCGGTGACGATACCGACAATCATCGTCATGCCCATGCGCGAAGTGATGTTGAACTCGGTACCGGTGATCCACAGACCGAAAAACACTCCAGCGACAGCGAATATCGGGACGAGCAACATCGCGCACGCGACGCGGAAACTTTCGTAAAGAAAAAGCAAGAGAAGAAAAACCAGAAGAATTGCCGCGATCAAAATGATGGTGAGACCGCGAAAGGCGATCTGTTGTTGTTCGTAAAGTCCGCCGAAAGTGTAGAGCACGTTGTTTGGAATAACGCCAGATTTCGCGAGCGTGCGTTTCACATCGCTGACCGTTGAGCCGAGATCGCGGCCGCTGATACGCGCTGTCACGGCGACCATGCGTTTAAGATCGTCGCGCATGATTTCCGGTTCGCCGCCGACCGGAATCAGTGTGGCCACTCGCTTCAGCGGAAACAGGTGACCATCTGGCGCGCGTAAAAGAAGATTGTCGATGTTACGCATGGTTTCGCGGGCGTCCCTCGGAATCCAAACGCGCACCCCGATCAACTTCGGTCCCTGCAGGATGTGGGTTGTTACATTGCCGCTCAAAAAATCGTTCAATGCTTTTGTGATTGCCTCAGGGTCCATGCCTTCGAGGCCGACCTTGACGCGGTCCACCTGAATGTTGAGAGCGTCTCCTGCCGGCACGATGCCAGTTTTTACTTCAACCACGCCGCGAACTTTCGAAATCGTGTCGGCGACTCGCGGTGGAAGCGTTCGCAGCAGTTGTTCGTCGTCGGAATAAAGTTTGATTTCGATCGGCTGTGGCACGCTGGTCAAGTCGCCGATCAAATCTTCCATCAACTGCAAAAGTTCGACCTGAAGACCGGGAATATGTTTCTCGATCTCATCACGGACGTCGTTCATGACTTCTTCGATCCCACGGCGTGGAAATGGTTTTAACCGAACAAAAAAGTCGCCCGTGTTCGCTTCAGTGACGCCGCCGCCGAGCTGCAAGCCAGTGCGCCGGGAATAGGTCTCCACTTCGGGAGTTTCCTGCAAGATCGATTCCACCTGGCGAAGCAACCGGTCGGTCTCGGCGAGTGAAGTGCCGGGCGGGGAAATGTAGTCGAGAACAAAACCGCCCTCGTCGACGATCGGCATGAAGCCGGAACCAACATTTTTGAACGCGATGATACCAAGCAACAAAAGCGGAATCAGAAGCACGACAACGAAGCGCGGCTGACGCAACAGCCGCTGCATCTTCTCACGATAAACCTGATGCACGCGCCGGGTGAAGGCACCGTACTCCCTGATCTCAGCGTCTTTTCGTTTCAACAGAGTTGCGCATAAAATCGGTACGGCAAGCCATGCCACAATGAAGGAAATGATGAGACTTGCCGCCATCGTTAACGAAAGCGCCTTGAAGAACGCCCCTGTGACTCCGGAGAGAAACGCCAGCGGCGTGAAAATGATAATGGTGGCCGCGGAGGAACCGGCGAGCGGGCCGGTGAATTCAGTCGCTGCCGTTAATACCCGTGCGCGCGGATTGCCCTCACGCGCGGCGCGCACACGACGGACGATGTGTTCGACCATCACGATTGCGTCGTCGATGATGAGGCCAACGGCCGCAGCCATGCCGCCAAGCGTCATGATGTTGAAACTCATTCGTAGTACGTAAAGAAGCAGAATCGTGGCGGCGAGCACCGCTGGCACGGTCAGGATCGCGATCAGCGTCACTTTCCAGTCGCGCAGAAAAATGAGGAGAACGAAAGCGGCGAGCACCATGCCGATCACGATTGCGTCGCGCGTGGCGCGTTCCGACGCGACGATGAGATCGCTCTGATCGTACCAATCCGCGATCTTCACTCCCTCAGGGATTTGTTTTCCGATTTCGCGCAACTTCGCTTTGATGCCGCGCGCGATCTCGACCGTATTTCCCGACGGCTGCTGATAAACCTGAAACAGGACGGCGTCGTGGCCATCGGCCGTCACGCGGACCCATTGCGGTTCGGTCGAATGTTCGACTGTGGCCACATCATCGAGCAGGACCACGCCATCGGGATTTGAGCGCAGCACGGCATGCTCGATCTCGTCGAATTTTTTGAAACGCGTATCTGAAACAACGAGATACAGTTTGTCGTACTGTTCGAGGCGGCCGACCGCGACCAAAACATTCGAAGCGGAAAGTGCACTGGCGACTTCGGCCAGCGTCATCTTGAACGATTGCAATTTGTCTGGATCGACAGTTACCCGGTATTCCTCGACCCGGCCGCCCTGAACAGCGACGCGCGCGACTCCCGAAACCGTGGAAAGCGCGGGACGCAGAGTGTAAAGCGCCAGGTCTCGCAACTCGACGAGCGAATGGGAATCGGAAGTGAGGCTGTAGGCAATCACCGGAAACACTGTCGGATCCATGCGTTCGACTTCGAATGAAGTGCCAGAGGGCAGGCTCGGCAGAATTTTGTTTACTTGGGACTGGCATTGCAGCAGGCCTGAGATCATGTCTTCGCCCCAATTGAAGTTGACTGAGATTTCTGCGGTCCCGCGGCTGGTTGTCGATCTTACGCTGCGCACGCCGGGAATCGCCCGCACTGCTTCCTCCACCGGCACCGTGACTTCGATTGTCATTTGTTCGGCCGGCCGATCGCCAGCATCGAGCGTGATGCGTACCCGCGGAAAATCGACATAGGGAAAGAGTGCAACCGGCAATGAAAGGCTCGCGACGGCGCCGGCGAGGGCGAGCGCACCTAGCAAAAACAGGATGGAACGCGCATGGCTGTGCGCCCACGCGGTGAAGCTCATTTTTTGATTTCGACCGTCATGCCGTCTTCCAACTCGTAATTGCCCACGGTCACAACCAGATCCCCGTCGTGAAGGTCATCCGCGATTACTTGCATTTCCTTTGGATTCTCCGCGCCGATCTTTACGGTGTGTTTCACCGCATGATTGTTTGCCACGGTGAAAACCTCAAACTCGCGCGATTCGTTAGGCAACACGGCCGATCGCGGCACAACGAGCGCGTCTTTCTCGATCCGCTGGATTTCGCCGCGCACGTATTGGTCGAGCAACAGCTTTGTTCCTTGAGGCAATGCGACATAAACATCGACAAGTCGCGTCGTTGGATCGATCCGCCGCGTGACCAAACGGATGGAGCCTTCCACTTTTGCCGCGGTGGGGTCGTTTATCGGCACAATGGTAATGGGCGCGCCCTCTTGCGCCGCCGAAAGATCCTCCGGTTCGACGCCGAGTTTCACTTCAATCTCAGTCTCAGCAACAATCTCAACCAGTGGACCGCCGGGTGGAACAATCTGTCCGTCTTGCACATCCACCTTGGCAATCACCCCAGACATATCGGAGTGAGTGCGGTTGTCGCCTCCCGCGCCCGCGCGTTGTAAGGCCGTCAGTTGCGCCTCTGCATCGCGCGCGGTTTTTTCCGCTGCGCTCAGGTCTTGGTTTGTTGCGAGCTTCAAATTGAAACGCTGCTGTGTCTGCTTGAGTTCTTTCCGCGCAGCCTCGGAGGCGTTTTTCGCTTGTTGAAATTGCACCTGCGCCCCCGGGCTCAGCTCAATCTCGATCAGTGGATCGTTCTCGTGCACGAATTGTCCGGGCGCCACCAGGATGTGTAGCACGCGCGTTTCAAAAGCGATTGAAACCGAATGCGTCTTGCCGGGCTGCGCGATCACGCTTCCGTAAACGATCACCTTTTCGGTGATGGTTTTCCGTTCCACTTTTGCGACCTGCACTTGTGCAAGTGGCCCAGCCTTTTTTTCTTCCTTACCAACTCCGAATCGTTGCGCGATCCACACAAGTCCGCCCGCGATCAAGATGAGCGCGATCGCGCCGATGACGATTCGTTTCTTTTTCATCTCGGCTGCAACGCTCTGTTCATTGGAAGATAAAGCCCGGAAGCGATCTCGAGCGCGGTGTGCGCCTCAAGCAGTTGCTCCTGGAGCTTGATCAGCTGAATTCGTTTCTGCAACAAGTTGCTGCGTGCTGTGTAATAACTCAGCACATCAGCGTTTCGCTGGTCGACGGCGGTTTGCGCGGAATCAACGAGTTTTTCCAGCAGCGGCAGCGCTTCCTCTGCTGCGGCGATTTGTCGATCGAGCGAACGAATGTCGGCAATCGCAGCTGCAATATCGGAACGCGCTTCGAATATCCGCTGATTGTACTCGTCGCGCAGTCTTTGGCGGGTAGCGCGCTCGGTCGCGATGACTCCCTGGTTGCGATCAAAGATTGGAACATCGATAGCCACATTGAAGCCAGTCGTGTGCACGTTGGTTGTGTCGCTTGCCTTCACGAACGCAGCTGACATTTTCGGAAATTGCGCGAGAACAGCCGCGCGCACCGTCGCATCCTGGCTCTCGAGGCCCTGTTGCAAGCCAAGAAGATCCAGCCGACGCGATTCGAGCCCATCGAACAATTCACGCTCGTTTGGTGGTACGAGGCGCGTGGGCAGAGTCAAGCCCTCGCGCAAAGTCACGTTCGTTTCCGGTTCCACTCCCAAAATTTTGTTCAACCCAAGGCGTTGTTTCTCAAACTCCTGCTGGAGCGCAAGCATCGTGGCGCGCGAATCCTGGCTGGCTGCTTCGACTGCCGCCAAATCGAGCACAGTTTTCTCGTGCACCTCTGTAGCTTTCCGCACTGCATCGGAGCTTTGTTGCAAGCCCGCGGTCGCCTCGCTCGCACGCGCGACCTGCGCGTCCAAGCTGAGCACGCGATAGACGGCCACGCGGGCATTCATGGCGATCTGCCATTCCTGCCAGGCAATATCCAAATCCACCGCGCGGAAATTCTTGCGAGCCGCAGTTTGCTTTGGCAAAAACGGAACCAACGCGGTGAATTCCCAAGCCGCCGTGAAATTATAAGCGGTGGCTGTTCCTGCCGTGTTGCCGCCACTCACGAAATCGCGCGCGTACGAAACCACCGGGTTCGGCAAAATTCCCGCCTGAATAACTTGCGCCGCCGCAAGGCCACGGCGATCGCGAATTGCTCTCAACGCCGGATTCGAATACAGCGCGATAGTCGCAGCATCGTCCGGCCCAATGCCGCGACGTGGGTCAACGGACAATTGCTCGGGCGAGCGATCTTGAAAACGCGAGGCGGGCACCCGGAAAATTGTCTCGATTGAAGACACGGCTCGGACCGGAGCCTCTGCGCGAACGCCCGCGACGAAGATCGAAATACCGAATGCAGTGGACAGCCAATTCTGAAGGCTGATGTTCGGACGTTGCATTATTTGGGCTCTTGCGTCCGAGAGCGGATCTATTTCCGCAACAAAAACAATCCAATAATTGCGAGCGTGACGCCAAGTAATCGCTGCCAGGAAGCTGCTTCATGGAAAAACAAAATGCCTGCTATGGCCATGATGGCCGCGCCGCCCGCTAAAATGGCCGGAACAGCCGACAGCGGACCGCCGCGCTGGAAAAGAAGAAAAAACGCGATTGTGCCAGCTCCAACGCAAATTCCGGTGAGAAGTGAATAATTGAATCCGGCCGCGCTGAATTTTTGATTCCAGCCTCTGCTGAGCCAAAGAAATAGGAGATAAAGAAAAATCGAGAACGCAGCACAGGCTTCGACAACAAAACCGCCGAGCCCTTCGCCAATGCGCTCAGCCGCAAGCCGGGTAAAGATTTGATGCGCGCCGTAAAGTACGGCAGCTACCACCGCATACCAAAACCAAGCTGCCATTCGGCGAGACTAGGCCGTAGATGTCCAGCATCCAAGCCTCGATATTCAACACACTACATTTATTGTAGGGCGTTTCTGTGAAAGGCCGATGACCTCGACTCCGGCGTCTGACACAGACGCCGTACAACCATGATGAAATGGATCGCTCGCGAGAAAATTAAAGTGGATCGCGTTGCCTGCCGTGGCTTATCAAAAAATTCACTGGTCCGCCAACGCGATCCGCGAGTCCGCGCGACTGTAAAATTACAGGTTCCTCGAGTTAGCAGGCAATGAGATAGTAGGTAGATGTCCGTCCTACTGTTTCGGATCGCAGCTGCGCTTTGCTTCCTCGCCGTCGCATTGGGAGCATTCGGAGCGCATGGTTTACGATCGACTCTGGAAGCGCGGGGAATGCTCGATGCGTGGAATAAGGCCGTCCTTTATCATTTCATTCAC
>DASXNN010000125.1:0-2312 GCA_036495045.1 Candidatus Udaeobacter sp.
GATGAAATTAATTCTGACGCCAAGGCAATTGCCGGATGTTGAGAGCTACAATGTCATCGGTGACATCAAAGGCAGCGAATATCCAGAACAAGTGATCATCGTTTCCGGTCATTTGGATTCATGGGATCTGGGCACAGGCGCGATCGATGATGGCGCTGGCGTCGCGGTTTCCATAGAAGCCGCGAATCTGATCCAAAAACTTCATCTTAAACCGAAGCGCACGATTCGCGTGATCGCGTGGATGAACGAAGAGAATGGATCGCGCGGCTCAAAACAGTACGCAAAAGATCATGGAAAAGAGGATCATTTTGCGGCCATGGAAACAGATGGCGGCGCCGGTCATCCGATTGGAATTAACATTAAGGGAAAGCCGGAAGTGAAAAAGATGCTCGCGCCCGTCGCAGCGGTCCTGCAGGAATCCGGCGCCGGGATGCTTAATTTCGTAGAACATTGTGGCGCGGACATCGAGCCGCTGGAGAAAGCCAATGTTCCCGCTTTTAGTCCGATTCAAGACAGCCGTTTCTATTATAATTATCATCACACCGCTGCTGACACGCTGGACAAAATCGTCCTGAAAGAATTGGCGGAAAACTCCGCTGTCGTCTCACTCCTTGCCTATGCACTCGCGAACATGGAGCAACTGCTGCCTCGTTGATAATTGTGGCGGCGTTGTCTGACGCCCAGACCGATGAGTACAGCAACTAGTGATCGGAAGGTGCCGTTTCTATCTCGGGCTGGACGATGGGTAGCGGAACTGGTCTTGGTTTTCGTTGGCGTCTACGCGGCGTTCTGGCTCAATAATTATCAGCAGTATCGGCAGGATGCAGAACGGCGCGACCGAATCCTGGCGTCGATCGAGCAAACGCTGCGCGACGGAATCGAGAGCGGAAAAATTAACCGAGCGAAAGAAGAACGAGAGGCCGCGGAATTTCGGCGCGCGCTCGACGCCGGTGAGATGCCGCCGCTCCATCCGTTTGTCTTCACGACGGACTACAGCCCGGGCGACTTCGCCACGCTGCTTCAATCCGGCGGCATCCAACTGCTCGACTTGCGGACGCTCACCGCACTGCGCAACGACGAGTCGGTTATCCGCTGGGGACTGAGCCGGATGGCACGTTATCAGAAGTTAAGCGATGAACTGATTGTGCCGAATCTCGACCAGGACATTTCGTTCTTTTACGATCCAGCCACCAAGAAATTGCGAAAACGGTTCGAGATGTATCCCGAAGCTCTACAAGCAACTGTCAGATTCGCTAACGACCTGGAACATACCCACGCCGAGTTGCTCAAACGAATTCAAGCCGAACGCCAACTCCATCGTTAACATGATTCCAAGAATTCGCAGCCTGACCTTTGTCTCAGCGATCTTCACCGCGAGCTTCGTATTCGCAGCGGAGTATCCCACGCCGACGGAAGGCGATTATGTCGTTCGCGATTTCAAATTTACTTCAGGCGAAACGTTACCGGAGTCGCGTCTTCATTATCGGACGCTCGGAAAGCCGGAGAACGACGCGCATGGGCAAACGCGCAACGCGGTTCTGATCATGCACGGAACCACCGGTAGCGGCGCCCAATTTATCCGACCGGAGTTTGCGGGTGAACTTTTCGGAAAAGATCAGCCTCTCGATGCAATCAGGTTTTTCATCGTTCTGCCGGACGGGATTGGCCATGGCAAATCGAGCAAGCCGAGCGATGGCATGCACGCCAAATTTCCGCGCTACGGTTACATCGACATGGTGGAAGCGCAGTATCGCTTGCTGACCGAGGGTCTCGGCGTGAACCGCGCCCGTCTGGTGATGGGTACGTCGATGGGCGGCATGCACACGTGGTTATGGGGCGAGTTGCATCCCGATTTCATGGACGCGCTCATGCCGCTGGCCAGTTTGCCCACCCAAATTTCCGGACGCAACCGCGTCTGGCGTCGCCTGATCATTGATGCCATCCGCAATGATCCCGACTGGCGCGCGGGTGATTACACAGCACAACCGTCGAGCCTGCGAACCGCCGCGCAGATGCTTTGGTTCATGAGCAGTAATCCCGTTCTACGACAGAAAGAATTACCGACCCTCACTGGCACTGATCAAGCGCTCAGCAAATTCGTCGACAACTACATAAAAACCGACGATGCGAATGATGTGCTCTATGCGGTTGAAGCATCACATGATTATGATCCCGGACCCAACCTGGAGAAAATTCGCGCGCCGCTGCTGGCGATCAATTCTACTGACGATCTAATTAACCCTCCAGAACTCGGCATTCTCGAAGGTGAAATCAAACGCGTGCCAAAAGGCCGCGCGGTGATCATTCCATTG
>DASXNN010000126.1:0-5100 GCA_036495045.1 Candidatus Udaeobacter sp.
GAAGTAGCGCTCTATTAAAGCAGCGAGACTAAATTCGCGGATGCCGAGCAGGCGCGCTGCAATCACGGTGTCAAAGAGGCGCTGCGCGGTAAAGTTCAGGCCTCGACGGAGTAGTCGCAGGTCGAAATCTGCGCCGTGTAAAACGATTTCTTTTCGCTCCAGCGTGGCACACAAAGGCGCAAGATCGACACCGGCCAGTGGATCAACAACGTAATCTCGCCCCGGCAGACTGATTTGGAGCAGACAAAGTTTCTCTCGATAGCAATGGAGACTGTCGGCTTCGGTATCGACCGCCACGCGATCAGCTTTTTCAAATTGCGGAAGCAGCTCGGCAAGCTGTGAGGCGCTCGCGATCACTTCAATCCGCTCAAGAGCAGTTCGGCGTTAGTTTTCGTGGCTTCGAGATTTTCGATCAACTTTTCCATCGCCTCGATAGGCGGAAGGGTCGCCATCGTCTTCCGCAACATCTGCACGCGCTCCCATTCATCGGGATGATACAATAAATCTTCGCGGCGCGTCGCCGATTGCAAAACGTGGATCGCTGGATAAAGCCGCTTCTCGACCAGCGCCCGGTCGAGATGCAACTCCATGTTCCCGGTGCCTTTGAACTCTTCAAAAATCAATTCGTCCATGCGGCTCCCGGTTTCGATCAACGCTGTCGCGAGAATTGTGAGGCTGCCACCTTCTTCAACATTGCGCGCCGAGCCGAAAAATTTCTTTGGTTTGACGAGCGCCTTCGCCTCGACGCCGCCAGACATGATCCGGCCTTTGCCTGGTTGCAGATTGTTATAGCCGCGTGAAAGCCGCGTGATGCTGTCAAGCAAAAGCACGACATCTTGTTTCATTTCTACCAGACGCTTGGCGCGCTCCAGGACCATCTCAGCGACCTGCACATGTCGATGAACGCTTTCATCGAAGTTCGAATGATAAATCTGGCAATCAATTTCTCGTTCCAGATCGGTCACTTCTTCCGGCCGTTCGTCCACCAATAGCAGAATGAGGACGATCTCCGGATGGTTCACCCGAATCGCTTTAGCGATTTCCTTGAGCAGGATTGTCTTGCCCACTCGCGGTGCCGCGACGATGAGGCCGCGCTGCCCCCGTCCGAGGGGCGCCAGCAAATCAACTGCCCGGGCGCTGATGGAATTCGTCTTTGGATTTTCGAGCATGATCCGCCCTTGGGGAAATTGCGGCGTGAGTTTGTCGAAGTCCGTCAGCTCTCTCCACTGGTCTGCTGGTTGGCCTTCGATCATTGTGATTTGTTCAAGCACAAGGAACTTCTCGCGCTGGCCCGGTAATCGTATTATTCCGGCGAGTTTCTGACCGGGACGCAGACAATATTGCTCGATCGCCTCGCGCGGAACGCAAACATCCTCAGGGACAGGCAAAAAGTTCAATTTCGGCCAGCGAAGCATGGCGAAATCGTTCACTTGATCGAGAAAGCCTTCCGCCGTAACCGTTGCCCCGGCGTCTAATGCCGCGCGAGTTACATCGAGAATGTGATGGTGACGCGAGCGCGCCGGATGCAGATGCAGATCCAAATCGCGGGCCCAGGATTCCAGCTCTTCACCCGAACGTTCTTGCAGTTCGTTCAGATCCAAAGCGTGCCCTGTAGTGGCGGCCGTGGCCGCCGCAATTTGGGAGTTTGCAGGCGGCACGCCTGCCTCTACAGCTTGCCTCTCTGATGACGTCGAGGTTTCTAACTTTTCGTCCATGATTGCTTTTGCCAGAGCGCAACCAGGCCGCGCGCCTGCTCGGCAAGAACCACACGAGTACCGTTATTCCAGACCATGTGGTTGGCACGACTGATTTTTTCGTCGAGAGGCATTTGTGAGTTGATCATTTGTTCCGCCGCGGAGTGTTCGAGCGACATGCGCTCCATCAGCCAGCGTGTTTGATTCCTGTAGGAACAGGCGACCACCACTACTCGATCGCACAACTTTTCACCGCCGGTTTCATAAAGAAGTGGAATATCAGGGAAGAAAAAATGGGGAGAGTTATGAAGCGTTTCCGCCTCCGTGCTCCATTGGCGGCGAATTCGCGGATGGAGAATCTGTTCGAGCGCGCGTCTTTTAGCCGCGTTTGTAAAGACTATATGGCGAAGCTTCTTCCGATTCAACTCCCGATCGACCGAAAAAACCGCACTCCCAAATTCGCGTCGAATTTCTTTTTTAACCTCCGGATCAAGATCGACAAGTCGATGTGCGGCCTGATCCGCGTCGAAAAACTTGGCATTCGGAACAATCTCGCGCAGACACGCGCAAAATGTGCTCTTGCCTGTGGAAATTCCGCCGGTGATCCCGATCGTAGGCATGATTCAGAAACATAGGCATTCAGCAGCTCTATTGAAAAGCTTAGCCGCCGAGCGAAGCCAACAGAAGGGAGAGCCAACGTTTGCAGATGCGCAGCCAAGTCTCGGACGATTAGCGCCTGGATGAGTTGAACCAGTCGAACCCATGTTCTGCGTCATTACCGCGGCGTGATGCCTTCGGCGAGATCGACATGGAACGTTTGTTTCGTTTTCGTCGTGCCGAACGTTAATTCCGCGGTGTAATCTCCCGGGGGAAGAAGCCGCTTCGGATCGTCGCCGCCGTATTCGATGCTCACATCTTTGGTCGGCCGTAAATCCCAGTTTAATCGAGTGAAACCTGGCGCGCCGGGTGCTTTGAGATTTGCGACTGGCTGTCCAGTTGATTTTGTGACAGCGATTTTGATTTCGTCGCCCGTGAACTCGCGTATCCAAACCGTGAACAGCGCGCCCTCAGCCGGATTTTGCCCGCGATAAATCCCTTTCGCGTTCGAGTCGACAAAGCCCGGCTGAAGATAAGCGCCGGTCACAGAACGCACGCTAAATAATTGGGCCGGCTTTGCTGCAATCGCCGGCGTGAATTCGCGAAACGGGACGGTATCATCCAGAATGGCTATGCTGCGACCGTGCGTTGCAACCGCGAGGTCTGCTGTGCGCGGATGGATCTGGATATCATCCACCCGGACCGGGGGCACATCGCCGATGCGGACCCAGTGGGTACCTTGGTCAAACGACGCAAACAATCCAAAGTGCGTGCCCGCGTAAAGCAGCTTCGCATTGACCGGATCTTCGCGCACAACTTCTACCGGGTCATTTACCGGGAGATCGCCGGCAACTGATTGCCACGTTTTGCCGAGGTCAGCCGTGCGCAAGATCGTGGCGCGATCGTCGCCTGAGCGATACGCATTCGTGGCGACGTAAGCGACGTTTGAATCGACATTGGAAGGCTCGATGTGCACGACCCATTGACCCCGTGCCGGGTCGGGTAAATTGCTGGTCAATTCTGTCCACTTGCCGCCTTCGTTTTCTGTAACCCAGAGTCGACCATCATCGGTCCCCGCCCACAAAAGACCCGCGCGCTTGGGCGATTCTGCAAGCGAAAAAACCACGCCGTAATTTTCTGCGCCGCTTCCGACTGCATTTGTGCGCATCGGTTCGTTGCGCGTCAGATCAGGACTAATCACGGAATATCTTTCCGCGCGATCAACCAGCCGAAAAACGCAATTGCCCCCCAGATAAATCACGCCCGGCTTATGCCGGCTCATGGCCAGTGGCGAATTCCAATGAAAGCGATATCGGGGTTGGCCCTCAGGTGGCTCGGGACGCAAACGCCGCAACTCGCCATTTCGCAGATTGATCCGGTGCACTTCGCCCTGCTGGCTTTCCGCGTAAAACGTGTCGCGATCAGTTGGATCGAACAAAACATAAAAGCCGTCGCCGCCGGCGAGGGCGGTCCAATCGCAATTGCGAATCGCTTCCTTACTCTGCACGCCGCTTGGCCCGACCCAGTTCTCATTATCCTGAAGTCCGCCGGCGATGCGAAAATACGGTTTCGTGTCGTCCAGCGAGATCCGATAAAATTCTCCTGAGGGAATTTTGTTCAGATGATCCCAATTCTTGCCGCCTGCGAAACTTTGATAAATACCCCCGTCTGTGCCGAGTAACAAACGCTGGCAAACTGGCGGTTTAGGCGGTTTGTTTTTGTCTTCTGGCTTCGGCGGTTTAGGCGGCGGAACGGTGCCAGGCTGAATTGCCATTGCGTGGCAATCCGGATGAACTTTTTCCCCAAGATCTTCTCGGAAATTCTTTCCACCGTCATCGGAAACCAGCAGAGCAAATCCCAATAGGTAAACACGCTGGTCGTTTGCCGGATCGATGCGGATCTGGCTAAAATAAAACGGGCGAGGGTCCATTGCACTCATCCGTGTCCATTTTTCGCCGCCGTCTTCAGAGCGAAACATGCCGCCGCTCTTGCTGCGCAAGTCGGTCAACTGGCTCGTGCCACCCTCAAAGCTTTCCACCACCGCCATGACAACCTTTGGATTGCTCGCACTGATCGCCAGCCCTATGCGCCCCGTTTGAGCCGGTAAGCCGCCGCCAAGCTTCTTCCAGCTTGCGCCGCCATTAGTGCTCTTAAAAATTCCGCCAACGTCTTCACCTTCTGTAACGCTTGGACCAGACGTGAAGCTCCAGGGTGTCCGTCGTCGGGCATAGAGCGCAGCGTAAACGATTTCGGGATTCGCTGGATCGACAATCACATCGCCGCAGCCAGTGTGCGCGTTGTGAGGAGCAGCCGCTTGCAAAATCGGCTTCCACGTTTTGCCGGCGTCAGTTGTCTTGTAGAGCCCGCGTTCGCCGCCGTCGATCCATAAATGGCCCATTGCTGCAACGTAAGCGACCTCCGGTTTCTTTGGATCGATAACGATGCGCGCGATGACGCGGCTATCTTTCAGGCCGACGTTTTGCCAATTCTCACCGCCATCAGTCGATCGATAAACGCCATCGCCCCAATCGGACGAATTGCGGTCGTTCGCTTCGCCAGTTCCAACCCAGATGACATCGGAATCGGAAGGCGCAACGACGACCGCGCCAATGGAGAGTGTTGGTTGCCTGTCGAAGATCGGATCAAACGTCACGCCGTTGTCGTTCGTCTTGAAAACGCCGCCGTGTCCAAGTCCAACATAAAAGACAAATGGGTTGCGCGGATCAATCGCTATATCCGAGACGCGACCGCCCATCACCGCTGGCCCGATCGAGCGCGCTTTCAGATTCTTGAAAAGGACGTCGGTAAG
>DASXNN010000127.1:0-12356 GCA_036495045.1 Candidatus Udaeobacter sp.
GCGCAGTCTGGCCGACAACGACGGTGCTGCCAACGAAAGCATAGGTTCCGTACGCGCTCGCCGTATAGTCAAGGAAAGCTGCTTGGACGCTGTTTAGCGCAACGAACGGCATTGCCGCCGCCAGGCATAAAAAAACCGCGGCCAACCTGGAAAATGGCCGCGGTAAAACCGAGAGCTCAATTCGTTCTTTCATAATAGATTTACCTCATTTCATCACCTTTAGTTCGCCTAAAAGAAGGTCAGTGGTCGAGTTTTTTTTAACTTTATTTTCGTGAAAGGTGTGGAACACCGCAGATTTGGCACGAACGATGCTCGCCGAAGCTAAGTTGGCCAGTTTCTTAATAATGCGCCGGAGGAGTGCAGACATTTTTCCTGGGGCTGCCTGTCGAATTTTCTGATTGTATTCCGCTCGGGCGCGCGGTGATCGATTGTCCCGTTGCCAACAGAGGGTGCATCGCTGGCGGCTTGCGCGCCTAGAAGTTAGTCGCGGAAATTTTTGAAATTGGTCGCGACACCGAAGTCACGGCTCCGCACAAATTGGATCACCGCTTGCAAATCGTCTTTCTTTTTTCCGGTAACGCGAATTTGTCGATCTTGCAGCTGGCTTTGCACTTTGAATCCCTGTGATTTGATCGCCTGGATGATTTCCTTGGCTTTATTTCCTTCGAGCCCCTGCTGGATTTTTAATTCTTGGCGCGCATGTCCGACGGATGAGATCGCGGCCTCAACCTGTTCGATGTTGCGAAGATCGACGCCGCGTTTCGAAAGTTTGCCGATGACAATTTCACGCAATCCTCGCAGCCGTGCGGCGTCTTCGGCGGTCAGCGTGATTTTGTCTTTGTCGGCGAGAATTTCAGCCGTTGTGCCCTTGAAATCAAAACGGGTAGCGAGCTCTTTGCGCGCCTGATTAAGCGCGTTATCGAGTTCCTGCTTGTCCACTTCGGAGACGATGTCGAACGAGGGCATTTGCGATTATTCTAAATTCTGAACTTTTGGGCGCAACCAACGTCAGGGGTTTTGCCCCACAACTGTAATGTTGCCTTTGGTCGCGTGCATTTTGATTTGGGTCTCGCCGCCGCCGTTGACTAACATATCGACTTTGGTCATCGCTTGCGCGCGGTTCTCTTCCACGGCAGTGAAGTCGCTCGCAATTTTCCCGTGGACCGTTTCCGCAATCAGATGAAAAGCAGCATCACTCGGAAGGAAGCCCCACGCACTTCCATCGGCGATGTTCGTTTGGACGGAAAATTGGCCTGGTTCCCACCATTCATAAGCCAAAGTAAGGGTGCCTCGGCCTACCGTGAAATTCGCATTACTGAAGCAGTTGTGAGCGAAGAGCCGGCCAGTTCCCAAGCGGGCGTGGACGCTTTGTCCGCGCATTTCCTCGATCGTAACTTCGCCATTAGCTAATTCCAATCGCGATATGCTGGCGGTATCTGGAACGACGATAAGGTAATCGACCGTCCCGGACCGATCACGCAGACCCCACGTCGGTTCTCCAGGAAAAGTCGTTTCGATTGCAATTGTGCCTGGCTGGACGGAAACATCGACCGTGATCTGCTTCAGCCGCTTGGCCGCATAAGCTCTCTTGATCGCCTGCAACGTCATTTCCCGTGCAGGTGAACCGTAAACCTGAATCGAACCATCAACGTTTTTGATGCTTATACTGGTCGTCGGTTCGATCTTATAAGATCTCTCGACCGTCTCCTCCAGAACGCGGTCACTTTCAGGGCCGCAGCCGATAAGTGACAACGAATACGCGACAAATATCAGGCGAAAGCTTTGCTGATTAAAAGTTGCCGATCGCACGAACAAACTCTACCAGAGCATGTGCGTTGTTAATCAAGGGAAGAAACGCGGTCAAAACGATCACCGCAAAGAGCCCGGCTTCGCCCAGAAAATCGTAACGCGCTTCGTTTTTGAAATAGCTGCGGCTAATATCCCAGAGCGACGGCGCTGAGACTTGCGCGCAGTTACTGCTAAAACTTTCCAGTGCAGCCGAATGATAATTGTAATCCGTCATCGGCGAACGGCGATGTCTGCGGAGCGTTAATGATGTTGGTTTCATAATTCTCAATAGGTGTTGTTTCCCGTGAGATGCATCGTAGCCGCTGAATGGATTCAAAATTTGTCGTCACACGAGAAGTTTTCTCGCTAACGCATTTTTCCGCATTGTGTTAATTACGCGCGGCCGCGAAAAGGATGTCAGTCCGTTGTGCGCGGGCGGTCATCAGACCCAAAGCGTGCGATCGAAGATGCGATACTGGATCGCTTCGCTCACGTGCTCGGGTGAGATATGGATCTCGTCATCGAGGTCGGCGATGGTGCGGGAAACTTTCAGGATGCGATCGTAAGCGCGGGCGCTGAGGTTCAATTCGCTCATGGCGACGCGAATGAGTTCGTGCGAATCCTGGGTGAGCTTGCAATGTTGCTTGAGATGGCATGTGGTCATGCGCGCCTTGCAGTTAGTCTTGGGATCGCCCGCAAATCGTTGTTGTTGTTTCTGGCGCGCGCGGGCAACGCGTTCGCGGATCGATGTCGAGCTTTCTTCCTGGCGCTTGCGGGCGACGTCGCGGTACTCGACTGCAGGGACTTCGATGTGCAGATCAATCCGATCGAGCAATGGCCCTGAGATGCGCTGACGGTAGCGCTGCACCTGAACAGGGCCGCAACGGCATTCGCGTTTTAAATCGCCAAAATATCGGCACGGACATGGGTTCATCGCCGCCACCAGCATGAACTCGGCTGGAAACGTGAGGCTGCCGGCGGCGCGCGAAATTGTCACCCTTCCGTCTTCGATCGGCTGTCGCATCACTTCCAATGCCGAACGTTTGAACTCGGGCAGCTCATCGAGAAAGAGAACGCCGTTGTGCGCCAGACTTACTTCACCCGGATTTGGAAATGTGCCGCCACCAAGCAAAGCAATGTCGCTAATGGTGTGGTGCGGCGGGCGGAACGGCCTTGTGGAAACGAAGGAGCGCTCACCGTTCAGTAAACCAGCGATGCTATGAATCTTCGTCGTCTCAATCGCTTCCTCCAGCGACATCGGCGGAATGATCGTGCGGATGCGTTTCGAAAGCATCGATTTGCCTGAGGCGGGAGAGCCGATCATGAGGACGTTGTGGCCGCCGGCCACTGCCACTTCGATGGCCCGCTTAACATGGCCCTGGCCTTTTACATCGCTAAAATCGACATCGTAGTCTTGGTGGGTGGCGAAAAACCCCGTGAGATCGGCGCGCGTCGGCAGCAGTGCAGTATCGTCGCGCAAAAAAGCAAAGGTCTGGACGTAAATTTTGCACCCCGTAAATGTCGATTTTCTCGACCATGGCGGCTTCGAGTGCATTTGATTCCGGGACAAAAAGTGCACGCTTACCGCGACGTCGGGCTTCCAACGCAACCGGCAAGACGCCTTTCACAGCGCGCACTGCACCATCCAAAGCGAGTTCACCTACGAAGATGAAATTTTCGAAAGGCGAGCTATCCAGTTCTTCAGTCACCGCCATCATTCCAAGCGCAATCGGTAAATCGAAGCTGGGTCCTTCTTTTTTAATGGCGGCCGGTGTGAGATTGATTGTGGTGCGGCCGCGTGGCCAAAAATATCCGCTGTTTGCAATCGCGGTTGTCACTCGATCGCGGCTCTCCCTTACGGCGGCATCCGGCAACCCGACGCTGACAATGTTTGGGTCGCCGCCAGCGCCGTTGACCTCAATTTCAACTCCGTATGCATCCACCCCGTAAACCGCGGCTGAATAAATTTTTGCGAACATCGCAAGCTTAGATTGTCAAAGATATTACAGGAGGAAAAGAGGCGATTCGCAGAGAGAAAGCTCGGAAATTAAAGTCCCGTGGATCGCAGCCAAATCGAGGGATTTAGCCTCCCTTGGGAGAGGCTGTGCGGACGGGCAAAAAAATTGAACGGGATACATCCGGCCACTGTCTGAAATCCGAATATTTAACCTTGTTAAATAGTTTTGAGAATGCTACAACGCGTGATCGACAAGGCGCCGACAAATACCACTGACGGTACATTGTCGATTCAACCCCCCAAAATCATTGATGAAAAAGAGCTATATGGCTGCTGAAGATAGCGACACCGGAATTAAGATTTACCTGCGCGAGATTGGGCAAATCCCGCTCTTGACTCCGGAACAAGAGATTACTCTTGCCGCAAAGATCAAAAGGGGCGACCGCGAAGCGCGGGCTCTGATGATCCGTTCAAATCTGCGCCTTGTGGTCAAAATTGCGCATGATTACGCGAATCTCGGTCTGCCGCTGCTTGACCTGATTTCCGAAGGAAACATCGGTCTAATGAAGGCAGTGGAGCGTTTTGATCCCGCAAAAGGCGGAAAGCTCAGCACATACGCGGCATGGTGGATCAAACAGTCGATCAAGCGGGCGCTGGCCAACCAGAGCAAGACCATCCGTCTGCCCGTTCACCTGGTGGACAAGATTTCCAAGATGCGCCGCGTTTCCTTACAAATGAGCGAGGAACTTGGCCGTGAACCGACCGATGATGAACTTGGCGACGAGATCGGGATCGCAAGCGGAAAAGTTTCGCAGCTCAAGACTGTATCGATCCGTCCGGCGTCTCTCGATGCGCCAATTAGCGACGACGATTCCACTGAGTTTGGCGAGATCGTTGGGGATGAGGAAGCTCAGACTCCGTTTGAGCTATTGCGGGACAAGAATCTTCGCAATGAAGTCGGCGGTTTGCTTGATGTGCTCGACGATCGGGAGAAGAAAATCATTTTTCAACGCTTTGGATTGGACGGCGGTAAACCCAAAACGCTGGAAGAAGTCGGAAAGAAGTTCGGAGTTACGCGTGAACGCATCCGGCAGTTGCAGAACATTGCGCTCTCGAAGCTCCGCCGCGCTCTGAGCAAGAAGGAGCGTCCGGTTGACGTTGAATTACCGGTCGAAGCTTAGATCGACGGCAGCAAAGTCGTGTAAATGCGCGCCGGCGATAACGCCTGCGCGTTTTATTTTGCGGTCCGCAGTTGCACCGAATCGATGCGATCTTCGCCCGCGCGAATGTCGCTGATGATCACGAGTTGATCGCCCGGGATGGTCAAATTGGCTTCGCGCAAAAACTTCTCGGCGGCCTCGATTGTCACGTTCGGGTCTCCGGTGAACACAATCCTCACCGGGTAAACGCCCCAACAGATCGCTAATTGGCGGCGAACTTCTTCGCTAGGGGTGAAAGCAAATATCGGCGCATTTTCCGGACGAAGGTTTGATACATTGCGCGCCATGGTCCCGTGCCGGGTAAACACGATAATCTTCGCCCGCTGAAACGAATTCGCCAGGACTACGGCCGAAGCAACTGTCTTTTGCCGTGCATCCTCGAGCCGCGCCGATTTTGCATAACCGGCGCCTCCGCTGCGTTCGATGCGCCGGGCCACGCGATTTAGCACTTCGACGCATTCCACCGGATAACGACCAACACTTGTTTCACTGCTGAGCATGATCGCATCCGCCTGCTCGAAGACGGCATTTGCAACGTCGGTAATTTCGGCCCGAGTCGGCAAAGGATTTGTGATCATCGATTCGAGCATCTGAGTCGCGACGATGACCGGCTTGCCGAGTCGAATACAATGTTTCACGATCCGGCGCTGGATGATCGGCAATTCCTCTATAGGGCATTCAATTCCCAGATCCCCACGAGCGATCATGATCGCATTCGCGCCCTCAATCATGTCGTCGATGGATTGGACCGCCAATCGGTCCTCGATTTTAGCGATGATTAAAGCTTTACTCTTTTTCTCGGCAAGAACTGCACGCAGTTGATCGAGATCACTTTTCTGACGCACAAAACTCAGCGCGACAAAATCGAAGCCAAGCTCTGCGCCGAGTGAAATATCAGCAAGATCTTTTTCGGTGAGCGGCGGGAGATTCACGTGCACGCCGGGCAAGTTAATATGACGCCGGGAGCCGAGCGTCCCGGGAGTGATGGCCTTGCAGACGATCCTGTCCTTTCTTTTTTCGCCGACGACTAGCCTGATCAAACCGTTGTCCATCAGGATCGTGTCGCCAACAGAAACATCGTTGACTAGCCCGCCGTAATTAACATCGACTGAGTAGGGATCTTCGCCTTTCGCGCCGCCGACGGTGAGCTCCAAGATATCGCCGGAATTCAAGTGCAGGTCGGTTTTGAGATCGCCCGTGCGAATGGCGGGACCCTGGGTGTCGAGCAGCAGCCCAACTGGCCGACCCATCTCTTGTCCGAGCCGTCGAATTCGCGGAACAATCTCACCAACCCAAGCATGCTCGGCATGGCTCATGTTTAATCGAAAGACATCCGCCCCTTTCTGGATCAATTGCCGCAAGACATCGGTTCGTTCTATAGCCGGGCCGAGCGTGCAGATGATTTTTGTCTTCCGCATTGATGAGGAGGATTGAGTCTGGCGTCGCAAAAGCAAGGCACTTTTGGAAGCCGCCGATCAACAAGCGAACAAGATTGACACGCCGCCATCCCCATTCCGCGATTGCGCCAAGACGTGCGAATTCTGTAGCAGGAATCGCGTGGCCTGCACTGAAAAGGATACGCCTTAAAAGAAATGCGGCACGCCTCCTCAGACGTGCCGCATCGCGCAGTCAGTGTTTCTATTGCAGCTTGCCTTGAGTCTCTTCGGCCAAATCGAGGTGCTCCTGGACCACCTTGGCCGTTTTATCGGCGAAATTTTTTACATCGGGATCACTCCCATCCTTTGCCTCTGCTTGAAATTCGGCAAGGTCTTCTTCGTGGTCCTTGACCATCATATTCATGTAGGCTTTATCTGAGCTCCATTTTTCAGTTGGCTCTTTGCTCGGCAAATTAATGCCTTTTTGCTGAGCGATCGATTTCAGCTCATCGTTGGCTTTGCTGTGATCAGTGACCATCCGTTTGCCGAATGATTTGACATCGTCACTTTGGCCATTTTGCTCGGCTAATTTTCCCATGGCTACTTCCATCATCCCGCCTTTTGCAGCCTTCTTCATGAAAGCCCTGTTCTTTGCGCTAGGCGGATTTGGCGCCATGGCCAGGCCAGCCAAACTGAATGAAACGACTGCCAGAGCGAGAATACCAAAGCGTGAGGTAGTGATAATTTTGCTTTTCATAGCTGATTCTCCGTTGAGACACATCGCGTACTTCCCGACATTTTAAGTATCGAATGCTCACGCGCGGCCGGATGGACGCGCGCTGTTCCGGCCCGGAGAGCAATCGAAACGACGATCAAGCTTTGGAGATATTCTGCTTGTACGAGCTCTCCACACGCGTTGCCACGTCTTTGTAGCCGTAGTCAGCTTCGTAAATCTGTTTCATGCAACTGAGTGATTTTTCGCTCTCGCCCATCCGCTCGTAAACAAGCCCGAGATTATAGACGATCTCTTTCTTCATCGTGTCCATCGCTAAAATCTCTTGCGCTGCTTCTTCGAGTTGCTTCGTCGCAAGGTCGAGCATCCCAAGATCGCTATAACAGCGACCCAGCAGGTTCATCGCTTTCAAACGCGCATTCGGATTTTGTCGCGCCCGTTGCAGTTCCGGCAAGGCTTCCCGAAAACGCCCCGCATTTACTAGATGCTCGCCAAGTTCAAATCGAAGTTGCAAGTCGGTCGGGTTTCCCGCCATACGCTTGCGCGCATCCTCAACTAGAATTTCTGCCCGCTTCCTTTTCGCGACCTTCAATTCCTCAGTCCTCTTTGCGGACAACTCATGATGGGCACCGTGAGTGGACAGAAATTCCTCGTGCGCAGCGATCTCGCGCTCCAAGCTTTTCGTTTTTAGATCGGACACTTTTCGAATCAATCCGGCGTCGGCGCCTTTTGTCAGATCAGCAGCGTATTGATACCAGCCGATTGCAGCCGCAATATCATCCTTCTGCTCGTTTAGTGCGCCCAGGCGTCGTGCAAGATCGATATTCCTCGGCTCCGCCTGTTGGAGCGCGTATGTTTCCGCAATTTGTTTATCGAGTGATTCTCCAGTCAATCGCATCCGGCTCTGTTGCTCGAGTGAAACCGCCGTCTCTTTGTCTTTGATCAAGTCGCGATAACTGACTGCCTGCGTCCAGCCGCCGGTTGTCATCGAGGCGTGGGCCGAAGCATTTTTACCAAGCCGAAGCGCTTCGGCATCAAGCGGATTTATCTCCGTGATTCGGTTGTAAATTTCGACCTCCCGATCACTTTCCCCTAGTTCATGATGCAGGCGGCCGAGCTCGTGAAGCACTTTGGCATCGCGCGGATATTCTTCGAGCAGCGTCCGCAGCGCGAAGACGCCGATTTCCGGCCAGCCCGCCACCACTGCCGCTTCCTTTAGAACGAGATTTGCCTGCCGATTGTAAGGTTCTTTTTCCAGAATTTTTTCCAGCATTTCCACCGCGCGCTTCGGATCTTTCTTGATTTCCAGCTGCGCTTTCATCACCGCGATCGGCGCGGTCGAGATATTGAAGAAACTTTTTTTGGCCGATTTGCTTTTCGTCACCTCAGTCCGCCGCAATAGTTGGCGGCCCGTCAGAAACTGCGGCTCCTGTTTGAGAAGTCCCTGCAAGAGCGAAATTGCGTAACCGAAATTGCGCAGCTCAATCGCCGCCGCGGCTTTCAGCCAATGGCTGCGCTGAGTCTCGCTCAGTTCCTTCTCGGTTTTGATTGCCATGATGAGCGGCCTAACAGACAATTATAATTTACCCGCAATCCGGTCAGTGAAAAACTGTAGGGGCGACCTGCCGGCCGAACCGTTTTTTAAGTGCGGGCGGTACGCCAATCCCTAAAGCAGATCCAGCTGTGGCCTTTCCGTTTTCATGTTGCTTGTCGATCTTCGCTTTCTCGTTTTTCCCGGTTGCGCCAGGGTGCCATTGGGCGCCTCAAGGTGCGATAAAATGTCTTTTGCTCGATCGAGAATTTCCTTCGGTAAGCCTGCGAGGCGTGCCACTTGGATTCCATAACTCTTGTCCGCGCCACCGGGCACGATCTTGCGCAGGAAAATAATCTGATCATTCCACTCACGCACCGCGACGTTGAAATTGCAGACGCCGCTGCGCTCCTCGGCGAGTTTGGTCAACTCGTGATAGTGGGTTGCGAATAGAGTGCGCGCTTTGATTTTGTCGTGGAGAAATTCCGCCACGCTCCATGCGATGGACAGCCCATCGAACGTCGATGTTCCTCGGCCGATCTCATCGAGAATGACGAGACTTCGCTCGGTAGCGTTGTTGACGATATTGGAAGTTTCATTCATTTCGACCATGAACGTAGACTGTCCACGGGCAAGATCGTCATTCGCGCCGACCCGGGTGAAGATGCGATCGACCAAGCCGATCTCCGCGCTTTCCGCCGGAACGAAGCTGCCGATCTGCGCCATCAGCACAATTAGCGCGACTTGGCGGATGTAAGTCGATTTTCCCGCCATGTTCGGTCCGGTGATGATGGCCAGTCGCGTGTTTTCGCCCTCAAGCGTCGTGTCGTTCGGCACAAACTTTTCTTCCACCAGATTTTGATCGAGCACCGGATGTCGCCCGTCTTTAATTGTGAGTCGCAGCGTCTCAGTCAGCACCGGCCGGCAATACCGGAAGAGTCGCGCTGTTTCCGCGAGCGCGCAGATAACATCGATAATCGCAATCGCAGCGGCTGTTTGCTGAATTGGTTCCAGCTCGCATAAAGCCTGGTCCCGCAACTTTTGGAAAAGTTGATACTCCAGTTGACGTGCGCGTTCGTCCGCTCCAAGAATTTTTGCCTCCATCTCCTTGAGTTCGGGCGTGATGAAACGCTCTCCACCTACCGTTGTCTGTTTGCGGGTATAATGCGAGGGTACGTTTGCCAGGTTCGACTTCGTCACCTCGATGAAATAGCCGAACACCGAGTTGTAGCGGACCTTGAGAGATTTGATGCCGGTGGCCGCGATTTCGCATTCCTGTAATTGGCTGATCCAATCCTTGCCCTCACGCGAAGCCCGCCGCAAGGCGTCAAGATCGACATCGTAGCCATCACGAAAAATTCCGCCTTCCTTTAGCGCTAGTGGCGGATCATCGACTACCGCGCGAGTGAGCCTCTCTGCCAGCTGTGGCATTTCGCGCAAATCGCTCTGCAATCTTTGTGCCAGCAATTCGACATTTGCATTCTCGTTTATGCGTGTTGCGCCGAACGCGAGCCGATCGAGTAACCTCTGCAGCTCGCTTTTCAATTTTGGGATCTGTTCGAGAGAAATTTTGAGCGCGACAAGATCGCGCGCGTTGCCGGAGGCTTGGCTCAATCGCCCAACCGAGCGCTCGATGTCGCGGATTAACTTCAGCGAAGCGCGCAGTGCTGCGAGCAGATCTGGTTCTTGCAACAAGTTCGCGATCATTTGCTGGCGGCGCTCCAGTTCCACCAGATTCCGCAGCGGCTGCAAAATCCACGCGCGCAGTTTACGGGCGCCCATCGAGGTGATTGTACGGTCGAGCACTGCGAGCAAACTGGTGTCCCGACTATTTCGGGATTCAACCAACTCGAGATTGGTTTGGGTAGCAGCATCAAGCAGCACGTGATCGCTGGGCGCATCGGAACGCAGAGCCGTGACATGATCGATATTTCGCCGAAGGTGGTGCTTGAGATAATGAACGATTGCGCCCGCGGCGGCGATCGCCTGCGGCATTTGGGCACAACCGAAACCGTCGACGGATTTGACTTTAAAATGTTCGCATAAGGTGAAGGCTGCCTGTTCCGGCAGAAAGGCGTAGCTGTCGTAGCCGAGCGCGCTCTTGAATTTGGCGAATTGCTCCTTTTGCTCGTCGCTGACGAGAAGTTCTGCCGGCGCGACACGGGCCAATTCGTCAAGGAGTGATTGTCGATCTTGCAGCTGGGTTAATCGAAACTCCCCCGTGGAGAGATCTGCATAAGCGAAGCCAAAAATACTATCATCAACGTAAACAGCGCCTAAATAATTCGCGCGTTTGGCTTGGAGCAAATCGAGATCGTTCACTGTACCTGCGCTGATAATCTGGGTGATATCGCGAGAGACGATTTTGCCCGGCTGGGGTTCGCTCGTCTGATCGCAAATGGCGACGCGCCGGCCGGCCTTAATCAGCTTGGCAATATAGTTCGGTGCTGCATGATATGGGACACCGCACATCGGCACCCCGTTGCGTTTGGTCAACGCGACGTTGAGCAGGTCCGCTGCCTCCTTTGCGTCTTCAAAAAACAGCTCGTAAAAATCACCTAGTCGAAACAACAAAAGCGTGTCGGCAGGGATGCTGCCTCGCAGCCGACGATACTGCTGCATCATGGGAGTGAGTACGTCCGCCATCGCTCTAGTTTGCAATCGGTGAAAGCGAATTGCGAGTTTGTAATACTATGGCGCGAAATTTCTTGCCTGCTCGAAAGTGTGCGAGTGCAATTGCCAGGTGATGAATCTTAACTCTCTCCCATCAACCATCCAGTATCTGCTGTCAGCGTTGCTTCTCACGCCTGCAATGAGTTTCTCGGCCGCGCTCATGCAGAAGAATCCGCCAGTCCGGCCTGCCGACGCGGATTCGCCGGTATTGATTTGGGACGTTGACCAAAAGCTGGCCGCCGCTTTGCCGCGGAACTTCCGCACGACTGACGACCCGATTAAAGCGGACAAGGGCCAAATCACTTCAGACATCGGCTTGGCTGATCTTCATGCTTCTGGCAGTGGAGAGTTTACGGCTAATGGTCTCAAGGTTTTGTTGGCGCGCACGCGCGGCCCAGTGACCGTCTTCGATTTGCGGCAGGAGACGCACATATTTGTTAACGGATTGCCCGTTAGTTGGTTCGCGACGAATGACTGGGCGAATGTTGGTCGCAGTCAAAGCGCAATCGAAGCAGATGAGAATGCGCGCGTGGAATCGCTCAAACCGGGGAGAAAAATCATTGTCAGACCAGGCGCTGCCGTTAAGAAACCCGGTGTTACTCCGAGTACGCCGCAGAATGTGACGGTCGAGCACGCGAGTACGGAGCGTGACCTGGTTGATGCTAATCGTGCTGCCTATGTACGTCTGACGATTACGGATCATGCGCGTCCGTTAGACGAAGAAGTCGATCGATTTATCCTCGTCATACGCACACTTCCGGAGAATGGCTGGGCGCATTTCCATTGTGAAGCAGGCCGAGGCCGGACAACTACTTTCATGGTGCTGTATGACATGTTGCGAAATGCGACCCAAGTCTCGCTGGATGATATCGTGCGTCGTCAGCAGATGATTGGTTATGATTACGATGTATTGCGCCCTGCAGACAAGAGAAGCTGGAAAGCGCCATATACGGACGATCGGACTACGTTCGTCCGCGCCTTCTACGATTACGCTCATGCCAATCCTGGTGGCCGGCCGCAGCTTTGGAGCGAGTGGCTGAAATCACGTCCGAACTGACTGTAACGCAAGGTTTCGGGA
>DASXNN010000128.1:0-4801 GCA_036495045.1 Candidatus Udaeobacter sp.
GCGCGTTGGATCGCAAGTTTCGGGAATCGTGCGGAGGCTCAACGTGACGGTCGGCTCGCACATTCAGAAGGCAGATGTCATCGCGGAAATTGATCCGAAGCCACTGGAGGCGCGCGTAGAACAGGCGCGTACGCAGGCTGCGATGGATGAAGTAGGCGTGGGGAAAGCGCAACGGGATTTGAACCGCGGCCAGCAATTGTTCGTGGAAGGAGTTTTGCCTTCGCAGCAGAAGGAAGATCTGGAATGGCAGATGAAAAGCGCGCAGGCAAAGCTAGACAAATCCAAGAGCGATTTGGCGGCGGCGGAAATTGATTTGTCGTATGCCGTGATTCGTGCGCCGATTTCCGGGACCGTCGCTTCGGTTTCAACCCAGGAGGGGGAGACCGTCGCGGCGTCGTTTGCGGCTCCCACCTTTGTCACCATTATCGAGGATAACGCACTGGAGCTGGTGGCGATGGTGGATGAGACGGACATCGCCAATGTACGGCCAGGCGAGCGCGTGAATTTTACGGTAGAGGCTTATCCGTCGCTGGAAATCCCCGCTGTGGTGAAGCGAATCGATCCGGTGGCGACGATTATTTCCGGCGTGGTGAATTACCCGGTCATGGCGGCGATACAGAAAGATGAGCGGCTGCTCAAGCCGGATATGACGGCGAACATCACGATCAAGACAGCGGAGCGCAAGGCCCTGGTTTTACCCAACGCAGCGATTCAGCGCGACGGGGACGAGCGTTTTGTCTGCGTCGTGAAGGATGGAAAACAGGAGAAGAGGGCCGTGACGATCGGGACGCGAGACGCAGGGTTCACGGAGATCAAAAAAGGCGTGAATGAAAAAGAACAGGTGGTCATCAACCGCGTGCCGGAGAAAGTAGACAAGAGCGAAAAACCATGATCGAAGTGGCGCATCTCGGGAAGATATACGAACGAGGCGACGGGACACCAGTCGCGGCGTTGAAAGATATTTCATTCGTCATCGAGAAAGGAGAGTTCCTGACGATTCGCGGACCGTCCGGTTCGGGAAAGTCTTCCATGCTGAACATCATGGGATGTCTCGACAAGCCCACGTCCGGAACGTTCCGATTGAATGGAGAAGAATTGTCCGGGTACTCCGACAGACAGCTCTCACACACGCGCGCGTGGAAGATTGGATTTGTTTTTCAGTCGTTCAACCTGATGCCGCGGACGACGGCTCTGGAGAACGTGGAAATCCCGATGATTTATGGCCCGGGACGCGTTGATCGCAAGAGGGCGATGACGGCGCTGGGTCGCGTGGGACTCGGCGGACGCGCGCATCACTATGGGACGGAGCTTTCCGGCGGAGAGCAACAGCGCGTCGCTATTGCACGGGCCTTGATCAACGATCCGCCGCTGGTTCTTGCGGATGAGCCAACAGGAAATTTGGACTCGGCTGCGGGAGCGGAAGTGATGGGCATTCTACGGCAACTGCACCAGGAAGGGCGGACGGTGGTTCTCGTTACGCACGACGACGCAGTGGCGGCATACGCGGAACGCGAGATTTTGTTCAAAGACGGAGTGCTGGCATCGGATCGAAAGACGGCCGCGCACTCAGTTGAATCGGTTTGACGACGGCCTGGAGAACAAAACATGCGGATTACGGCGGGAGTTGCAATCGCGTGCCGCAGCATGATGCGGAACAGGTTGCGGACTTTCTTTATGATGGCCGGGGTGATGATTGGGATATCTTCGCTGACGATTCTGGATTCCGTGGGCGAGAACACCAAGCGTGAAACCATGAAGCGTTTCAAGAACATGATCGGTACGTTTGATACGGTCATTATTCGTCCCGGTGCCGGGAAGACGCGGGGCATGGTTTCGCTGACAAACGTTCCTCCGACGCTGAGATTCGAGGATGCGCAGGCTATCGCGGAGGAAATTCCGGAGGTCAAACAAGTCGCGCTGCTGCAGAACGCGTTCGATATCGACGTGAAATACAAAGATCGCAATGCCAGCCCGGCCATTTTCGGCGTTTCCGCGAACTGGCTCGATTTGCGCGGAGATGAACTTGCGGCGGGGGATTTTGTGACCGCAGAGGACATGCAATCGCTGGCGCGCGTCGCCATTCTCGGTTCGGACGTGGTGCCAGCGCTTTTTCCCGAGGGCGACCCCATCGGCAAGACCATTCGCGTCGGCGACGTGCCGTTTCAGGTGAAAGGAGTGCTGCAAGCGCGCGGCGCAGGGCCGGGCGGCGGAAGCCTCGATGACTTGATCCTTATCCCAGTCACCACGGCATCGACGCGTTTGTTTAACCGGGATTTTCTGACAATGCTGATCGCGCAGCTTCACGATCCCGAGAAAAGCACTGCGGCGATGGCAGAGATTACCGCACTGCTGCGCCAACGCCACCATATTGCAGCTTCGGCGCTGGATGATTTCACGATGACAAGCCCGCAGGCAGTGATGGCCCAGGTGACGCAAATGGGCTCGACACTTTCGACAATCCTGGAAGGGATTGCCACGATCGCGATGATTATTGGTGGCGCCGTGATCATGAGCCTAATGCTCATCAGCGTGTCTGAGAGAAGAAAAGAAATTGGATTACGGCGGTCGGTCGGAGCGAGCCGGCAGGACATTTTGGTGCAATTTGTTCTGGAGGCGTCGCTGATATCCAGTTTTGGAGGGCTGATCGGTATTGTTCTTGGTCTTGGCGGGACAAATCTTGTGGCGAAAATGCAGCACCTGCCGCCGATCTTTGCGTTGCAAGCGCTGGAATGGACGGCAGGGCTTTCCGTGGGAGTCGGCCTCGTCTTCGGAATCTATCCTGCGTGGAAAGCAACGCAAGTTGATCCAGTAAAAGCGTTGCGAACTTGATTTCTCTCCCGTAAGCCCCTTTAGGCAAACCGATGCGCATCGGCAAAGCAGTTCATTTGATGGCCGGCTCGCTGCGACTGATATGGCGTTTCCGTTTGCGCTCCGGACTGATCCTCTTGAGCGCGCTGCTGGGTGTCGCGGGAGTCATTTCCGCGATTAACTACGCGTCCGAGGGCCGTTTGAAAGTGTTGAGCCGGATTCAGCGGTTAGGCACAAATGTGATTGTGGTCACCCCCCAACTGAGCCGCACAGTGGGCGGCCGCGCCAAAACGGGAACGATCGTGACGACATTAGTCGCCGGAGACTATGCCGAACTTCTGCGAGAAATTCCGGAGATCCAGAAATCCTCCGCAACGGTTACCACATCGTTCCTGGTAAAGGCGGGGGATCTTTCGAAGAGCAATTGCATTGTCATCGGCACCGAGCCTGCGTTCGCGGAAATCAGGCACTGGCAGACGAGCGAAGGCGAGTTTTATGGAATTCCGGAAATGCGCAGGTCAGCGCGCGTGGCAGTTCTTGGTTCGACGGTGCACCGGGATCTTTTTGGCGGCGAGTCGCCGATTGGCAAGCGGGTGTTTATCAATCGGGTCCCGTTTGAAGTAATCGGTGTCCTGGAGGAGCGAGGCCAGGGACTGGACGCGACGAACGAAGACAATCAAGTCTACGTTCCGTTGAGCACCGCGATGCGCCGGCTCTCCAATCTCGATTATTTTGGTGCGATCCTCTTCGAGGCGAGCAGTTGGGAAGAGATGGACGGCGTGGCGGAAGCGATGCGCCAGCTTCTTCGGAGAAGACATAGAGTTTCCCGAAATCTGCCCGACGACTTTCAGATTCAAAACCAAAAAGCTCTAATCGACACGGAAATGACTGCTTCCAAGCGGCTCGAATTCCTGGTCAAGTGGGTTGGATTGAGCGGGGTGGCCGTCTCTGGTCTCGGCATCCTGGCAATCTGCTGGATCGCGGTAGGCGAGCGAGTAGGCGAAATTGGAATTCGCAGAGCGCTCGGCGCGACAAAATCCGACATTTTCTTTCAATTTTTGTTCGAAGCGGTGGTGATCACCATTTTGGGATGCCTGGCAGGTTTGATCATCGGCTGGCGAGGCACCGAGAGCATCGCGCATAGAGCCGACCTCCCATTTTACTTCGACTGGACCAGCGCAAAGCTGGTGATCGGATACGCGATGTCCATGAACCTGGTCTTCGCCCTAATCCCCTCCAGGAGGGCGGCGCTTCTGGATCCGATTCGAGCTCTAAGAGCCGAGTGAATCTCAAAAAAAGCCACGAGCCATTTATCTCGACGCCAAAAAGAGATGGGCCAAGCTAGAAAGGCTTGAGCAGCTGCGCTTTGATGACGATCGCTCCCGAGCGACGGGCAACTCGGAGAGCGCCGGGATAAACCGGCATGTTGTAGGGGATGCAAGAGCCCTACAGGAAAGGAAGTAGCGAATCCATCCTGACCTCGAGTCTTGCAGGCGTGAATATGCCTGGTTAGTCGTGCCGGCTAATCGGACATGTGGTTTTTGGGGTGATTCCACTTGATGTCCGGTTTTCGGTTGCGTTAATCGGGCACTGGCCGGCTCCCTCGTCGGATGAAGTTGGGACGAGGAAATCACGCTCAGACGAAGATATACTTTCGTTTATGAGAATCAGGCACATTCCTGCGGTATTCGCCGTTGGCATCCGATCGACCGGAACGTTGCATGTCTCTTTAAACACTCTGGATCACGGTCTTTGGGGCCTCAAGTAGAGGCGTAGGGCGTAGGTGTACCGGGAACGTCCTAGGCTGTCTCTGTTTCCTCGATTCAGAAAATTCATTTTTCTGCTTGACAAACAACAGCTATCCCATAATATGGCACGCGTGCCGCAATATAAGACGACCAACTCTCCCTACAAAGTGCAGGTTCTCGACCGCGCTTTGGCGGCCCTGTCAATCTTGGCAAGCCGCTCGAGCGAGACCAGTCTGGTGGAACTT
>DASXNN010000129.1:0-53300 GCA_036495045.1 Candidatus Udaeobacter sp.
TCACGCTTGTGATACTCGTCGCATGCGTCATCGCAGTCTTAACGATATGGATTTTGGGTGGGCGACAGCTCTCATTGTTCATCGATCGATTCGGGACCGTTGAAGTATCTTCAGCGCGGATTAATTCAATCACCTATGAAGGGAGTGGAACGGGCGGCATTCTCCGCGTCAACGATCTCGCTCTAAGTTTAAATGCCGCGGACTCGACTTCTTCAACTCCCAACATCGGCTCAACAAAAGATGGTCAGCTTGCTCTGTCAGCTGGCGGAAAAGTTTTCGCTTTCGGTCCACCGCAATCAGAAGCAGAAAATCTAGCTGCCGTACCCCCGGCGAGCGACGATGCTTCGATCGTATTTCGGCGGAGCGTCCTTAGTTGGCCGACGCTGTTCGACCTTAATTTCATGACCGGCCATTCGCCGTCGTGGAAGCGGCATTTATACTATCAAATTCGCTGGCAAAAACAAAACGGCGCGAAATTGGAAATGCTCTGGCGTTACGAACAATATTTTTATTCGGGCGACGGCTGGGCCAACGGATTTATGACGCGTGAAGGTTCAACTGGTCTGATCCGCGTCGATATCCGTATCTGAGCGGAGACCTACTTGTCTGTCGTGCAGTTGGCTGCATCGTTTTCGGATGCGAGTTTCGCGGAAATTCCAAAAGCTATTGTCCTTCGACGTAATCGAAAGCCTTTGGGAACACATCTGCCGGTGGACTCATCCTGTGAGTTCTCGGCGAATTTTGGCAACGATTGATCGGGCCGAATTAGAAAGGCTGCGCGAGCGTTATCCCTATCGACCCAATGCGCGAAGAATCAACATGTATGAAGACGCAGCTCACTGGGTCGGCGTCCACGTGGCACACGCGCAAGATCTTTGGCTCGATCGAACTCCGCCCGTCCGCATTCTCGATCTTGGATGCGGCGCCGGATATTTCCTCTACGTCTGCCGATTCTTCGGTCACGAAGGTCTCGGCCTCGATACCGACGAGGAGCCCCTCTTCCGAGGCACTACCGAATTTCTCAATGTCCGCCGCGTGGTCTCGCGGATTTATCCGCAAGTTCCGCTGCCCGACCTTGGAGAAAAATTCGATCTCATCACGGCGCATCGCGTTTGTTTTCACCGAATAGCACGCACTGAAAGTGGCGAGTGGAGTGAATGGACGCCGGCTGACTGGAAATTTTTCATCAACGATATCCGAACCCGTTTTCTGAAACCTGGAGGTCGCTTATTGCTAGATTTTAATCCGCGTCCCGACGGCTCTTCATTTTTTACAAAAAAGTTGCGCGCCTATTTGCTGTCGGAAGGTGCACGGATCTTTCGTTCAAAAGCGTTGCTCGCAGCGGACGCGAATCAACGTCCACGATTCAAGCAAACGAAATAGTAGGGCGCAACCGCCGGGTACCCCGCTACAATTTCCAGTCCGCGCAATCCCAGCCGAGTATTTGTTCGATCTGCGCGATGTCATCCGCGAAAAGATTGTAGAGGAAAATCCTCTCCTCCCAATTCATGACCCGGTCATACGGCACAACATTTCTGTCTTTGCCAGGCACTGAACGGACCGGCTCGACACCGAGAAAGGAAAAGACGGAACCGAGGGTTTCGCGCTGTTTGTCCTTGAACTCTTCAAACTTCACGACCTTCACGTGCTCGCGCGGGAAGAATTTGAAGAGACGCTCGAGTTGGCGGGCATAGAATCCCCGATCGACGTAAGCAAAACGGCGCGCTTCGGCTGGCGGCGCCCCGGCGATGCGCGTCTTTTCTTCTCTCACGGCATCGAAGAAATCCAACGGCTCGCGGCCCTTGAATCTTTGCATGTTCCAATGGGCAAAGGCGCGCTCGACCGGATTGCGCAAGAGAACGAGCAGTTTGATTTTCGGATTGTATTGCCAAATCCGTTCCGCCGCTGGTTCGTAATAAATATAACTTGGCGTGCAATCACCAGCGATGGTTGATGGAGCGAGCTGCGGATAATGTTTGTGTAACTGTTCGTAATCGATCGGACCGGCAAACATCGCATCATCATCGAAGAAATGCATTTCCTGCTGGTCGCCCATCGTGATCTTTGGCTGTGTCGCGAGGAAATAGTGCAACGCCGTTGTTCCCGATTTTTGCGCGCCCGCCAGAATGAAATCGAGCCGCTCCACCTTGCGCCGTCTGGTTCGAAACATCGCTAGACTCTATAACCAATCCCAGAGCAGTTGTCGCGCTCTCATGGGCGTTTTATGCTGTCCGATGCTTATCGCTTTTTCGAATTCGCGAAAACTGGGCGCAATCACCATCAGCTGCCTTATTGGCTTCACCGCGATGGCAACCGCCGATGAAGGGATGTGGCTGTTCAACGCACCGCCGCTCAGACAACTGAAAGAAAAATATAATTTCGAACCCACACCGCAGTGGCTCGACCATGTCCAAAAAGCCAGCGTTCGCTTCAATTCCGGCGGCAGCGGCTCATTCGTTTCCGAAAACGGACTAGTTATCACGAATCATCACGTCGGCGCCGATACGTTGCAGAAAATCAGCAGCCAGGAGCACAATTATTTGCGCGACGGCTTCTACGCCAGGACCCAGACGGAGGAAATTAAATCAACCGATCTCGAGCTCAACGTGCTCGAGTCCATTGAAGACGTTACGGCGCGAGTGAATGGCGCGGTCAAGTCTGGAATGACGCCCGATCAGGCATCGGCGGCGCGGAGCAGCGCAATCGCGCAAATCGAGAAGGAGAGCAAAGAAAAGACCGCGTTGCGTTCTGACGTGATCACCCTTTATCAGGGCGGCGCTTATCATCTCTATCGTTACAAACGCTACGACGACATCCGTCTGGTCTTCGCGCCAGAACAGCAGATGGCCTTTTTCGGCGGCGATCCCGACAACTTCGAGTATCCGCGTTTCGATCTCGATATCTGCATCTTTCGTGTTTACGAAAACGGCCACCCAGCCAGAATCGACAATTTCTTGAAATGGAACCCGCGCGGACCAAGCGACGGCGAACTGACGTTCGTGAGCGGGAGCCCCGGCAAGACGGATCGGCAACTCACTTTGGATGAGCTGGCCGACACCCGCGATCGATATCTGCCTTACGTCCTGCACATGTTCAACCGGCGCGAAGTGCTGGAGCTGGCTTACAGCGGGCGCTCTTTCGAGAACGCAAGAAGAGCGCGCGACGATCTCTTTGGCGATCAAAACAACCGGAAACGCTACGATGGTTATCTCGCCGGTTTGCTCGATCCGGAAATCTGGTCCCAACTGCAAGCACGCGAACAAAAATTGCGGGACGCCATCATGCGTGATTCAAAGGTAAGATCGACAATTGGCGCGTACGAACGAATCAAAAAGGCGGAGACAGAAATCGCGAAAAGGGCGCCAATTTACATTTATCTCGAACAAGAGCGACCGATCACGATTGGTTATCGCGCGCCCCGCGCGTTATCCGGAAATCTTTTCAAATACGCGCGCCTGCTCATTCGCGCAGTTGACGAGCGCGCCAAACCGAACGGCGAACGAATTCCGGAGTTTCGCGACAGCGCCCGGGAATCGCTCGAGCTGGAACTTTTTTCGACTGAACCGATTTATGACGATTACGAGATATTGCGACTGACGGATTCGCTGACCGATTTTGCTTCGCAGTTTGGCGCGAACGATCCGCTCGTTCAAAAAGTACTCGCGGGAAAATCGCCGCATGCACGCGCTGTCGAACTCGTGTCGGGCACGAGGCTAAAAGATGTTGGGGTGCGCAAGAATCTCTACAAGGGAAACCCTGCCGCATTGCAAGCGGCGCACGATCCGATGATCGATCTCGCACGTCTCATCGACGGACCAGCGAGAACTGCGCGAAAGCTTTACGATGCACAGGAAGAGATTAAAAAGCAGGCGTATTCAGAAATCGCGAAAGCGCGTTTTGCCATTGAAGGCACGAACAATTACCCAGATGCGACTTTTACGCTCCGGCTGTCCTATGGAACTGTGCGCGGCTATGAACAGGACAGCAAACAGATTCCCGCGTTCACCGATTTCGCCGGGTTATATCAGCGTTCTGCCGAACACGACAACAAACCGCCATTCGACCTGCCACAACGTTGGATAAACAAGAAATCAAATTTGAATCTGACGACACATTTCAATTTCGTTTCCGACGCCGACATCATCGGCGGCAACAGCGGCAGCCCAGTCGTGAACAAAGCCAATGAATTTGTCGGCATCATTTTCGACGGCAACATTCAATCACTGGTTCTTGACTGCATATACACTGACGTGCAAGCGCGCGCCGTCTCGGTGGATTCCGTGGCAATCATCGAAGCGATGCGGAAAGTTTACGACGCAAGCGCGCTTGCAGACGAACTGGAAGGCGTCACAAAATAGATCTTGCGCTACAAAGTGAACCTGGGAGGAAATTGGTACTGGTTCTCAATTAACATGACTAGAGGCGGCAAGATCGCTCAGACCTACGCGTGGTAGCCGATGCGTTACAGGCTGATGCCAGCGATGAATCACTCCCACTGTCGCTTCGGTTTAAAGCTGGTTCAGCAGTTTTTTCCAACGCGCCCAGGCTTCGTCGCGCGCTTTCTTGTCGCCTTCGCGCATGTTCGGGTTGGCTGGTTCGCCTGAGCGCATGAATCCGTGGCCTGCGCCTTTGTAAATGACCGGCTCGTATTTCTTCCCGGCGGCTTTCATTAGTTCTTCTGCTTTGGGAATACCGGCGTTTACCCGCTCATCATTCTCGCCATAGAAACCGTAAACTGGACACCGAATGTTCACGACTTGCTCCGGTGACTCTGGCGGTGCGCCGTAAAATGAATATGTCGCTTTCAATTTTGAGTTCACATTTGCGTACATGAACGCCCATCCCCCGCCCCGACAAAATCCACAGACCGCAAGCGTGCCGTTGCAAGCCGGAATTTTGAGCGCGTAATCGGCGGTCGCATCAAGAACCGCTTTGATCTGATCTTGCGTCACCGCCGAGGTCGCTTTGCTCGCTCCATCGGCATCTTCAAACTTTTGGCCATTGAGAAAATCGGGCGCAATCGCGATGACACCATTTTCGGCCAGCTCATCGCACATGCTGCGGAGCCAATCAGTCAGGCCAAAAATCTCCTGAATAACCAACACGGCTGGCGCTTTGTCTTTGCGCTCGGGATAAACGACGAAGGCTTTTATCGTGCGGTCGCCTGATTTGATATCGACCCATTCGCCGTGGCGCGGAGAACTATTCAGGCGGTCCTTGCCAAAATCCTTGTATTCCTCGGCGGAAATCGTTTGGCCGACAAGAATGCAACTTAACACAATGAGAATTTGTTTCATGACGATGAAGAAGTAGCCCTTTCTAATGTTCCTTTCAGCAACGAATTAATACTCCAACGACCCTGGGCCGTAGAATCATCTTGAAATGAAGATGTCAATCTTCATTAAGTCGATGGCGTCGCAGTTGCGGCGTTCCGTTTACTCATCAATGCGTCAATGCTCCAGCGCCCAGCGCCATAAAACACGACGAACAAGAAGAACCAGCAATAGAAGATAGCCAGTTCGCCTTTGTTCGATACTTGTGGTCCGGCGCTCGAAATCGGAAAAAATTTGGCCATCGGCGTTGGTGCGTTAGCCACATGAATCACGAAATAAGCTACGGCCATCTCGCCGCTGCTGATGAATGCGACCAACCGCGTCAGTAATCCAAATGCAATAAGCAAGCCGCCGACGAGTTGAATCCAGCCGCCGACCTGCATCATCATGTTGTTCGAACCGGGCATCCCGCCGAACATCCCCAGCACTAATTGCCCGCCGTGAGAGGCAAACATTAAACCGACGATCAGCCGCGTAGCGCAGTAAAACGGATCCGCAAATCGATTAAGCGAGTTCATGTGCTTGAGCGTGAACGATGCCGATCTTTGATGTCAAGAGATTCACGCGCTTCTTCGGAAGCGGTGCTCTGCGAGCGCCAAGTTATTTCCGACCCACAACTACGCGGCCTTCTTCGCCGGATGTGCGTGTCTGACACGAGATTTCTTTGCCGATTTTTTCTTCTCAGCGCCCGTTTGCTCCAAGCTTCTTTGCAAGACTGAAACGAGATCGATCACTTTGGTTGGCTTGGGCGCTTTCTTCAGCTTCTCTGCGATTTCCTTTCCGCCGGCTTCTACTTTTTCTTCGATCACTTCCATGAGCGCTTCGCGATAATCATCGTGATATTTTTTGGGATTCCATTTTGAACTCATGCTGTCGATGAGTGCTTTGGCCATATTTATCTCACGTTTTCCCGGCTCGATTTTCTTGGGCACGCGCAGCTTGTCACTCTCGGCAAGTTCTTCAGCAAAATGCATTAACTCGAGCACCAGCACGCCATCTTCGGCTTTCACGCCGGCGAGGTATTGGCGCGTCTTGATAACGACTTTGGCGATCCCCACTTTTTTGCTCTCCCCGAGCGCATCCCGCAAGAGCACGTAGGCTTTGTCCCCGCCTTTCTGGGGTTCCAAATAATAGGGCTTATAGAAAAACATCGAATCGATCTCTCCCTGATCGACGAAATCCTGAATATCGACCGTCTGTGTCGCTTCCAAATCGACTCGCTGGAAATCCTCGTCTTTTAGGACAACGTATTTCCCTTTTTCGTACTCGTAACCTTTAACAATGTCGTCCCATGGAACTTCCTTGCCGTCTTTTTCAGCGACTCGTTTGTAATTAACCGGGCTCAGATCAGTCCGCCGCAACAAGCGAAACCGAAGCTCCTCTTTTCGCGTCGCCGGGTAAAGAGCGATGGGAATATTAACCAGGCCGAAACTGATGCTGCCCTTCCAAATTGCGCGCATAACTAGAAGGTATTTCGCGTCTCGCTTAAGCTTTGCGCGGGTAATTACAGGGAGGGAGGGCTCTTCGAACAGTCCCTCGAATCGCGCCGGAAAAATGTTCGGACGCTTCGGAGAAACGTCCCCACCTGATGCGATCCTATGCCGCGAGCTCGAGTTGCTCCCGCGGAATTCCGCGCAGTTCGAAAAGCCGAATCAACGTTTCTTCGATCAAGTTGTTCGGGCAGGACGCTCCCGCCGTGATACCGATGACAGCAGGACCAACCGGCAGCCAATTGCTGGCGATCACCTCGGACTTCTGATGCAAGTCATAATGTTTGATCTCGTCACTCGAAACAAGCCGCGAGGCGTTGAGGACAAAGTAGGTCGGCAGCTTTTCTTCGCCCATCTCGGCAAGATGCGATGTGTTCGAGCTGTTGTACCCGCCAACCACGAGCAAAAGATCCATTTTGACATTGAGCAACTCGCGCAGCGCATCCTGGCGCTCCTGTGTCGCACCGCAGATCGTATCGAAGAACCGAAAATTCTTCGCTGCGAGCTCGGGTCCGTCTCGATCCACAATGGCCTGTCGAACCCTCCGCTGCACCTCCTCGGTTTCGCCCCGCAGCATGGTCGTTTGATTCGCAACGCCGACAGTTTGCAAATGCACGTCCGGATCGAAGCCAGGCGAATGCGCGCCGCGAAATTTTTCCAAGAAAGCCTGCTTGTCGCCGCCGTGCCGGATGTATTCGCAAACGTAATCGGTGTCGGCAAGCGTCAGGACGACGAGATAATGTCCCTTGCCGTCGCCAAGCGCGCGCGAACTGGTTGCCTTGGTCTCTTCGTGTTCGGCCTTGCCGTGAATAATGGAAGTGGCCGATTCGCTCGCGTATTTGCGGACACGCTTCCAGACGCTCATCACGTCGCCGCAAGTGGTATCGACAATCTGACAGCCACGGTCCTTGATCTGCTGCTGGATCGACAATTCTGTTCCGAACGCCGGCACAATGACAACGTCTTCCGGTCCGAGATCGGAAATATCGGCCTGCTTGTTTTGCCCCGTGAGGTTCTTTATACCTAACGAGGCGATCTGATGATTAACCTCGGGGTTGTGGATAATCTCGCCGACAATAAAAAGCCGACGATCTCTAAACACCTTACGCGCGGCATAGGCGAGATCGATCGCGCGTTCGACGCCGTAGCAAAAGCCAAATTGTTTCGCCAGGCGCACCGTTGTATCGCCTACGGAAATGATTCCACCTGCGCGACGCACTTTTTCGACAATATCGCTGCGGTAATGCGATTCGACCTGTTCCTGCACCGCGGCCATGACATCGGGCGTGCGCAAATTAACCTTCTCGCGCGCCGTCGTGCCGCTGGAAATAAGATTCGTGCTCATAACTAAAACGGACGGAGCGCCCGCAGAATATGCCTACTGGAGAAGCGGCCCGCTCGGTTTCTCGAAAGCCGCTGACGTGATCATCAGGCCCGGACTCGGATCTGGCGTTTTGGAATCATCCACACGCTCCACCTTCGGTCCAAGCGTTTCATCTTCTGGTTGAGACGTGGCGATGTTCACAGGGGTCCCAATTTTTACGAGGGCGAAGAATTTCGGTGCAGCCTCGCCGTGCAAACGGATACATCCATGCGTGCGCGGGTACGGATGGACAAAGCCTTGATGAAACCCATAGGCCGGTGCGAATTCGCACCAATATCCCATCGGATAACCGACGTAGCGTCCTGGTCCGCCCCCGGTCGAGGGGACAACGCGATTGCCCTGCACACTAAATCCATAGGAGCCGGAACGCTTTTGTTCCTGCTTTGCGTAAATCGTGAAATTCCCCTTGGGCGTTGGCTTCTCTGAGATGCCAACTGAACAGGCGACTGCCATCAGGCAACGATCACCTTCCATCACGTAAATGTTTTCTTTCGAGAGCGAAACTTTCACCTTCACAGCCGACGGGTCGTGTGGACGATACGCTGTCACATGGTATGGCTTGCCGGCGGCCACACGGCCTGTCGTGCAACCGGTGAGGAGCAGGAGCGAACTGCCAGCAGCCAGCAAAATGAATCGGAAAACATGTCGCATACGTTGCATACTGGAAGAGCTTGGCGGCACTTTGTCAACCATCGGCGATGTAGACGCGCTTGTGCCAAATGCTCATTTTATCTTGCCAAGCATCTCGTCGAATCGCGGCATAACGTGCGCATAAAAAGGGTAAGGTCGATCGGCGTTTGCGGGGCGATAGCGCCAATGTTTGTACATCCAGAGCCAGGGTGCGGGATTTTTCCGCACGTAAGGCTCGAACGAATTCCAACAGGCCTGCGCGATTTGTCGAAGCGTCATGTCCTGCGTGATGTCGATCTTGCGATGAAAAACCACTCGATAACGACCGCCCGCGACTGGCTCGCAGTGCACCGGGATGATCGGCACGCCGGTTTGCTGATGCAGCCACGCATGCGCCGAAGTCACGCTCGTCTTTAAACCGAAACATTCGATCGCGACGGCGCCTTCATCCGGCGGCACCGTAAGATCGACAAGCAGCGCCGTGCGCCCTTTTCGCCGCAGCACTTTGTAAAGACGAACGATGCCGCGTTCGCGCGGAATTAACTCATGGCCTGATTGCTCGCGGATTTTCTTAAAGATCGGATCGAGCAATGAGTTTTTGAATTCCTGCGCGATGATTGTCCCGGTCAGTTCGGAGTAACCACTCGCTAGGCTGAACCATTCAAAATTGCTGTAGTGATAACAAGCAGTGATGAAGTTGCGCTCTGGTCCGGTCGCTCGGTCGATCTCCTCTAGATTTTCGAACTCGATGTAATCGCGAAAATTTTCGCGTGACAAGCGCGGGCTCCAGAGAAGGTCAAGCATTGTTCGCGTGAAATGTTGAAATGACTCGCGGGCGATTTTGCGGCGGTCATGGCTCGACATTTCATTGCCAAACGCGACCTCCAGATTATTCAGCGCGACGCGGTAACGATGCCGATCAAAGATTGACGTAAGCGCTCCCAGTATCTGGCCAAGATGACAGCAGGCTTTGCGCGAGAGCAGTGGCACAAGGTTAGCCGCGAGCCAAAGCCCGAGCCATTCAAGCCTGTACCGGACTCGTTTCCATCTGGAAAGCATTCCCCCCACTGTAACCACGGCTCTCAGCGGAAGGCGAGATTCTGAATATGCGCTGCGAATTATTGCCCCTGGCCGGGATTAGTCACCGGAGGAAGACTCTTCCGAAACTCAGCCTGCTGCCGCTCAGCTTCCCGTTGGCGATCCAATTCGCGCGTCTGCTCCTCGGGACTCGGTCTTGAGCTTGCGCAGCCAGAGAAAAACGCGACAACGGCCGACGCGAGAAGCAGGAACCCCACAACTTTTTTCATAACGAATTTTATCATAGTCAGGCTAACCGATCCGGCAATCAGCTCCCGGTTATTTTAAAGACAGCGCACTCGCTTCGACCTAGCCGGCTCCTTATTCATTCCGCTTCTCCGCCCCTGCTCGCACAGACTCACGCTCAAGAACCTTCAGCCGTTGAAGAATCTCATTCAACGCGAGTTCGTTTTTCAAATTGACCTGATAATCGATTTCGGAGCGAAGCCGATCCTTGTGAGCCTGCCGGTTCTGCGACATCAAAATGATCGGTGCTTGCAGGACGGCAAGCATGTTAATCCCAGTACTGAGTAGCAGGTACGGATAAGGATCGAAGCCACTGTTCGCGAGCAGCCAGCTGTTGATCAGCACCCAAAAGTTGAAAAAGAGCACCGCGGCCGTGATGAATTTCCAACTGCCGCCAAACTCTGCGATGATGTCGGCTGCGTGATCTGCCAGAGTACGATGAGCCGCTTCCTCCACATTGACATTGCGCGTGGTGCTATGCCGCAAAAGCTCATCTGTGTGTCGCAAGCGGTTCGCGAGCGCGGTGAGCATCTCGAGCGCGACATTGGGATTGCCCCCCATGATAAAGGAAAGAAAATGCTCACGCGAAAGAACAGCCAGCCGGGCGTCCTCGGCGACGACGGCATTGGCCGAGCGACGTTGCCCATCGAGTAAGGCCATTTCTCCAAAGAAATCACCGCGGCCCAGCTCTGTCAGCGTTACCTCGTGCCCATCCGTTGCCTGGACGCAGATGCGCACTTTTCCTCGCTCGATTATATACATCGCGTCACCAGCGTCACCGGCACGGAACAAGACCTTCTGCGCTTCGCAGTCGAGCGTCTCAAGCAATTCGCACAACTGTTTGGCCGCGCTGTCATCGAGCGATTCAAACAGTGGTACTTCCCGAAGGGTGTCGATGGTCATCGGATGAAAACCGATCGAACGCTAATCGGTATGGCAAGGTCCCCAAAATTAGAGAGGCGCATGATCATCCGCCAAGGTAGCGGAAAAGACCCCTTCGGAGAAGCGCCAATTATGCTGAGTTGATAGATAAATTTGACATAGCTTTTGCCGGTCCGGCTTGGTATTTCTGCAGGCCGTCTTCGAACTACAGGATTCAAAAGGAGGAAATATGCTGCATCTCATTTGGTATATTATCGTTGGGTTCATCGCAGGTTGCGTCGCAAAAGCGCTTCTCCATACACACCTGACAATCATGTGGACAATCGTCCTCGGTATTGTCGGCTCAATTATCGGCGGCGCGGTGACTCACCTATTTTCGCCGCCAAGCGGAGGAGGTCGATTCCATCCTACGGGGTTAATCGTTTCCATCCTCGGAGCGATTCTGGTCTTGTATCTTTGGCACCGGTTCAGGCTGCAACTGCCCAGAGGGTAGAATTTCCTTCGGCCGATCGCGCCGCTAAGGCTGCACCAAGGAGCGCGGTCTCCAGTCCGTTGAGCCCGCGAAGGCGGCAAATTGACTTGAGCAGGTTCGATTCTAGGTTGGGATCGCGCTTGCTCGCGCCGCCAGAATCGTGAAAAGCGTCCTTTTTGTTTGTACAGGGAATATTTGCCGTAGCCCCATCGCGGAAGGGCTTTTTCGCCGGTTGCTTGGAAACCGGAAAGATATCGAAGTCGCCTCGGCTGGAGTGCACGCAGTGCGCGGCCAGCCGCCGAGTCTCTATGCCGTCCAGGTCTGCGAAGAGGAAGGTGTGGACATCAGCGGTCTGCGCAGCCAACCCCTCACTGCCGCGCTAATCGATCAGGCGACGCACATCTTTGCCATGACCGGCGCACACCTCGAGACGATCCAGATGCTTTTTCCAGATGGCGCCGAAAAATCCTTCCTACTTCGCGAATTTGAGGAGCCAGACACCACGGTCTGGCGCGACGTGCCAGATCCAATCGGTCTGGGCCGCGATGTTTATGAAGTCTGCGCACGCACCATCAAAAACGCTTTACCGAGCGTGCTCGCGTTTGTAGAAGAAAGCGAACTGGCGCCTACTTCTCGGGGCCAACGAACTTCTCCTTACTTAATGAGCGATCTTCCGCATCCAACCCACACCGAAACCGGATTAACATCGTCGTTCGGTTCCGGCGGCAGCCTGCGCAGAGTCGATCCCGAAATCTTCGATGCCATCGCCGCCGAGGAAAAACGGCAGCGCGAAAATATCGAGCTGATCGCCTCGGAAAATTTCACGAGCCGGGCGGTCATGGAAGCCCAGGGAAGCGTTCTTACAAACAAGTATGCCGAAGGCTATCCCCGAAAGCGATGGTATGGCGGTTGCGAAAATGTCGATACGGCCGAGCAACTGGCGATTGATCGCGTGAAGCGATTGTTTGGCGCAGAGCACGTCAACGTGCAACCACACAGCGGCGCGCAAGCAAATATGGCGGTCTATTTCGCCGCAATTAAACCGGGCGACAAAATTCTTACCATGAACCTTGCCCACGGCGGCCATCTCACCCACGGACATCCTGCAAATTTTTCGGGCAAATTTTATCAAGTCACGCATTACGGCGTAGACGAAAAGACCGAGATGATCGATTACGACGCGTTGCAAAAGCAGGCTGAGCAAGTGCGGCCAGTGATGATCACCGCCGGTGCGTCCGCCTATCCGCGCGTCATCGATTTTCCGCGGCTGCGGCAAATTGCCGATTCGGTTGGCGCGATTCTCTTCATCGACATGGCGCATATCGCCGGTTTGGTCGCGGGTGGGCAGCATCCGACACCGATCCCGTATGCGCAATTTGTCACGACCACGACGCACAAGAGTTTGCGCGGCCCTCGCGGTGGCATTGTCTTATGCGAGGAGAAATTCGCGAAGCAAATTAACGCGACACTTTTTCCCGGAGTGCAAGGCGGGCCGCTCATGCATGTGATCGCAGCGAAAGCAGTTTGTTTTCACGAAGCGCTTCAACCGCAGTTCCGCCAGTATCAACGGCAAGTCGTCATAAACGCCAAGGCTCTTGCGGCCGGGATTGCCAAGCATGGTTATCGCATCGTGTCCGGCGGCACCGATAATCACCTTATGCTTGTCGATCTTCGCCCGAAGGAAATTAACGGGAAAGAAGCGCAGGAGGTTCTGGATCGCGCGGGGATTACCGTAAACAAAAATGCAATCCCGTTCGATACCTATCCAATTTTTAAACCCGGCGGCATTCGCGTCGGCACGCCGGCCGTGACCACGCGTGGCATGAAGGAAGAAGACATGTTGGAGATCGCGGACCTGATTGCCGAGGCACTAAATAATCGCAACGACGCCGACGCACTGGAGAGAGTGCGCGCAAAGGTGCGCGAATTGACAAGAAAATTTCCGATTCCGGCCTAGGCATCTTCGCTCTACCTGATCGGCGAAAATCTGCGTAGTTTTCCATCCATGAATCGACCCGCCGATCAACCTGAGCCAAACCCATTGCGCGAAGGTTTGTCCACGCGCGCCGTTCCGCAGCCGTGCAGCATTGTGATCTTCGGCGCCACTGGCGATCTCACGAATCGCAAATTGATGCCTGCGCTCTACAACTTGGCGGCCGATGGCGACCTGCCGCCCGCAGTCGCAATCATCGGGTTCGCACGCCGGGAGAAAAATGACGAGCAGTTCAGGACTGAACTCGAGACAGCGACTCGAAAATTTTCGCGCCAGGCCGTGCGTGATGAAATCTGGAAAACCTTTGCACAATCGATTTTCTATCATCAAAGCGAATTCGGCGACGAAGCCGGCTACGAGGCGTTAGTCAAACGCCTCGATACAATCGACAGGGAACGCGGCACGCGCGGCAACCGGCTGTTTTATTTCGCGGCTGCTCCCGACCAGTTCGAATCAATTTTGAAACACCTGAAGACAGCTGGTTTAAACGAAACCTGCAAAGGAAGTTGGGCCCGCGTCATTGTCGAAAAACCGTTCGGCACCGATCTCGCCTCGGCGCGAGAACTCAACCGCATCGTCCGCGATTCCTTCACCGAAGAACAGACTTACCGGATCGATCATTTTCTGGGAAAAGAAACCGCGCAGAATATTTTGGTCTTGCGATTCGCGAACGCGATTTTCGCGCCCCTCTGGAACACGCATTACATCGATCACGTCCAAATCACAGCGGCCGAAACGCTGGGGGTTGAGGGTCGCGCCGGTTTTTACGAGCGGGCAGGCGCTTTGCGCGACATGGTGCAAAACCATTTGCTCCAGCTTCTTTGTCTTGTCGCAATGGAGCCGCCGATGGACTTGGGCGCCGACAGTATCCGTGACGAAAAAGTCAAAGTGGTTCGATCCCTTCGTCGTTTCGCGCAGAGTGAGGTCTCTGCGAATGTTGTGCGCGGCCAATACGCCGAGGGCGCGATCAATGGCAAACCGGTTGCCGGTTATCGTCAGGAACCAAACGTGAAGCCGGATTCCGAGACGGAAACCTTTGTGGCGTTGCGCTTGTTCATTGACGACTGGCGCTGGGCCGATGTCCCGATTTACATGCGTGTCGGGAAACGCCTTCCGAAATCGGCCACTGAGATTTCCATTCACTTCAAAAAAGCGCCTGCTGTTCTCTTTAATAAAGATTTGCAGGATCAAAACGTGCTAGTCATTCGGATTCAACCCGACGAAGGAATCGCCCTGCGTATCCATGCAAAAGTTCCGGGCGCCAGTTTTCGCGTCGAGCCGGTCAAAATGGATTTTCATTATGGAACGTCATTTGGGAAAGCCAGTCCGGAAGCGTACGAACGTTTGCTGCTCGATGCGATGAGCGGAGACGCTACGCTTTTTGCGCGCCGCGATGAGGTCGAGGAAGCGTGGGCCTTTATTGACGTTGTCGAGCATGCATGGGCCGCAAAAAAAGGTGCGCCGGGTCTGTTCTTTTATCCTGCCGGGTCCTGGGGCCCGGAAGAAGCCGACGATCTGCTCGCGCGCGACGGCCACGCCTGGCGGAGACTGTAATATGGCTGCGATAACCGACAATTATTCGTTAGGCCTGCAAGTTGAGCTCGACAAGATCGACAGCGAGCTGAAAAGACTATGGGCGCAGGGCGAAGGCACGATGACGCGCGCGTCTTTGGTGAACCTTGCGGTTTATAGTGAAGTGCCCGGCTCACTCGAAAAAAATACGCAGCTTATTGCAAAGATTGCTGAGAGCCACGCATGTCGCGCCATTGTCATTGGCGCTGACTGCAAAGCGAAAGCAAATCGCGTGGAAGCCTGGATCAGCGCGCACTGTCATGTCACTCGCACAGGGAGCCAACAAGTTTGTTCCGAACAAATTTCATTTCTGCTCGAAGGACCATGCACAAGCCTGCTGCCAAGCATTGTATTCTCGCACCTGGATTCGGACCTGCCGTTTTATCTTTGGTGGCAGGGCGAGTTTCGTGAGCCGATGGACCCTCAGTTGTGGGCGTGGGTCGATCGCGTCATTTACGACAGTCAGACGTGGAAGGATTTTCCCGGACAAATGCGCCTGGTTAAGTCCGCGCAAAAGGAAGCAAAGCAGCGGATTGTGCTTTGCGATTTGAACTGGACGCGACTGGACACGGTCCGCTCCGCACTCGCTCAATTCTTCGATCATCCGACATCGCATCATCATTTTGCGGAAATGAAAAATGTACGCATTGATTTCGCGCCGGGCTTCAGATCGACCGCTGTCCTCTTTGCCGGTTGGCTCGCCGCGCAATTAAATTGGAGCGTCGACAAGGCGATTGGCAATGACGCGCTCCAATTCGTTGATCCAAGCGGCCACAAGATCGAGATTGAACTGCGTGCGCGAGCTGGCGAGCCAATCGACCAGATCGTTTTGAACTCGCGTGAAGTGCAATTTGTCGTGGCCCGCGCCAAGTGTGGCGATCTGCTTGAGGTTTCGCGCGGGAAACCAGGCGAGAAACGCATGCCGCAACTGATGCCGGCGGGCAGCAACGATCCAGTGAGCTTGATGACCGAAGAACTTATGCGCGGAGGACCGCACCATGTTTATCTTCGCGCCGTCAATTGCATTCGCGATTTCTTATAGCTACCAGCAGCTCGCGCACATTTTTGTCGATCGAGAAAAGGGTTCGCGCGCGCGTGACGCCAGCCTGGCCGAGTCTTCTCGCCAAGGCAAGATCGACGATCACTCGCTCGATCGAGTCCGCCAGCGCGATGAGATTGCCAGGACCCACTAGAAAACCCGTTTCGTTCTCTACAACCATTTCAGGAATGCCGCCGATCGCAGTTGAAATGACAGGCAAGCCTGTTGCCATCGCTTCCATGATCACGGTGGGCAGATTGTCCATCCCGCCCTCGGGATCAATCACGCTCGGCATCACAAAAACCGTACCCGCCGCCAAACACTTTTTGACTTCATGTTGCCGCTTTGGGCCAGGCAGCTCGACGCAACTTTCCAGTTCAAGTTCGTCGATTTGCTCGTGCAATTTCCTTTCAAGCGGACCTCGACCGATGATTTGACAATGGAATAACTTCCCGCGCTCCACGAGCAAGTGGCAGGCGCGAATCAAATCAGCGAACCCCTTCTTGTCGATCAATCGGCCAACTGCGACGACCCGTGGAGCAATGGAGGAAAAATTCGCGTGTCTGAACTCGGCAAGATTCAAGCCGTTGTAGATCCGATGGATTCGATCCGCGTACTCTGGGAAACGCTCCTGCAAAAATTTCTTCGCGTAATCGGTCTCGGTGATGATTGCACGCGCTGCAGCGACAAGCTTGTCCAGACCGGTCTCGAAATCTCGCGGCGCAAAAATATCGTTGGCGTGCGCCGTAAAACTAAAACTGATTCCAAAAAACTTCTGGATCCAAAAAGCGGTTCGGGCAGCCATTCCCGCAAAGTGTGCGTGAACATGAGCAATGCCCATTCGTTGCAAGCGCAGCCCGATGTAAACAGCTTGATAAAGACGAAGAAAATCGGTCCGCCTTCCCCACTCATCCAAAGCGGCGACAACTTCTCGCGTTATCTCCCGGTTGTGTGAGGCCCGGCGAACCTTGTCCAGCAATTCTTTTTCTTCCGGAAGGTAATGGACACGCTCTATAGTCCGTTTGTCCCAGTCCTGCGACGGCTCATCCTTCGGCTTGCGGATGGAAAAGATCGGCGGCGCCACACCTTGTCGAGCAAGTTCGGCGACCTCTCGGTAGCAAAACGTCTGGCCGAATGACGGGAATCGCTCGAACAAGTATGCGAACTGCGTCATCGATTCGCGACCGATAACAGATTCCTCACGGGGCACCGCGTTTTACCGGAATCGGCTTTCCGGAGTCATCGATGGCGACGTGAGTGAACACGCCACGTGTAACGCGGATCTGTTTTCCATGCATGTATCGCCGGACCCAAACTTCCACAGGGATCACTATCGAAGTCCGCCCAATTCGCTCGACCCACGCGTAACAGGCGACCGTGTCCCCCACCCGAACGGGTTCAAGAAAGGACATTCCTTCCATCGCCACTGTGACAACTCGCGCCTGCGCTATTTTTGCCGCGAGGATGCTGCTGCCCAAGTCCATCTGCGACGTCAACCAGCCGCCAAAAATGTCGCCATTCGGATTTGTATCCTTAGGCATGGCGATGGTTTGGATGACCAGCTCACCTTTCGGTTGATCGACATTGTCCATTTGGCGCGAAGAATAACACAACGCACTCAAACTGGTAGGGCGCGACCGCCAAGCGGGCCGTTCCTTGGACAACTTCCTGCACGGACGGCGCGCTACAAAATCAGCATGCAATCGCCGTAGCTGTAGAAGCGGTAGCCTTCGCGAATGGCTTCCTCATAAGCCCGAAGCAAGAACTCGCGGCCAGCAAACGCGCTGACCAGCATGAGCAAGGTCGATCGCGGCAAATGGAAATTTGTCAGAAGAAGATCAGCAACCTGGAATCGATATGGAGGATAAATAAAGAGATCGGTTGATCCTTCTCGCGCAAGAAGCCTACCGTTTTTCGATTTCGCTGATTCGAGCGCCCGCACTGTGGTTGTTCCTACAGCAACGATGCGCCCGGCATTATTGATCTTGTTTGCAGCTTCTGCCGAAATGGAAAAATGCTCCACATGCATGCGATGCTCAGCCAGATTTTCTGCTCGCACCGGCAGAAATGTCCCGATCCCGATATGGAGCGTAATGAAGGCGTGCGGAATCTTGCTCAGAATTTGCCGGGTAAAGTGAAGGCCGGCAGTTGGCGCGGCAAGCGCGCCGGGTGAACGCGCAAAAACGGTCTGGTAACGGACGTTATCCCCCACATCGCTTTCGCGTCCGATGTAGGGCGGTAACGGCATCAAACCGCCCGCGTAAAGATCGACATCTCTATCGAGCGAGACAACACGCTCGCCCTCTGGTAAGATTTCCTCGACGCGCAAAGTTACAGTGTCGATCTTTGCCGTCCCGCCCGCGCGCATTTTTCGGCCTGGCTTGACCAAACACTTCCAGCGCCTCGGGGCAATGCGTTCGAGAAACAAGAATTCAACCGCGCCATCGCTGGACACTCTTTTCGCGGGAAGCACTCGCGTATCGTTTAAAACGAGAAGATCGCCCGGGCGAAGAAACATTTTCAACTCACCAAATCGTCGATGCTCGATTGATTGCTCTTCCCGACGGAGTACCATCATCCGCGAATTCTCGCGGCGCTCAGGCGCTCGCTGGGCAATTAATTCTCTCGGCAGATCGTACTCATAATCGCTCAGTGTAGAACTCATGCAGTGTCATCATGAAAGAGTTTGCAGGCGCGCGCAAAACTTTGGATGATCGGTTCAATGAACGAGCCAGCTCTCGATCTGGTTATCGCAGCGCTGGAGAAGATTCGCGAGACGAGTGATCGCCTGCCGCGCGCTTCGAGAATCGCACTCGCGCGATTGCAAATCGTCGCACCGAGCAAGGCGGACCTGCTTGTGCCTGTTCGCGAACGCGTCCGCGTTTGCACAAAATGTCCGCACCTCGCCAGTTCGCGAACGCAGACGGTCTTCGGCGTAGGAAACCCGGACGCGGAGTTAATGTTCATCGGCGAGGCACCCGGAGTCGACGAGGATAAACAAGGCGAACCATTTGTCGGGCGCGCCGGCCAATTGCTCACCAGAATCATAGAGACAATGGGCCTCGCCCGCGAGGAAGTTTACATTGCCAATATTTTGAAATGCCGGCCTGACACATCGCCCGGCTCCTTCGGCAACCGGCCGCCCACACCGCGCGAAATGCAGACGTGCCGCCCGTATCTGGTCGAACAGATTGACATCATTCGGCCGAAAGTTCTGGTCGCGCTCGGAGCTATTGCGGTCGAAGGCTTGCTCGGCACGCGAGGGACGATGCGGGAATTGCGCGGCAGATGGCACTCGTATAACGGAACACCGTTAATGATCACCTATCATCCAGCCTACTTGCTTCGAAATCAGGCACCGTCGGAGAAACGAAAAGTCTGGGAAGACATGCTGCAAGTCCTCGAGCGACTCGAGAAGCCAATCACCGAAAAGCAGCGCAGTTATTTTTTGTAACTCATCACGGGAGCGGCCTCCCGACCGCCTGTTCTTTAGCGCGCGGTTTAAAAACGCAGCTCGTTGTTAACGCCCGCACAATCATCGCGCGCACTTCGTTTCGCGGGACTTTCACTTGTCGATCTAACGCCGTTGCGCCTGCGTCTCTAAGAAGCGCAAGCGTGCGGGTTCCAATCAATGCCGGTAAAACTGTCGCCGCGCGGACGCGCCTATTTCCGATCGCAAGCGAGTATTGCATCCCGGCTTCCAGACCGCGCTGAGCCTTCCCCGTCCAATTTTGATAGATCGGCTGGAAGCGCTCTGGCTGCGAGAGAACTTGCGCCGGAGTCAGACGAGCGAAAGTCAATTCCTCTTCCGGGAAATAACATCTGCCCGCTCGAAGATCAGCTCCAGCATCCCGCAGAATATTAACTAACTGAAGGCCCATGCCGTAGGATTTCCCCAGGATCAGCATTTCGTTTTTTGGCCGCGCCGCGAAGTTACGAATGTGTCTGAAGCAAACCTTCGTCCAGAATTCGCCGACAGAACCTGCGACAAGAAACGTGTATTCATTGAGCTCGGCCGCAGTGGGAAGGGCAGTAATTTCGGCCGTTTCACTGAAACGCTGGAGGTCGAGCATTTGACCTTGGGTGATTTTTTCCAAAACCGCGCGCACATCAAGACAGTCGGTCGTCTCCAGGCGGCCGAGCCATTCCAAACAATCCGGCAACAATTCAACAAGTGTTCGCTCGGCCTCGTGTTCCTGCAAAGGTGCAAAAGAAGCGACAAGATCGACGACCTCATCCTGCGAGGCTTTGCCTTGAATTGCTTTCGACAACGTTTGAAGAGTCTCCCTTCGGAAAGCTCCTGAAATTCGTGCGGTATCAGCGACTGTGTCGGTTGTCCGCGCAAGCAAATAAGCCAGAGCCACAGGTTGACGCAGGCGAACCGGCAAAAACCGGATCGACAGATAGAACGACCGCGAAACGGAGCGCAGAATTGCCATCTGCAACCGAGTAGCGGTTCTGGATCGGTCGCTCATGACCTCTTGCGTCGGCGAGATTTCATCGTCCGATATTTTTGATTTCGATCCGATTCGCCGCCGCGTTACCCAGACCGAGCGCGGCGGCAAAGCCAACGTAATCCGCCGTATGACCGATAGGAGGCAGACTCGCGCGCACGCGCCATTGCTCCAGATGCTTCAACGCAACGGCATCCAAAGCCACCGGATCTTTGCTCGCATACAGCGTAGCGTGATGCACCGCATAATTCGGCTGCGACTGCGGCCCGCCGGCGTATTGCGCGACCAAGCCATCCATCAAATTGAAAGCGACTTTCTTGCCGATGAGCGGGTTGCCGTAAATTTCGGCGAGGCTCTCCGCGCCGAAGGGAGAGCCCTGGGCGAAACGACGCCAGTTATCGATGTTTGGAATTGTCACATTGTAAAGGCAACCGGCGATGCCGTTCATTTCACTGCTGCTCATCACTGGCACATTGATGATTTTCGTCACCTCCGTCGAAACAATGCGCGAGAAATGACTGATATTGCTTGTGTTCTCAGTGTCGGAAAGGATCGGCATCTTCACTTGGTTGCTTCTGTAATCAAAGTCACCCCAAATTAGTTTCCCAATTAACGGCGCGGAAAGAGTTGCCTTCGGATCATATCCGTCGCGTGGCGCGATCGCTTTCAATTGATAAGCATCAATTTGCGATCGATATCCGGCGTCGTTGATTCCACCAAGGGAACGATCCCAAACAATGATGCTCCGCCGCGGATGTCCGGCCGCAACGAGCCCATCGACAATCGCGTTCACGACGTCATGATGTGTCGTAAAGAGTTCGCCGCCTGCCGCGGAAATTTTAATTCCGATCCTGTCGTTCGGAGAAACCAGAGATCCCCACGCTTTTGCCACGTCGGGCTGGCCAGTCGCGGCGAGAACAAGTCGATTGACCATTGCGTGCACGGCGGGCGGATTGGTTTTGTAGTCCTTGATCGCATCAGAATCGTGCACCGCATACACGACCGACGGTGTGGGGAGCGGCTGCTGCCCTTGCGCAAATCCGGAAGCGGTGGCGCAGAACACAACAAAAGCTACGTTTCGCATCGACAAGGTACTTTCAACGTGACGACGAACTTATGAGTGAGCGTGTGAATGACAACTGCGCAACTGTAGTGGCGGCTGTGTCGGCCGCAGATCCGCGCGCCAACGGAGGCGACACGCCTGCCAGTACAGAGGCAATTCGTCACATCTACGTTCACATCCCCTTCTGCGCGCGTATTTGCCCCTATTGTGCGTTTTACAAGGACCTGCTCGATCGTTCACAAACAGAGCGATTTTGCAAAGCGATCTTGAATGAGGTGGAACGGCAAACTGCGGCTTTCGCAGTTGCACCTCGGACAGTTTATTTCGGTGGCGGCACGCCAACCGCGCTTACGACTTCGCAGTTGGAATTTCTTCTCGGAGGTTTCCGCCAGCGACTCGACCTCTCGGCATTGGAAGAATGGACAGTCGAAGCGAATCCAGGAAGTGTTTCTGCCAGGAAGGCGGCATCTTTGCGCAAGCTCGGAGTGAATCGCATCAGCCTGGGCGTGCAATCCTGGGATGAAGATTTGCTCAAAATTCTCGGACGCGAGCACAGTGCGCCCCAGGCCGAGAAATCATTTCACATTCTACGCGGCGCCGGATTTTCAAATATCAATGTCGATCTCATGTTCGGATTGCCCGGCCAGAGGATCGAGCAATGGAGAGTGACACTGGAAAAAACGATCGGGCTGCGGCCTGAACACATCTCCGCCTACTGCCTGACTTATGAAGAGGACACGGAATTTTTTCTGCGTCAGTTACGCGGCGAGTTTCGCCAGGACGCGGACATCGATGCAAAATTTTTCGAAATGACGATGTCGATCTTGGAAGACGCTGGTTATGAACACTACGAAATCTCAAATTACGCGCGGCCGGGCTTCTCGGCGGTTCACAACCGCGCCTACTGGTCGGGCGAAGATTACCTCGGCATCGGCCCAAGCGCATTTTCCACCGTCGGTATGCAACGCCGGCAAAATCTCGCTGATTACCGCGCTTATTCTGATCGCGTTCTTTCCGGACAATCACCAATTGGATCGACAGAAAACCTCACGAGTGAAATGAAACGCGTGGAGACAATCGCGCTTTCGCTGCGAACGCATGAAGGGGTTTCGGTGGCATTGCTCACACCATTCCAAAATGAAACGCGAGAGTTTATCGCGCTCGGTTTGCTTCGAAAAACAAACGGCAACTTCGTTCTGACTCGCGCAGGCAAGTCACTCGCGGATCTTGTGACGGAAGCGGTTATTTGATGCAATGGATGCAATGGCCCGGGATCAACGCCGCCGAGGCTACAAATTACTCAACCACTCCGTAGCGGCGTTGCCGCCGGCCAAACTCTTCTACAGCGGCAATGAGGTCTTTCTTTGTGAAGTCCGGCCACAATTTCGGCGTGACATACATCTCGGTGTACGAGAGTTGCCAGAGAAGAAAATTCGACAGGCGCATTTCGCCTGAAGTGCGAATGAGCAGATCGGGATCGGGATAATAGCGAGTGTAAAGATGTTTGCTAAACATCTGGACATCGATCATCCCTTTGTCGATGTGGCCAAGCTCGACCGCGCGAAGCAAGCTTTTGATGCCGTCGATGATTTCCAATCGTCCACCGTAGCTCAGCGCCAGAATCAGGGTGAGCCCGTTATTACCAGCGGTTTGTTCGATCGTTTTGTGAAGTTGTTTCTGCGAGCTGTGTGGAAGATCGGTCAAGCGGCCAATTGCCTGGAGCCGAACATTTTTCTCCACTAATTCTGGCGTCTTCTCTTTCAAGAACTTTTCAAGCAAACGCATTAGAGCGAAGACTTCGCTTTTGGGGCGCTGCCAGTTTTCCGCCGAGAACGCATAAAGCGTGAGATATTCAACCTTCAAATCGCCGCAGCCTTCCACGCATTCACGAACAGCCTGGGCCCCTGCTTCGTGACCTTTGATGCGTGGCAGACCGCGCGTTTTGGCCCAGCGACCGTTACCATCCATGATAATAGCGATATGACGCGGAATGGTTTTCGCAGTCGGGGGCATGACTACAGAATGATTGTATCACTGCGGTCTGGACCGACGCTGATCATAGACAATTGTGCGCCAGTTATTTCGGAAATGTACCTAACGTAATTCTGTGCCGCCAAAGGTAACTGAGAAAATTTGCGCACGGAACGCGTCGATTTGTTCCAGCCACGTACTTGTTTGTAAACTGGTTTGCAATTAGCGAGCTGTATCGCGTCGGATGGAGGGACGTTCAAGCGTTTTCCATTCAATCGGTACGCCACGCAGACACGGATCGGATCGATATCGTCCAACCCGTCAAGGTTCGTAATCGCAAGCTCATCGATGCCATTAATCATGGTCGCATAACGGGTTGCAACGGCGTCGAACCAGCCGCAGCGCCGCTTGCGACCGGTGGTGGCTCCAAATTCGCGCCCCAAGCCATGAAGTCTTTCGGTGAATTGTCGATCTTCGGTAGGTAATGCTCCCTCACCTACACGCGTCGTGTAAGCCTTCATTACTCCAACCACTCGATCCATCCGATGCGGTGGCACGCCGGTGCCTGTGCACGCACCCCCTGCAGTGGTGTTTGATGAGGTGACGTAAGGGTACGTCCCATGATCGATATCGAGAAATGTTCCTTGCGCCCCTTCAAAGAGAATTTCTTTGCCACGCTCAAGGGCACGATGAAGATAGACCACTGTGTTCCCGATGAATGGGCGCAACTTTTCTCCAACCGCGAGATAACTTTCGTTGACTTCACGAAAACTAATCGGCTTTGCTCCGAGCGCTTGGAGGATTCTGTTATTTTCGAGCACCTTGGCTTGCAACTTTTTTGAAAAAACAATCGGCTGCATCAAATCGGACATCCGTAAACCGGTGCGCGCCGCCTTGTCTCCGTAGGCCGGGCCGATTCCGCGTTTTGTGGTACCAATTCTGGCCCGGCCTTTAATTAACTCGCGTTGCTCATCGATCAGCCGGTGGTAAGGCAAAACCAAGTGAGCGCAATTGCTGATCAGTAAATTCCTACCAATCTTAACTCCCAACTTGCGCAGACCATCGATTTCGCCGAGCAGCGCGAGGGGATCAACAACCACGCCGTTGCCAATCACACAAATCTTTCCGCGCCGGAGAATTCCCGAGGGGATAAGGTGCAGGATGTATTTGGCGCCGCGATGAATGACCGTGTGTCCAGCATTGTTGCCACCCTGGCTGCGGACAACAATATCAGCTCTGGCCGTGAGCACGTCGATGATTTTGCCCTTTCCCTCATCGCCCCACTGCGCGCCGATTAAAATCGTGTTCGCCATCGAAATTGGAAATAGGCAAAAAATTTTCCCGATGCATCCACTGGGACACACTCGGGACTGCAGCCGAATAATATGTTGGCAGTCTGCGCCTGCAAGAGATTTTCGGAAAGAGGCGCCTGTTTCTCAACCGGCACAACGGTCTGTGTTCAGTTTTTTATGAAATCCAGATTGGGGCGTACATATGCAGCATCATACTTAGGGCATGAGGACACTTTCTCCGCAATGACATGGGAGAAATAAACGCTGCCATTTCGCTGGTCGCCCGAATAACCTCCTTGCATGCGAACACTCTTGCTGATCATCCTCGTGCTTCTGCTGATCGGAGCTTTCCCTGCCTGGCCATATAGTACAGGCTGGGGCTATTATCCGAGCGGCGGACTCGGTCTGATCTTATTGATCGTGCTGATCCTTATTTTGATGGGCGTAATTTGACGTTGAAGCGCTAAAGCGTTGAACAATTAGAGTCGACCGCTTCGACTCTACAACGCTTCAACAGACGCCCGGGCTCCAAGCGAGTGAATCAAAACAACTTGCGGATCAGCTTTTATTTCTCTTCGCACAATTGGGCATGCATGCGAAGCAGTAACAACTCACAAGATCGAGGTTGCCGAACAATCCCGTCGGTTGAGGTTCGTTCCGAAGTTGGCGGAAAATTACAACTTCGCGTAAACGCCGAGCAAAGGACGGCGCGATGGCGTTTTCGAATAGAAGTCGCTGACAAAACCGTCCCTGGTACGAATCTCGACATGACCGGCGGCGCGGTTGGCGCCGTAGACAAGGACCGAACCAACCGGCGCGGCGAATGGATCGTTGACCGGTAATCGCTTGAATCCGTAATTACTGACGAGGTCCTGGGCGGCGTCTTTCGCGAGCTCGCTCTTAGGACGCGAATCGATCACGCCGGAAGCGAGCAATGCCTCTTTGACATAATGCCAGCACATCGAGCGCGAATGCGCATGGGCGCGTTCCTGGGCGATTGTTGCCGCTTGCATCAACTTGCCATCGATGTGCCGATCGACCTTGGCAAACGGGTAAACGATCCGCTGCGGATAATATTGTGTAATGACGGGAATTGATTCTTTCTTGCCCTCTGGGGTTTTGTAGCTGTAATGGGCAACCGTCCGCGTCTTTTTGACTGTCTTTTCTTTCGTGATCTCCTGATCGCGACTCGGAAGATGTGATTCTGAAGGAGCCGATTGAGCGGGAGTGGAAGCGGAGTCGCCATCAGGACTATTCGCTCTGGAAGGGATTGGTTCTTTCTTCCACAATGCCCGGTTTGCCGATTGCGGAGCGCCTGTTTGCTCGCCGTGGACCTCAGTTTTTTCCCGGTGAGAGGCGGCTGGCTCCTGCTCTCCCGACTCGATCATGGTTGGTCGAACCGCACCAACGGCCTCCGATTTACTGGTCTGCGAATTGGGCACCCGTCGCACGTTCGGCTGTTCCAAGCGAGTTTGTTTTTTCTGTCTCTCAGCGGCGAGCGTTCCCCCGAGAGTCTTCGGGGCTTGCAAACCGGGCCCGGCTGCCGTGCCCGTTTGCTCGACGCGAGCTTGGTTTTTTTTACGCTCGGCAGCAAGCGCTCCCGCCATTCGCATCTGCTCTACCGTGAGCATAGTGGAAGCCGATTTCTTTTTGCGAATTTGAGTGTCCATTCTGGTTGCAGTCGTCGATTCTGAATCCGTTCTCTCAGAAACCGGCGCTGCTTGTTCGGAGGCACTCGGTTTTTCTTCGTGAGCGACGACCACTTCCTGCGCGCGCATTTGTCCCGCAAGAGCAAGGCCGCAAAGCAATGCAGTGAAAAATTGTTTCAGCATTAAGAGCGCCGTGATAAATGAATTCGACGCGATTGGCAAGCGCATAATCTAGCGCGACGTCAGCTTTAAGCGCGGTGCTCCCAAACCGCCTTGCACGCTTGATATGCGATTCCCCCGCGCGTGCCCTGAGCGAAGCCAAACGGGCGATCGCCCTTACTCAGTCGGACGCGTGATCTGAATTACTGGCAAAGGAAATCGCAGCTGCAATTCGTCTTCAAGATAAATCTCGACGTGATGCATCCCGTATTGCTGGAACTGCACGCCGCCAAAATAATGGACGTTGGTCGCGTGCCCTTCCATCTCTTTCAGCGCGAACTCGACTTCGGCCTGCGCAATCACTTGTTGTTCGTCAACACCGACGATCCGCGATTTCTGCCGAAATTTTCCCGTCCCACTACACCAACGCGTCCAGATGCATAAACGCATGCAATTTATCGGCAGCGCAGGCGCCGGGATGACGTTGAGCACGCCCACCAGCGTTTGCATTCCATTGAATTCACAGCGCACATCTTCGCAGATAACAGCACTCTGGAGATCAGGAAGAATAAAGTCCGTTTCCATGACCAATTGATCAGATCATTCCGCGGACCAGCAGTATCAATATTCCGATCCCGAGCACGATTCGGTAAAGAGCAAACGGGACAAATCCTCGTGCTCGCACCCAATGCATAAACCAGGCGACCACTGCCAGTGCTACGAAAAAGGAAACCACAAATCCAATCGTGAGAACGATCCATTCATGGCCATTCATTGTCAGTGGCGCGAGGTCCACTTCGTGGCGATACGGCATCACCGTCTTCACGAAATCATACGCAGTGGCTACGAACATTGTCGGCATCGATAGAAAGAACGAAAACTCGAGCGCGGCCGGGCGCGACAAGCCCGCTACCTGCCCGGCAGCGATGGTGGACATCGATCGGGAAGTTCCGGGGAAAATTGCAGAAAGAATTTGTGCCGCGCCAATCCAGACCGCCTGCAGCAGACTCATTTCCTCCATATGCGCGACACGCGGCCGCGTAAAAACGGCGTCCACTACCCACATGATTATGCCACCAATGAAGAGCGCCCAGGCCATCACCCAGAGATTTTCCAGGTTCTTGCCGATCTGTTTCGTTAGCGCCCATGCCGGAACCGCAGTCACTACAAAGGCAATCAGCGTGAGGCTCAATGGATGCGTGAAGACCGTGCGATCGCCGCGTTCGCCCCTTGGAAAGGTGTGAAGAAACTGGAGGATGCGCTCGCGAAAATAGACCGGTAACGCCAGGATCGCGCCGAGTTGAATGACGATCGTGTACATCTTCCAGAAGCCATCGTGAAGATCGATTTTCAGCAGCGCTTCCGCGATGCGCAGATGCGCCGTTGAACTTACAGGAAGAAATTCGGTGAGCCCTTCGACGATACCGAGAAAAACCGATAACAAAAAGTCGTGCATTTTGTGAAAGGGGCTAGAAGATTGAAATGCTTAACAGTTAGAGCGCCTCCGCACCACGTTCATCCGTCCGGATCCGGACCGCCTCTTCCACTTCCGCAACGAATATCTTTCCATCACCGATCTTTCCAGTCCTCGCGGCGCGCAGGATTGCTTCGACGGCGCGTTGTGCGCGATCGTCAGGCACCACCATCTCGAATTTGACCTTTGGAAGAAAATCGACCGTGTACTCGGTGCCACGATAGATTTCGCTGTGCCCTTTCTGCCGACCAAAGCCTTTGACCTCACTCAAAGTCATTCCCTCCACCCCCACTGCCATGAGCGCTTCTTTTACCGGCTCGGTTTTAAAGGGTTTGATGATCGCTTCGATTTTCTTCACCGCGCCAAACTAGAACCGGCACTCCAAATGGCAAGCGGCGTTGCTGTAAAGAAAAGGGCGTCTCTATTTATCGCGGACTTGGGCGTCCGCATTTATAGCTCACTCCGAGTCGTTACCCCTGAATCGATCGCCGGGAGCTCCGCCTCCACCGTCTCGTCTACCAACTGCCGACAACCAACCAGGCGCGTCGGCTCGGTCGGCCGATCAAACGACTCATCGTGTTTCACATATTTTTTCCAGGGAAGATCGACAACCGCAAAAGCCGCTTCGACAAATTCGCGCACCGAATGTGTTTCCCCGGTCGCCACCACATAATCATCGGCAATTTTGTGTTGCAGCATCAGCCACATTGCTTCGACGTAATCATGGGCGCGACCCCAATCTCTCTGGCTCTCCAGATTCCCGAGAACAAGCTCGTCATCGAGCTTTCGCGCGATCCGCGCGGCCGCGCGCGCAATTTTGCGCGTGACAAGAATGCCGTTACAAACGATTCCAGATAAACTCGCGCCAATTGCGTGGCAAAGGCCTTGGCGAAGCCGTATGGGCTCGTTGGCCGCAGCGGTGTGTCCTCGGTTTGTGGAATCTCGGATGCATTCCCGAAAATTTCCGAACTGGAAGCGCGATAAATTTCACCGGTTGCGGTTGAGAGCGGGCCATCTCAAGCAACCGGAGTGTTGCCATTCCCGCTTCCTCGCATGTCGCTTCTGGGATTTCGAAACTCAAACCAACATGGCTTTGCCCGGTAAGATGATAGAGCTCTGTTGGTCGAACATCGCTAATAATGCGACGCAAAGTCGTGCTGTCAGCGAGGTCCGACATAGTGCAAAAATAATCGCCGATCATAAATTTCTTCGTTGCGTCGGAGATGCGCGATCGCAACATATTGCTCGTGCGCCGCACAATTCCGTGGACTGTGTACCCCTTCTCCAGAAGCGGCTCGCACAGGTAGGAGCCATCCTGACCAGTGATTCCGGTAATCAACGCGATTTTATTGGAATCTTTCATTCAACACCCATGAATCATCTTCAAACTCTACGGCCAAATTTCTTCTCCAGTTCGGCAAGTGAAATCTGAATCATGGTTGGTCGCCCGTGCGGGCAGCAGTAGGGCAGATCGCACTCGAGCAAATTTTGGATAAGTTTCTCGACTTCGAGGTATCGCAGCGGGTCATTGGCCTTCACAGCATGACGACAAACGGTCTTGGCGATCATCTCTTCGCCCAATCGCATGGCCGAACTGCTGTTGCTCGCGCTTTTGAGGTCATCGATCACTTTGCGCATGAACTGCGTAGGATCTGAGACGTTCAAAAAACTCGGTAGACTGTCGATCTTGAACGTATTCGGACCAAAGCTTTCAATCCCGATCCCCATCCTCTGCAGAATCGACATGTTGCGGTCAATCCAATCCGCGTCGCGCGGGGGCAGATCAATAGTCTGAGGTAGTAAGAGTCTTTGCGCAGGGACACCCTGCTCTTCCATTCTTCGCCGCAATTCTTCGAAGAGAATGCGTTCGTGCGCCGCATGCTGATCGACGAGGACGAGTCCGTCCGCGTTTTCCATCAGGACATAAAGTTTGTTGAGAACACCAATGATCTGAAATTGTTGCGGAACGGTTGCAGTTCGGCGGGTGGTGCCGGGGTCAATGCCCCCGGCTGCAGACTCTTTGCGATCCTTCGGAACGAAACGCGCTGGAGGAGCAAACTCGGAAGGGCTATAGGCGCGCCGAAAATTTTTGGGGCCGACCGCAGTTTCAAGTTGGGGTTGGGCCATTACTGCCGCTGGAATTTTTATTTCTGTCAGCGATGAGGATGCGGGCGCACGAAATTTTTCCTGCCACTCGATCCGGCCGCGTTCCAATGTTTGGCGAACAGAGAGAGCGATCGCGTCACGCACTGCAGTCGGATCGCGAAAACGCACTTCGCGTTTTGTCGGATGAACATTCACATCGACTGCGCCCGAATCGAGGGTAAGAAAAAGAAACGTGACTGGATACTGACCCTTCATCAGCGCCGTGTGATAGCCTTCGCGCACAGCAGCAGTGATGAGGCCGCTTTCAATCGCGCGGCCATTCACGAAAAAGAGCTGTTGAGCACGCGTTTGTCGGCTAAGGCCCGCTTGCCCAATGAATCCGCTGGTCTGAATTTTGGACGAAGCGTTCCCGCTTATCTCAATCAACCGTTCCAATAAGCTGGGACCGTACAGATCCCGAATTCGATCGCTGAGAGTTGCCGCGGCCGGTAGTTGAAAAACGAGCCGGTCGTCTCGCACCAAAGTAAAGCCTATCTCAGGATGGCCGATCGCCTGCAAGTGAATTTGATGTTCGATATTGCGGCTTTCGGTGTTTTCGGAGCGGAGAAACTTTCGGCGCGCCGGCAAATTGTAAAAAAGCGAGCGCACTTCCACTTGCGTTCCTGGCGCCTCACCGCCGTCGCGCACGATATCGATCTTGCCGCCATTCACGATAACTTCTGTTCCGGCGACGGCATTGGGCTCGCGAGAGGTCAATCGAAAACGCGAAACACTCGCGATGCTCGGCAACGCTTCGCCGCGAAATCCAAGTGTCCCAATCGCTTGCAGGTCCGCGGCTGAACGAATCTTGCTCGTGGCATGACGTTCAAGTGAAAGGAGTGCGTCGTCGCGATCCATGCCCGAGCCGTCGTCAACCACGCGGACAAGCGAAATTCCTCCACGATGAATCATAATCTCGATTTTGCGGGCACCAGCATCGATGCTGTTCTCAATTAGCTCTTTCACCACGGAAGCAGGACGTTCCACCACTTCGCCCGCCGCTACCTGGCTGGCAACGGTCTCTGGCAGCAATCTAATCCGGCTCATTCGCTTTAATTTTAGATTTCAACGTACGAATTGCGAGGAAAACGGAGTCCGATACATTTGAGACTTTTTGACTTGGTGAAGCCGCACCGTATTTTATCGAGTGATGATTAATGTCACTGACAGCGCTGTTCGACAGCTGCGAGCTTTGCTTGGGAGGCAGGCAGAAAGCTCCCGCAAAGGTTTGCGCGTGCAGATTGCAAAAGGCGGCTGTTCGGGGCTTCAATACGAGATGGCGCTCGATACAAAAAAGGAAGGCGACGTTGTAGTGGAGCGCGATGGGATGCAATTTTTTATCGATGGCGACAGTGTTCCACATTTGCGCGGCGCTACTTTGGATTTTCGTGATGGGTTGACCGGCGTTGGTTTTCACATTGTGAATCCAAATGCGTCTCGGACCTGCGGGTGCGGGTCGTCGTTTGAAACGGCGCAGTCAGCTTGAAACCGGCGGATTCTGTCGTTCCCGTTTAAGTGAATTACGGCACTTCTCGCTACGAAGAGACATACTCGCCACCACGGCGACGGATTAACTACTTTGGGTGGACAATCGCCATTCTTCTTTTGACCGGCTTCGCGTTCGCAGCATGGCTGGGCAGTTTTTATATTTTCGATCAGCCGGAGCGCCCGGAGAGCTATCGCATCTTACAAAAGCTGCGCAAAATTGAGCCGACGAAGCGTTTCGAGTTGACCGCTGCTCCGGCTGGCGAATTCCTGAGCGCGAAACAACTTTACGATCGCTATGTTGGGATGGGCGCTGCCGAGTTGGCCAAGAAAAACGCAGAATTGACGCGCAACTATATTCGAAATTATCAGCAAGTGCGCGGTCTGGTGCCTTACATCGTTGGCAGATATACAATCGTGGGAGCGCGGGAGCTAGGGCCTGGCGATGTCTTTACCTCGGGCATGGTCGCCCTGACGAACGCCATCGATAGCGGCGAATTACTCATGGAGCACCTTTATCCGGCCAACCCTGAAGCCCTGCCGCTGATGAAGCAGACGCTTTACGTTGGTTTGGAAATCAAACTTGAACGCACACACGATCTCTCTGCCGTGGTTCATGCCGAGCGATTGACGGACGGTCGGATCATGGTTACCGCCGTCCCACTGCTTTATGGGAGCTATACCGTGACACGCGGCTTGGGGACATTCCGACTTGAGCCGCCGCTTACTCTCAATCTCGCTGCAGGCTGGCCGTTATTTAAAGACGAAAGACGCGTCAAAGCCGAGAACCGATACGCCGATTATCGTCGAAAAACGGCAGCACCCCAAGTCCCAATCACTGTGGGGCCTACCGCGACACCTCCGCCTGCGCAGAACGAGCTGGTGCGCGTCGAGCAAGCCAGACCGGTTGAGGCTCCAGCGGTAACGCCGACTCCGGCGAAGGGTGAAAAACTTGCCAAGGCGACGCCGCTACCAAAAGGCAGAAAATTGGCGAAGAAACAAAAGCTCGAATCTCCGGCCCCGACATCGACTCCTGCTCAGCCAGTCATTGCTCAAAAATCGGCCGCACCGACTTCGACACCATTCGCTCTTGCGTCAGTGCCGACGCCGACGAAACCACCCGTTCCCACGGCGGCGCCGGCGATTACCGCTGCACCCAGTGTCTCCGTTGCCCAAGCTTCGCCTGCCGCAACTGGCACACCAGTTCCAGTCTTGCCCGCGCAACCCGTTCCAGCTGATGCGTCCGGAGTGGCCCTCGCTTCAAACGCGGGAGGAGGCAGTTGGAAAACTTTTTCGCCAGGGAAAATGCCGCTCGGACGGCTCATCGGCACGGGCGATCTGCGAGACGTTGCCGAGCACGGACTTGCCGGCGAACGCGTTTATTTGAAAGGCCAATTCGTCGTGAATTTTTCGGATGCCAATCGCGCCGTGCTACGCCCGCGCACCAAGTTAACGGATAAGGTGCTGCATTTTGGCGCGGGTTCGTCCACACGCATCGTTGTGGAATTTCCAGCCGGCTACACTCCGCCGCAGCAGGGTGCAGTTGTGAGTCGAGATGAGATGCGGCCTTACGAAATAACCGAGGTGCGCAAACAGGAAGACGGACAACTCAACGTCTTCGTGCGGGAAATTATGCAGCCGAATTAATCGGCGCGCGATCGCAGAATTAATTTCCCGTTGCGGATTTCAATCCTCCCGATGTCGTAAGTGTTCTGGTACTCGGCGATGTAATCTCGTAATCGCCTGGAACGATATTTCCAGTTCAAAAGATCCCTCGGCACGGGCTCACTATTCACGACAATCCGATTTAATTGCGGATCCTCCAGAGATTGCGCGCCATTTAATTGGATCATGATGTCGCCGTTAAAATAACCGGATCGGTCCAAAAATTCTCCAAGCGGGACACTCGTCTGGAGCCTCAGGCGATTGTCCTCCATCGACACAAAAGCTTTCCAGCGCCGATCTCGATCCGCCGCGATCAGACTGTTTACATCATCCGCTGTCAGTTCGATTTCAGCCTGCTGACCCGCTCGGATTTTCTGTTCGAAATCTCTCCAGCGCTCTTGCCCGCGCTGGATCTGCTCCTCGGAAGCGGCGAATTCAGGAACCGGCGCCGGCGCTTTCGCAATCGAATGCGTCTTCGCCAGCCAGTAAATAGCATGGACTATTGCCGAGTGCCGCTGAAAACCCCAATACAGACCGGCAACGCAAGCGATGGCCAGGACAATCCCAAAAACCACGAGAATGAGGCAGCCTCTGGCGAAACATCCCAGTCCTTTTCTCGGAGGCGGCGCCTCAACCCACCCGTTCATGTGCTCCGGCGCGACTCCGCGTCGATCTTCGATTGCGCATCAATCAATTTGTCATAGAGCGTGCGCAATCCCTCCGAGAGCGTGCGTGTGCCGCCGAGTATCGGCATGAAATTCGTGTCCCCATTCCAGCGCGGCACGATGTGCACGTGCAAATAATCGACAATGCCCGCGCCCGCGCATTCGCCAAGATTCAGACCGACGTTGAACCCCTGCGCTTTCATTGTTACGCGCAGCAGCGCTTGCGCATGCCCCACCAAATTCCAAAGCTCGACAATCTCGTTCTCGCCGAGCACGGAAATTTCGGCGGTTTTACGGTACGGTACCGCCATTAGATGACCGACTGCGTAGGGATAACGGTTCATCATCAGGAACGCATCTCTGCGCCGCGTGATCACCAGGTGCGCGGCGTCATCGCTTGTTCGTGCCGCCTCGGAAAGAAAATCCGCATTCGGTTTTTCGCGCTCGAAATATTCCACGCGCCACGGACACCAGAGTGTTTCCAACTCTCTTTTGGGAAATTCCTTCGACATGCCTGACCGCCAACGAGACTAGGATTACGAGCGGGAAAGTCGAGCCAGCATTTCGGGCAACCGCGTCACCTGCGTTTGTGTCAATGGGACCGGCCTTAACGCCGCGATAATTCAACTCGTCCTAATCAGAGCCATCCGGCCTATCCGCGAGGGATTTTCGCCTTGTGCCTTGACGCTGCGACAGGCAAACTCGACGCCATGCCCGGCAGTTTTGCCAGCCTGTCGCTCGAAGGCAAGCGAATTAGGCCGGAAAAACCCGCTATTAAAGGCGGGATTTTCCCGCCGAGTTCTCGTTAGGCTGCTCGATCATTCTCAGCTCACAACAAAGAAGCTAAATGAAAGCCTCGTCGTCACTTGGGCAGACAATACCGATCAATGGAATGGAGATGTATTATGAGATTCATGGCGCAGGCGAGCCGCTTGTTCTATTACATGGGGGCACCGGCGCAGGCGTCAACTGGGGTCTTATATTTAAGAATGCTCCTGTTGGCTATCGGTTAATCATCCCTGACCTGCGTGGACACGGGAGGTCGACTAACCCCTCCGGGGCGTTCACGTTCCGGCAATCGGCTCTCGATGTATTCGCTATGCTCGATCATTTGGGAAAATTCAAGGCGATTGGAACGAGCCTTGGAGCGAAGACGCTCCTGCACGTGGCTACTCAGCAACCGGCGCGCGTCGAGGCGATGGTGCTGGTGAGTGCAACACCCTACTTCCCGGCTCAGGCACGCGCAATCATGCGGCAGGTAAATCCCGACAATCGAACTGAAGCGGAATGGGAACAAATGCGGCAATGGCATAAACACGGCGATGAACAAATCCGTGCTCTCTGGAAGATGGCGAATGCCTTCAAGGATAGCTATGACGATATGAATTTCACGCCACCTTATCTCGCAACTATTACAGCTCGCACCCTCATCGTGCATGGCGATCGAGACCCACTTTACCCTATCAATATGGCAGTGGCGTTATATGGCGCGATTCCTCGCTCATACCTTTGGATCATTCCGAACGGCGGCCATGGCCCTATCTTTGGGAAGATGGTGGACCAGTTCGTCGAGACCTCGTTGGCATTCTTGGTCGGCGAATGGGGGCAACCAATGATGTGAAAGCGCGGCCTAACCAAGCGCTCCAGCCAACACAGCACTTTGTTGCAACCTCTTGAGACATGCGACGCCTGATCCACTAAGTGTCGGGTGGCTGAGCTTATTCTCGTTAGACCGTGAACATTCCGCGCGATAAGACACTAAATCACATGGAAAGCACGGTAACGTGGTTGATTATGCTGGGACGATTTGGTCGCATGCTCTTTTCGTTGGCAATAATTGGGATAGGCGTAGAGACATTGATCTGCTCGTACGTCTCCAGTCATTCCCTTGGCCCACACTATAAGGTTGTGCCAGTAATTCCGTGGCTGCCGGCTATTCCGAGTTTGGCCTACCTCGTCGGAGCAATCTTAGTCCTCTGCGGGGCGGGCCTTCTTTTTCAACGCACTTCGTTGGTGTCTTCCATCACACTCGGTGCTCTGATGTTACTCTGCGGACTCGCATTTGACATGCCGCGACATCCCAACCTCATGAGCGCCGAGTGGCGTACCAATGTGCTCGAACCATTCGCCATTGGCAGCCTGGCGTGGCTCGGGCCTGGATTGGGGGGCGTTCCGAGATGTCTTTATAGGGCGAGCCGCTATCTTTTGGCATTTACACTCATTATCTTTGGCATCGGCCACTTTCAGGTTCTTACCTTCATTGCCAGGATGGTGCCTGGCTGGATTCCCTGGCACTGGTTCTGGACTGTTTTCTTCGGCGTAGCCTTCATCTCCGCAGGCGTAAGCTTCGCCACCGGATTTCTGCAGCGGTGGGCGGCCTTAGGTCTGGGACTGATGTTCGCGCTGTGGGACGTAACAATTCACATACCGCTTGTAATCAATTTTCTCTATACTCCCGGCGCAACTCAAGACCCGGACAAGTGGTCGGACGTATTCCTTGTTGCGGCGCTCTGGGGAGGCTCCTGGGCGCTCGGGCGCGATTTGCGCGATAGAAAAGATTTAAGCTTGGGGCCAGATTCGAATCGAGCCTAATCAGACGGTCCAGCCAACCGCTGGCCGTTTAGAGAAGAACTCGTCCCCGCCGGCGGTAGCTGAGCTTATTCTTGTTAAACTTATGAAACCATATTCGATTTATTTGCTCGCGACACTGCAACTGAGTTTACTGTCATCGACGGCGCAAGAAACGCCAGTTCCTGGCGTATCCACGTCACAACAGCAGCCGTCGCAACCTTCAGCAGTATCGGCGCAAGCTGCCCGGCCGCGCGACGGAGCCCACGACTTCGACTTCCTCATCGGTAACTGGAAGGCTCACGTTCGCCGGCTTCCCGATCGTCTGGTCGGTTCGAGCAGTTGGGTTGAGTATGACGGCATCTCGAATCACAAGAAGATTCTCGACAGCAATGCGAACTTCGAGGAGTTCGAGGTCGACAACCCCGAGAAGCACCTGCACATCAAAGCGCAGACGCTCAGGTTATACAATCCAGACTCGCATCAGTGGAGTATCTACCCTCTGGACCTGGACAAAGGCGCTCTCAACCTGCCGCCGGTTGTTGGTCAATTTACCGGCAATCGCGGCGAGTTCTACGATCAGGAACAATATAAGGGGCGCTCGATCCTGGTACGTTACGTCTGGTTGAATATCTCGCCGAAATCGGCGCGGATGGAACAGTCTTTCTCGCCCGACGGCGGCAAAACGTGGGAAACGAACTGGATTTGCGAACTGGCCCGATAGCACTGAGCGGCCGGCACCCACCGCTGAGCGCGAACGGCAGACAATTCAGCGGGTAATCAACACGTAAGCCTGACCTCGCTCGCCGTTTCCCTCGTTTGGTCTCAATTGAGAGAGGATAGTATCGTGAAGGTCGCGCATCAACGTCGGCGCTTCCTCGCTTGAAACAACCAGCGCATCAAGGTTCCCAGCGTTCCATTCGCCGATCGCGCTATCCGGCGCGATGAAATGGGTTTTCCGCAAATAGAGGAGCAGTCCTTCGTCCTTTGCAGAAATGGCTTCATAGCGCCAATGATGTATTTCTGCTTGATGACGAACTTCGCGACCAAAAAGGACAAGGGCGTCGCGATGATTGCGATATCCGGAGACGACTTTCGAAATTGTGTAGCCGCCGGTAAGCAAGAGTGACAACAGCAGCGCGACTGCGCTCCATCGATAAACGCGGGTTCGCGTTACCCCATTTTCTGTAGCCACCAGCCTGTGGCCGGTCAGATCAGCATCCGAGTTCTTTGAGGAACGGCTCACAGAGCCGTGGCTACAGGACACATACCTGTTCCCCACTTGAGCTGCCAAAAGCAAACAGAGCGGCGGAAGAACCGGAAAAATTCGGTCAAGGCGTTTTGACGGGATCAGCGACATCGCGACTAAACCGCCCAGACTCCAGCAGAGCAACCAAAAGGTTTCGGAAGAAATCTCACGAAACGCAGCACGAATCTTCCATCGACGCGAACGAAGACCGAGAAACGCGATCGCGATCATCAGCACGCTCCACGGAAGAAATTTGTGAAGCAGGTGCGGCAGATAAAAATAAAGCGGTTGCGACCGATGAATCGTTTCCCGGAAACGCGCGACGAATTCGCGCATCACAACTTCACCGAAAAAGCCACGCTGAAAAACAATTCCACCCAGGACCCATAGAAGGAATACACTAAGCGAAGCGACCCACGGCCACCAGCCGCACCACGCGCTCGGCCCGTTATTGCTGCGCTGCCGCCACTCAAATATTCCAATTCCCGGTAGAAGAAACGCCCAGACGATTGGCCCTTTGATCAACATCGCCCCTGTCAACAACACGAAAACAAGCAAGTGATCGCGTTTGTTCCACGGTTCACCATGTCGGACTTTTTCCCAGATCAACAGGCCAATGAGAAAAATCATTAAAGTCAGCGGCATATCGGTGCGCACGAGCGTCGCAAGACGCGGACTCAGCAGATTTAATCCAAACGCGCTGAGCGCAATCAACGCAGCGACTGATCCGTAAGCCACGACCGCGGTGCGAAAGAGCAAGATCGATATCGCAACCGCAGTGAGGAATGATGGCATACGCCACCCCAGATCCCACGAGCGCGTTAACTCGAAAAGACCGGCCGAAATCCATCCGATCAACGGCGGCTTGGTCGCGACGTGTGCATGCGGCGTTTGCTGATAGAACCAACGCCCCTCTTTGACCATCTCAAAGGACGTGAACGCTTGCTTGGCCTGATCGTAATCGTCGAGCTGCCACGGCAGATTCGCGATAAGAAATAACGCGATCATGAATGCGCCAACGATCCAGACGGTTCGTCTGCTCTCAACGAAATTCTCCAGCGAGGAGAGCTCCATATTCTCCGCGGAACTCAACCTCGCCAAAGAATCGCGCGCATCGGCGCGCCGTCGCCGCCAGCGATTTTCAGAGGCAACCCTACAAAATTATAAATGCCACCCCCGACGTTCCTCAGATCGAGAGATTCGACAATGGCGATGCTGGCGCCGGCCAACGCGTGGTGATTCTGCAATGACTTCGAATCGATCTCATCCACCGATGGCAAATCCAATCCCAGGAGCTTGACTCCATTTTTCTGCAGCCAGAGCGGGACATCGGCTGCGATCACTGGAATTTGCTTTGGAAAAACCGTCGAATCGCTCCATCGGTCGGTTTTGATAAGAAGCCGCGAGGTCGTCGCAATTTCTTCGGAATGCGGCCGGAGATCATCGAGCGTAATCAGATGTTTTTCGCTCGACCGCGAGAAAGCTTCTGCAAGATCGACCACGGCCGCGCGCCCCATGTAGATTTCCAGCGCTGCTTTCTCGATTATTTCGCCATCTGTCTTGAAATGAAACCGTGCATCGGCGTGCGTACCGTTGTGTACGCTCATGCTGATCGCGCCGAGATTGACGGAATCGCCTTTTGAAATTTCCTTTGTTAGCTTGAAATGAAATGGCACGTCGCCCGGCCACTCCGCCAGATCATTCGATAGCGTTCGCGAAACATCCCAAAGTTTCATCGGTGATTGTTCTGCCTCAATGCTAGAACGTGCTTCCAAATGGCGATTTAAGTCGCGCTCAATTCTTCGACAATCGCTCGCGCGGCTTTTTTGCTCGCTCCCCCTTCACCTAATTTGGCGACGACTCGATGGAATTCGGAAATCATCCGGTCGCGCACGGTCGGATTACTTATCAATTGGAGAACGGTTTTAGCGATGGCGTCCGGCCTTGCGCGGCGCTGGATAAATTCCGGCGTCACTTCTTTGTTCGCGAGCACATTGGGCATGCCGAGATATTTCACCTTTACAACTAATCGCGCCGCCAGATACGTCGGCCAGGCGACCTTGTAAACTAGCACAAATGGCAACCGGAAATACGCGGCCTCAAGCGTTGCGCTCCCCGAAGCAATGATCCCGAAAGAAGCACGTTGCATCGTCGCAGCAGTTTCACCAGTTACGATCTGAAATAGCTCTTGTTTCGTGCGCGAGTCCGTCAATGTCCGGGAAATTTCCGCAGCCAGCGGCTCCGAAGCCGCCGCGATTTCAAAATGCAAATTTGATTTTTGCTTACAGAGCTCTCGCGCGGTCTCAACCAAGATTGGAAAGATTTTGCGCACTTCGCGCGGGCGACTACCTGGGAAAAGTCCGATTAAGTTCGGATCGCGTTCGATGTCGATCTTGCCAGCGCGCAATCTATCGACCATCGGATGACCGACAAACACAGTGCGCAAGCCCGATTTGTTGTAGAGGTCGGCCTCAAAAGGGAAGATGCAGAGCATGAGATCGAGAAAACGCGCCATCTTTTTGATGCGGCCGCGGTTCCAGGCCCATACTTGCGGGCTGATATAGTAGATGATTTTTCGCTTCGTCGACTCCTTCCGCAATGCACGCGCGAGGCGCAAATTGAAACCCGGATAATCAATCAAAACAACCGCATCGGGTTCGCTCCCCTCAATTTCGTCGAGCGTTTCGTAAAATTTTTCTCGAAAATAACCGTAATTCCTGATCACTTCCCACAACCCGACGACAGCTGCTTCATTGATCCAATCCCTGAAATGGTCGCCCGCAATCGCTTTCATTTGCGGTCCGCCTCGCCCGGTGAACATAAGATCAGCATCGACTTCGCGTAACGAACGCATCAATCCAGCTCCGTGATTGTCGCCGCTTACTTCGCCCGCGACGAAATAAATTGTCTTAGACACTCGCGCTGATTCGCTTCGTTATATCCACCGCTAACTCCAGTGCCACTGTTGCCTGAGAGCCGGAAACGCGCGGCTCGCGGCCTGAGCTCGCGCATTCGATAAACGAGGTGAGTTGACGTTTGAGCGGTTCCTCGCGTTCGATCTCGACCCTGTCTCGCGTAATCCGCCCTCCAGTCCGACGATAGATTTCGCCGCTTTGATTTTGATAATCGAGCGAAAGATAAGCGTCCTCTTGAAAAACCCTGATCTTGCGCATCTGCTCCGGACTGATGCGGCTTGAAGTAACGTTTGCCACGCAGCCGTTCTCAAAGCGCAGCCGCGCATTAGCGATGTCCTCGCCGCGGCTCAAAACCGGCACGCCAACTGCATCAATGCTCTTCACGGGCGAACGCACGAAATGCAAAATGATTTCGAGATCATGGATCATAAGATCGAGAACCACACCGATATCGGTGCTGCGCTCGGGATAAGGCGAAAGTCGATGCGCTTCGATGAAACGTGGGTGGGTCAGATGTTTTTCAAGCGCGCTTAGAACTGGGTTGAACCGTTCGACGTGCCCGACCTGCAAAATCAGACCTTTGCGTGCCGCGAGTTCGACCAGTTCGGCCGCCTGCCCGGTATTGTCGGTAATCGGTTTTTCAATTAGCAAATGTTTGCCGTGCGCGAGGAGCGACCGGCCCACCTCGTAATGCGTATTCGTCGGCGTGGCAACTGAAGCCGCATCAACCATCTTAATAAACTCGTCGAGTGATTTCGCCGTCACCGCGTTAAATTTTCTCCCGATAGCGTTCCCTCTCCCAAGATCGAGATCGTACACCGCGGTGAACTGGCCCGAGGGAATCTCCGCATAGAGCCGCGCGTGGTTGCTCCCAATATGCCCGACGCCAACGACGCCAACGCGCAATTTATTCATCGAGGATCCCCTCTTCTAATGCGCCACATTTTTCAAAAACCACTCATAGGTTTGCGCAATGCCATCGCGAAGCGGAATTGTCGGTCGCCACCCCAAATTCTGCAGCCTGGTCACATCGAGGAGTTTTCGCGGTGTTCCATCCGGTTTGGCGTCGTCCCACGCCAGTTGGCCCTCGAAGCCGACGATATCACAGATCAATTCCGCAAGTTCACGGATCGAGATGTCTTCACCGCAGCCAACATTGATGATTTCGGGTGAATCATATTTCTCGAGCAGAAAAAGGCAGGCCGAAGCGAGATCGTCCACGTGCAAAAATTCCCGGCGCGGCGTCCCCGATCCCCATACGGACAGCTCACACGCCTTGCGCGTTTTTGCTTCATGCGCCTTACGCAAAAGCGCGGCGAGGACATGCGACGTTTCCAGATCGAAATTATCGTTCGGACCATAAAGATTCGTGGGCATGGCGGAAATAAAATTGGCGCCATACTCGCGCGCATAAGCCTGGCAAAGCTTGATGCCCGCGATCTTGGCAATCGCGTAAGCTTCGTTGGTCGGCTCGAGCGGACCACTGAGCAAAGCGGTTTCTGGAATCGGCTGGGGCGCGAGCTTGGGATAAATGCAGGAGCTTCCGAGAAAGAGCAGTTTACGTACGCCGGTTTCGTAGGCCGAGTGAATGATGTTGTTCTGAATCCGCAAATTATCGAGTAGAAACTCGACCGGAAAATCATTGTTCGCCTTAATCCCGCCAACCTTTGCCGCAGCGAAGATCACGATCGCTGGCCTTTCCTCGGCGAAAAAACTCCGCACAACACGCTCGTCGCCAAGATCAAGCTGCGATCGGTCGCGCTTGGGCAGATTTTTGAAGCCTTCTCGTTCGAGGCAGCGGATCAAAGCGCTGCCGACCAGACCGCGATAACCGGCGACAAAAATTTTCTCTGACGTATCCGTCATAAACTCGTTCAGATGCCATTTAGCATTTTCTTTTTCCCGCCTTAGCACAATCCTCACTTCGCGAATAAAGCGAGATCACACAGTCAGTCCGGAGTCAACAAACGCGGCGAAAATGTCGATCTTGACGAATCGCTGCTGTTTGTGCACGCACGAACTCAGGCTTCATGCGCGTCGTGCCTTCGCTAAATATGTGAGTGCTTGTACGTCTCAGCCTTCCTCAGAAGCGCGGATGGTCCAAAAGTCATCCGAGAGATTTCGATCAGCAAGATTTTAGCTCCAAGACAGGTTCAGGAAACAATCTTTGGCTTTATCGAGCCCGCCCCACTTCGCGAATACGGTTGCAGCATATTGATCGATTTCGGCTTGTGAAAGTGGCCAGCCTTGCCCGCTGCCTGGGAACACGATGTAGATGATGCCATGACCTATGCCGCCACTTTTTGGACTGGATGGAATCCCAAGGGCGTCTGCGAGCGCAATTGATGCTTCCCCGATCTTGCTTGCCGGACCGACATCAGCATAGACGGCATAATCATAGTCACTCTGATCCGGTCGGATGATCACACCCAAGTCTCCCAGTTTCGCGCCGAGCCCCAATTTGCCCGGAAGAACAAAAAAATTGATCGACTCCGCGTTCACATAACGACGCGGATCTTCACGATCGACTGAGGAGTCCTCAAGAGATGTCGTCGAGATATAAAAGCCTGGTGCGGGATCAGAACTGCTTTGGATAACCGGGTTTCCGCTAGGCTTCTCATTATCGGTAACGAGTGCCCACCAGTTACCTGGCTTGCCGGCGTTTCCTAGATAATCCAATCCCGATTTGTTATCAGGATGGTAAGCATGATAACCGCCATCTGCGTCGATCATCATGCCTGACTCATAGAAGAAAGCAGAATCGTCGTCCTGAAGTGTATTAATGTCGGAATAACCGACCCGTTTAAGGAATTTTAGATTGGCCATACGCTTGTTGCTTGTTTTGTTAGAAACCACTGCGTCAAATTCTTTAGATCGCTACGGTGATTGTTCAGAAATATATTATCATAAGAAACGCTTGTTTGAACGAGAATACTTTAGATTAATCGAGGATTGATGTGATTTTTCGAAAGATTTTCTCGAACTTCGGCCGGCAAAGGCCGTATACGCTTAGTGGAAGTAGAAGCGACATGCGCAAGGAAGCCACCGCTAGGGAAAGATCGACATCTCCGCCACACTCAAGGGTGGCCGACAGCGGTTGTCGTATTAATCAGGCGTCACCCCTAGGAAAACGGCAGACCCGCGCGGTTTCACCGGCGGAGCGAGTGGTCCGGCCCTCTCAGAAAATAAGGGTCCTGATCGTTCACTACGGAGCTATCACGAAAGTAAGCCTATCCCGTCCTATCCTATGAAGCATGCCCGAGCTTCTGGCTAGCGATGGCCGATGCCTGGCGGCCTATCGAGCTGTGGGCCGATTCGGCGACGGCTGGCCAGGTGATCCTTTCTGGGAACGTTTTACCTGATCACCAGCGAAAGCCCACCAACGCATGTGCCGACTGATTTGTCTTTTTGTTCTTATCACGATTGCGGCTCCGGTTTCCGAGCAAAGCGCAGCAGCGCCGGGGCGAGAGGCACCGACCCCAGCTACAGCAACTTCGAACGCGCCGGTCGATCAATTGATCCCGTGGCTTTGAGCGAAGATCGACGATTGCGCGAGATACCGTTCAGCGAAGTGATTGTCCGTGTTACGGGCAAAAAGATGGCGGCGTGCGATCCGAAAAACCAGATCGATGAGCGGGTCGTAAAATCAATCAGCGCGGCATGCGATGAGACAATGAAGCGGTTGAACGCGCCAGATAGCGCGATTAAAAATATCGCGCGCATCAACGAAGTGAGCGGTCATTTTGAAAATATGCTGCGCGAGCTACTCAACGCGACACCAGGATTGAATTGCGATTTCCCGCGCACGGCACAGGGGCGCGTGATGCGCTCCGGTTATCCTGATTTGCGCATTGTCGATCTTGCGAGCAAACGCGTTTTTTATCTCGATCCTAAACTTTATGCGGCCGGCAGCCGCGACAGCAGCTTTCGCGCATTTTACTTCGAGCCAAAAATTGCGACCAACAAAGTGCGAGATGATGCGGTTCATTTTGTCGCCGGCTTCGAGCACGAACCGCGCGAAAGGAGCGGTCGTTGGAACTTTACGCGCTGGGACCTTGTCGATCCTGCCCAGTTTAGAGTGAAGCTGAAAGCCGAGTTCCAAGGAAGTAACCACAACATGTATCGTCCGGAAGCGATCGTGGCAACCAGCGCAAAGTGATCGTCGCGCTCGTGCTCGTAATGATGTTCGTGCCTGAGTGAGTTGATTTCGGTTACGAGCAGAGTTGCCGAGAGGCGGCAGCGCCGGTAAATATACTGTTCCGATGATCGCAAAGGCAGCGGAGACATTTCAGTTCGATACGGTTGACGATGTTGTGAGCGACATCGCGAAGGGACGTATGGTCATCGTAACCGACGACGCCGATCGCGAAAACGAAGGCGATCTGGTCATGGCCGCTGAAAAAGCAACGCCGGATGCGGTCAATTTCATGGCAACGCACGGCCGAGGCCTGGTTTGTGTGCCCATTTCAAATGAGCTCGCCGAACAACTCGGCTTACAACGAATGGTGGCGCAGAATCGCGAGATGTATCGGACCGATTTTACCGTTTCGGTGGACGCAGCGCGCGGCGTCACGACCGGCATCAGTGCTTTCGATCGTGCGACCACAATCCTGGCGATCGCCAATCCGAAATCATCGCCCGATGATCTCGTGCAGCCTGGACATATTTTTCCGTTGCGCGCGAAGGATGGCGGCGTGTTGCGACGCGCCGGGCATACCGAGGCGGCGGTCGATCTTGCGCGTTTGGCCGGCCTGCAGCCAGCAGGTGTGCTTTGCGAGATTTTGCACGACGACGGCACGATGGCTCGCTTGGCGGAGCTGATGGAGTTTCGCAAAAAACACGGCCTGCGTATTTGCACGATCCAAAGTTTGATCGCGCATCGTCGCGTCCGCGAGAAGCTGGTGGAGCTGGAACAGATCGTAAAAATGCCGACGGATTACGGCGATTTCGATTTGCATCTGTACCGGGCGAAACTCGACGACAGCCATCACCTCGCGCTCGTGAAAGGCAAGATCGGCAAAAACAAACCGACGCTGGTGCGCGTGCACAGCCAATGTCTTACCGGAGACGTTTTCGGCTCACGCCGATGCGATTGCGGAAATCAATTGCACGCGGCGCTCCGCCAAATCCAGGAGGAAGGCAACGGGGTTTTAGTTTACATGCGCCAGGAAGGACGCGGAATTGGGTTGGCGGCGAAAATTCACGCTTACAAATTACAGGAGGAGGGCCTCGATACGGTGGAGGCAAATGCCAGGCTCGGTTATCCAAGCGACTTGCGCGATTATGGAATTGGCGCGCAAATACTTGTCGATCTTGGTGTCCGCCAGTTTCGTTTTTTGACAAATAACCCAAAGAAAGTTGTTGGCCTCGAGGGTTACGGCCTTGAAATGATCGAACAAGTGCCGATTCGCAGCGAAGCCAATCCGCACAACGCGAAATATCTCGAGACGAAGCGAACTAAGATGGGGCACTTGCTGTGAGTTGGTTGCAGATTTCGGCTTGTTACAAGATCGACAAGAAGCCGGTGATAGCCGACGGATCAGATCGAGCGAATCTAAAGTTGAATGTCGAAAATCGTCCCGACCCGTCCTCGCGCGAGTGACAAGCCGCGAACGTTCATCATCGTGGCCAGTCAATTTAATGCGCCTTATGTGGAGGGCCTCGTTAATCATGCCACCGAGGAATTGCGTGCTCTCGCGCCGAACGCGAGTGTTTCGATCGAGCGAGTGCCGGGCGCATTCGAAATTCCAGTCGTTGTGCGCGAACTGGCGCGGCAGAAAAAAGCGAATGCCCTAATCGCTTGTGGCGTCATCTTGAAAGGAAAGACCGATCACGCGCAAAATCTGAGCCGCTCCGTCACAGACGCACTGCAACGCATCGCGATTGGTCATGGCGTGCCGGTAATCAATGCCGTTCTTAGTTTCGACAACCAAACTCAGGCGCGCGAGCGCTGCCTCGAAAATGAGATCAACCGCGGGACCGAGGCCGCGCGCGCCGCAGTGAAGATCGCCGATGTGATATCGAAACTTCGCTGGAAATAACTTTTATGGGCAAGCGGCGAAAGGCGCGCGAAGCGGCGATCCAGTATCATTTCTGGCGGGATCTTCAACACGGCCAAGGGCCAGAACGCATCGACGATTTCTGGGAATTTTGCCCGGCCACGCCCCGTGTCCGCGATTTCGCGCAACCTCTGATCGAAGGAATGGTCGCGCACCTCCCGGAAATTGACGAACGCATTCGGCGTTACTGCGAGAATTACGAATTCCATCGCATCTCGGCGGTCGATCGCAATGTCCTGCGGCTCGCGATCTATGAAATGCTTTATCGCGACGACATTCCTCCGGTTGTCTCGATCAATGAGGCCATCGAGCTGGCAAAAACTTTCGGGGGCGGGGAATCCGGACGTTTTGTCAACGGAATTCTCGATCGAGTGAAGAACGATTTGACGCGTCCGTTGCGGGAGGCAATCTCGAAACAGAACTCAGACGCGCCGAAATAGCCGCTTTCCCATTCCAAGCGCAGCGAAACGGAGTAGAGGGATCTCTTATTATTTCAAAGAATGCGCGTTCTCCACTCCATGTCTGCCTTGAGATCGCTGAGAGATGTCTCGACTTCGCTCGACATGACAAAAAAATGAAGTTTCTCGAAGCTCTCGTTCAAACATTCGCGAACAAACCGATCGACTGGGATGATCTGGAAGAATCACTCATCCGTGCGGATCTCGGTGTGACGATGACAACGCGAATCATTAAAACGCTACAAGAGCGTGAAGCGTGGTCGCTCATGGGTATCAACGATGTTGTGAAAGTCGTGCGCGAGGAAATTGCCAGGGTTCTGCCGGCCAATTCTCCGCCGATTTCTCCGGAGCCCGGCAAACCAAAAGTGATTTTGCTCGTGGGTGTAAACGGAACTGGAAAGACAACATCAACAGCGAAACTCGCTCGTTATCTTCAGCAAGGGCATGTCCTGAGCGCCAGCCGAGTGGATCGACATACTGTTTTGCTGGCCGCAGCCGACACTTTTCGCGCCGCTGCGATCGAACAGCTCGGCATTTGGGCCGAACGGCTCGGCGTTGAAATGATTCGAGGCCAATACAATGCTGATCCGGCGGCGCTTTGTTACGAAGCGTATCAGGCCGCCCTGAAGCGACAGATCGACTTTCTTCTATGCGACACGGCCGGGCGGCAACACACAAAAGCCAATCTGATGGCCGAGCTGCAAAAGGTGAAGCGCACGCTTGGCAAACATGATCCAAGCGCGCCGCATGAGACGCTGTTGGTGGTCGATGCAACTACTGGGAGCAATGCTCTTAATCAGGCGCGCAAATTCAAAAGCGCAATCGGCCTCACTGGCCTTATCGTCACCAAGCTCGATGGGAGCGGCAAAGGCGGAATCGTTGTTGCAATTCAGGATGAACTCGGAGTTCCGACCCGGTTCGTAGGAACCGGGGAAAGACTCGACCATTTCGCGCTTTTTGATCGCCGCTTGTACATCGACAATCTGGTGTAACATGATTCGTTAAATCGTGAATCGCGATTCCTCGTGCCCGATGTAACCTTTCGCACCGTTCGACACGCGCGAATTCATCGCGAAATGTTTTAGCTGGAGTTTAACGCTGTGGGAGAATCGACCAAAGAGGTGTTCGTGCCAGAAGAGACCGTCGCTCCAGTCGCAGCGACGGGTTTTCTCGGTTTCTTCGCAAAATTTACCGTTCTCAAGGGAGCTCAACGCGAGTTGTGGCTCACCTTTGCGATAAAGTTGCTAATTATTTCGGCCTACTCGATCACGAATAAGACGCTCATTTTATGGCTCTCGTCAGATCTGGGGTTCAACGATCAGGCGGCGGGAGCATTGGTCGGTTGGGTCTGGGCTCCGGCGATGACCGTGTTCACCCTGTTAGCTGGCTCGGTAACGGACGCGGTCGGTCTTCGCCGAACTTTCTTTCTTGGTGTTTTTGTCTGCCTGGTCGCGCGGTCCGTCATGGTCTTCACGACAATAAAATGGCTGGCACTTGCCGGCGGCTTGTTTCCTTTGGTCATCGGGGAGGCGCTCGGCACGCCAGTACTGATCGCCGCCGCGCGGCGGTATTCGACTACGCGACAACGCTCGATCTCGTTCTCGATCATCTACATGGTCATGAACATTGGCTACCTGATTGCCGCACGCATCTTCGACTATGTCCGGCAATCGTTGGGCGAACATGGCCATCTAGATCTCTTTGGATTACAGATAACAACTTACCGCACGCTCTTCCTGGTAAGCCTCGGTTTCGAGTTCCTGCTTCTTCCGACGATTTATTTCCTGCGCAGAGGAGCTGAAGCGACAGACGAAGGGGTTAAGTTCGATGCTGAGCCGGTTAGATACGCCACCGGCGCGTTCTGGGAGCGTATCTGGCTAACCGTCCGCGACAGTGCTCGCGATACCGTCCGGCTATTTCGGCGATTGCTCAGTCAGTCCATGTTTTACCGGCTCCTTGTTTTTCTTCTCTTGATTGGATTTCTCAAGCTCATTTTCCTGCAAATGGATTACGTGTTCCCCAAGTTCGGCATTCGCGAATTGGGGGACGGCGCTCCGATCGGTCAGCTCTCCGCCATCAATTATCTACTGATCATTTTGCTCGTGCCAATTGTTGGCGCGCTGACGCAACAGTTCTCGGCCTATCGAATGGTCGTAGTCGGTGGAGCGATCTGCGCAGCTTCGGTGTTCGTCATGGCCTTGCCTACAGCGTGGTTCCAAGGTTCCGCGGACGGGACGATCGGGCAATGGCTCGGCCACAGCTATCTCGGAGTCAAAGGTGGCATTCATCCGTACTACGTCATGACTGCGATCTATATCGCCATCTTCTCCGTTGGCGAAGCCTTCTACTCACCGCGAGTCTATGAGTACGCTGCCGCGATTGCTCCAAAGGGTCAGGAGGCGTCCTATGGCGCGCTTTCCTATATTCCGTTTCTTCTCGGCAAATTGCTCGTCGGGACCGGCGGCTGGTTGTTAGCTGCGTTTTGTCCAGAACACGGTCCGCGGCGTTCCGGGATAATGTGGCTTATCTTTGCGCTGGCGGCATCGATTGCGCCGATTGGATTGGTAGCATTCCGTCGCTACATTCGCGTGCCGGAAGCCGGGCGCCAGGATATCGACTAGCACCGCGTTGCGATTACGCGCAGGAAAAATGCCCAACATCGACAATCGCCTTGAACAAAGTTGCGTCCGACCATTTTTCGGCTTGCTTACGAATCCAATTAAAGGGGATCGATCTCGCGTCTGCTCATCTGGCGGAGAAGTTTTTCGCGAACAAGTGAACGGCTAAGCGCGACGATCGGTCTAAGTTTAAACAGCGAAGATTTAAAGATGAACAGCACACGAATAACACACAAATGTGGGTCGCATAAGACGCTGTGGATCGGTTTGAGCGGCGCGATCGCCGTAGTTGTGGGCTCGATCTTGTTCGGCTACGCTCAAGAACAGAAAAAAGAAAGCGAGAAGATGAATCCCAACAAAGCAATTCCCACCGAGGCCGAGCTCCGGACTAAGCTTACCAAAGATCAATATCGCGTAACGCGAGAATGCGGCACGGAGACGCCGTTTCAAAACGCCTACTGGGACAATCACAAGGCCGGAATTTATGTCGATATCATCACTGGCGAGCCACTGTTCAGCTCGCTCGATAAATTCGATAGCGGCACAGGCTGGCCCAGCTTCACGAAGCCGATTTCGAAAGAGCGCGTTGTGGAAAAAAGGGATTCTTCCTTTGGAATGGAGCGCACCGAAGTTCGCACAAGCAAAAGCAATTCACATCTCGGGCATGTCTTTGAGGATGGACCGGCGCCGACCGGTGAACGTTATTGCGTCAATTCAGCTGCGCTGCGTTTCATTCCAGTGGAGAAATTGAAAGAAGAAGGTTACAGTGACTATCTGTCGCTTTTTCCACGGGCGGAATCGCAAAGTAATAAGCCGTAAGGGCGATCCGAATCCGATGGATTGTATCGACTTCGTTTCTCGAAGTCGAAGATTTGGAGATTGGGAGAAAAACATTTCGCGGCGTGCATACGCGTCCCAGAAATCAACGCCCTGCAGGGACAGTGATGCCGTCGAATTGTAGAAGAACAGCGCTTGGCACAAGCGCCCCTACGACCGATATGGAGTCGCAACCATGTCGAAACAATCTGACAAATCGCATGAGACTTCTGCGCTTGTTGCCGGAATTGCAGCGTTTACGACGTGGGGACTCGTTCCCATTTATTGGAAGCTGGTCAAAGCTGTTCCAGCGACTGAGATTCTCGCTCACCGTTTTATCTGGACGTCGGTCTTCTTAATCGCGTTGCTTACCTGGCAGCGCCGCTGGACCGAGGTGGAAACCAATGTCCGATCGCGACGCGCAAGGCTCTATTGTCTGGCAAGCGGCTCGATGATCGCGATCACCTGGTTTTTGTACATCTGGGCAGTGATCATTGGTCGCGTCATCGAGACGAGTCTTGGTTATTTCATGACGCCGCTTATGAATGTTTTGCTTGGCGCGATTTTCCTGCGCGAGCGGCTCACGCGCTGGCAACTGGCTTCCGTTCTGCTCGGAACGATAGGCGTTTTGAATCTGACGTTCGGTTACGGGCGCCTTCCCTGGGTGGCATTATCATTGTGCACCACGTTCGGGCTTTACGGATTGCTTCGAAAAAAATCCGGCACTGCCGCAATTCCCGGATTGTTCATCGAAACGGTGTTACTCGTACCGCTGGCTATTGCCTATCTCATTTTTTTAAAGACGAACGGCCACTTAATTTTTGGACCGCCTCATATTTCATTGTCGATCTTGTTAATGAGCGCGGGGATTGTCACAGCGGTGCCGCAGGTTTGGTTCGGGCACGCCGCGCAGCATTTGCGCCTTACCACGCTTGGTTTTTTGCAGTATCTGGCGCCAACCGGCACATTTTTCCTCGGCGTGTTTGTTTACCACGAGCCATTCACCCGCAACCATCTTATCACGTTCGCGCTGATCTGGATCGCTCTCGCCATCTTTACCGGCGACGCCGTCGTGCGATGGCGCTCGGGTCGGACACGCGAAGCAGCAACATCGCTCGCGGGATCAGCATAGGTAACGATGTGATCGGCCGGAAGATTTGCGAGAACGTGTTGAACTTTTCTGCAGGGGAAGCGGTTGGCTTCCCAAGAACGACAGTCACGTCGTTGAAACGGTCTCACCGTGCCTTAGATTGTGAGAGCAAGAATGAGAAAAGACGATTTCGATTACGCAATTGAGAATACACAGGTGATCCTCGCGCCGGAGCAGCAGATCGCGAGCTTCGGCACGACGAGCTTTCGGTTTTATCTCATCTCTGAGTTGATGGACCGCGTCGATCAGGTCCGGGTCCGGAACGGAAAAATTCACGCCGAGCGCCCGCAAATTCTCACTCTAGAACATTTTAGCCGTTTATTGCTCGAAGGATTCGGCGATAAAGCGCAGCACTATGTTGATCGATTGCGCGAATACGCGCGCAACATCGCGGTCCTGCGCTACGGATTTCAATTTCGCAAGACTAACGTGGCAGAAGAGACGATCCGCGACTCGATAGACGCCGTGATCGCGCGGACAAAACGCCACGTCGAAAACGCGGAGGAGCCGCTCAGCGCCATTATTCAAGGCGTGGACGACGCCTGGGAAGTTTGCCTCCTCAAATTCACTATCGACATGATCGAGCGCTCTGCTGGCGGAAACCTTGGCGATTTCCGAAAGCGTGGATTGATTTGAAAGCTCGGATTAGAGGAAAGCCAGAAATAGACTGCAAGATGCAGTCTAATTCTTGTTAGATGTCTCCCAACCGAGCAAAGAGCGTCCTCTCAGCTACCATCGCAGTCAGCGTATGATGCATCCGAATGACTTTTTTTCCTCGTGTTAGCGGTTGTGTGCTTCGGTCGTTGGCCAGTGTTTCTATTCCTGTGCTTTCATACGCGTCGTTATGGAGCAGGTCTAGTTGTGGCGCTGGCTGTTGCCGCGTTTATCGTTGACGCTGTTCTCGGTTCGTACGGCTTCGCATGGCACACGCCTGTTCCGCTTTATGCCTGGCTCGCGCTACCATATTTGCTTACAGTCGCCGTTCTCGCACTTCGATATCTCCGCTGCGGTGGCACACGAAACAGCTAACCCCTATGAAGGGTGTCAAGCGTAGCGGGCGAGTGTGGTAGGTGGTTTGTTAGTTCATAAAGTTTGTTGATTGAGGGTTGAGGTTGTGTTTGGAGCGCTTCCTCTTCCTTTGTTACTCACGGGTTTTTTCCAGTGGTTCATACTCCTATCCGTCCGACATCGGCCGGACCATTTGATCAATGCGATCACTTTTGGAAGAGGAACGTAAGGCGGCCCAATCTAAAGCGACGTTCGCGAGTTAGATCGGAGCAGGTTAGACGCCGGGCACGCACTGCGCGTTCCAAGGTTAAAAGTCTGT
>DASXNN010000130.1:0-8314 GCA_036495045.1 Candidatus Udaeobacter sp.
GAAGGAATTGACTAGCAGCTTCGCTCGCTAGTTCACTCATCATTTTATCGCGTTTGCCAACGTCCATAACGGGCTGCGATGTTGCCTTGCCTGTTTGGATTTGTCACGCATTAAGAGCGTGCAGAATTTCGTCGATGACATCTGGCCGAATCGTTGGCCATCCGGCAATCAAAAACGATTCTAGCGCGATCCTGTGAAGCGCGGCGAGGCGCGTTTAACCCGGCAACAGGCTGGCAACAGGTTTTTGCTACCTTGGCTACGGTCTGGATTTTGCGTCCGCGAATTTCGCCACGCTGGTGCCTGAACACCTCCGCGTCTTTATCCACTTCTTTATCCACCGATGATATTTTTTGGGCGCATTTGAGAACACTTGAGACACAGACCGTCCGAGTGTTTTACCTATGAAAAGCACTTGAGAGCACGTGAGCAAAAGTGAGCGCAATCAACCGGTACTCAATGCCATTGAGGCGCTCTACCAACTGAGCTAAGACCCCGGGAAGAATTTCAGATTTTAGATTTTTAATTGCCGATTGCAACTGACGTGCGAAGCGGCACTGACCGAGCACATTCGGGACTTGGAGAAATTATCGTCTTGCTAGAACCAAGTGCAGTCTGATCTTCTCGGGTATGACATACAGACCGCCCACGGTTAAGCTGCCAATGCCCCCTGAGAAAATCGACGGCCAGACTGTGAAGTTCAGGCCGGTGAGAGACGGAATAGATTTGGAAGTATCGGGTGTAATTCAAGTCATCGAAGACGCGAACGGATTCAATGTGAATGCTTCGTACATCGTTAGTCAGAGCTCACTGCTGTGTCGCGTTTATTGGTTCGATCAGTCTGAGATTGATGTAATCGCCAAGTCGGCGGCCAAAGAAAAGCGACGTATCCTGATTGTTGATGACGACCGGGAAAGCACCCGGCTGGTCAAAATACTTCTCGAAAGGACCGGCTCCTACCTCGTGCTCGAGGAGAACCATGCTGCTAAGGCTCATCAAACTGCCCAGAATTTTAGGCCAGATCTTATCTTGCTCGACATAATGATGCCAGGGAGAGACGGAGGCGATGTAGCGGCACAAATCGAGGCCGATCCGGAATTGCAGAGAACGCCGATTATCTTTCTCACCGCGCTAATCACGAAACCTGAGACAAAAACTGGCCTCCGCATCCAAGGGCATCCATCCTTCGCCAAGCCGATCAATATTCCCGAGTTGATCAATGAGATTGAAGAAAATCTGTCCACGCGATCCTAGTTCCGGACAGTGGACAGAAAACTTCCGCGCCGCTGTCGAATACGGTAAGTATCTAGAACTGATTCGCGAATAGACAACACGCTTGTCCAAGTTTATTGGAAATTAAACTATTAAACATGAGCGGCGCGCCACTAAATGACCCACGCGTACAGAGTGTCACGACCGATAAAGAAATGCAGGTGACGCGTCACTGCCGTGTAAGGCGCCCCCGCTCAACCGAAACCACAGTGAACTTATTTAAACTTTCGCAGCTCATTTTTGTCGGCGTTTGTGCCGGGTTTTTTATTTGCGGCGACGCGAACGGACAAATCACTGGCACAGGAACTACGGGTAGCACCGCGGGCGGTGGCACAGGCAACGGAAGCGCTGGCGTTATGACTGGAGGAGGTCCCGATCCTCTCAGCATCGCGACCCCATATGAACAGACTGTCACTGAGAGGACGGTCGTAACGCCATACATCCAGCGTAAAAAAGGCGCGAAGGCGCGGAAGCGATCAAAAAAGACTGGGAGCAAAACCCCGACACCGCAGAACGCGCCCGGGGCAGCAGCCACTGCCAGCCCATCGCCAAGGTAAGCTCGCCGCAGAGGTAGGGGGATCGCTCGCCAGGCTAAGGCCTCGCGCAGAATTCAGATTGTAAATTCTAGATAGGCGATTGCAAGTAGCGAGCGATGGTGGAAAGTCGTCGCTTCCACAGCAATGAGAGCCAAGAGCACGATTCTTCTCCTCTACATCGCCTGGCTAATTGGAGCGGTAATGCTTGTTTTCGCCGCGGCTGAAAAGCGGCCTGACAGTTTTTACACATTGCTACGCTGGATTTGCTGCGCGGTGTTTGCTTGTTCTGCGGTCATATCTTTTCAAATGCAGCGCATGCTCTGGCTGGGAATTTTTGGCGTGCTGGGGATTGTGTTTAATCCAATCTTCCCGCTCCCACTGGATCGCGGCTCATGGATCGTGGCGGATTGGCTTTCAATCGGCGCGATGTTTATTGCCGCCTTTGTCTTTTGGAAAGTTTCGAAAACCTGATCAGATTTGCGCTTTATCTTTTCGGCGGCCAATAGCAAGTATCCGTATTTGGGTAAGGGGTCCGACCGGATCTCAATTTAGCCGCAAATAAATTAACAGCCTAGCTACGACATAAGTTCTCGTTAGAACTTTGGGTTAGCTCGACCAAGGACATTGCCAGTGCAGATGCTGTCGTCGCGCTAACGGCGCTTAAACGATTTGTCGGACCTCGGACGAACACTTTGCTCTTGTCAGGCTGCGCCGCCGGATGAAACACTGCCGCGTATGCAGCCTTCTGGCCGATCGGTCCTCGAAACGGCAGGAAATAGATTGCATCGTCGGCGATGGTTGGCCCTTCTCTGCTGGCTGGTGTTTGCCGCGGGGCTGCTCGTTCAACTGCTTTCCCCACGCCTCAAGATTTCAAATCGGGCATTTGTCATTCCACCGAAAATGGCGGCTGGGACGAATCCTATCCGGCTGGAGGAAATTGTCGGCGGACAGCGCCGGACGCAGGTGCTTTCGGCTCTCCTCACGCTGAGCGGAGCCCTCGGGCTCGCGTTCCTCTACCGCGACGTTCTCATGAGAGGACCCTCGCGACGACGTAGTGAGCCGGCCGAGCGAACAGCTTACTCTGATTCCACGCGAGGTCAGTTCCCTGGTGCGACACAAAAAACTTTAGACGAAGAAAACCACATTTAGAAAACCAACACAGAAGAAACCCCAAACAAAATGAAAGCTATTAAAATGCAATTGCAGAAATCCTCACGACCTATAGTCATCCTCTTGGCTACCGTTGTCGCCATCCTTACCACAATGGTCGTTGCCAATGCCACGCAGACGATCACAACGCCCAACGCAGCCTCCATCTCATACAACCTCGCGTCAGGCGCTACCAGCGCAGCAATCACGCCGGCCGCCAGCAAACCGGTGCTGGTTATGGGCTGCTGCACCACAGAGGGGGTGTGGGTCAGGTGAGCTTGCTGCGTCTTCCAGGCACTCTCATAGAATGGGTCGGCTTGGAGGGGTTTAGCGGTCCGAGCACGACCACCACAACCGCAGGAGGCACTAAAATGCCGGGAACCCACATCGTGTGGATCAACTTCGACCACGATGTGGACATACAGGTGGCCAGCGCAGACACGATCCAGATCCACAATGTCCATTCTGCAACGCTGGCCGGTAATGTGACTCTCGTCTGGTAGGCAGGCCATTGAACAAACAAGGTCGCTGGCAATGCTTCGAAGCGCAGAAGTTTCAGCCTAACAAATTCGTCGCGTCAGATTCCGTCTAGCTCGACGCGCCGCGCCACTGCCGAGCGATCTAGCACCGGGTACCGCTTCGGTTGCCGGTGTCCGAAGCCGCGCACATTCTAGCGCTCTTCTACGCGCGAACTTCTCGCATCGCACGGCAATGCTCTTTCTTCGAAATCATGCTCGCGTACGCCTGCGAAAAACGTTAAACGAGGAAACGCAGACTAAGAAAACCAACACAGAAAGGAACCCCACACACAATGAAAGCTATTAAAATGCGAATCCAGAAACACTCACGACCGTTAGTCATCCTTTTGGCCACCGCTGTCGTCATCATCACCACTATGGTCGTTGCCAATGCCACGCAGGTAATCACCACGCCGAACGCAGCCTCGATATCCTACAGCCTTGCGGCGGGCGGGAACAGCGCAGCTATTACGCCGGCCATCAACAAACCGGTGCTGGTCATGGGCTGCGAAACCTCCATGGGTGATATAGGAATAAGTCACGTGAGTTTGTTACATAGTTCAATCGGCGGTGGCGCTTTCATCGCCTGGTCCGGGGTGGAATCGTTCAACGGGGCAACCCCGGCCACCACTGGTGGAGGCAGTCCCACAGCGGGAGACCACATCGTGTTCATCGACGCCACTCACTTGGTGAGCATCCAGGTAAACAGCGCAGACACGATCCGTGTCCATAATGGGGATGCTGTTACGCGAGCCGGTAATGTGACGCTCATCTGGTAAGCACGCGATTGTGCATGCCGATAAAAAGCTAACGGCCCTTTTGAAGCTTGGAGCAGGCGCTTGCGCGGGTCTTGCTTGAAAATCAGGCGGGTCTTGCCGCGATATGGCGCGAGTCAGTGTTCCTATCTCGTACTCAACTTCGGAAGGTGAACGGGAGTCGCATCCGAACTACAACCGGCTGGCCATGTTTGCGCGCCGGAGCGAACTGCCAATTCTGCACGGCATACATTGCTTCCGCTGCAAATGAATAAGCTGTGGCTGTGATGGGGCGAATATTGCTGGTCGCGCCATCGGCCGTGACGCTGAACTCAACCACGGCATAGCCCCAATGACGCCTTTTGGCTTCCGTTACCGGAAAAAAAGGGGCATAGCCTTTCAAGAACTTCGGCGGTGTGTCATAAGCACTCGAAGGTGTAACGGATGTCATGTAAGTCGCGACTTGTTTTTCGGGCATTGGGTTGCTCTCAATCGCCAGATTTGGCGAGGAACAATCGCAAAGAAGCAGCATTGTTATTAGACTGAGTGCGGCAAAACCGCGATCAACGAGGCTCATAACCCGGGATTCTTCAAGAGAATGAGCTTCAGCTTTGAGCTCGCATCTGTTGGGGGAAGCGACAGATTGTTCTTTGCAGGCCAGCGATCTTTGCCGTGAGCATCGCAACATGAACACGGCGAAACGAACGTGACCAGTGGCGGTGTTGCCCTTGCTGCGCCGCAAAGAAACGCTGCTCCAGCAATGATGAACGTTATCGCCCTCGTCATTGGTCCGACTTATATCAAGTTTTCGCATCGCCAGTGAAGAGCAAAAAAAGGCACAGCCCGCATTATTATCCCCGCTTTCTTTAGTCACGCTAGTCTCTGCCGCCATGAAGCCAGTCTCGTCGATGCAGCGCGAAAATATTAAGTATTTATTCTAACGGTTAGTGACGACTTGCCTCAATCGCATCGAGCGTCTCGCGAGCTAGCGGCTCGTTAGGAACGATCTGCAAGGTGGCCCGCAGTTGGAGTATCGCTTCATCATATCGACCAAGTTTGGCTAGAAGCATTCCGAGATTGCGATGGATGGCAGGCTGCTGCGGTTCGAGTTCGAGCGCTTTCTCATATTCGTGGATCGCTTCGTTATAACGACGCATCGCTTCCTCAGGGACAGTCGGAGCCGACTCGCTCAAATGATTGGCCGTGATAGTCAGCGCGTTTGCGAGATTGGTTCGGATGGTCGCGACACCAGCACTTTGGGCGGTCGACAATTTCACGTGTTTCAACTGCAACGCCTTGCGATACTCGGCGATTCCTTCATCAAATCGCTCCAGGCGGCAATAAGCCAAACCAAGTAGGTTATGAATGTCGGCCAACTCTGGCTTCAATTCAGCCGCGCGAAGGGAATGATAGGCAGCCTCCGCATATCTTTCCTGCTTGAAAAGACGTTGCCCTATCTGGATGTGGGCCTGCCAGGCATCCGGATTTTTTGAGAGATTATCCTGCCAAAGAGTCTCTTCGTTGCGATAAACGTCCGCCCGACTGAACGCGTATGTGCCCATCGCGCCAAGCAGCAACGTGACGATGACGATCGTGGCAATTTTAGTTCCGCGTTGCGGCCGCGCCCACACGAACGCGACGCCGGCGCTGAAAGAGGCGAGCAAAGAAACGTCCGCAAAATATTGGAAATGATCCGCGACGAGCGTGCCGCTGCGCAAGTAAGCCATTCGGACAAACCCAAGCGCTGGCAGGAGGGCAACGACAAAACAGGCAAGAGCAAAAAAAGCGCCGCGTGTCCCGTGGTCGCGCCAATGCCAGAGACCAATCAGCAAGCCGAGAAGTGCAATCAAAGGCAGCCATTCTGACGCGCGGGGAGAGTCGAATCGCCATTCCGGATAAATCGCCATCAATCGAACAGGGGCAAAAAGATTCCCCGCGTACCACCAGACCGCCATTCCGGCGTTCACGAGGCGCCGAGCGAATGACCCGATAACGATTTCTTCTTCACCGATACCGCGATTTTGAAACCAAATTGTGACCACGCCCAGAACAAGGGCGATCAAAAAAAATGGCGAGGATCGAATCACCGCGCGGCGGAAGTTCAAGCTTGTCATATTTCCGGTGTGTTTTTCACCCCGCCACCAAACGCAAAGCAACAAGACAATGGGTAAAAATACGACTTGCGTTTTTGAGACGATCGCCAACGCGAAGAAAACCAAAGACCCGACATACGTGACAGCGGAGTTAAGCACGCGTTCGTCGTCAAGCTCAAGAAAACATAAGGTCGACAATAACGCGAAGAACATCGAAAGAACATTTTTCAACTCGGAAATCCACGCGACTGATTCCGCATGAATGGGATGGATTCCGAAGATGAGGCCAGCCAGCCACGCCCCAGGAATGTTAAGCCGCTCCAACAACCGCCAAACAAGCAACGCGTTTGCAACCTGGAGAAGAATATTGACGGCATGATAGCCGGTCGCGTCCTCACCAAAAAGATGGTTCTCGATCCAGAATACCGTGTTGGTAAGCGGCAAATAATCTGCGGTTCTGCCGCCCGACCAAATTTCCATCAAGCCCGAATAACTTCGCAACAGTGGGTTCCCGGTTATCAGGAGGGTATCGTCCCAAACAAAATCTCCGCGAAGGGCCGGCAGATAAACTAAGCCAACGGCAATGATGATCGCTCCAATTAGTGCCGCCCGCTGCCAAAGTCCAAATTTCCCTCGCGGGTATCCCCCGTTCCGTTGCACTCGCGATTCCATGGCCGACGAAACACTAAAGATTCTGCCGACTGTTTCTATTTGTTATTTCGAATGTGAGAGGCCTCTCACGTAACCTCTTCCTATCAATTTTGATAAGGCGATACTCAGAGCGTTCGCGTGTGGGCTGGGTTCCTTGAACCCCCCAAGTCCGTTCTTGCGTCTTGATTACGTTGCCCCTTTATTGACACCGCGAATCGCAATCTAGTGAACGCGACTAACGAGCGGTAATCGAAATCTTTGAACGATTCGCGACATCGACTATCTCATCTTTCTCGAGCAACAAGGTACGGGTGGCTTCGACGGCGATCGCCCGCAATCCGGCTTCGACTGCGACGCGTAATGTTTCAAGCCCAATCACGGGAACATCAAACCGCATATCTTGATTTGGTTTGGCGACCTTGACCATCACGGCGCCTTTGCGCGCAAGGGTGCCGCCGCGTTTGATGACGTCGTTGGTACCTTCGAGAGCTTCGACCGCGACGATTGTTCCGTTTTTCACGATCACAGTTTGGCCGATGTCGAGGCCCGCAATTTCCTTCGCGATCTTCCACCCAAAATCGACATCTTGCTCCTCTCGCTGTGAGAGCTTAGGTCCCGTGATTAGCCCAGCCTGTGCGAGAGAACCTTCGAGAAAAGCCGTGGCCGGCAAAAGATCGACACCTACTTTTGAAAGCTCGTTCGCGATCGCTGCGAAGATGGATTCGGCATTGCGCTCTTTCAGTGTGCCCAGCAACATCAACGCTTTCCAGTCGGGACGCAGATCGAAAAGGTTCTTCGGCGCGATTTGTCCCGCCATGATCGCGTGGTGAATGTCGTGCTCACGAAAAAATTTGAGGAGCCGGTTGAGTTGTCCGACGCGCATCCATTCGAGCACATCAACATGCTGCTGAAGGACTGGATCGGTCTCGGCGGTGAATGCGGCCGCACTTATTTTTTTCACACCGGCTTTTCGCGCTGCGTCTGCCAACAGTCGCGGATAAACGCCGTTTCCGGCAATGATTCCTAGAGCATGTAGCCTCGTCACGAATCAAGATTACCAGCGCGCTGAGAGCAGCAAAGCTCCAATGTGTGTAGCGCTGTCCGCCGCGGCGGACAGCGAATTTCAAATAGACAGGCGCTCGCCGCGGCGAGCGCCTCTACAATCAACGAGACGCGAAGCTTCTCCCGAACAAGTCAACCTTAGTGCCGTCGGCGCTTGACGTGCAACTGGGCAAGCGCTTTCTGTAATGACGCTTGAATGGCGGCCACTTGTTCTGGGGTCTGATCTTCTTTCATCGCTGCTTTCGCACGTTCGACTGCTGCCTCGGCCGCACTGATGTCGA
>DASXNN010000131.1:0-9819 GCA_036495045.1 Candidatus Udaeobacter sp.
GATTCTGTTGGTTCGGAAATAGTTGAACGAACCGATCGAAGCCGAAAGAGCGAACGTTGGGGCGTCAAGAACGATAATTCTTTGAACTCGCCCGCGTGCTCGTGCGTTTCAATCACGTTGCCCGCTTCATCGTAAACGCGAATCACTGCATCATGTGAATGGCTGAAAAACTTCGCGTAGCCGACTGCATTGCCGATTGCGTCCGGCTCGGCATATCACAGGCGACCGAACGGCGGCGCATCGGAAACCAGATCGACGCCGCGTTTATCGTTGCGCGGGCGCACTTCGTAAACGTGCATCAATTTCATTCGTAGGAAGCTCATATTTCACTCGCAAGCACATTCCGGCTGCTCCTGAGTCGTCGAATCCGGGATGAAAAGAGCGGCGTTGTTGCTTTGAAAGCAAGAGTGCGCCGTTTGATACTGCATGTGATACTGGAGCCGTAAATTGGGACGTAGGGAGTTTTGATTTTACCTTCGTAGAGAGCAGTTGAGAGTATGGTGAGAACACGCTTTTTAAGCGTGTGAAGCAAGCGCTCTACCACTGAGCTAATCGCGCAAATTGTCAGGCGGCGACAAACTAGAGCGTGGGCACGGCAGCGCAAGCGTCGCGCTTGCTCTGTGAGCCGCCTCATTCTATCTAAAAACATGTCCGAACACAAAATCACTCTCACATGGAAACGCGGCGATACGCCGTTCGAGTATCAGAAATATCCACGCGATCATACTTGGAAATTTGAGGGCGGGCACGAGATGCAAGCATCGGCTGCGCCCGCTTATCTCGGCAATCCGAAGCTTGTCGATCCGGAGGAAGCGTTTGTCGCGTCGCTCTCGAGCTGCCACATGCTGACGTTCCTCGCCATCGCATGCAAAAAGAGGTTCGTGCTCGATGAGTACGTTGACAATGCCGTCGGTCACATGGAAAAAAATGCCGAAGGAAGACTCGCCATTACACGCGTCACACTTCGACAGCGCCTGAAATTCTCCGGCGAGAAACAACCCACGCCGCAGGAAATCGAGGAGATGAATCATGGCGCGCACGAGCAATGCTTCATCGCGAGTTCGGTGAAAACCCAAATCACGATCGAACCGCAAACATAACGGCGAATAACGCGAATAAGACGGATACTGTAGAGGCAGGCGTGCCGCGTGTGGAGTTTAGGAAATGCGGCTGATACAGCAGCCACTACAGAATTCTCTGCCTTGAATCTGTATAATCTGCGCTAATCTGTGCCCGAAATGAATAAGTCCCCCGACGCGCAACGGATGGAAAAAATCGTCAGTTTGTGCAAGCGGCGCGGTTTCATTTTCCAATCCAGCGAAATTTATGGCGGCCTGAACGGTTGCTGGGATTACGGCCCGCTCGGTGTTGAGCTCAAACGCAACCTGAAGAATTACTGGTGGCGCATGATGGTGCACGAGCGCGATGACGTCGTCGGGATGGATGGCTCGATCTTAATGAATCGGGCCGTTTGGAAAGCCAGTGGTCACGAAGACACGTTCACCGACCCGATGGTTGATTGTCGATCTTGCAAAGCGCGGTTACGTACCGATCAGCTGGTTGAGAAAAAAGGAATTAAGCAATGTCCGAATTGTGGCGGCAACGACTTAACTGCGCCACGCGCATTCAATTTGATGTTCAAAACCTTCATCGGTGCCACGGAGGACGAATCGAGCGTCACCTATCTGCGGCCTGAAACTGCGCAATCGATTTTCGTCCAATTCAAAAACGTGCTCGAAGTCTCGCGCAAGAAATTGCCGTTTGGCATTGCGCAGATTGGCAAAGCGTTTCGTAACGAAATCAATCCGCGCAATTTTACGTTTCGCTCGCGCGAGTTCGAGCAGATGGAGCTCGAATATTTTTGCCGGGCGGAGGAGGGAATGGAGTGGTTGGATTACTGGTTGGAAGAGCGACTGAAGTTCTATGAGAAGATCGGCATCCCGCGCGCGCAGTTGCACGTCAAAACTATTCCAGACGGGGAGCGTGCCTTTTATTCGAAAGGGACCTACGACATCGAATATAATTTCCCCTTTGGCCGCCAGGAACTCGAAGGCGTGGCCTATCGGACCGATTACGACTTGTCCCAGCACCAAAAAACTAGCGGGAAGTCGCTTGAGTATTTTGATGAAGAGGTAAAACAGAAGTTCATTCCGCACGTCGTCGAGCCGAGTGCAGGCGTGGATCGCACAGTGCTTGCGCTAATCTGTGAGGCGTATTCAGAGGACGAGGCGCCCGATGAAAAAGGAAAAATGGAAACGCGGATCGTGTTGCGATTTCATCCACGGATTGCGCCGATCAAGTGCGCGGTCTTTCCGTTGCTGAAAAACAAGGAGATGCTTGTGACTAGGGCGAAAGAGATTGTCGATCTTCTCCGCCCGCACATGAATGTTTTCTATGATGAAAGCGGAGCGATCGGGCGCCGCTATCGTCGCCAGGATGAAATCGGGACACCATTTAGCGTGACGGTCGATTTCGAAACGCTCGGCGAGAAAGATCGACAACTGCGAGATACGGTTACTTTGCGGGACCGCGATTCGATGAAACAGGAGCGTCTTCCAATTAAGGATTTGCCGCGCATTTTGCTTCTACGGATTTCCTAATGGATCTGGAAAAGTTTCGCGAATATTGCCTGGATAAAATCGCAGCTACCGAAAGCATGCCTTTTGGAGAAGGTGTTCTCGTATTCAAGGTTGCCGGCAAAATGTTTGCGCTCGCTGCGCTCGATGAGATTCCGGCGACAGTGAATTTGAAATGCGATCCTGACTTAGCGCTCGCGTTGCGCGATCAATATGATCAAGTTCAGCCCGGCTATCACATGAACAAAAAACATTGGAATACGGTCGAGCTCGGCAGCGGAATTCCCGGCGCTGAGCTATGCAAAATGATCGACCATTCCTATGAGCTGGTCGTGCAGCGCCTGCCAAAAAAGACGCACGAAAAATTACGACGCTCGCGCCGGATGCAAAACCTCGCGTAATTGCACGTCGCCGATTTGCAATTGGAGCGCTTCGCGTGCGACACGCAGAAAAATGTCCGGCGCGTCAGTCAGCGCGACCTCGAGTGCCCCGTCCTTTCCCGCTGGCGCGGGCAGTGATTGTCGATCTAACAGCTCGCGAGTAGCAAGCGCGCAGTTTCGCGCCGAATCGACGATCGCGACCTTGTCGCCGAGAAACCGGGCAATGGCGTTCGCGAGCAAAGGATAGTGTGTACAGCCGAGGACCAGGGTATCGATTCCATCTTGGACCAACGGTTGGAGGTAGCGCGCGATCACGCGATCGGTTAGTTCATCCTCAAGCCACCCCTCTTCGATCAAGGGCACCAGCAGCGGACAAGGCCGCGCGGAAATGTCGACCTTCGGATCGAGCGCGCGAAGTGCGCGTTCGTAGGCGCCGCTTTTAATCGTCGCCCGGGTGCCGATCACGCCGATGTGATAATTACGCGTCGCGGTAATTGCGGCTTGCGCACCGGGTTTAATTACACCAACCACCGGCACCGGCAGAATTTTTTCCAAAGCCGGCAGCGCCACCGCCGAGGCGGAATTGCATGCAATCACGATCAGTTTTACTTCCTCATCTATCAGCATTTGCGTCATCTCAATGCCGTAACGCTCGACCGTGCTCGCGCTTTTTCCGCCGTAGGGGACACGCGCTGTATCGCCAAGATAGAAGATTTTCTCGTTGGGAAGTAAATCGCGCAACGCTTTGGCAACGGTCAGGCCACCGATTCCTGAATCGAATACGCCAATGGCACGGGAGTCGCTCATGTGCGATGGGAAAGTCATCGCTACGCCAATAGGCTGCAAGCGCGTTGTGGTCCGTTGTTGGACGCGTGGCAGTCGCACCTACCTTCAGTTTGCAAACAGGCCGCGACCTTGGATGATCTATCGCGATGCCTGAACTCCCGAAGAGGTACGATCCGAGAGCGGTCGAGACAAAGTGGTATCAGCGTTGGATCGATAATCGCGATTTCGTTGCGGATGCGAAATCGTCGAACCCGCCGTTCTCAATCGTGATGCCGCCGCCGAACATCACTGGCGTCTTGACGCTTGGTCACGTTCTCAACAATACGATCCAGGACATTCTCGCCCGGCGCGCGCGGATGCAGGGATTTGAAGTGCTTTGGCTACCAGGGATGGACCACGCCGGCATCGGGACGCAGACCGCTGTCGAAAAGTTCTTGTGGCAAACGGAAAAGAAAACGCGGCACGATCTTGGCCGCGAAGAATTTTTGCGCCGCGTGCTGGATTGGCAGGACAAACATGGCGGTATCATTATTGATCAGCTCAAGCGCCTCGGCTGTTCATGCGATTGGTCGCGCCAGCGTTATACACTTGATGATGATTACGTCCGCGCCGTCCAAAGGGTCTTTGTCGATCTTTATAAGAAAGCGCTGATTTATCGCGGGCGGCGCATGATCAACTGGGATCCGGCTGCGCAGACCGCACTCTCGGACGAAGAAGTAATTAACAAGCCGCAAAGAGGAAATCTCTACTACGTGCGGTATGAAATCGTAGAGGAACCGGGGCGTTTTCTCGAAGTCGCAACTACGCGGCCGGAAACAATTATGGCCGATACCGCGATGGCTTTTCATCCAAACGACAAACGTTATGTCGATCTTCTCGGCAAACATGCGTGGCGCCCACTCGCACGCGAAAAAATTTCTATTATCACTGATGAAACGATTGATCCGAAGTTTGGCACCGGCGTCTTAAAGGTGACGCCCGCGCACGATACGGTAGATTTAGAAATCGGCCAGCGCCACAACCTACGGATTGTCGATGTGCTTACGCCTGATGGTCGGATAAATTGTCCCGCTGTTCCGGAATTGGATGGACTCGATCGATTCAAAGCGCGGGAAAAAGCGGCGGAGTTATTGCAGGCGAGGGGAGCCTTGGCGAAAACGGAGCCGTACGAAAACAATGTAGGCTTCAGCGATCGCAGCGATGTGCCCATTGAGCCGCGCATTAGCGAGCAATGGTTTTTGCGGTATCCGAAAACGAAAGAAGCACTCGCTGTGGTGCGTGAACATCTCATCCGGTTCTTTCCCGCGCACTGGGAAAAAGTTTATTTCCAATGGCTCGAGAACATCCGCGACTGGTGCGTCAGCCGTCAGGTCTGGTGGGGTCACCGAATACCGGCTTGGTACCGGAAATCTCAAAGCCCAAATGCCAAAGCACAAAGTGATGGGGATATTTATGTCGGCATCGATCCACCGAGCGATTTGGAGAACTGGACGCAAGATGGGGATACGCTCGACACCTGGTTCTCATCGTGGCTTTGGGCATACGAGACGATGGATGAGGTAACACGGAAGAAATTTTATCCGACTTCTGTTCTCGTGACTGCGCCGGATATTATTTTCTTCTGGGTGGCCCGCATGATCATTGCCGGACTTGAGTTTAAGCCGGGAAAATCCCAGCGCGATGAAGATAACATTCCTTTTCGCGATGTTTTTTTCACGGGACTCATTCGTGACAACCAGGGACGCAAGATGTCGAAGTCGCTGGGCAACTCCCCTGATCCACTCGAGTTGATTGACAAGTACGGCGCGGACGGCCTGCGCTTTGGCCTAATGCGAATCGCGCCGAGCTGGCAGGACATTCGCTTCGATGAAAAACAAATCGAAGAAGGCCGCAACTTTGCGACGAAGCTTTGGAACGTCGCGCGCTTTCGGCGAATGCACGGACCGAGCGAGGCGGCGCCGAAGATCGACAATGCGTCGCTATCGATTTACGCGGTAGAAGTTCTCGCTCGATTAAACGAAACGATCGACGCAATCGAGGTCGCGTATCGCGAATATCACTTCAACACGGTCGCGCAACGCCTCTACGACTTTATCTGGAGCGATTACTGCGATTGGTTTGTTGAAGCAGCGAAAACGGAAATCTTCAGCGAAGACGAGGCGAAAAAGAAATCTGCGCTAGCCGTGATGGATTATGTGCTTTCCGCAGTATTGCGATTGCTGCATCCCTTCATGCCGCACATTACCGAGGAGCTTTGGTCATTGCTGGGTTTTGGAAGCGGTTCGATTCAATTCGCCTCGCCGCCACCAAAGATGGCTTTGAATCAAATTCGCGACCTTGCGAGCAAGCACAAGCTCGTCTCAGCCATTTACCAAATAACACAGGCCGGGCGCAATCTCCGTGTAGCAGCTAAGCTGCCATTGAACAGGAGGATACGCTTTATCTTACGCGCAGATGAGAAATGGATTTCCAGCGAAACTCCGACCTTGACGCGGTTGTTGAACGCCGAGGAGATAAGGGTAGACCCGAAATATCGGGAGCAGGCCGGAAACCCTGTCGCCGTCACACCGCTCGGCGAGATCTTTCTCGCCGTTGCCACTGCGGACACAGCACGAGAACGAGAGCGGCTGGACAAAGAAATCGCGAAGATCGAAGGCGAAATCCGAATAGTGGAGAGCAAATTGGAAAACGAATCGTTTGTTGAACGCGCTCCTGCGGCGGTCGTCGAGGAACATCGTCAGCGCCTGCGAGATTTCAGCGCGCAACTGGCAAAGCTAAAGCAGGCGCAGCAAGGCCTGAATTAAAGATGATTTTGTGCTCGTCGATTTTGGCGCCACGTATCTGGAAGAACTCTTTTAGTTCGGGCGTGTAAAACGTTCCATCGTATTCGCGATTCAGCTCCAGCCAGACGCGGCCACGTGGTTTCAGATATTTGGAAAGATCATCCAGAAAAAACTCCCATTCCGGCACACCCCAAAGATTCGCTTGTTTATGATTATTGAAACAGATCATGAACGCGGAGACGAGATCGAATTTACCTCCGAGATCGGGGAGGGGAGTTAAGGGCTCAATGCACGAAATAACGCGACGAACTCCGAGCAGGCGTGTGATTTCCGCAAACATCGGGAGGTAATCCACGTCAAGACCAAGTCCCTTATGCCCGAGCAGCTGTGCGATATGCAGAAAATATCCTGCGCCGCAGCCAAGATCGAGAATGCGCTTGGGGCGCACCAAATCGAGTTCAATTTCGCGAATGCGGCGAATGTTAATGTCGATCCAGCGTCCGAGGTCGAGATATTTCGGCCAGTCTTCGCCGGGATCTTCGACAGCGTAACGCCGGCGGATTTCCTGGAAATTCGGCCCATCAATCGTTTTAATAATTTGGCTGGTCTCAAGCGGAAAACGCGCGCGGTGAAAAAACCTGCGCGTATGTTTTCTTGCGCTGGTTAATCCCTGGCCGGTGGCGAGTTTTTTGATTTTGTGACCGAACCGCATACGTGGATGCATCGCACGTTGTGGCGCGGTGCTAAAACTTCAACTAAATTTCCATTCCGGATGAGTCTTTGGAAAAAACTGCTCTGGTGCGCCGTGACGCTGCTCGGTGTGGTGGCGGTTTGTGTGCTTGCTCTTTCGCAGGGCGAACAAATCAGCGCGCTCTGGATTATCGTGGCGGGGCTTTGCGCAACTTCCATTAGCTACCGTTTCTATAGCAAATGGCTGGCGGCAAAAGTACTCGTGCTCAATGATGAGCGGGCTACTCCGGCTGTCCTGCATAACGACAGCAGAGATTACGTACCGACTAATCGTTGGATGGTTTTCGGGCATCATTTTGCGGCAATCGCCGGCCCGGGGCCGTTGGTCGGGCCGGTGCTGGCAGCGCAATTTGGTTTTCTGCCCGGCACGCTCTGGATCTTGATCGGCGCAACGCTCGGCGGCGGCGTGCACGATATGATCGTTCTTTTCGCCTCGATCCGACGGGGCGGCAAGACCCTCGGCCAAATGGTCAAGGAAGAGATTGGCCGCGGGGTTGGTGCGCTCGCGCTCTTAAGTGTGCTGGCGATCATGATTATCTTGCTCGCCGTGCTCGCGTTGGTCGTTGTTCAGGCGCTCGCGCAAAGCCCGTGGGGCGTTTTCACGATCGCGATGACCATCCCGGTCGCGCTGATCATGGGAATGGGTTTGCGCACGGGAAAAGCGAATGTGATTGCGGTCACGATTTTCGGGTTGCTCGGCCTGGGGTTTGGCGTGTGGGGCGGACAATTTCTCGCCCATTTTCCTGCAATTGAAGCATGGTTTAGACACGACCAGAAATGGCTAGCGTGGGCGATCATGATCTACGGATTGGCGGCGTCGGTCCTGCCAGTGTGGATGTTGCTGACACCGCGTGATTATCTGAGCACGTTTTTGAAGCTTGGCACTGTGGCCATGCTCGCCGTCGCCGTGGTGCTGATCAACCCGACATTGCAAATGCCGGCGATCACAAAATTCATCGACGGCAGTGGCCTCGTATTTGCCGGTCCAGTGTTCCCTTTTGTCTGTATCACGATCGCCTGTGGCGCGGTCTCAGGCTTTCATTCTCTTATTGCCTCAGGGACGACGCCAAAAATGGTGCGACGCGAATGCCGAATACGCAGCATCGGTTATGGCGCTATGGTGACCGAAATGATGGTTGCGCTGATGGCGATGATCGCCGCGTGCGTATTACTGCCCGGCGAATACTTCGCAATTAACACGAAGGGTGCACCGACGGAAGTGGTGGCAAAAGTCTCTGCGGTTGGCTTCCCGATAAACGAGGTGGAAATGCAGGAGCTGGCCGCGAACCTAGGCGAGTCCACGATGTTCAATCGCGCGGGCGGGGCGCCGACTTTCGCGGTTGGCATGGCGCACATGTTTGCACGAATCTCCGCTGGTCCAACCGCGCTCGCACTCTGGTATCACTTCGCCATCATGTTCGAGGCGCTGTTCATTCTTACAACGATTGATGCCGGAACGCGGGTGGGCCGGTTTTTGCTCCAAGATTTCCTCGGTAATCTGTGGCGGCCGCTTGGTAACACGCGTTCGTGGAGCGCCAATCTCTTCTCAAGTGTGTTACTGGTGTCGGCATGGGGTTGGTTTTTGTATGAGGGAGTCATCGATCCGCTTGGCGGCATCAACTCTCTTTGGCCGCTCTTTGGATTGGCCAACCAACTGCTCTCGGTCGTCGCGCTCAGCCTCGGCACGACGATTCTAATCAAAATGCATAAGGCGAAATATCTTTTTGTCACGATTTTGCCACTTGTATTCATGTGTGCGGTCACATTTTCAGCTGGGTACCTGAAGGTGTTCTCGCCGGATCCCAAACTCGGTTTTTTAAGTGGCGCGCGGTCACTTTTGCGCGAGGCAGCGGGAATTGTCGATCCCGCCAAGGCCGCTAGTTTGGCGCGGCAAGCAGGCGTCTGGCAATTCGACGCGGTGGTTGCTCTTTTCTTCCTCGTGCTTGTGCTACTGATAGTGCTTGGCTCGGCAAGGCAGTGGTACCAGTTACTGCGCGGGACAAGGAGGGTCAAACTTCACGAGAGCGAATTTGTGCCGATCAGCGCCGCTCAACTCGCAGAGTTTTAGTCTCTAGAGTTCGAGCCGTTATCTATAAACATCCGGACGCCGGTGAGCGAAAACTTCCATCTGGCCTCGCACAGACTTCACCGCATCTTCTGGGGTCTCAGCCTGAATGAGCTCTTCGGGGTCTGCCGATGCAGCTGCAATCACGACTCCGCCGCGGATCGAGCGCAAAGCTCACGAAAGCATCGCCCGCAGCAAGGCATGTCTATTCTTCGATCGGCGCGACCGCATACAGATGAGTCTTGCGATATTTCGCCGCGATGTCGCCGTTCGAATCGATAAGCACTTGGGAATTGTAAATTAATGCGCCATCTCGCTCGGACACGCCGGCGACGATTGCAATCGAAAGCTTCCTGGCGGCTTCTTGAAGTCCATGAACGAATCCGTTGGGGCAATGATTGGCATGCGCTCGGATCGCTGGCATCGAGTAACCGGTGTCAATCATTTCCGGAAAAACGATCAGTTCGGCACGTCCCTCT
>DASXNN010000132.1:0-17294 GCA_036495045.1 Candidatus Udaeobacter sp.
ACCGCAGTTTGAGCATTAAGCAAGGCGTCGTGCGCGTTTTTCGCGGCGCTGAGTTCGGGGAATCGCAAAAGGATTTGCTCCGGGCGTGCGTGCGCGAAGAGATCGACATCAACATTCCGTTCGAGGAATTACTTAAGGCCGATCAAGACTTCGTGATCAGCGGCGAAAAGCGATCGGGCGACTACACCGATCACGATTACGAGAACGATCGCTGGTACGGCGTGCGCGGTTTTTTCCGGTGGCTGGAGAGCAAAACTTACAAAATGCACGTCCGCGTCTTGCTTAGTCGCTACCGCGCTTACACGACTTGCCCGAGTTGCAACGGCGGACGATTTCAACCGGAAGCGCTCAATTTCAAAATCGTGGCGGCCACCTATGACCGTCAGCCTAATTCGAGCGACGCTCGTACGGCGCCGCTACCGTTGACTCTACCTGGGTTCGCGGCGCTTTCCATTGCCAACGCGCGCGATTTTCTAAACCAGATCGATATTGCACCTAACGACTCGACCGCGCAGATGTTGCGCAGCGAGATTTGCGCGCGGCTGAATTATCTCTGCGACGTTGGAGTCGGGTATCTCACGCTCGATCGTTCAACACGCACGCTGAGCGGCGGTGAAGTGCAGCGTGTGAATCTGACAACGTGCCTGGGCGCGTCACTGGTCAATACGCTATTTATCATGGACGAACCGAGTGTTGGTCTGCACCCGCGCGATGTTGGCCGGCTTGTCCGCGTAATGCACAACTTGCGCGACAAAGGCAACACGCTGCTCGTGGTCGAACACGAGGAGCAAATCATCCGCGCAGCCGATAACTTGATCGATATCGGCCCGGGGCGCGGTGAGCGCGGCGGCGAATTGGTTTTTGATGGCACGTGCAAGGATCTCAGTTTGCGGCGGAATTCGCTGACGGCGGATTATTTGAGCGCCCGGAGGAAAATTCCGGTTCCAAAATCACGCAGAAAATCAACTGCTTCGATCAAGATCAACGGCGCGTCCCAACACAACTTGAAAAATATCGATGTCGATCTTCCGCTCGGCGTTTTCACCTGCGTGACCGGCGTATCAGGCTCCGGAAAATCCACCCTGATCTACGATGTGCTTTATCGGAACCTGCTTCGCGCCAAAGGCGACTCCTCCGATCAGGAGCCCGGCGCATGCAAGTCTGTCACCGGCACACATCACATCGGCGAGATAGTGATGGTCGATCAAGCGCCGCTCGCGCGCACTCCGCGTTCGACGCCGATTCTCTATCTCGGTCTTTACGATCGGGTGCGCGAATTGTTCGCCGCGCAACCGGAAGCCATGGCGCAGGGGCTGACCGCGAGCGCGTTCTCGTTCAATTCCGGCAGCGGCCGCTGCGAACGATGCTCGGGCACCGGTTTCGAAAAGATCGAGATGCAATTCTTGAGCGATCTTTTCGTGAGATGCGCGGAGTGCGAAGGCCGCCGTTTTCAACCGCACGTTTTGAAGGTAAAACTGCGCGAGAAATCCATTCACGATTTGCTCAAACTGACTGTGAGCGAAGCGATCGAATTCTTTGCGCAAATCAGTGAGCGGCGAAATCTTTCCGAGCCTCTCGGAGTGCTCGAAGAAGTTGGTCTTGGTTATCTGAGACTCGGTCAACCTCTGAATACTCTATCCGGCGGTGAATCGCAGAGGTTGAAATTAGTTCGTCATTTAGCGGAATCGGAAAACCCTCAACGCTCAACGAAAAACGAATCCGCAATCGGCAATTCGCAACCCGTGGTCGGAAATCTGTTCATCTTCGACGAGCCGACTACCGGCCTTCATTTTGATGATGTTGCGATGCTTTTGCGATTGCTTCAGCGGCTGGTCGATCGCGGCCACTCCGTGGTGGTGATCGAACATAACCTCGAAGTGATTAAATGTGCGGATTGGATTGTCGATCTTGGACCTGAAGCGGGCGATCAAGGCGGGCAAGTCCTTGCCGTCGGAACTCCAGAGCAAATCGCGAAGATCGAGAGTTCCCATACCGGGACATTTTTGTCTCGCGCGCTTGCGCAACCATTTAAGCACTTGGGTGTCATCCCGATCCGCGCAGACGGCGAGGCGCCTCACAAAATCTCGCGTCAGCTACGGAGATCCTTGGCTTACGCTCAGGATGACGACGAGGAACTGGCACGAGCTGCGGAATCCGCGCCGCACTATCGGGCCAGCGGTCGTAACGGCGCGATCTCGATTCACGGTGCCCGCGAACACAACCTGAAGAACATCGATATAAAAATCCCGCGCGACCAAATGGTTGTGATCACGGGTTTGAGCGGTTCGGGCAAATCAACGCTCGCCTTCGATATTCTCTTCGCCGAAGGGCAACGCAGATTTCTGGACAGCATGTCGCCGTACGCGCGGCAGTTCGTCGAACAACTGGAAAAACCGGATGTCGACCTTGTCGAAGGCTTGCCGCCGAGTGTCGCGATCGAGCAGCGGGTGACGCGCGGTGGTGGCAAATCAACCGTCGCAACCGTCACGGAGGTTTATCATTTTTTGCGACTCTTGTTTGCCAAAACCGGAACCCAATTTTGTCCGGATTGCGATTTGCCTGTCGAAAAACGAAGCATCATCGCGATCGTGAAGCAGGTAGAAGAAGTGGCGAAACGCGGCCCGCTCAAAGTGCTGGCGCCGCTGGTCAAAGCCCGCAAAGGCTTTCACACCGATGTCGCGCACTGGGCTGAGCGACAGGGGTTCGATACGCTCTTTGTCGATCGGAAACTTATTCCGATTTCACATTTTCGAAAACTCGAGCGTTTCAGGGAACACACAATCGACGTTGTGGTTGGCGAATTTCGTCGTGGCACAGGGATCTTAGCGGTCGGTTCGCAGGCTCGAAGCGTGCGCCACGTGACGGAGCGCGCGCTCGAAATCGGTCGCGGCACAGCTCATCTCCTCGACTCGAAGACCCGCCTCACTGTTATGAGCACGGAAATGAGCTGCCCGAATTGCGGACGTGCATTCGAGGAACTCGACCCGCGTCTGTTTTCCTTCAACTCGCCACATGGCGCGTGTCAGGAATGCGGCGGATTTGGCGAGATTTGGAATCGCGATCTGCAAACGGGCGCGGAAGAGAACGGTGGTTCGGTGCTCGAGAACGAACTCGCGGCCGAACGTGAGTCGGAATGGATCGATCAAGGCGAAGCGCGTGAATGTCCGAGCTGTCACGGCTCGCGTTTAAACGCGGTCGCGCGTCACGTGCGCGTGCAAGGCTATACGATCGATCAGTTCACAAGTCTTTCTACGAGCCAAGCGCGCGAGCTGATTAGTAAACTGCGATTTCGAGGCAACCAAAGCACGATCGCAGCGGAATTGCTTCCAGAGATTCGACAGCGTCTCGTTTTCATGGAGAGCGTTGGACTTGGTTATCTTGCGCTTGGACGCTCAGCGAAAACGTTGAGCGGCGGCGAATCACAGCGAATTCGTCTCGCTGCACAACTTGGCTCCAATTTGCGCGGCGTCCTCTACGTCTTGGATGAGCCAACTATCGGCTTGCATCAACGCGATAATTTGCGCCTGCTCGACACACTTGCCGCGCTGCGCGAAAAGGGAAATTCGCTCGTGATTGTCGAGCACGACGAGGAAACGATGCGACGCGCAGACCACGTTGTCGATCTTGGCCCGCGCGCTGGGTTGCATGGAGGTGAAATCGTCGCCCAAGGAACCCTGCGCGATATTAAGCGGGCGGCAAATTCCGAGACCGGTCGTTGCTTAAAGCTGCCGATTTGTCATCCAATTCGAAAATCGCGGCGCTCACTGCGCAGCGTAGAAAACTGGATCGAGGTCCAAGGCGCGTGCGCCAACAATTTAAAAGATATCGATGTTCGCTTCCCGGTTGGGAGATTGTCTCTAATCACGGGGATTTCCGGCTCTGGGAAATCGACGTTAATGCACGAGGTGTTGTTGCCCGGAGTGCGCGAACAATTGAACAAAAGGCGAGCGAGCGGCGACGGCGAACTACTCAAGCTCGTGAGCGGCACAACCGAAATCGAAGCGGTGTATGAAGTCGATCAGTCTCCGATCGGCAAAACATCGCGCTCGACGCCGGGCACGTATGTCAAGGTCTTCGACGAAATCCGCAATCTTTATGCGCAACTGCCGGTGTCACGCGTCCGCGGTTATTCGGCCAGCCGATTTTCGTTCAATGCCGAAGGGGGACGCTGCGAAACGTGCAGGGGACAGGGAATGATCAAGCTCGAGATGAATTTTCTGCCCAGCAGCTTTGTGCCTTGTGAAGATTGCGGCGGCCGACGTTACAACCCGCAAACGCTGGAAGTCCTCTACAACGACAGAAGCATTGGCGATGTCATGGAAATGACCATCGAAGAGGCCGCAGAATTCTTTTCCGCGCATCCGAAGATCGCGCGTGCGCTTTCGTTGCTGGTCGATACCGGCCTTGGCTATCTCAAACTTGGTCAGCCAAGCCCGACCCTGAGTGGCGGTGAAGCGCAACGGCTCAAGCTCGTGACCCAATTAAAGCGCGGAGTGAGCCGCGCCGCGAACGAGCGGATCCGAAAAATGCGCAAACCAGGATCGACATTGTACCTGCTCGAGGAACCGACCATCGGTCTGCACATGGCCGATGTTGCACTGCTGCTTAATGTGTTGCACCGGTTGGTGGACGAAGGCAACACTGTCATCGTAATCGAGCACAATCTCAGCGTCATCGCGGAAGCTGATTACATCGTCGATCTTGGCCCAGAAGCCGGCGCAGACGGCGGCGAGGTTGTTGTGTTTGGAACGCCGGAACAAGTAGCGAAAAATCGGATAAGTCGCACCGCCCCATTTTTGCGAGGCTTACTAAAGCATTCGGTTATGCAAACGCGACGGCTGTAGCGGCTTCGCTGCGTGAAGCGTCGCGTCGCGCACAGGGCGACGGCTACAGGACGCGTGTTTTAATTGCTCCTGCTTAAAAGGTCGCGCACAATCGGCACACGAATGCTCGCGTATTATCTGCACGACCTCGATCCGATTATCTTTCGGATCTACGATAACGTCGGGCCACGTTGGTACGGGTTGGCTTATGTCCTGGCATTTATCTCCAGCTTTCTCCTTTTTTTCTGGTTGGCCAAACATGGATACGCCGATCTGTCCGTGGCAAAAGTCGGAGACTTTATTACTGGGGCAGCGCTTTTCGGCGTTATCATTGGTGGACGGGTCGGTTACGTTTTTCTTTACAACCCAGAAATGTTGCGGGCGCCGATGTCGATCTTGCGAGTTTGGGAAGGCGGGATGTCGAGTCACGGCGGGATGATCGGGTTGTTGCTCTTCACGCTTTACTACGCGCATCGGCATAAGATTTCGTGGAGAAATCTTGGCGACAATCTTGTCGTCACAGCGCCGATTGGTTTGTTCTTCGGCCGCTGCGCGAATTTCATTAACGGCGAGCTTTACGGGCGCGCCACTCGCGTTCCGTGGGCAATGCAATTTCCAAAAGAATTGCTCGATCATCCCACCGAAGCAAACCGCGCAATTGCATCGTGCACAGCGATTGATCCGTCGCTTACCACGGCGGAGGCGATTGTCGCCTCCGTCCATCGACAACCGGAGGTGGCAACCACTTTACGGTCAATTTTGACTCCACGCCATCCGTCGCAGCTTTATGAAGCATTTTTCGAAGGGGTTGTTTTGTTTGCGATTTTGTGGTTCGTGCGTACGCGCACGCGACAGCTGAACGGAATGCTGACGGGACTTTTCTTTATTTGCTACGCGATTTTCCGGATCGTGATCGAATATTTCCGTGAGCCGGATGCGACGTTGATTGGCCCTTTCACGCGGGGTCAATTTTTTTCGTTCTTTCTCATCGTGATTGGTGCCTCATTCATCGTTGCAGCAAAAATGCACCCGACATATCCGAAAAAAGCTTAGCCACGGCGACGGAAACAGTTCGCTTTCTGCGGATTTGCGGTATTACTTATGCGGGTGACGCGGCGATGCTCATTGCGAAGTTGTTAGCGGCCGGCGGTCTGCTTTTCGCGTTCGATCACGCGACGAGCGCAGGGAAGCTCGTCCTTTCTCTTCTCGCGGTCGCCTCCATCTTCAGTTGGTCGATCATGATCACGAAGCTGCGCGTCATCCGATTCGCCCGAAAACAAAATGCCCGTTTCCTCGCGGCGTTTCGCCAAGATCGACAACCACTGCGTTTGTTTGAGAAAAACGCGCGATTTTCAGGGTCGCCGGTGTTTAATGTTTATCGCGCCGGATGCGAGGAACTGACATTTCATCTGCTCGGTTCGCCGGAAGTGGATGACACCTTTCGCGCGCGGCTTGAGATCGCGGACAAGATTTCGCCGGCCCAGATGGGGGCCGTGAACGCGGCGATGGAACGCGCCGTTGGCGAGACGGCGCTCGGGCTCGAGTCGCAAATGATTTTGCTTGCGACTGCGGTGAGTGGTTCACCGTTTCTCGGATTGCTCGGAACAGTCTGGGGTGTGATGGATGCGTTTACCGGCGTGGCCGTGGCTGGTTCGCCCAGTCTGGTGTCTATGGCGCCCGGTGTTTCTGGCGCACTCATCACGACGGTGACCGCGCTCTGCGTCGCCATCCCCGCGATGTTTGGTTACAATTTTCTCGTCACCAGTATTCGTGGCCTGATCGTCGAGATGGACAACTTTGCCGCCGAACTCGCCTCCGAGTTTGAGCACAAATATGTCGATCACAATGTGCGCGCGCCGGAGTTTCGAAGGTGAGACGCTACTCACAGCGCAATAATCTGACGACGTTGAGCGAGATCAATGTCACGCCGTTGCTCGATCTCGCCTTCGTGCTCCTGATCATTTTTATGATCACAACGCCGCTTCTGGAAAGCAGCATGAATCTGGTGATCCCATCCAGCGGCGCCCCGAATCCGCCGATGAATTCATCCCAAGTGCAAACGATATCGATCAATCGCAGCGATGTGATCCAGTTCAATAATCAAATTGTTGATCCGGAGACGCTTACCAGACAATTACTCGCGTTGAAGGAGACAAATCCGGATGTCGCGATCATAATTCGTCCGGATCGCGAACTGCCCGTGCAAAAACTCGTCAGCTTGATGGATACATTGCTACGGGCGCAAATTACGAAGGTAGGTATCGCCACGAAAGCAGAAGCGAAGTAAACGATGTCGAAAAACGCCCGCTTCTGGCGAAACGTCACACTTATAGCATTCGCGCACATCGCACTCATCGCAGGATTAATTCGCTGGAGTGTCGAAGCCAGGAGCTCTTCAAACGCGCAAAGCGTCGTTTGGTTAGGCGATGTGGGCGGAGCCAGCGCAGCTACGGAGCCGACAACTGGCGAGCCGCCGCCCGCAAAACTTTTTCCTTCGCCCGAACCCGGACTGCAGAAAGCGGATGAGGCGGAAAAGGAAACACCCCTCGTAACCGCGACGAAGAGCGAAATCCAATTGCCGACGCCTAAACCGGCTCCAACTGCAACGGCTACTCCGAAACCGACGCCCAAAACAAAAGCGACTCCTAGAAAGATGGTGTTGGCAAAAACTTCGCCGAAATCTTCACCGAAAGTGAAACCGAGTCTGGCCGATTCCAGTGAACAAGACAAGGAGTCGGAATTAAACGCATCGAAAAAGAAGATTGCGAAAATCGCTCCAGCGAAAAAGCAGCCCGCATCTCATCCCAGCGACGGCAAAGGAAGTTCAGTAGGCACCACTGGTGGACACGCCGGCGGCGGGAGTAACGCATCCGAATTCGGCTGGTATGGCAACATGCTGCACGATCGTTTTTACAGCGCCTGGATTCAGCCGACAACAAACGTCGCTTCCGGCAATAAAATTTCTACGCTCGTCCGAGTTCGAATCGAGAAAGATGGCCGAGTTTCCAATTTCGAGATCATCAAGCCGTCCGAAAATGTCGTGGTAAATGAATCGGTAGCGGCAATCGCGAAACGCGTGACCCAAGTTGACCCATTGCCAGCTGGGCTGGGCAGCGGTGATCATTACGATGTGAAAATCAATTTCGAATTGAATTCAGAAGAAGCGATGGCGAGGTGATAAAAGCGGACCTTCCGGCCGTGAACCATCACTTGGCGCTCGCCCAGTCTTCCAGACCAAATGGGATGATGCCAGCCCCAAAACAAAATGCGACTTCGCTTCCGTGGCGACGCTATCCGTTTGCGAATTTGTCTTCGATCAATCGGCGCAAATGATCAGCTATCGCTTCCTGATCGAGGCGTTGAATGACCTCGTTCAAGAAGCCGCTGACGATGAGGCGTTGGGCGATTGGGACCGGAATTCCGCGGGTGCGTAGATAAAAAAGCTCATCCGCATCGATTTGGCCGGAGGTGGCGCCGTGGGTGCAACGGACGTTGTCGGCGAGGATTTCAAGCCCCGGCATCGAGTTGGCTTCGGAATCGTCGCTCAAGAGGAGATTGCGCACCTTTTGATAGGCGTCCGTGAAATGGGCGTGTGGCTCGACCCGGATAAGACCGCCGAAGGTGGTGCGGGCGCGATCGCCCAATGCATTTTTGTAAAGAAGATCGCTCGCGGTATGCGGTGAAATGTGATCCTGCAAGGTGCGGGCATCAAACTCCTGAGTACCGTTTGCGACCGAAATCGCGAGCAGATCGCTCCGTCCGCCTTCGCCGATGAGGCGGCTAAGGCTCTCGAAGCGCGAGTATTTTCCGCCAAGATGCAGATTGAGGCTCATGGCCGATGCGTCGTGATCTACGATCGTCGAGTTCATTTGCAGAGCCACGACCTCGCTTCCCCAGTTTTGCATGCACACGTAAGTCACTTTCGCGCCTGGGCCGGCAATCAAGTCGTTCACTCCGCAGGCAAATCCCGCTGCTTCTTTGTCTAACGAGCAAAACGATTCGATCACAGTGACTTTAGCCAGCTCATCGGTAACGAGAAGCAAATGCGGAAAGGCGGATGCGTTTTCGCCGTGCAACCAGTGAAAAATCTCGATCGGCAGTTCGACTTCAACGCCACGCGGCACGTATAGAAATGTTCCGGACGAAACCAACGCCTGATGCAGGGCGGCAAATTTGGCCGAGCCAAGAATCGCGGGCTGCGACATGAAATGTTTTCGAAATAGGTCGGCGTGCTCGGCCATGGCACGCTCGAGCGGCTGGAAAATGACGCCACGCTTTTTCAGCTGATCGGAAAGGACATCGCGTTCGATGAGCTGGTCGCCAGCAAAAATCAAGCGCGCCGCAACTTTGTCGAGGCCGCGCGATTGCTCGAGAATCGCGTTGCGTTCCTTGTTCGGTAATGCTCCGCCGAACTTGAACGGCGTTAGATTGAGAAGATCGACATTGGAAAATCGCCAAAGCTGGTCCTTGCGCTTCGGAGACGGGAGCGACGCAAATTGTTCCCAGCCATCTCGCTGTTGCTCCCGAAACCATTCTGGAAAATCACGCGACTCGACTGGACCGGAAAGAATCGATCCAGTTTCACTCACTTCATCCAGAACTGTCGAGTTGTGACGCATTGCCGATCTTAGAAAGAAACGGCGGCCCGCAGACCGCCGTTTGCCCTCGGAATTAGCGGGAAAAGTTATCCAACCGAGCCCTCCATCTCGAGCTCGATCAGGCGTTTGAGCTCGACGCTGTATTCCATCGGGAATTGGCGGACGAGATCGTTCACGAAACCGTTCACGCTCAGGCTCATGGCTTGCGCTTCGGTTAGACCGCGCTGTTGCATATAGAAAATCTGCTCCGCACTCACCTGGCTGACGCTCGCTTCGTGTTGCACGGCGTTGCCGGTGCCACGCACGGTAATTGCCGGGTAAGTATCCGTCCGCGACGTCGCGTTGATAAGAAGCGCGTCGCATTCGGTGTTGTTTTTGCAATTTTTGAGATGCTTGGGCACGTGCACCAAGCCGCGGTAAGTGGCGCGGCCTTTGCCAATGGAGATCGATTTTGAAATGATATTGCTGGTCGTTTCATCCGCCGCGTGAATCATCTTCGCGCCAGTGTCTTGATGCTGGCCGTCATTGGCGAGGGCAATCGAGAGAACTTCGCCGCGCGATTTGCGTCCTTTCATGATCACGCTGGGATATTTCATCGTCAGACGCGAGCCGATATTGCAATCGATCCATTTTACTTCGGCATTTTCCTGGGCCAGACCGCGTTTCGTCACCAGATTGAAAACATTCGCCGACCAATTCTGCACGGTGATGTATTGAATCTTTGCGCCCTTGAGCGCGACTAATTCGACCACGGCGCTATGCAATGTGGTCGTGTTAAACTTCGGCGCGGTGCAACCTTCCATGTAGGTCACTTCCGAGCCTTCATCAGCGATGATGAGCGTGCGCTCGAACTGGCCGAAATTCTCGGCGTTGATGCGAAAGTACGCTTGGAGTGGATGTTTCACTTTCACGCCCGGCGGGACATAAATGAATGAGCCGCCACTGAAAACGGCTGAGTTCAGCGCGCTGAACTTGTTGTCGGCGATCGGGATTACTTTGCCAAACCATTTTCGGAAGATTTCCGGATATTTTTTCAGGCCCTCTGTCGATCCTACAAAGATGACGCCCTGTTCGCCGACCGCCTTCTTGATGTTTGAGTAAACCGCTTCGCTATCGAACTGCGCTTCGACGCCAGCGAGAAATTTTCGTTCCTGTTCAGGAATACCTAGCCGCTCGAATGTACGCTTGATATCTTCCGGCACTTCTTCCCAAGTGCGCTTCGCTTCCGTGCCCGGCGAAAGATAATAACGGATTTTGTCGAAATCGATCGCTTCGAGATCCTTGCTCGCCCAATGCGTGGGAAGCGGTTTTTCCAGAAATGTTTTGAGGCCTCTGAGGCGGAATTCACGCACCCAATCCGGGTCCTCTTTTACGTCCGAGATGTAGTGGATCGTTTTCTCGCTTAGTCCGGCACCTGCATCGCGCACGTGCACCTCAGGATAAGCAAAGTCCCCGATGCTCCGATTAATATCGACTGCTGACGTTTCGGTTTTCATGTTGATCCTTTACCTGAACACTGGTTCGGCGGCCTCTTCGCGCGCCCAATCGTAACCCCTTTCCTCGAGCTCAAGAGCGAGCTCTTTCCGTCCGCTCCTAACAATTCGCCCCGCCACCATCACGTGGACGTGGTCGGGAATGATATAGTTCAGGAGGCGCTGATAGTGCGTAATTAACAGTACACCAAGACCGGGACCGCGCAACGAATTTACTCCATGCGCAACGGTCTTAAGTGCATCGATATCCAGGCCGCTATCGGTCTCATCCAGAATGGCATATTTCGGCTCGAGCATGGCCAGTTGCAGGATTTCCGTGCGCTTTTTCTCGCCCCCGGAAAAACCTTCGTTGACCGAGCGCGATGTGAACGAGCGATCCATCCCGAGCAATTCCATCTTCTCATAAAGCTTCGCGTAGTAATCGGTCGCTTCGAGCTCTTCACCGTCCGGCAGACGCGACTGAATGGCCGCACGGAGAAAATTAGCGATCGTTACCCCGGGAACTTCGCTTGGATATTGGAAAGCCAAGAAAAGTCCGCGCCGGGCACGCTCATCGGGCTCAAGCTCGAGAAGATTTTCGCCATCCATCAAGACTTTGCCCTTGGTCACCTCGTAGTCAGGATGACCAGCCAACACCTTGGCGAGTGTGCTCTTCCCCGAGCCATTCGGACCCATGAGCGCGTGTACTTCTCCGCGCGGAACGCGGAGACTCAAGCCGCGAACGATCTCCTGGCCGGTGATGGTCACGTGCAGGTTTTCTACGTTTAATTCCTTCATATTGCCGAACAACAAAGATACGTCCGTTCCCGCAATTTGCGAATCGTCATTGGCCGAGAGAATCGCGCCCTTCTAATTTTGCCCGTTGCGATTTAATTCAAAATCGCCAATCTAAAATCCGAAATCCAAATACCCCGTGGTGTAATGGTAACACAGCGCCCTTTGGAGGCGTTATTCTTGGTTCGAATCCAAGCGGGGTAGCTAATCAAAATTCCCTGTAATTTTCCTAGAGCGAGAGACATGCAGACGAATTGGCGGAATTTCAGTTCGCGTATAGCTGTGCACGAAAAACGCTCCAGCCAAAAACGCAGTCTATTCGTCAGCTATTCGTCAAACGATTTTGATGCCGTTTCTGAATTTGTGGAGGCTGATCAGGGTGAAGCGGGGAACACTTTCATTCGGTTTCTGTGATGCAGTAACCGTGGAGTATAGAGTACTGTATTGCGGGACGGGACTGACCCGTTACCACGAGATTGATAACTAATCCGCGAAACTTGCCATGGCTGCCAATAACCCATTTGTCCCACCACCGGTTGGGGCGTCTGCCCATCCCGGCATGGGTACCGTTCTTTATCCAAGTGGCGCAACCTTTCGAGTTTGGGCGCCATTTGCCTCAGGTGTGTTTGCAGCTGGAACCTTTAACGAGTGGAGCGACACGGCCAATCCGTTTGCCAGCGAGGGCAATGGCTATTGGTCGGTGGACGTGCTGGGGGCGAAGATTGGCGATGAATACCAGTTTGTGATCCACAATGGCGATCAGATTCTCTGGCACAAGAATCCGTATGCGAGCGAGGTGGTAAATTCGTCCGGCAACGCCATCATTCACAATCCCGATTTCGACTGGACAGGTGAGGATTTCGTGATGCCACCGCGCAACGAATTGGTGATTTACGAGATGCATATCGGCAGTTTCAACGACTCAGCCAGTGCAGGCCCGGGCACGTTCGACGAAATTGTGCCGAAGCTGGGTTACCTGCGCGATCTAGGCATCAACGGAATCGAGATCATGCCGGTGATGGAGTTTCCGATGAGCTTCTCATGGGGTTACAATCCTTCGGACCCTTTTGCAGTGGAATCCGCGCTGGGCGGCCCACAGGGTCTTCAGCGGTTTGTGAAAGCGGCGCACGCACTGGGCATCGCGGTGATCATGGACGTGGTCTATAATCATTTCGGTCCCGGCGATCTGGATCTTTGGCACTTCGACGGCTGGAGCGATGAAAATCACAACGGGGGCATTTATTTCTATGATAACGACCGTTCGCACACGCCTTGGGGCGATACCCGTCCTGATTACGGTCGGCCGGAAGTGCGGCAGTACCTTCGCGACAATGCCCTCTTTTGGCTGAACAAATACCGGATAGACGGTCTGCGCTTCGATTCGGTGAGCAATATCCGCGGTGTTAATGGCCGCGACCTGCCCGATGGCTGGAGCCTCCTGCAATGGATGCACAATGAAATTCGCTCCACGCAGCCGTGGAAGATCACGATCGCCGAGGATTTGCAGAATAACGAGTGGATTACCAAGGGGACTGATGCCGGCGGAGCAGGCTTCGGTTCGCAATGGGAGGCCGGTTTTGTGCATCCCATCCGGGATGCAGTCATCGCACAAAGCGATGCGGATCGGGACCTCTATGCCGTCCGCGACGCCCTCTATCATCGCTACAATGGCGACGCCGAGCAGCGGGTGATTTACACGGAATCGCATGACGAGGTGGCGAATGGCCACGCCCGCGTGCCCGAGGAAATCTGGCCCGGCAATGCCGGAAGCTGGTTTTCACGGAAGCGTTCCACGCTCGGTGCCGCGCTGGTTTTTACCGCCCCCGGCATCCCAATGATCTTTCAAGGCCAGGAGTTTCTTGAAGACCGATACTTCCGCGACTCGGCCCCCTTGGATTGGGCGAAACTTTATACCTACGCGGGTATCAATGCTCTCTATCGGGACCTGATTCGGCTGCGGCGCAACTGGTTCGATCAGACACGCGGTCTTCGCGGTCAACAAATTAACGTCCACCACGTCAACAACACTGATAAGGTGATTGCATTTCACCGATGGGAAAACGGCGGGCTTGGCGACGATGTGGTAATCGTTGCAAACTTTGGTAACCGCAGCTACGACAGCTACGCGTTAGGCTTCCCGCGAGCGGGCGACTGGCGAGTGCGTTTCAATAGTGATTGGCAAGGGTACAGCGCGGATTTTGGAAATCAGTTGGGCTACGACACCTCGGCTGGCGACGGATCGCGGGACGGAATGCCGTTTCAGGCCAACGTAGGCGTCGGGCCTTACTCCGTTCTTATCTTATCGCAGGATAATTTGTGAAGTATTTGGTCGGCGTGCAAAGCATTCTTTTGGGTTAAGCCACTGGTGCGATGTCCCAAATCGCGCGCGACCCGTGGAGGCAAGATACGGATTTGTCAGTTCCGATTGCGCATAGCTTTTGCGGGTAAAAAGTTGGGCCTCAAGTTTCAGTTGCTCAGGCCTGCTGCCGTAATGTCGGTTCCCTCGGGTGCATGGGGTATCTATGCTACTGGAACGACCGGATGCCTATTGTGCCAATCGGTGGCTTGCTCGTATGCGTAAGCGAGGCGCAGAACCGTTGCTTCGCCTCCAGACGGGCCGATGATTTGCATGCCGATCGGCAATCCCGCACGCGTGAACCCACACGGAATGGAGATCGCGGGCAGTCCCAGCGCGTTAATCGGCCGCGTGTTGTGAAGCATGAGGAGTTCCTTGCTTCGAATCGTGGCTGGATCGGACAATAGGCTGGCAATCGTGAACGGAGGTACAACAGTGGTGGGAGTGACCACGAGATCCACAGTGTCAAATACCCTAGAAACACAGCGTCGGATCTGGGCCAGCTGGCGGCGACTCTGTATGTACGAGCGTGTTCCGACGTCTGCTCCAGACTGGATTCGATTGAGCGTTTCCGGCTGGTATAACTCGGGCGTCTTGGAAATGTATTCCTGGTGGTAAGCGTAGGCCTCTGCAGTGAAAACGGTCACGTAAACCTCCATAACGGAAGGAGGGTCGTTCGTGGCTAGCAATGCGATGTCGCGCTGGCTCGCGGTGAGGTTCTTCAGCACCGATAGAGCCGCTCCCATCGCCGCCTCGATTTCGGGATCAAGTCCCTCATAGAAGTAGGCGCGTGGAATACCTAGCCGTAATGAGGAGGTCCCCTCGGCGATGCTTCCGACGAAATCTGGAACGGGGAGATCGGTGCTGTTCGTGTCGCCCGCGTCGTAGCCGGCAATCGCCTGCAACATAAGAGTGACATCCTTGACCGTGCGAGCCATCGGACCCACGTGGTCTAGGGACCAAGCCAGAGGTATGAGCCCCCGTGTGCTCACCCGTCCATAGGTCGGTTTGAGTCCAACGATGCCGCAGTAGCCTGCCGGCTGGCGGATGGAGCCTCCTGTATCGGTACCAAGGGCCCCGAAGCATAGTTCAGCTGCGACAGCCGCTGCCGATCCGGCGGAGGAGCCCCCCGCACAGTAGTCGGGTTCCCAAGGGTTTCGAACCGGGCCGAAATAGCTGATTACAGAACTGCCGCCGTAAGCGAACTCATGCAGGTTGAGCTTGCCCAGAAGGACGCCCCCGGCAGCTTTAAGGCGACGGACAACCTCCGCATCCTCTGTGGGAACGCGATCCTTGAATAAACCACTCCCGGCGGTCGTGCGGGCGGCAGCCGTGTCCAGCAGATCTTTCAGAGCAAGGGGGATTCCATGGAGCGGACCTTTCCAATGGCCACGGTGAATCTCTGCTTCAGCCGAACGCGCCTCGGCCAACGCGGAGTCGGCCGTGACGGTGATGAAGGCGTTCAGCTTGGGATTGAGCGGTTCAATCCGGCCGAGACACGCTCTGGTCAACTCCACCGGGGAGACCTTCTTGGCATGCACAAGTTGAGATGCTTCGTAGAGAGTAAGCCTTGAAAGACTTGCATTGTTAGCCACCGCTCCACCTTGAACTCCGGCTGAATCGCCAGCGATTGCGATTGGCGAAATCACGGTTCCCGCCGCTCCAGCCAAAGTTGTTTTCATAAATGATCTGCCTGACAAAAAGGGCAATGCTCATGCGGCCCAGAGAACACTTGTTAGGACTAATAGCTTTTCATATGCTTTGTTTTGTTCGTTTGTCAGTTCTGGAGAAAATCATGGCTGTAATTTGTTAGGTCCTTCACGCTGACAATTCCCATCTCAGCGCCGCTCGTCTATAGTGCCAAACTCCAACCCGCGCCACATTGGTGTAAGGCGTTCGCCGCAGACCTCCTCGATACCAAACATTTCCATCGCCTAAAGGCTGCTGCTGTATTTCGCACGAATCAATCGCGGCGGCAAACCTCTTCGGCCTGTAAGGAATCCGCCGTGATTCCGAGTAAACTTGGATTCAGCAACAGTCGTAGCCCGCGCTTATCACTGCCTCCGCAAACTCCGCAAATTCCTTGATCCGCTGCCATGGCGGTATCCATAACCATAACCTGAGTGACCGTAGTAAGGGTACCCGCCGTACCCATAGTAATCGTACGGGTAATAGTCGTAACCGTAATATCCGTACGGATAACCCCAGCCCCACCACCCCGGAAAGCCGAAGTCGCTGATGAAAACATTATTAGAGAATCGGTCATGGTGATGCCGCCAATTGCTACTCCAGTTGCGGCCACCCCACATACCAGTTCCACCCCGGGCGAACGTGTGTCCGCCTCGCATTGGACTGAAATGGCCACCAAAACCGCCACCACGAAAGCCACCGCCGCGGAAACCACCACCAAAGATCGTTATCGTTCGGTTTCGCGGCCATTGCGCATTGGTGGGATTTTGCGGTGCTACCTCAGAGTCGATCCTCGGTCTCTCCTTCGAGATGGAGCGTGGGCAATTTGTGATGGATGTGATCTGCCTGCAAGAAACCGAATTTCGCAGCGCAATGCGGGGCCATGCGATCAGCGAATGCGCAGCCCGGTTGCAAGACTTTTCAGCGACGGCAGCGGATGCGGAATGAGTTGAATCTCCACCTAACGACGAGTCGTGAATTCGCAGATGGCCGAAAAATCTTCGGTGTCGTGTCCATCGCGCATTGCCAGTCGGTAGATTTCTTTGGTCACATTGGTTAGCGGCAGGGCGACACCGGCTTCGTACGCACTCACCGTCGCGAGATGCATATCTTTTTGCATCCAGCGCAACGGAAATTCGGCTTCGTAATTTTCGCTCTCGATTTTTTCCCGCTTCGACGCGAGAAACGGTGCGACCGCAGGGGTGCCGAGCAGAGAGTCAAACAGCATTTTTCGCGAGATTCCCAGCCCTTCGCCCAAACCCATCGCTTCGGCGAACGCGGCCATTCCCGTACCTAACAAAAGATTGACCACCATTTTCATGGAAGTTCCCGCCCCGTGTCCGCCAGCGTGAACAATTTTGTTGCCCATGCAGAGCAGGAGTGGACGAATCCTCTCCAAATCGGCCGGATCAGCGCCCACCCAAAAAATGAGCTTTGCTTCGGCGGCCGCGGGAGCGGAACCGGTCACGGGCGCGTCGACAAAATGGACTTCGCGTCGCGCTGCTTCAGCCGCCATTTTCTTCGAGAACGATGGATTGACGGAACTACAATCGACCCAAAG
>DASXNN010000133.1:0-4332 GCA_036495045.1 Candidatus Udaeobacter sp.
TCGCCATTTGAACAAATCGGCAACGCCGACATCACCTCGCACGTCGAATGGACGAGTATTGCTGAGTGTGCCGAGGTGTGCGGTTTCGAAGTCAAAGGCTTCACCGATCAACATCATTTCATCACCGGGATAATTTCCGAGCTGGCCCATGACATCGCGCGAGACGATGCCGATGCAAAAGCGAAGCGCGCGTTGCAAACGCTCCTGCATCCAGAAATGCTTGGGAGAAATTTCCAAATTCTGGAGCTCGGAAAGAATGTCGATGCTGTCGCACCACTCGCGGGGCTTAAGTTTGCTCGAGAATCACGCTCTGTTCTAGGACTTGATCGGGTTGCGTCCTAGCGGCCAAATACATCCTTGAGAGCCGCGCACGCAGCGTGGTAACCGCACATGCCATGGACACCGCCTCCCGGTGGAGTTGAAGCGGAGCACAAATAAACTCCGAGCAACGGTGTGCGATAGGGAGTGGAACTCAAGATTGGGCGTGCAATCAGTTGCCGAAGATTCACGGCGCCGCCGTTGATGTCGCCACCAGCCAAATTCGGATTCGATTTTTCAAGAGCGACGGCGCTCATCTTGTGACGCACGAGAATGCAATCGCGAAAACCGGGAGCGAAGCGTTCGATTTGTAATTCGATGCGTTCGGACATGTCGATCTTGCAATCGAATGGAACGTGGCAGTAAGCCCAGAGCGTGTGTCGCCCGCGCGGAGCGCGTGTGTCATCGAAAAGACTTTGCTGTGCCACAAGTGTAAATGGGAGGCCGGGGACCTTTCCGCGGAAGACATCGCGTTCCGCCGTCGCGATTTCATCGATTGTGCCGCCGAGATGGATCGTGCCCGCGCGTTTGCACGCCTCAGCTTTCCACGGAATCGGGCTGCTTAGCGCGTAGTCAATTTTAAAAATACCGGGAGCGTGCCGAAATTTTTCAAGACGACGGCGATAAACTCTGGGCAATCCTTCACCGGCGATGCGGACAAATTGCCAGGCCGATGCGTCGAGCAACACGGCGCGCGACTTTGGCAAATCATCCAAACATTCCACGCGATGGTTGATGTCGATCTTGCCGCCAAGTTCGCGCAGATAATTCGCCAGCGCATCGGTAATTGTCTGGGAGCCGCCGCGTGGAATCGGCCAACCCACCGCGTGTCCGGCGATTCCGAGCACAAATCCAAACGCGGATGAAACAACTGATTCGAGCGGCAGAAAGGAATGCGCCGCGATTCCCCCGAAAAGCGCGCGGGCCGGTTCATGTTTGAACGCAGTTTTGGCCAGCAAAGTCGCCGGAAAAAGCGCCGGCATTCCAAAGCGTGCCAGCGCCAGAGGGTGTTTCGGCAAATGCAACATTGGTTGCAGAAACTCGGTGGCGAGTTTTTCCCAATCGCGCACGAGCGGTCGCATTAATCGGCGATAATTCCTCGCATCGGCACCTAATCTTTCCGCTGTTTCATCGACATCGCGGTAAAGACACGCCGCGGTGCCATCATCGAGCGGATGTGCAAGTGGAATCTTGGGCTGGATCCAGCTGAGACCGAATCGCTCGAGCGGAAGTGTTTTGAAAAATGGTGAGCCTGCCGCAAGTGGATGAACCGCCGAACAAACATCGTGTACAAAACCGGGCAGGGTCAGTTCGGCCGAGCGCGCGCCGCCGCCAATGGTCGCGTTGCCTTCCAGCACAAGCACAGAACTTCCAGCCCGCGCGAACGTGATCGCTGCGGCCAGGCCATTCGGCCCCGATCCAACAACGACTGCGTCGTAGTCAATCGGCATATCGAATGCTGGAGGAAAAGCAGATTGGTTCAGAGGTTGAACCGCGATTATGGCTAAGCGTGGCGCATGGAGGCGGCAGGACGGGCTGAGATTCTATTATGAAACGCATCGGCATCATTCTACTTCAGTTGCTCGTCACCGCGGCTGGCTTCTTCTATATCCATTCCGCCGGGAAACCGCCATGTCTCCAACCAAGATCAAAGAGGTAACACTCGCGCTCGGACTTTTGTTCGCAATCGTGGCAGCGCTTGCGACACAAGGGTGCGCTAGGTCTCGCGAAGGCATGCATACTCAGCAACTCGCCGCGCGCGTGAAAACCGAGTTTCTGCACGCGTGGCGCAACTACGAACGTTACGCCTGGGGACATGACGCCTTGCGGCCGTTGAGCAAAACTCCGCACGATTGGTACGGGCAGTCGCTTCTGATGACTCCGGTCGATGCACTCGACACGCTTATTCTGATGAGGCTTGATGCGGAGGCTGCAAAGACGAAGGCGCTCATTGTCAACGAGCTGTCACTTGATCGCGACATCTATGTCAAAAACTTTGAGATCACTATACGTCTGCTCGGCGGGCTGCTCTCGAGCTACCAACTGACGGGCGACAAACGCCTCTTGCAATTGGCTGAAGACCTTGGGACCAGACTGTTGCCGGCCTTTAATTCGCCGACCGGACTTCCTTATGTGTATGTCAACCTGCATACGGGCCACGCGCGCGATCCGGTAACGAACCCGGCGGAAACGGGCACGCTGCTCCTGGAGTTTGGTACGCTAAGCAAACTGACCGACAAGCCAATTTTCTACGATAAAGCGAAACGCGCGCTGGTCGAAACCTATAAGCGCCGCTCGCCGCTCGGTCTCGTCGGGCAGAACATAAGTGCTGAGACGGGCGCCTGGACGAACAGCGATAGCCATATCAGCGGCGGCATCGATTCTTACTACGAGTATCTTTGGAAGGGCTGGCTCTTGTTTGGTGACACAGAGTGCCGCGACATGTGGAACGCGAGCAGACCGGCAGTGAACAAATATCTCGCGGACGAGACGCGCGGCGAATTGTGGTACGGTCACGCCAACATGCAAACGGGAAAGCGCACGCAAACGATTTACGGCGCGCTCGACGCGTTTTTCCCCGCGTTGCTCGCGCTCTCGGGCGATCTGGAACGGGCGCGTCGCCTGCAATCTTCGTCGTTCAAGATGTGGAACCTATACGGAGTCGAACCTGAAACTCTCGATTACAAAACGATGCGCATTGTGGCCGGCGCTTATCATCTGCGTCCGGAGATTGTCGAATCAACTTGCTACCTGTATCACTACACGCGCGATCCGCAGTTTCGGCGAATGGGAGAGAAACTCTTCAACGACTTCCTGAGATTCTGTCGCACTGACGCCGGCTATGCTGCGCTCGATGATGTCGTCACCAAGCGACAGCGCGATGAGATGGAGAGCTTCGCGCTGGCCGAGACATTCAAATATTTCTATTTGCTCTTCGCGCCGCCGGGCACCTTGGATTTCGACAACATTGTTTTCAATACGGAAGCCCATCCGCTCAGACGCACTTGGTAACTTCCAAACCGCCCAAATCTCGCGCCGACGAATTTCCTGTAGAGGCAGCCCGATCAAGCTGCGCTTCGCTTTATTTCGCGCGTTGAACCCCACGCTGGGTCGTCAGATAAACCGCAAAACTGCCGAGCCAGTGTCCGCCTTCGTAATGCTCGCCGGTGACGGCGGCGATACCCGCGCGGCGATGAGCATCGGCCGCGGCAGAGAGCGCGGGCCGGCGCGGATCATCGACGGGAAGCGCAGAGAGAATGCCCTCCAGCATCCATGCGCGGCTGAGGTTTAGTCCATCGAGATGTGCAAGCTTCGGATCGCTCGGATCGGGTGAAACGGTCACTGCTAACCAATCGGCAGTCGCTGTCGTCGGAATTTGCGGGAGGAAATCCTTTAACCACTTTACAAATTCAGCCTGCGAAAGAACACGGCGCATTACATCTGCCTCAGCCAGACACGGCGAGAGGAAATCTTCGCCGGATGGTTCATATCCGAGCGGGCAATTCTTATCAGCTAGAAAAAATTTCCGCGCCGAATCGCTGACCAACTTTGCAAACGGCTCGTCCGGTTTCGAGCGCGCATAATCCAGCATCAGGCCAAGCGCGAACGCCGTTTGATCGTGTTCCCCAATGCGCACCGGATGCGACAGCTTCGGCAGCCACGTCTTCAACCGATCGACCGCGGCTTCTTCCAGCGGCTTTAGGTTTGCTAACATTTCTCGTGCTTGCGGATCGTCCCACTCCCGCAACTCCGCGCACAGCTGAAGCAACCATGCGAGTCCGTACGGACGTTCGAAACTGGCGCGCCCTTCTCCGCGAAGGTAAGCAGCCTCCCGTTTCAGATTTTCAGCCGTCAGACTTTTGCGTAGCGCTGCGCGAGCGGGTCGTGCGAACAATGCATCTGGAAATGTGCGCACCAGCCGGACAAGCAACCAATGTCCATGAACGGACGAATGCCAGTCGTAACAGCCGTAAAATGCAGGTGTGAGTTTCCGCGGCGGCGCGACATCCGTGT
>DASXNN010000134.1:0-10698 GCA_036495045.1 Candidatus Udaeobacter sp.
TTAGTTGCAGCCGCGATGCTCGTCGCGTCCAGTGCGTTCGCAGGGGATAAAGCGTGTTGTGCAAAAGGCGTGTCGAACACTGGGAACGCGGCATGCGTTGATTTGACAACGTTGAACCTCACGGCCGATCAAAAGGGCAAAATCGAAGCGTGGCAGGCCGAATGCATGAAAGCTGGCTGCACAAAGGAAAGCCGGAAAACCTTCCTTAAACAGGCGAAAGGAATTCTTTCGGCCGAGCAGTTCGCTCAGCTCAAGGCAGAGTGCAAGAAGTCGGCGAGTGCAAAGAAAACCGAGACTTGATCGTCCTTTAAGATATCGATCTAATAAATCTCAATTCGTAATCGCGCCGGGAGAAGTTCCGGCGCGATTTTTATTTCTCGAATCCAGATACGTTTAAGCATCTCGCCGTCAATGTTCGTGCTCATCACCTGAGGGTCTTCTCTAAGAGATCGGCGAGACGCCAGCCGGCTTTGTGCAGTTCTTCGCGCACGACATTCGCGGCCCAAGCGCGATAAGGGATGTGGTTGGGCGACGCTTTTTCCCGGGCTTCGCCCGCAGCAACGATCCGATCTTCTTCCTGTTGAGCGTGCACATCGGTAAACTGCAACCGTTCATGCGCCTCGCGCGCAATTGGCAAAATCTCGTCCGCCCAAAGCTCCGCGTAATTCCCTGGGGTCAACATTTCCCGCTATTTGCCAGTTCTTGGGTTCATGCGTGGCCATCTCATGAGCCAATTGTTTTTTGAGCGGCTCGATTTGTGCTTCGAGCTCGCTTTTTCGGAGCGTTTTCGGCACCGCTGGAAAGAGCGCATTTACGGCATCATAATCCCAAAACGCGTGGAGTATCTTTTTATGCATGCCGCGACGGCGCGTCGGTTCATCATTTAGTTCCAAGGTGAACGTGTTTCCGCCTTCGTCTCCCAGGCATGATTTGTCCTTGTCCGGATCGGCGATTCGACCTTGCGCGTCGAAATATTCCGCGCCGACATGCAGCGGCTGGTGAATGTCGCCCACGTAATGAGCCAGCAAAATGAGGGCAACGGGCTTCGTGATCTTCCGTTCATTTTGTTCCGGGACTCGTCCTCGCAGGACTTCGACACAATATGGAATCATGTGCACCACGTCCCATGTGCCGCGCCCGGCCTGGCCCTCGGCATATCTCTCCACCCGCACAACGGGCACGTCTGTGTAATGAAACCAGTGATGCGAAGGCATCGCCGAGCCGGGATTATGCGTCGGTTGATTTGCGCGCCAAAAATTGCGCAGTTGGATGTCGATGTTTGGATGCGCGGAGTAGTGAAAGCCTTTTGGATCATCTACGCCCCTCTTGTCCCAGCCTTTGATTTCGTCCGGAATCACGGCTGCTTTCTCCAGCGAAAGCCCGCCGATCAGCCCGCAGATCTTTGCCGCGGTCGACGTGTTCGCCAATCGTTCGTCGGCAATCGCCCCGACGATTTCATGGCCGAGTGGGCCGTAGGCTCGCAGCGGCGTCGAAAATCCGATGATAAGAAGAATTGCTACGAGCAGGACGTGGCGAGACGCGGATCTCATTTTTGCGGCTGGCGACAATACGATTGAAATCCCGACTCGCCTAGAAAGCTCCAATGCAACCGTCCGCTCAGTCGCTAAAATTCGCACGGATTTCTTCGAGACGTTTCTGAAGTTTCGAGAAATGAGATCCGGCCCAGTAAATTTGGTCGCAGCCGGTACAGCGCCGGAATTGCTCATAATAGATTTTCGTAAGCGGCTCAAGTTTCTGAATTACGTTGGCTTTCGCAACCTTCTGGAGCGGCGCATTGCAGCGCAGGCAGCGCGTGAACGGAGCGATCGCTGAGAAAAGCGCAAAGCGCCTGAGCACTTCGATTGTTTGTCTGATGGGATTCTGTGAACGCAAGTAATAACCATGTTGCACAATAGCGTGCATAAGCAGCCGGCGGTCGCGGGTGAGCAAGGCGCGATTGTTCTCTCTCATAGTCGCAAGTAATTGTCGATCGTCCGCGTCGCGATCGTAGGCAATATCAAAGCCGAGTAGTCGCAAATCACGCGCAAGTTTTCCAAGATGACCGTCCGCTACGAATTCCTTCGAATTAGTAACTTGTAGATGATTTTCCGTAAAATACGTTGGCAACAATCCGACCGGATAAACATCCACATCAGCATCTGTTCTGAGCGTGTGATGAAAATCGACGGGCTGCCCATCAACCAGAATCAAGTCAACTTCCGGATGCGGGACGCCGCACGATTCGATCACATCCTTTACTGAGGTTTTTTCTCGCAAGGCGCGTTCAACGGTTTCACGTCGCGTCTTGGCCCCGAGAAAAAAAGGCAGGTCTCCGTGGAACTTGAGCCGAATTCTGAATGGCCTCACGTTACTTCACGATTTTGGCATCTGAGTAGGCGTACTCAAATGTAGTCCCGCGCGGTCGAGCCATGAAGCGGCCGGGTCCCAGCGGCTCATCTTCGCCATAGTAACAATCGATTTGCCACCGGCGCAGGCCCCCGCCAGTGTCCACGATTTTCCAGCGCGTGCTGCCAAAAACCTGCCGCACAGTGGCTGTCGGCGTTTCGATGATCACACCGTGACGCAACCCGCTTTGGCTGGACTTTATGGCAGCAGAAAAACGCGCCACCAAAACACCGCCACCGCCAGTTGGCTTTGATCCGAACGCAAACGAATTTCCCCCGTTGTAGCGAATGTAGTTATGGCCGTTGACCGGCGTAACTATTCGGCCAAACCCTTCCTTTTTCACCGAGCGAAGGAAATCGCGCGGGTAAGTTCGACCATGCAGTCCCGGTTTTGTGACTGGCGTCGCGTCGAAACCGCGCTCGAAAGTGAAGCCGGATTCCATCGGCGTGTAATAGAGAGTGCAGACGACGAAGTATTCGCCATTGTGACCCTGCGGACGCCGCGCCAGTTTCTCATTTTCGTAGGCCAGGCGTTGCACGACTTCCGGCCACGGAATGTCTGCACGGAGTTGCGATAAGATCGCCAATGACCCACCAACAATAACGACGCAGATGATTAATCGCCGAAGACCGAGTCGATTGGACCGCCGATTAGGATTTCGATTGGAAGACGTTTCCATTCGTATTCGTAGGGTGGCTGTTTCCATTGAAACTGCTCGCCATAAATCTTGCGAATGCACTTGATGATTTCCACTCCTGTCATAAACGGACGAAAGCTTTCCCTGTCCGTCACGTGCAATTGAGCGCCACCGCAAAGCTGACCAGCGAATTTGTGGAACGTCGGCTGAAAGTAATTCTCGCGAAAATAAACGCCCGGCAGTTTTAAGTTGGTGAGCTCGTAGCAAAGAACTGTCGCGTCGATAAATGGCGCGCCGAAGATTTCAAATGGCCGTGTTGTGCCGCGACCTTCGGAGATATTCGTTCCTTCGAGAAGGCACATGCCGGTATAAACGGTGGCCGTGTCGAGTGTCGGCATGTTTGGCGACGGCATGATCCATCGCAGGCCGGTTTGATCGAACCACATCGCGCGCTCCCAATTTTTCATCGGTAAGATCGAAAACCTGCACTTGGGAAATGCGCCATCTCGGAACTCCTGGGCAAGCTCGCCAATCGTCCTTCCGTGGCGGATCGGAATCGAATGCAGGCCGACAAACGACCGGTATGCCGAATCGAGAGTTGGTCCTTCTGTTGCGATGCCGTTGATCGGGTTTGGGCGGTCAAGAACAAGAACATGAACCCCGGCTTTCTCGCAGGCGCGCATACAGAGATACATCGTCCAAATGAATGTGTAATAGCGCGCGCCGATATCCTGAACATCGACCAGGAGAAGATCGACATCTTCCAGCATTTGCGCGGTTGGCTCGCGATCTTCTCCGTAGAGACTGTAGATCGGAATGCTTAGCCGCGGGTGTTCGTAACTTTTCCATTCCGCCATGTTGTCCTGTGTCTCGCCACGAAAACCGTGTTGCGGACCGAAGAATGCAGCGAGGCGAAACAGGTCGCCGTTCTGTTGCTCAAGAATGTGGGACGCGTGCTCGAGCTTCGCAGAAACCGATGCTGGATGAAGGAGTGCGCCAATGCGCGCCCCGCGAAATTGTTTCGGCCAAAGTTCGCGAAGATGATCGATTGGCAGTTCAACGCCCACGGCTCTCGTTTAACACAACACCGAAACTCCTGCGAGGTGGATTGAATGCCTATGGGTAGTTCACCGAACAGCCGGGGCATTTTGGGTCATTTCTCCGTCTCTCCTCGTCGCCGCCGAAGAAAAATCATCGCGATAATCGCAATCAAAGTGACCCAGGTGCACACCTTTGCGAAGAGTTCCCCGTGCTGCGTGTAAAAGGTCAACTCATGCGCAGTCGGAATGCCGATCTCGCCAGTGAACACGCCTTCGGTGAATGTGCTGCCGTTTCCATCCTGCAACACTTGCATGACGCGACCGAACCTATTCACGAAACAAGTCACGCCCGTGTTAGCTCCGCGCACCATCGGGCGGCGCGTCTCGACGCATCGAAAAATCGCGTTCAACAGATGTTGCTGCGAACCCGCTGAATGCAAAAACCAGCCATCGTTCGTAATATCGACGAGCAGGTTCGCACCTTTGAGCACAAATTGCCGCGTCAGTTCGCCGATCGTATCTTCAAAACAAATCAACGGGGCGACCTGGACGTCACGATTCGTTAGGCGAAATACCGCGTAATCTTTCCCGGCATCGAAATCGCCCGGCACCCACTTGCTCGCCGCGATGGCGAAAAGCGGAAATGAATGGCGTAGTGGAATGTATTCACCGAACGGAACGAGATGGATCTTGCGATAAATCTGCACATTCTGGCCAGCGTCCGAAACCAGAAGAGCGGCGTTGTAGTCGCGCCCCTCTTCCAAATCGAGCGTGCCCAACAGGAGGTCTGTCGTTGTCGATGCTGAAAAATTTACGACGAATTGATGGCTTTCCTCTTCCTGAAGCACCGGGCCCGGCATGGAGCTTTCCGGCCAGATTAGCAGATCGAGTGGTGGCCCCAGATCGGTTGGAGGATTTGATTCGTCGGTATTACACGTTGGACAACCGCCTCGAAGCAGCGCAATTTCGCTTAAGCGTGTGAATTGATCGAATATTTTTCTCGTAAATTGGGGATCGAACTTTTGTCGCTGTGGAACATTCGCTTGCACGGCCGCGACGCGGAGGGGTTTCTCCGGCAGCCGATTTTGTGCGGCGTGTACGCCAAATGCGAGGACCCCTACAATTGCGGCCATCGTCAGCGTAAGATCGTAATGCGGGCGCATTGCCTGGGCGCGCGCTTCAAGAATTAGGCGGCGGACCGTGGTCAAGGCGATGACATTAGCAAACACCACCATGAAGGATAATCCGCTGACGCCGGTGAACTCCGCGATTTGGATGAGTGGCCAGTTCGCGTGCAACGCCACACCCAGCCCGTTCCAGCCGAAGCCGGTGAACAGCCATCCGCGTATCCATTCATGCGCTACCCAGGCGCACGCGAGTAAAAAGGCGAGTCGCAAATTGCTTGTTGATCTTAGCCACGGTGTTTTCGGGATCGGTGCCGACTGGCGCGCGCGTTCCAGCATCGAGCTCCATTTATTTGCGCTTGCGTGACGGGCGTCACCTGCGACTGGCGTCGCCGCGACAGGCGGCCGCAGTAACCCACAGAACCAGCTCCAAAATGCAAAATTTAGCCCGAGATAAATCGAGAGCAGCAGCGACAGGCCATGCAGCCAAAAGTTTTCGAATAAGGTGCCTAGCGCACCAAGCCAACTGAAACTTGCTGTGAAAAAAATAATTCCCGCTACATAGCCCAGGCACAAATCGTGCAACCATCGCCGCTTCAAATTTTTCCCCGAAAACCAAACGGCGGCGATCAATGGAGTAAGCGCGATCCAGCACAACCAGGTGTGGTTAAACGGCGGAAAGCAAGCCGTGCAAAGTATCCCGCTTAAGATCGCTGCCAGCCATGGCCAGAACCGCAGCGACTTTCGCAACGTGTTCACTGCTGCGATCCGCTCAGACGCGACTGAGCATCTTTTTGCAGCCAATCCCAGAGCCGCTCGAGTTTTTCTTCCACTTCCGCTTTAATTCGCTCGAGCTCTATGGAATCGAATTTTCTTCCTTTCGGCCGGCGCTGCGCAAATAGATAGTATTTGATCTTCGGCTCGGTTCCCGAGGCGCGCACCGCAATGCGCGTCGCATCGTCGAGTGCAAAGATCGACATCTTCTCCTTTGGAATTTCGTCGCCTTCGACATCACGAATTGTTTCTTTTTCAAAATCTTTCGCGCTCGTCACTCTTGACACAAGCACTTCCGAAAACGGATGCTTCGCGTAGGATTCAACCAGCTGCCTGATTTTGCCCGCGCCTCCCGCGCCTTCGAAAACGAGCGAGCCGTTCTTTTCCGCGAAGTAACCGAAAATTGAAAAGATTTCGTCAAGCAACTGGTCAACGGTTTGGCCGCGCGATTTCGCATATGCAGCCATTTCACAAAACATGATCACCGCGCCGTTGCCGTCCTTGTCTCGGACGAAATCGGCCCCGCTGTAACCGTAACTCTCTTCGCCGCCAAAAACGTAAAACGAAGAATGAGCGAGGCGAAGTCGCCAGGTTTCCTCTTCGGTTAGATCGACATAATTTTGGCGCACGTTTTTGGGAAGCGCCTGCTCGTATTTGCCCAGCTTCGCTCCGATGTATTTGAAACCGGTCAGTGTTTCGATGCAGCGCAAACCGTAGTGTTCTGCGATCGCCTTTTGCAGATCGGTCGTGACAAATGTTTTGATGATTACGGCGCGCGATGCGTTTTCCTTGTTAAGAACGCCCCGATCAAAGAGCGCCTTGGTCCGGTAGTAGGCAAGGAGGGAGCCGATTTGGTTACCTGTCAGCAACTTCAGTTTGCCGCTTTTTGCGCGCACCGCTGCGCCCATCCGGTCACAATCCGGATCAGTCGCTGCAACGAGATCGGCATCTTCCTTTTTCGCGAGATCGATTGCCATCGTCAGCGCCTCCGCGTTCTCCGGATTTGGCGATTTCACTGTCGGGAATCGTCCGTCGAAACGGTCCTGCTCAGGTACGACGTCGAAATTGAATCCCAGCTTTTTAAGCATCGGCTCGATGATTACTCGCCCGGTTCCGTGAAGCGGCGAGTAAACGATACGGAGCGATTTTGCCGCGTGAATAATCTGCGGATCAAGAATCAACGTCTCCAGCCGTTGCATGTACGCTTCATCGGTTTCTTTTCCGAGCGTCGTGATTTTCCCTTGTCGATCTTTTGGCAGCGGCCTGAAGGTCTCGCTCGTGATCGCGTTTACTTTCGCAATGATCCCGCTTGCATGTGGCTCGATTACTTGCGCACCATCGTTAAAATAGACTTTGTAGCCGTTGTCGTGCGGCGGATTATGGCTCGCGGTGATGACTACGCCCGCGTCCGCTTTGAGATGGCGAACAGCGAATGACAGTTCCGGCACTGAACGCGGCCCGTCGAAGACAAATGCGTCGCAACCGTTCGCCAACGCAACTTTGGCAGCCAGTTCAGCAAATTCGTCTGAAAAAAAACGCGGGTCATGCGCGATCACGATTTTTGGTTTTGCCAAAATGTTTGCGCGCTGATTCCAATCGTGAACGTAAGCAACGAGCCCTTGAGTCGCGCGGCTGATGTTGAAGAAATTCATCGCGTTCGTCCCGACGCATGGAAATTGCGGCCGCCCTGTAGCGACGGCGCTGTGCGCCGTGTCGCCGCGCTCCGCTTTCGTGGCGATTCTCCCGATCGTGCGTCCCCGCAGACCGCCAGTGCCAAAAGTAAGTGTCTGGTAAAAGCGGTCGTTTAGTTCGGGCCACGCATCAGCCGTAACAAGTTCGTTGACGACTTGCGAATAAAGATCCGACGCCGCTCCGACCAAGAGATTGCGGATGTTTTTCGCTGCCGAGTCCATCATCTGCCCGTCAGCAACTGCGCGTTCGATTTTCGAATTCAGTTCTTCAAATTCGCCCGGCATCGCTTGCAACTGTTCCGGCATGAATGCCCTTTGCAAGCGAATGTGGCCGGATGCCAGTGGCAGCGAGCGAGTCTCAATTCGTTGTTAAATAGAAAGAATGTAGATACTAGAATAGAGACCGACATTCTATGTTCGCGGAGCCTGCAACCGATTTGAAATTCGAGATCGGCCACCTTTTGTTCACCGACATCGTCGGTTATTCGAAGTTAGTGTCCCTCCGGCAGCGGAGAGATACTACTTCAGACTCGCAGTGTTTTTCTCTTCTTCTGTAGTAATCTACCCGTCTGCGAAGCGGCGCAATGTTTACAAAGTGGCGATTGCCTACGCAGTCATCGCGCGGCTGGCGATGCAGACAGCCAGGCAGGATTTTCATTTCTCGAAATTCCGAATTGGACAATCCGGCTGGTCTTCATCGGCGTACCGATTAACTCACTCAGATAAATACGTGCCTTCGCCTCGCGCGGCCTATCGCGCAATCGCACCGCCTTCAGCGCGCTTTGACGCTTGGGCCAATTCTCTGCCTGTTTGGCGATCGCCAATCACAAACGTGTTGTTCTCTCCGAGCGTTGACCACGGACCACGCGGCACTTCGGTAAACTCCACGAAGCGCCAGTCGGTAACATCCGTTTCGCCTAATCCGAGATAGTCACGCACAGCGGGAGAGACATCGAGACCCGCGCCTTTGTTCAGATTGGCTTTCGGACGTTCGTTGCCAAAGACATATTGCCAATAATCGGTGCGGAAAGGTCCTGCGTCTTCCCATTGCGCATAAGCCGCTCGATTCCCTTTGCGAATCGCGACCCATCGATCCTTGCAGGTGGAAACGCTGGGGCCTTGGTACGCTTCCTTAAACCACGGAACGACGCGGGGCGCTTCCGGCCGGTGACCATTGATTGTCTTGTCGTTGTATGGGAGGGCGCAGTAAAACGGGTTCTGTCGAGGCGTGAACTTGACCGGAATGTAATTGCTGCGATGCGCGGGATTTGGATCGTCAAATCCGCCGTAACTTCTACCCCAATTTTTGTCCCACGAGCTCCTCCGGTTCGGCACCGGATTATTTCTGCTCGGCTGCTCGCCAATCCAAAAGACCGTTGTCACAATATTTGTCTTCCACGGATAGCGCTCTCCTGTGGCTGAGGCACTGTGCTCAGTGTTTAAACAGCTCGCGAACATCGCTGCCAGCGCACTGATCAACAGGATTGGTATTGCTTTCATCATATGCTTCCTCGTTTTTCTGTTCTCCGTCTCGGACGTTGTCGCGGACGCGTTCGCTTTGCGGTCCTCCCCTTAGCCATACTCAATGGCACAATGAGTAAACTTTTTCCATCGGTTGTTGAAACTGCGACAGGACTAGCGGGATCAACGTTAAGCAATTCCAGCACGGGCTTGTCAAGGATTAGCGCGAAGGAATTTCCGTGCCGCACGAGCATTTTGATCATCTCCGGTGACTCATTGTACATACATTGTATCACCGTTCAAGCAGGAATCTTCCACCCAAACACTCGTTCGCCGGCCGGGCCTGAGGACGTCGTGAAAATAATTCGCCAGCTGGTCACAGGCCCTGCCGGTCAATTCATTTCCATTGCGGGTCTGAAAATCGATACCGCCTGGGACTCGATTCGCGACAAGCCAGATTTTCAAAAGCTCATTGCCGGCCCTGAGCGGGAAACTGTTTACAAATGAACTGCCGTGAATAGGTATCATTTTGCTTATTCCTGATTATTCTTAGCTCGTCGCCGATGTGTAGACGATCAGCGCCGCAGCAATATCTTCCACCGCCATCCCGAGCGACTTGAAAATCGTCGTTTCGTTTGCGCGTGACAGAATTTTGCCGGCGAACAGTTCGCCAAGCTCGGCATAAATTTCCGCGCCGGAAAGAATGATGTCGCCAGATTCTTTCATGGCGGCTTCGCGTGAATCGACGAAGACAACGTTTGTCATCGTCTCATCATCGAGTTCGCGCCAGTCAGGGCGACACGCGCCGACCGCGTTGACATGACAGCCGGGCTTTAACCATGCTCCTTTCAAGACTGGTGTTTGCGAGTTTGTCACCGTCACGATAACATCTGCGCCGCGCACCGCGTCCTCCGCCGGCATCGCTTTCGCGCCGCTCTCTTTTGCGAAACGCTCCGCATGTTCGGGCGTGTGACTCCAGACACGAATCTCGTCGAATTTCCTAACGTGTCGCAATGCTTCCACGTGACTCCGCGCTTGCACGCCACTCCCGAGGATCGCGAGCACTTTCGCATTCGGCGACGCGAGCAGTTTTGTCGCCGCCGCCGAGACTGCTGCGGTCCGCCTCTCAGTAATCAATGTGCCGTCCATCACTGCGAGCGGAGTCCCTGTTTCAGGATCGACCAGAAAGATTGTCGCCATGTGCGTGGGAATTCGGAGCTTCGTATTCGTCGCGTAGAACGTGACGATCTTTATCCCAAGTCCCTCAGGAGTCAGTGCCGGCATCATTCCGAAAAATCCGCCCGGCGGATCGACCGTGATAACCGAGCGCACTGGTTGCGTCACCTTGCCGACCGAAAAATCGATCAGCGCCTTTTCCATCGCCGGAATCAATTCCGCCATCCGCAAATGCTTCCGCACTTGCTGCTCGTCGAGAAAAAGTGGCGTCCCCATTCCGTTCATTATTTCATACGAAGGCCATTAAGGTCACGAACTGTTGCGATATTTGGTGTGTGTACTTTGTGCGAGGTCGTTCGATTCGCTCGCGTTCGTCGCCCGAGGGGTGT
>DASXNN010000135.1:0-46333 GCA_036495045.1 Candidatus Udaeobacter sp.
GCCGACGAGATGGACAACCCCGACAAATTCATGACCGATGGTCATCGGCACCGGGATCGTCTGTTGCGCCCACGCGTCCCAGTTGTAGATGTGGACATCGGTGCCGCAGATTGAGGTTTTTAAAACGCGGATGAGAACATCATCTGTACCAGCTTCGGGAACAGGCACTTCCTCGAGCCAAAGACCGGGCTCGGCTTTGCTTTTTACCACGGCCTGCATCGTTTTCTGCACAGCAAAGAATTATCCACAGATTTCAAACATTCACACCGATTATGAGACGAAATGTCGAAAATAATCTGGCGAAATTCGCGTAATCTGTGGACAAATACTTTTTCGCTCAGGATGATTGAATCGCGATGCCCGGGACCATTGAGCAAGCCGAGCCGAATACCGTCACGCCGCGGTCGGTGTTTATCGTGCGCTTCATTACCACGATCGCGCTTTGGTCGGTTGCGCTGGTTATTGCGTTTTCAGGGTACGAACTTGCGTTTTACGCGTTGATCTCCGTATTCGGTTTAATCGCGCTTTGGGAGTTTTACGGGATGCTCGACCATCGCAGCCTGCCCAATTTCAAAGTGACCGGAATGATCTGCGGCACGGTCATGCTCGTAGGAAGCTTTTATTACTTCGCAAAAATTGGCCCAGCACAATCGTATGATTTCGAGACGGCGGTCCTGCTTTTCTTTTTGCTGACGGTCTTTGCACGGCAGATGTTCGCGCGTCTGCGGCACGACGAACCGTTGCAGACAATGGCCTACACGCTTTTCGGTCTGCTCTACGTATTGTGGCTGTTCAATTTCATTACGAAGATTGTCTATGTCATGCCGCGATCGAGCAGTGGCGCTGTCACCGGACAGTTTTACGTCTTGTACCTCATCGCGGTCACGAAGTTCAGCGACATGGGCGCTTACCTCACTGGCAGTGTCATTGGGCGCCATCTTATGGTTCCACACATCAGCGCAAAAAAGACCTGGGAAGGATTTTTCGGCGCGCTTGTTTTTGCTCTGCTTTGCAGCCTGGCCTTGTTCAAACTGATGCCGGGCCACTTGTCCGTGCTTACCTGGACCCACGCGACCATACTCGGTCTCCTTCTTGGATTCGCGGCGGTGATCGGTGATTTGGCTGAATCGATTATCAAGCGCAGCACAGGCGTGAAGGATTCGGGAAATCTACTACCCGGAATCGGTGGTGCGCTGGATCTATTGGATAGCCTGCTGTTTACGGCGCCGCTTTTGTTTTTCTATCTGCGGCTGGTCATTCGTGTTCCGTAGCGAGTTCGGTGTTTTATGAAACGTAAGCGTATTGTCGTTTTGGGGGCGACCGGATCGATCGGTGAGAGTGCACTGAAAGTGGCGCGCGACATTCCCGAGCGGGTGGAGGTCGTGGGCCTCGCCGCAAACAGCAATGCCGAAAAACTGGCCGCGGCTGCGAACGAGGTCCGGCCGGAATCGGTTTGTCTGGTCGACACGACCAAGATCGACATCTTGCGGAAAGCGCTCGAGTACGAGCCGCGGATTTTCGTGGGAGAAGAAGGACTGCGCGAAATCGCGTGCCTGACGGACGCGGAGATGGTGTTGGTGGCGATTGTCGGCACGGGCGGACTACGTCCCGCGCTGGCGGCAATTGAAGAGGGGAAAGATCTGGCTGTGGCGAGCAAGGAAATTCTCGTCATGGCGGGGGAAATCGTGATGCGCGAAACGCGTGAAAACGGCGTGCGTGTTTTGCCGGTGGACAGCGAACACAACGCGATCTTTCAATGCCTCGATGGCCGTCCATCGGAAGTTCGCCGGATCATTTTGACGGCTTCGGGGGGGCCATTTCGCGAAACAGCCGCGAGCGAATTTGTCGACCTCACGCCTGAGGAGGCGCTGAAACATCCGACGTGGAACATGGGTCCGAAGATCACGATCGATTCGGCCACGCTATTTAATAAGGGGCTGGAGATGATCGAGGCGCACTGGTTGTTCGGAGTTGAGATGAAGCGCATCGAAGTGGTCATCCATCCGCAGAGCATTGTGCATTCGATGGTCGAATTCGCCGATGGTTCGACGATCGCGCAATTGAGTTACTCAGATATGTGTTTCCCGATTCAATATGCGGTGACATGGCCCGACCGAGTCCCGAATACACTGCCGCCGCTCGATTTTTCGAAATTGCCGAAGCTTGAGTTTTTTCCGCCGCGTTATGACGATTTTCCGGCCCTTAATCTGGCGCGCCGCGCTGGCGAAATCGGCGCCACCCTGCCTGCTGTCATGAACGCCGCAAATGAAGTGGCGGTTGCGGCATTCCTGGATCGACAATTACATTTTCCGCAGATCTGGCAAATCGTCGGGCAGGTGATGAACCAGCATACGTCCATTGCGCATCCCGATCTCGATGCGATATTGCAAGCCGACCAATGGGCGCGCCTGCAGGCGAGGGAATACGTTGAAGCGCTGAAGCGTTAAAGCGGCCGGCGCGTGCAGCCGGTCAGCAATCATGGACTACGAATCACCGATCATTAGTTACTAATCATGTTACTCCACGTAGCGCGGGTCGTTCTAATCCTCCTCGAAGTTCTGATCCTTTTTAATTTGCTCATCGTCGTGCATGAGCTCGGGCATTTTCTGGCTGCGCGCTGGCGCGGCCTTTACATCGAGAAATTTGGCGTCTGGTTCGGTAGACCGCTCTGGAAAAAGACGATCAACGGCGTGCAATATTCGTTAGGCTCGCTCCCCTTCGGCGGATTTGTGGCACTGCCACAGCTCGCGCCGATGGACATCATCGAAGGCAAGGCCGACCTCGATCGCGCGAAGCTGCCGAAAATTTCCGCGCTCGATAAGATAATCGTGGCTGTGGCCGGCCCGCTTTTTAGTCTGCTTCTCGCCCTTTTTTTTGCCGGCGTTGTCTGGGTCGTCGGGCATCCGGTCAGCGAATCGGATTCAACAACTATTATCGGTTATGTCATGCCGGACTCGCCAGCGCAAAAGGTTGGACTTCAACCAGGCGACAAAATTCTCGAAGTAGACGGCAAACCGGTGAGACGTTTTCTTGGGATGAATGACAGCGTGAGCTGGGACGTGGTGCGAAGTGAAGGCGACAAGATTGCCGTCAAATTCCAGCGCGATGGTAACGTGCGGACGGTCTGGGTAGAACCGTTCAAGGCCGAGACGCGCGGATGGCGGAGAAAGAGCGTACGTCAGCTGCTCATCTTTCCGGCGGAAACAGCGATCATCGACAAAGTAGAGCCGAACACTCCCGCAGCGGCAGCCGGATTGCGATCGCGTGATATCATTCGCGGGTTCAACCAGACGCCAATCTATAATCCAATCGGGCTGCTTGAATATATCAGCAAGCATCCCAACGATCAGCTCGTTCTTCAGGTTGAGCGAGAAGAAGCAAGGTTCGACGTCCCTGTAAAACCGACGCTTTTGCCGACCGAGGGTGAAATGAAACCGCGCATCGGAATTCAATGGGATACCACAGGAAAAATATCGATTGGTCACCCAAATCCGATTGAACAGATCTACGACAGCGTAACCAGCACCTTGAAGACAATTGGCGCTGTCGCATCGCCAAAGTCGGACGTGAAGTTGCAGCATTTGAGTGGCCCGGTTGGCATCGGTCGCATTTATTATTTGCTGTTTCAAAGTGAGCGAGGCTGGCAGCTCGCACTCTGGTTTAGCGTGATCTTGAACGTGAACCTCGCGATTCTGAACATGTTGCCGATTCCGGTGCTCGATGGTGGTCACATTGTGCTGGCGATTATCGAGTCGGTGCGTCGCAAGCCGGTGAACATGCGTGTGCTCGAGGTCATCCAGACTAGCTGCGCCATGCTGATTATCGGTTACATGCTCTACGTCACATTTTTCGACGTACAGGATCTTCCGTTCATTAAGAACAGGCTCGACAAACTTGAGCCTGCCCGAACTTCAACGACGCAGGAGCGATAACAGCCGTTGTGAATTCCCTACTTTCTCTTTGGAGATAGAACGGATGCGTTGACCCATTGAAGCAAGTCTTGGGTATCATTGCGCTTCGTCAGCCGTCGGCTGCCGTTCCAACTGGCCGATGATCGAATCGTCGAGATCGAGAAGTGCCGCAGCGGTGTTCTCCTCAAGGTGTTTCACATTGGACGTTCCGGGGATTGGGAGCATCACCGGCGATTTACGCAGCAGCCACGCCAGCGCGACCTGTGCCGGCTCCGCATCAAGCGTCACGGCCGCACGCGTCAACGGGCTGCCCCACTTCGCCAGGTCACCGGTGGCGAGGGGGAACCAGGGGATAAACCCGATGTTTTCCCGAGTGCAATAATCCACCACGTCCTCGGAGTTTCTATCGGCCACGTTGTATCGGTTTTGCACGGAAGCCACGGGCGCCATGCGGCGGACCGCCTCGATCTGCCCAATCCTTACTTCCGATAATCCGATGTGGCGGATTTTGCCTTCGCGCTGGAGATCGAGCAGCGCACCGATCTGATCCTCAAGCGCCACCTTGGGATCGATTCGGTGGAGTTGAAAGAGGTCGATTTGTTCCAATTTGAGTCGGCGGAGACTTCCCTCGCAAGCGGCGCGCAGATGTTCGGGCCGACCGTCTTCGATCCATTCGCCGGGACCGGGTCGTTGGAGACCGGCCTTTGTGGCGATCACGAGATCGTTCGGATACGGGTGAAGCGCATTCGCAATAAAGCGCTCCGAGACTTTCGGGCCGTACGAGTCCGCCGTGTCGATGAGAGTGATACCGAGTTCCACAGCGCGCCGTAGCACCGCGATGCATTCTTGGGGGTCGGATGGTTCACCCCAAATACCTTTTCCTGTGAGTCGCATCGCGCCAAAACCAAGCCGATGAACGGGAAGATCTCCCCCGATTACGAAGCCGCCGCTTCTGGCGGCGGGTTGCTTTGTCAGTGCGATTGCCATGATGGCTTCTCTCTTCGTTTCGGATTGGACTTAAACGCCGGGCGTTATTTCTGAGAAAAACCACCTGCTTAATTGAAGACGCGTCTCTTACACCGAAACGGAGATCCGGGTTAACAGAATTCCCGGCATTATGCCGAGCAAGAGAACCACTATTGCGAGCACGCTCACGGTGATTCGTTGCAGAAGCTCGATATCGCCGCCCAAGCTCGGAGCAATGGATAGAGCAGCGTCGTCGGATTGGTCAGTAAAAATCACTTTGAGCACGATCAGGTAATAATAGAGTGAGACGAGGCTGCCGAAGAGCGCCAACACGATGAGCCAGAGCAGGCCATGATTTGCACCGGCCCGCAACGTGACGCTGAACAGGTAGAACTTTCCGAAAAATCCAGCGAGCGGCGGTAAGCCGGCGAGCGACAGCATGAAGATCGACATGCACCCGGCGAGCAATGGTGAACGCGACCAGAGTCCGGCAAAGTTCTGTAAATCGTCGTCGCCGGTTTCGCGTCGCACCAACGCGACAACGCCGAATGCACCGACCAGCGTAAAGGCGTAAACTGTGGTGTAGAACAACGTCGCACTAAATCCATCGCGCCCGCCGGCGACGAGTCCAAGAAGTGTGTAACCGGCGTGGGCGACGGCGGAGTAGGCGAGCAAACGACGGACATTGGATTGAGCAAGTGCAACGAGATTGCCGATGACGATTGACAATGCGGCGAGCACGGCAAGCACCGGCGCCCAACCCGCGATCATGGCGTGCCATGCGGCACTGCCGTGCACCGGACCGAATCCGACAAGCACGATTTTTCCAAGGACGACGAACGATGCCACCTTCGAGCCCGACGCGATGAACGCCGCGGAAGGCACGGGCGCGCCTTGGTAAGCGTCGGGCGCCCAAAGATGGAATGGTGCAGCGGCGATTTTGAAGGCAAACCCGACGAGAGTCATGACGATGCCCACAAAGAGGATCGGTTGGATGGATTGCGTCGCCAGCTTTTGTCCGACCGCGGCGAGCGCGGTTGTTCCAGACATGCCATAAATGAAACTGATTCCAAAAAGGGTGAACGCGCTCGCCGTGCTGCCGAACAAGAAATATTTCAGGCCCGCTTCGGCGGAGCGCACATCGGTTTTGTCGAACCCGGCCATGACATAAAGCGAGAGACCAGTGAGCTCCAAGCCGATGAAGATCATGAGCAACTCTTCACTGCCGACGAGCAACATCAGCCCGATCGTTGCGAGCAGGATGATGGCGAGATACTCGGCGTGATTGCGCAAAGAATCCTTCGCGGGCGCGAGCAAGATCGTGGAAAACGCGAGAGCGACGCAGATGATCTTGAAGAGCGAGTTTAGCGGCGAGATCACGAGCATCCCGTGAAAGAGCGTTGCGTTTCGCGGCAACATCAGCACTGCGCCAATTGCCAGCGCAAGTCCGAGAGCGGCGACGAAGGAACAAATGCCAGACGTGCGCGTGCTCGCCAGACCAATCGCGAGGACGGCAAGTGTTGTTACAACGACCACGATCTCGGGCGATGCGAGTTTGAGGAGTTCCAAGTAAGACATGTTACATCGTTAAAAGCGTTACATGGTTAAATAGGCGAATCCGTACACATGTGCGCCGTTGTAACTTTGTAACCATTTAATCTCTTTAGCTGCCGCCGTTGAGAAATTTCATCGCTTCAACCGCAGGCATGATGCGATCGAGCAGCAATTTGGGATAAAGCCCGACCGCCAGTGTTGCGAACATGAGGAGATAAGCGCCGCATTTTTCCGGCAACGTAATCCGGGCCGTGATGTTCTGTTGCTCGTTCCAATCCAGATCGACCGGTACACGGCCTTTTTGGCTGCGGACCTCCGAGGCTGCTTCACCAAAAAAACTTTTCTTCAACGCGCGCAGGGTAAACGCGGCTACGAGCACCATCCCGGCGCCTGTGATCCACACCGCGACCGGATAAGTTTTCCACGCGCCGATCAGGATTGTGATTTCTGCCGCGAACCCGCTAAATCCGGGGATGCCCATTGATGCGGCGGACGCGATGACAAAGGAAAACGCGGCGAATGGTAGTGCTTGGTTGAGTTCCATCCCTGAGAGGGCGTCGAGGTCGCGTGTGTGCGTGCGTCGATAAATCATGCGTCCAGCCACGGCGAAAAGCAGTGCGCCAATTACGCTGTGCGAAAACATTTGCAGCACCGCTCCCGAGACGCCGAGCGCATTAGCCGTGGCCAAGCCGAGCAGCACAAAGCCCATATGGCTTACGCTCGAATAGCCAATGACAAATTTCAGGTCGCCCTGGCGCAGCGCCACCGCTGCCGCGTAAACAATTCCGATGACGGCGAGGACGGCGATCCAGCCGCGCCACATTTGGAAGCCTTGCGGGAAAAGATTCATTGCGACGCGGAGCCCGGCATAGGAGCCCAGTTTCATGACTATGCCGGCAAGCAACATTGAACCAGCGGTGGGCGCGGCGACGTGACCAGTTGGCGCCCAAGTGTGCAACGGCCAAATGCCCGCGAGCACGGCGAACCCGATGAACAACACCGGGAAGACCCACGATTGCAGTTGCGGTGCGAATTGGAACTCTGCCAGTTGATTCAGGTCCAACGATCCAGCGCTGACATACGCAGCGATGATTCCAATGAAGACCAGCGCGCCGCCGAAGAAGGAATAGAGCGTGAGCTTCATCGCGCCGTATTCCTTGTTTGTCGATCCCCAGATCGCGATGAGGAAATATTTCGGGACGATCACGAGTTCATAGAACAGGAAGAGCAAAAACAGATCGGCGCTGAGAAAGACGCCATACGAGCTGCCGACTACGAGCAATAGCCAGAAGAAAAATTCGTTAGGTCGATGATCGACGTCCCAGGAGAAAAGGACCGAGGCGATGGCGACGAGGCCGGTGACGAGCACCATCGTCAGGCTGATCCCATCGACGGCGAGATGGTAATTCATGCCCAGCATCGGTACCCACCCCACGCGCACGATCGTGCTGAAGTGCGCAAGATCGACAATCGACATCTGGAAAAACGCGATGAGGCTTACGACGAAACCCGTAACTGTCGTGACTAACGCAATCCAGCGCGTAAGGACGCGCGGCAAGAAAAGCAGCACGACTGCTCCGGCAAACGTGATGTAAATTGTCCAGGCGATCATCAACGTTTGCGCACTCGATATGACAGCGTTTTCTCGCGCGGATGAAACCCGATTTCACGGCGCGGCTTTTTCGCCGGAATGATTTGTTTCTTCATTCCGCGAGCCTCAGGCAAATAATCGCGTCATTTGAAGGACGGTTGTGTTGAAGATGTTAAAAAGGAACTGTGGCGCGATGCCTATGGCGAACATGAGTAGCGTGACAGGGACGATGACGAGTTTTTCGCTGCGAAACAGATCGGGAAATGCGCTGCAGCTCTCGGCCAACGAGCCGCTGAAGAGCGCCTGCATCGCGCGCGCGAACGCGATGGCCGTAACGAGCAATCCAATCACGGCAACGGCCGTAAATGACGCCGCGATCGCGAATGAACCTTTAAAGATCAGAAACTCGCCGATAAAACCGTTCAGTCCGGGCAGGCCGAGCGATGAAAACATCGCAACGCTCATCCAACCGCAGAGCAAAGGCGTGCGCTGCATCAGCCCGCCGAAATCATTGATCCCACGCAAACCGCGCCGCTGTTCGAGCAAGCCGACGAAATAAAACAGAGCGGACGCAGTGACGCCGTGATTGAAGATTTGCATAAACACGCCGCTCAATGCCGCTTGCATGTCGATCTTAGCGGCGACGACAGGCGAAGCAGTTACAGCGAACAGACCGAGCATGCAGTAGCCGAGATGGTTGATCGACAGGTAGGCGACCATCCGCTTAAGGTCGCGTTGCGCCCACGCCGCCAGTGACGCGAAGACGATCGAGCAGACGGCGAGCGTAAGCAGCCATGGGCCGATGATTTTGATTTGGCCTGGGAAAAGCGGAAGCAACAAACGCACGAAACCGTAAACGCCCATCTTCGAAAGCACGCCGGTCAATACCATGGACACGCCAGTTGGCGCGGTTTCGTACGCGTCAGGTAGCCAGGTGTGAAAGGGAAAGAGCGGCACTTTGACCGCGAGCCCGAGAAAAATTCCGGCGAAGGCGAGCCATGCGAGTTTGCCTGTGAGGAGCCCGCCTTTTCCGAGAACGGCGAGCGTGCCGAAATCAAATGTGCCTTTCGCGAAATAGATCCCGAGGAACGACAGCAGCATGGCGACGCTCCCGAGGAATGTGTAAAGGAAGAACTTTGTCGCCGCGCGGTCGCGATTTTCACCGCCCCAAATTTTGATGAGCAGAAACGCGGGAATGAGGCTCATCTCGTAAAACAAAAACCAGAGAACAAAATTCTGGGCTGTGAACGTGCCATAGAGGGCGGATTGCATGATCAACATCAGCGTGCAGAACCCGCGACCTGAGTGGTTGGCAAGAAACGCGAACGGGACAATGAGCGAAGTGAGCAAGATGAGCAGCAGACTCAAGCCATCGACGCCGACGAGGTATTCAGCTCCGATTGCGGGAATCCATGCGTGGCGTTCAGTCAACTGGAGGCCGGCCGCGGTGCCGTCGAAGGTTCGCCATAAGATCAGAGCCAGAATCGCGATAAGCGCGTTGAATCCGAGCGCGGTTCCGCGGGCATGGTTCGGCCGCGCCGCACTCACGAAAAGAGCGCCGGCGAGGGGAATCAAAATCAGCGCGGTGATTATGTGAGCCATGCGTAAAGAACCAGCAAAAGCAGCACGCTCACGCCGACTGCGCGCAGGTAGATTTGGATTTGGCCCGAGTGCCACGCGGACATGACACGGCCAATACCACGTGTACCGGTAGTGGCTTCATCGACTCCAGCGTTGATACCGCGTTCGTCAAAGTTCGTGGTGAAACTCCCAAAAATCTGACCCATTCCGCCGAACGCACGCACCAGACCGTCCCAGACATTGCGATCCGTCCAATCGGACATGCGCGCGGCCATTTGGGTGAAAGCGATAACTGTTCGATCGTAAAGTTCATCCAGCCACATTTTGTTTTCGAAGAATCGGAATAATGCGGGTTGGGCGTCTTCGAGCGGATCGGTTTCAGCAGCTTTGCGATAAATGGCGAAACCGAGCGCGATCCCGGCAGCAACTAACGCGAGCGAAACGAAAAGCGTCGGCTGAATCAATACGGCGATATCAAAGCGCGCCGATTCGCCGGTGAGATAACCGTGGAGCCACGGCCATGCAGGTGTAAGGATGACGCTGAGAACAATTGCGCAACTCGCGAGCACGATGAGCGGCATGGTCATGACCGGCGCGCTTTCGTGCGCATGCTCGGAAGCGGCGCGTCGATTGCCGGAGAAAATGTAGATCATTTGGCGCGTCATGTAGAGTGCCGTCAGCACGATTCCGGCAAGCATCAGGTAGTACGGCAGGCGCGAGGCGGGCCAATGCGCTGTGGCGTGCAGAATTTCTTCTTTTGTCCAGCCACCAGAAAAGAACAACGGCATACCGCTCAGCGCCATCATCCCGACCGCATAGGTTAGAAACGTAATCGGCATGAGCCGTCGCAGGCCGCCCATTTTGCGAATGTCGTGTTCTTGGTCACAGCCATGAATCACCGAACCCGCACCGAGAAACAGGAGTGCTTTGAAAAATCCGTGCGCGATCAGATGCATCATCCCGGCCGCGACACCGCCAACGCCTAGCGACACCATCATCAATCCAAGCTGCGAGACGGTTGAGTAGGCGAGGATACGCTTGATATCGAATTGTCCGATCGCGATGAGCGAGGCCATTAGCGCTGTGATCACCCCGATCGATACGACCACGCTGAGCGAAGGCGTCACGCCGTTGATTGCGCCCAACGAGAAGAGGGGATACACGCGCGCGACGAGAAATACGCCGGCCGCGACCATGGTGGCGGCGTGGATGAGAGCGCTCACCGGCGTCGGGCCTTCCATCGCGTCTGGCAGCCAGACGTGCAGAGGGAATTGTCCAGATTTGCCAACTGCGCCGCAGAAGATCAGGAGCGCGACAAAGGTGGCGCTGGCGCCGAGCGCAATGAGTCCGGCATTTTCAAGGCAACCTCGACCATCATCGTAAAAGAGTAGCGTGCCGCTGCGGTCATAGAGCCATAGAATGCCGAGGAAAAATCCCATGTCGCCGATGCGCGTGGTGATGAAGGCCTTTTTTGCAGCGGCGGCGGCGCTCGGCTTCTCGATCCAGAATCCGATGAGCAAATACGACGCGAGCCCGACCAGTTCCCAACAAACAAAGAGAAGCAGCAAACTGTTCGCGATGACGACGCCAAGCATTGCGCCAGAGAAAAAGGAGAGATACGCGAAGAACCGGGTAAAATTTTTATCGTCGGCCATGTAGCCGATGCTGAAGATAAAAATGCAGAGGCCGACCAGCGCGATCATCATCAGCATCGCCGCGGCGAGCGGATCGAGCACCCAACCAATGCGTAGCCCTTGTTCGCCAAACATGAACCAGGTGAAATTGTGAACGGCGCGGAACCCGGGCGGTTGCAGCGTCAATGAAAACGCCAAGATCGATAGTGTGAGCGCGACGACCTGACCGATGATTGCGAGCACGGCTCCAGCACTGCGCCGCGAGTTAGCGAGGCTCAGGATAATCAACGAAGCCGCGAGTGGCGCCGCGGGAATCAGCCAAAGATTGGTGACAATCGCGCGAGTCATCCTTTAAGCCGGTCGAATTGATCAACGTTGGTCGTGCGATAGTGGCGATAGACAGCGATGACCATGGCGAGCCCGACGACCGCCTCCGCGGCGGCGATAGCGATTGAAAATATCGCGATCATCACGCCGGTGGGCGGCCGCGGTTGCGGACCGAAGCGCCAGAACGCGATGAAATTGAGGCTCGCTGCTGCAAGCATCAGTTCGATGCCGATCAGGATGAAAATCGCGTGGCGCCGGCTGAGCGCGGCGAGCAGTCCGATGGAGAACAATGTCACGGAGACAACGAGAAAAAGCTGGAGCGTCGGGATCATGCTGAGAGCAGAGCTAAAAAGTTCAAAGGGTTACATCGTTAAAAAAGGAATTAGCGGCTGCGCCGATTTAACATTGTAATTTTGTAACTCTTTTAACCTTCGTTACGATCCTCCATCACCAGAATGAGGGCGCCGATAAGTGCCGCGGTCAGCAGAAGTCCGACACATTGCAGCGGCCAGACGTAATCGGTCATCAGCACCCCGCCAATGCGCTTGACGGTGAGCGCTTCGATTTGCGGCGCGGCGATGGAGAGTGCCGATGTTTTCAGGATCGCCCACAGCAAGCCGCCGAATACTGCGATCGCTATGATCGCGCCGCCCCAGTTGAGTTTGCCGGTGTCTTGAACATCACGCCGCGTGAGCAGAATTGTGAATACAATCAATACTGCGACCGCACCAACATAAACGAATACCTGCACCAACCCGACAAACTCGGCGCCGAGGAGAAAGAAAAAGGCCGCGATGCCAATGAATGCGACCGCGAAACTCAGTGCAGCGTGGATGAGTTTGGGCAGCGAAGCAGCGGCGAGTGAGGCCGCAAGCGTCAGAATGGCGATAACGACAAACGCGGCGCTGTTCATTCGGCAAAACGATAGGTGCGGGTCGCAAATCTCTTTCGAGTGTCGAGTAAGATCGATAATGCAATGTAGACAACGCCGAGAACTGCGAGGGACCAAAACCATCCCGCGACGCCACGCCCTGCGTAATGCCACACTGCGGCAGCGATGATGCAGGTGAACGCCATCGGCAGCATGAATTTCCAGGCGAAATTCATGATCTGATCGATGCGCGTGCGCGGGAGCGTTCCGCGAGCCCAGATATAAATGAAAAGCAAGATCGACAACTTCACGAAAAACCAGACGTAAGACGGAATGAACTCGAGCCCACGAATCGGCGCATGCCAGCCACCCAGAAACAGCGTCACGGCCAGACCGCTGATCGCGAACATTCCAATGTATTCCGCCATGAAAAACGTGGCATACTTGAAGCCGGAATATTCTGTCATGTGTCCGGCGACGATTTCCGATTCGCCTTCCGGGACATCGAACGGGGTGCGGTTGGATTCGACCAGTCCGGAAACAAAAAACAAAATGAACGCGGCCGCGCCCCACGGCGTGGTAACGAACCAATGGGGCAGAACGCCGAACGAGTCGCCATTTTGCGCGGCCACGATCGCGTCGGGCGAGAGAGCACCGACCACCATCACCACGGGAAATGTTGTAATGATGAGCGGCAGCTCGTAGCTGATCATCTGCGCGATGGCGCGCATTGCGCCGAGCATTGAGAATTTATTGTTGCTGCCCCAGCCGGCCATGAAGACCGCGAGTTCCGTTGTCGAACCAACGGCGAAGAAAAACAGAATGCCACCATCGATCGCGAACGGCGTCATGTTTCGGCCATAGGGAATGACGCCGAGCGCAAGAATTGCCGTTGCAGCGATAAGAATCGGCGCGAGAAAATGCACGACCTTATCGGCGCGGGCAGGCACGATGTCTTCCTTAATCAGCATCTTGATGCCGTCCGCGACCGGCTGGAAAAGCCCGAATGGCCCGACGCGATTTGGCCCGTAACGATTTTGCATGCGCCCGAGGATTTTCCGCTCTAGCACGGAAATGATCGCGAAGAGAGTGAGAAATACACCGAGCAATGCAAAAATGTTGATGAGGGCGGATGCTATCTGCATTACCCAATCCGGAGCGCCGGCCAGTGGTGCGAGCAGCAACTGTTTTATGCGAATGAAAATCTGGTCAAGCGAACTGCTCATCTTCTATGAAGAAAAGCGATGCTTGATTGTTTAATCAAGGCAGATCGTCCGGCCACGGCTAAAACAGCGATTGACGCATCGTCCGCATTCAGCGGAGCGGGACGATTCGCCAATTAATTTTCCCATCGACAATTTCGAGCCATGCCACGCTTGCAGGCGAGCCGCGGTTGGGTCGCGTCACGCAGCCGGGATTCAGAAACAAAACAGGTCCGCGTCTTTCATTTCGCGGCACGTGGGTGTGCCCGTGCAGCACGGCATCGACATCTTTCGGCGCTTGCGCCGGCGGAATATGCTGGAGACGGAATTTCAATCCACCGCGAACGAGATCGACAACCAAGGGCCATTCGAAGTTGGTGTCGCAATTTCCGCGGACGAGAGTGATTCGTGGACCGATTGCGCCAAGTTCGTCCAGAATGCTTTCAGCGCAGACGTCTCCGAGATGCCAGATTTCATCTGCATCTTTCGCCATTTGGGTGACGTTTTCCGGCAAACGGTTGTGCGTATCAGCCAAAACGAAAATTCGTTGCGTCTTTTGTTGCTCTGCTTTTTTCATCTCAAGCGAAAGTCCGAACTAAGCGAAGCCCGAACGTCGCACAATCACTGTGCCCATTCGGCCGTTGAACCTAACAAGCAGCGTGACCGGCAACCTTCCGGTTCGCGTGGCTTTTTTCCGCGGCCCGGATGGTGAACTGATCGAATTGCTTGAAGACAAGCCGGCTACACTTGAGAACGTATGGTCTACCAGAGGGTCGACCGCTCCAAGTTTTACGTTTAACTGCTACGGACAAGCGACATTGCCGACCAACATGTATGTGGCAGCGGGATGACCATTGTCCCTCTGACCTTTAACAAACGTGTGATCTACAAGGAGGGTCGAGCGTTCCAGGTTTTGGGTCTGACTGGTATCACCGGTGAACGTCCTTCCATTTACAGCTCCGAGCAGATCACCCGCCTGCGGATTTCCCACGGCGGATTTCGGTACAACGAGCGTGCTTCTGTGGCGGTTTCGACCGTCGTGAACACTTCGCGTTGACGGCCAAGAGGGCGTGGCTACAGCGCTTCGCCGCGTGGCGGCTCTTGCGATTACGAAAAACAGCTTGGGCAGGAAAGTCGGAAAGCTTACGCTGGCTTTATGGCGCAACTTTTGTGGACGCAGAAACAGGATGTCGGACCATCGGCACGTTCGGATGTGGCGATGGTATTTGATGCTGCTCGAAATCGCGTCGTGCTCTTCGGAGGTGCGGGGGACGGCACCGGGCCGCTGTTTAATGATACGTGGGAATGGGACGGAGAAAATTGGACCCAGTATGAAGATATTGGTCCCGCTCCACGATCGCGCCACGCCATGGCCTGTGATAGTAAGCGCGAGCGCGTCGTTCTCTTCGGCGGATCAGCAGGAAACGTAAACCTTAACGAAACCTGGGAATGGGACGGCGAGAACTGGACTCAGGTCGCAGACACCGGTCCACCGGCCCGCGGCGGTCATGCAATGGCTTACGATAGCGTCCGTAGCCGCGTAATCCTGTTCGGCGGTGACGACGGACAGAATTCTTTCGGTGATACCTGGGCGTGGGATGGCTCAACTTGGACTCAGGAGGCGGACACCGGCCCGCCGGCGCGTACCGGTCACGGCATGGATTACGATAGCCTGCGCGACCGCTTGGTGCTAGTAGACGGGATGAACAAGTCAACCGTTCAGGTACAAGTACAGGTGTGGGTGCAGGACTCCTCGGGCGGGTGGTTCACTAGCCCCAGCGGTCACTACGAGACGCACACGCAGCAGCAGGTGAAGGTGCAATTCTCTAACGATACTTGGGAGTATGACGGTTCGGTCTGGACCCGCGTAGCTGACACAGGACCAGAACCACGGACGGGTTGCGGCCTGGTCTACGATGGAAAAACCATGCTCCTCTTCGGGGGCAAGAACGATACTACCTTCTTTAAGAATACTTGGGAGTGGGATGGAAAACATTGGACGCAGCGCCAAGATATAGGTCCGGCCGCTCGAGCGTTCGCCGCGATGGCCTACGACAGCACGCGCCAGCGCGCGGTGCTATTTGGTGGCGCCGGACCAGGCCTTTTTGGCGACACTTGGGAGCAGTTTTTCCAAGCTGACGTGAGCAAACCTACGCCCTAACCAGTCCTTAACAATCAGTAAAGTCTCCAGCTTCTCATAAGGAAGCGCGACACAAGTCCCAAGATCGACATCGGTGTCTGCACGCCAGTGTGTTTTACGCTTCTTACATGCCTGAGAAGCTATCAGCAGAAAACAAAAACAACGGGACTAAAAGATTCCAGCGCATCAGTAATGAACCCTTCGCAGATAGCGATCCTACGAGGTTACTGTAAGCAATGCGTTAAGAATCCATTGTCTGATGCGACGGCGGGACGGCAACAGCGATCCCTGCGAGCAAAAATGTTACTGCTGCCGAAAAGAGACAATAACGGCAGAACGCGTGAAGCAGGAATGCTTGCACGTAAAGCAGCCACAACGTCGTTGCGAACATCGCGCACACGATGAGAGCGAAGAACATTCGCACCCGCGTATAGCCGAAAGCTGCAAATGTCGCAAAGCTAAACGCGCCAAAATAAGCTAACGCGCCGAGCGCCGCTACCGGGATTCTGCCGATTCTGGAATAAGCGCTGCCCAAGACTTGGAAGCAGCTTGCCGATCCGCCGCAGACAGCAGTTTCGCCACTCAGGTACATTACGGTCAGGTAAGTTGCATCCGCCAGGCCAGCCAGGGAGATGGCTGCCGCGACCGTGTAGAAAATGATTCGAGTGCGCGAACCGGACATTTTTATTGTCTTTCTAAAGAAGCGTTGCGTTTGACGGGCGATCACTACGTATGGGGCGGCGTCTTCATAGCCGCATCGATCGCCGCGCGCAAACCAGTCGGATTTAGACTGGTTGGGGCTAGGGCTCGATCATTGAGAAAAACAGTAGGGGTGTTTCTTACACCAAGTGCAGCACCATGCTTCTGATCGGAAGCCACGTGCTCTTCGACTTGTTCGCTCTCCATATCTTTTTTAAAGCGATCGACGTTTAACCCAAGTATTCCCGCATAAGAGTTAAACAACGGCCCCACGTCTCCCGCTTCGCTCCAAACGGATTGCTCTCGATAGAGCAGGTCGTGCATCTCCCAGAAGCGTCCTTGCAGCCCTGCGGCTTCCGATGCAAGCGCCGCCTCGCGCGCGTGCGCATGAATCGGAAGCGGGAAATGGCGAAAGATAACGCGCAACTGCGGACGGTACTCTCGTTCGAGCTGGTTGATTGGATCCGAAAGCTTGCCACAAGGCGGACATTGGAAATCGCCGAATTCCTCAAGTGTGAGGGGTGCACTCGCGGGACCGCGAATGTGCATCGAATCGGCAGCGCCGCTTCCAGGTACCAGAGCGCTTTTCGGGATTGTAAGAACAGCGGGTCGCTTTGCGCGATAGAGTACCGTTCCGATAGCGAGAGTCACTGATGCGACTACGACCACAATAATGAAGGGAAGATAGCGTTTCATCGAAAAAGCCCCGGACAGAGCGAGAAGCTTCAGCGCAAGAGTTGACTCGTCAAATTTGAAATACTTCCCGATCTAACGACGGCGCTTCATTGATTTGTGCAGTCACGAATGTTACGTACCACCGTCCATGGGGCGAATAGCCACGATTACATCGAGGGGATCGCAGAAAATACATTCTAATGATATCGCAATCGCTCTTCAACGCGGGATTATTCCTCACCGTCATTGGATTAACACCATTATCGCAGGCACAAACGCGATCGCCAGCAGATCCAAATCTCCGCTCCCGAGCTACTCGCTTGCGCCGTACGAAGATCGCTTCGCCGCGGCGCAATCGGTGAAAGTGATGATCTCCATCCTGGGTCTTGAGCTTGGCTGAACTCTCGACCAGGCGCATGCCAAGCTCCATAAATTAAGCGACCCGAAGCATCCGCCAAAAGAAGAGGAGGAAGGACGCGCTTATGAAATTTGTTGCCGCTGCCAAAGCCCGTGGAGGTGCGCGTGTCCCGAGGGGGCGCGTTGATTTGTAGAGTGGCGGATGTTACGTAGCCATGGCCGCGCATCATGCATGGCGACGTCCGAGACAGGACACTCTTGCATCGTGGTACGTTTGTTCGTCAGTACACGCGTTTGGCGCCGATGGGACGAACCAAATTGAAGCGCTTTTTACCGCGACACCCTTGTTGCCCTCCCTTCAAACACCGGTGTTGGTCCCCGGATTACTCCGGCCACGGTCTGGATCGCAAAGCCGCCACGCTGGCGAAGCGTGACGGCTGTTTGCCAAGTGCCGTGCTGCCGTTCTCTCCTGCCCTAGCGGGATCTCCGCTACTCCTGGCGAGTGTCCGTCTCGGTCCCGCAGCCGCTGACAAGCAGGGCGCCGGTCGTGCCGTACCTTGCAAAGGCGATGTTGGCGGTAAAGCTATTCCCGTCGGTACCCAGGGTGATCGTGAGGTTAATCTTCGCTGTTCCAGCCCAAGCACCGGTTGTTGGGTTGAAGAAGTAGAATTCGAAGTGGGCGGCGAAATTCCGCCCGCCCATGTATTGCCAGGTTCCGAAACCGGGGCCGTTGCCCGGTTGAGGCGTATTGTCAGTGCTGGCGAGTGTGCCATCTGCGTTGAACATATGGCGAGCTTCAAACGGCGGGAGAGTGAAGCTACCGCATCCGGGCTTGAGGGTGACCTGCGCATTCCAGACACCTCCCAGGGCCAGGGCCCCTGCCGGCGGTGGCGTCGCGGCACGCGTGCTGGGTGCGATGATCACAGCGACGAGCGCCATGACCAAAACGATCGAGCTAATAACTATCTTTTTCGTTGTTGTTTTTTCATTGTTTCTTTTCATTTTTTTTGTCCTTTATTTTTGTTGTTTGTTTCAAGGGTAATTTTCTTTTTCTATTGTTTTGGCCTTCGCTGATTTCTCGTCGTGAGAGAATCATTTCTGGCCATTCACTGAGGTACTCCGTAAAATCTTGCGGTTCGTTACGCGGAAAGTTGGGAAGCCACCACGGATTACCCGCCTTCGCCGGACAGCTACGGCGGGCAGGCAGCGGATGTCACGGATTAGGACTGTAGGGGCGGCCGTGTCGGCTGCTTCGCGTCGGATGCAGGCGCCACGCCTGCCACTAGAGAATTATTTCGGCGCGAGGGAGGCGACCCGCCTTCGTCCCGCAGATGCGGGACTACGGCGTGGTTAGAACACGAATCGACTACTTTGGGGCAAGTGAACTTACGATTTTTTCGAAGCACGGCTCGCCGCGGAGCGGGTCCCACCACGGCATCAGTTTTAAATTGCCATAGCTGAGGAAGCTGGGTGGACGGAGGGCGATGGCCAGTTGTTCGCAGGCGAGATCCTTTTCTCCAACCCACGCTGCAATTACGGCAAAATATCTGACCAGATAACCGCCAACGATCGCATCTTTTTCCACGGGAAGCAGTTCAACCGCGCGCCGGCCTTCGCGCAGCGCCTCCTCTTTTCGGCCGAGACCGGCGTCGATCAAACCCAGCACGCACCATGCCGGTCCGAAATCTGGTCGAGCCTGCACAATTTTCTCCTGCTCCGCGCGCGCAGCGCTAAAAGCCAACTGCGCTTTGTGCTCGTCGTTTGTCATGCGCGCGATAACGCCTTCTACGAATGCACGATTGAGTCGAACCTGACCTAACGCGATTTCGCCTTCGCCCATCCCGCTTAAGGCTTCTGTGGCAGCAGCGACATCGCGTTCGGCCAGCGCGCAGAGCAGCCAATAGTCGGCAACACTCGACATTGCAGCGGGATTTGTTGCCCGAATAAACTCGATTGTCTGATGCGATGGCCGGGTATCTGCTCTGGCGCTGAAATCCACGTCTGCAAGCATTACTTTCGCAAATGGATCATTGGGCTCGACAGCCAGCGCACGATTTAACCATGTCTTTACTTCCGCATAGCGGCGAACCTGGTCGTAATTTCCTGCAAGCGTCCGTAGCGTACCGACATCGCGCGGGTCGAGCTCAGCTGCCCGTTCGAGGTTTCGTGTGGACTGTTCCCAGCGTCCCTGGCGTCTCTGCATGAAACCCATCATTTGAAATATCCGCGCGTCGTTGGGCAAAGTCTGCCGGGCGATTTCCAGTTCAGCCAGAGCTGCACCGTAATCGCGGTAGCCTCGATAAAAGTGTTCGGCTTGCGCGAGATGCGTTTCACCAGCATCCGGATTCAGGCGTATGGCTTGTTGGACGGCTGCTTCCGCCATGGCCAACCGCGTCGGAGTATGATCGTAGTCGGAGAAATAAAGCCCGTCATGAGCGAAGGCCAGTTGACAATATGCTTGGAGAAATGATGGGTCGCGCGCTACCGCCTGATTCAATAGATCGGCTGCATTCAATAAATCCGCTTTGCCAGCAGTTGGCGCTGAGATAAGAGCGTTCGCGCGCGCATACAGATCGAAAGCGGTGAGATCAGCGGTCGGCTTGCGCTCGATGGACACTTTTTCAGCAGCTGAAATTTTGGCGTGAAGCTGCTCGGCGACTTTTTGCGCGATCTCGCTTTGGATTGCGAAGAGCTGATTCAAGTCGCGATCGTATTGTTCGGCCCAGACGTGCGTGTCGGTGCGCGCATCGATCAACTGCGCGTTCACATGAATCCGATCACCGCTCCTGCGAGCGCTGCCTTCCAACACATGGGAGACGCGCAGCGCCTCACCGATCTGGTGGACGTTTTGCCTGCCGCGATACTCCATCACGCTCGTTCGGCTGATCACTTTCAGATCGGCGATCTTCGCCAACTTGGTCAAGACGTCGTCCTGCACACCATCGGCAAACGCGCCGTCTTCCTTCTGCCCGCTTAAGTTTTCAAACGGCAGAACGGCAATTCCGTTTGTTATCGGATGCTGAATTAATTCACTTTTCCAGAGATTCCAGCCGACCACCGCAGCTAACGCAATTACTGCTGCCCCAAACAGCGTTGCCATCGGGTTGCGCCGCATCCATTTCCCTCCGCGAGTGAGAATTCCCGTGCGTCGCGCCGCAATCGGTTCATGGTACAACCAGCGTTCCAGGTCCTCAGTCAACGCGAGCGCAGACGAATATCGGCACTTCGGATCTTTCTCGAGACACTTGAGACAGATCGTGGAAAGATCGCGATCTATTTTCGGATTCAGAAGGCGCGGTGGTCGCGGCTCGGTATTTAGCAGCAGCCGGATGGTTTCGTAGGTGGTGCCTCCAGCAAAAGGCGGCTGACCTGTTAGGAGTTGGTAAAGCACTGCGCCAAGCCCATAAACATCGGTGGCGCTGCCGACTGCCGCGTTGTTACCCACGGCTTGTTCCGGCGCCATGTAACTCGGCGTGCCAAGGACGTCCAAAGTTTGGGTGACACTGCTTTCAGATTCCACTAATCGGGCAAGGCCGAAATCAGTGAGGTGCGGTTCGCCTTTTCCATCCAGCAGAATGTTCCCCGGTTTGATGTCACGATGGAGGATTCCATGTTCATGCGCGTAATGAACAGTGCGCGCTACGTTCGCGATTAATTCCGCCGCGCGCCGGATCGGCATAGGCTCGCGTCGGACAACTTGGTCGAGTTGGCCGCCCTCGACGAATTTCATACTGAAGTAGCACGAGCCGTCGCGCTCACCGACTTCGTGGATCGGAACGATACCGGGATGCTCTAACTTGGCTGCCGCTTCTGCCTCGAGACGGAAACGTCTCAGATGCACTTTGCTCGCCCACTGACCAAGACTGATGACTTTTAGTGCGACGGTGCGATTGAGACTCTTTTGTCGCGCACGAAATACGACGCCCTGACCGCCTCGACCGATCTCTTCTAACAATTCGTAATCGCCGAGTTCGCCTAATAGCTCGGCGGCGCTCGTAGCTTTTTTGTTATGTGCAGCAGCATTCCTCTCATCGAATGATGGCTCCTCCGAGTGAGCGGGGTCATCGACCCCGGCTACAGGGGTGTGCAGGAAATTGCCGAGCGCACTTTTCAGTACACATCTCGGGCAAAGCCCTTCCGGCACATCGGAAAAGATCTTGGCGCCACACTTTCGGCAAATTCTGATAACCCTGATCATTGTAGAGTTGTTCTCGCACGCGCCCATTTGTACTCCGTAAAATTCTCCCATTCGTTATGCCTCTAGTACGGCAATGAGGTGGCGTAGCTCGTCTTCGATGTCGCCGGGTGTCGCAACGGTGTTGGCAATCTCTTCTCGCAACAACGATTGATAGCGTTGCCGAAATCTGTAAAACGCCTGCCGGAGCGCATTCTCAGTCATGCCTAATTTCGCGGCGATCTCCGCTTGTGACGGCGAGCCCGGCTCATCCGGCAGCAATTGCTTTAGCGCATCAAACAACGCGGCGTTACCTGCTGCGCGATATTCATCCTTCAATCGACTGAGCACGCGATCCAATACCGTCAAAGCCCAGCGGCGTTCGTAGATCATTTCGGCAGTCACCGAGTCACTCGGTTCCAGTCCGATTTGTTCCTCGGCACGCAATTCGTCCAATGAGATGAGCCGTTGTCCTTTCCCGCGCTTGATTGCCATCGCGCGACGCTGCTCGTCAGCCACGAAATATTTTAAGGCCCCAAGCAAAAAAGAACGAAGCCGCCCTTTCTCCTTGCGGACCGCATCGAAACTCTTGCGCTCCAACAGTTGCGCGAAAAAACCCTGCGTCAGGTCCTCCGCCTCCGCCGGTCCAATACCCTGGCGCCGCAGAAACGCAAAAATAGGTCGCCAATAGATGCGGCAAAGTTTCTCCAATGCCTGTTGTGCCGCCGGCGATTCGCCTTGCGCCTCTAGGACCACGCTCCAGTGCGTAGTGGTAAAGGCGACCCCACCGTGTTGCGCATCTCCTCCAATGGCGGTCACTGAAGCCACGTCGTCATCAGCAGACACCCCGCCATCCAAGTAAAAAATCGCCTCAAAATCAAGCCTGCATCACAGTATAGAAATCGGAGCGGTCCACGCTGCGCTCCGCCGATATTTTGGCCACCTCGACCCACATTGATTTGTGCAGTCGCGGATGTTACGTAGCCTCGCCCGCGCCTGCCATGAACAAGAATTACAAAGAAACGCTGAACCTGCCGCGCACAGATTTTCCGATGAAGGCAAACCTCGCCGCGCGTGAGCCGGAGCTTTTGCAAATGTGGGAGGAGACGCGGCTTTATCAGCAAATCCAGAAATCGCGGGAAGGTCGACCACTGTTTGTTCTGCATGATGGCCCGCCTTTTGCGAATGGGGACGTCCACATGGGCACAGCGCTGAACAAGATTCTCAAAGATCTCGTAGTGAAATCGCAGAGTATGCTGGGCAAACGCGCGCCCTACGTTCCCGGGTGGGACTGCCACGGTCTGCCGATCGAATACAAAGTAGTGAAAGAATCCCGCGGCCTTTCTTCGCTCGAAGTCCGCAAAAAATCGGAAGCCTTCGCGCGTAAATTTATCAATATCCAGCGCGAGCAATTCAAGAGGCTTGGCGTCTTCGGCGATTGGGAAAATCCGTATCTGACGATGGACCCCAAATATGAAGCGGAAATTCTGCGCGCGTTTGCCGTGTTCGTCGAGGAAGGTCTCGTTTACCAATCGAAGAAGCCGGTCTTTTGGAGCACCGGTGCGCAGACCGCGCTCGCCGAAGCCGAAGTGGAATATCAGGAGCGCGAGGACACCGCCGTTTACGTGAAGTTTCCCATTGTAAGTGGCGAACTGGCTGGCAAAGCAAGTATCGCGATCTGGACAACAACTCCGTGGACTTTGCCCGCGAACCTTGCCATCGCTGTCGATCCAAAAACGGAATATCTCGTTGTGATGACCGGCAAGGGTAGCAAGGCTGAAAACCTGGTTGTGGCCAAGCCGCTGCTCGACGCCTTCATACAAGCGACTGGTTTGATTTTGATGAAACAAACCGGCTCAATCGCTGGAGAAAAACTCGCCGGCAGCGCAGCCCAACATCCGTTTCTAGATCGACAATCAATCGTCCTCACTGCTGATTTCGTCACGATGGATAGCGGCACAGGCGCCGTCCACATCGCCCCCGGTCACGGCGAAGATGATTATTGGTTAGGTAAACAAAACGGCTTGCCAATTTTATCGCCCGTTGATGATCACGGCCGGTTCACGGAAGAAGCCGGTCTGCCAAATCTCACCGGCAAATATGTCTTCGATGCGAACCGCGACATCGTTGAGTTGCTCCGCCAGCGTGGCATGCTGCTCGGCGAACAGAAATTCCATCATTCATATCCTTACTGCTGGCGTTCGAAAACGCCCATCATCTTCCGCAACGTCGAGCAATTCTTCATTCGGATTGATGAGCTGCGTGGCAAAGCGCTCGATGCCATCAGAACGGTGAAGTGGATTCCATCGTGGGGAGAAAAGCGAATCAGCGGAACGGTGGAATCACGCCCTGACTGGGTGATTTCACGTCAACGAAGCTGGGGCGTGCCGCTTCCGGCTTTTTATTCAAAGGATGGAGAAGCAATTCTCGACGGGAAAATTATTCGGAAGCTCGCCGATCTCGTCTCGCAACGCGGTTCAAACGTTTGGTTTGAGTTGAACGATGTTGATCTTGCCCGTGAGCTCGACCTTCCGCCGGGCACAACGAAACGCAACGACACGATCGATGTTTGGATCGATAGCGGCGTCTCGCACAAAGCTGTTTGCGCTCTGCACCCCGAATTGCGCGATCCCGCCGACATGTATCTCGAAGCGACCGATCAGCATCGGGGCTGGTTTCAATCGTCGCTTATGACCAGCGTCGCGCTCAACAATCGCGCGCCGTACAAGATCTGTGTAACGCACGGTTTCGTCGTCGATCTCGACGGCAGGAAAATTTCGAAATCCGGAACATACGACAAGCCAACAGCCGCGGACCATTTCGTAGGTCGCCATGGCGCGGATCTCGTTCGGCTTTGGGCGAGCAGCATCGATTATACGGATGACGTGCCGTTTTCCGAAGAAATGTTCACTCGCCTCGGCGACACTTATCGGCGGATTCGAAACACCTTGCGGATTTTGCTCGGGAATCTTTACGATTTCGAATCAGGAAAGCAGGAAAGCAGGAAAAAGGATCTCACTTTGATCGATCGCTGGATTCGGGAGCGCCTTGATGACGTGATCGCCGATTGCCGATCCGCCTATGGAGCGTTCGAGTTCCATAAGGTTTATCACACGCTAAGCCAATTCTGCGCGGTCGACCTGAGCAGCCTTTACATCGACATCACCAAAGATCGAATGTACTGCGATGCGCCGGATTCCACACGTCGTCGCGCCACGCAAAACGGGATGCATCAGATCTTCGAGGCGCTCTGCCGGTTACTGGCACCGATTCTCGTGTTTACCGCCGAGGAGGCATGGCGCCATTCAACGGCGGGCGGTTCGGTCCACCTGCTCGAGTTGCCCCAGGCGCAGGATCGATATGATGAGGCGAGCCCCCAAATTGCCGAGCTTCTGAGATTGCGCGGCGTGATCGGCCAGGCGATTGAGCGTGCGCGTCAGGAGAAATTGATCGGAAACGCGCTCGAGGCGTCGGTTGTTTTGCATTCAGATTCCGATGTCACGACCAAGATCGACAAGGAGGAGCTGGAAGAATTTTTCATCCTGAGCGATTTAACGATTCACCAGTCGAAAGAAACGAGCGCGTTCATTACAAAAACATCTTATCGGAAATGCGCGCGTTGCTGGCGTCATCGGGCGGCCGTCGGTGCGAGCAAAGCGCACCGGGATTTATGTGATCGGTGTGCCGAAGTGGTCAACGCTGTAGCCAAGCAGGGCGTTGTAAGTCAGGTCGAACAATAAGATGCACGCCATCTCTTTGTGATCTCGAGCAGAGTCGAGACATTTCTTACTGTTAACAATGAAAGATCCCTCGACCGCGCTGCGCTTTGCTCGGAATGAAAAATAAACAGCCGCATGAAGTATATTCTTTTCCTTTCGCTACCTCTTTACGCGCTCGATCAATGGACGAAACAGTTGATCCTGCGATTCGTTAGCCCGGAGGAGTCGGGACACAGGGTAATACCGGATTTCTTTAGTCTGGTTAACGTCACGAACACCGGAGCGGCATTTGGCTCCTTTAAAAATAACAACACGTTCTTTATCGCAATTTCAGCTGTAGCCTTTGTCGTTGTCGTCGCGCTTTTGCTGCGGCGGCGGTCACGCGATGTCTGGCGCGATGTGTCGCTCGCGCTTCTGCTCGCTGGCATTCTGGGTAATTTCACCGATCGTCTTCTCTACGGGCATGTAATCGATTTTTTACTCTTCGATCTGCATGTTCGATTTGCCCATCCCTGGCCGGCCTTCAATGTCGCCGATTCCTGCATCTCCATTGCGGTCGTCATGTTTGTTGTCCATTCATTCTGGCAAGGAAAGAGTCGAGCGGCACCTGATCGGTAGGGTGATTGACCTCAATCGCGTGCGCTCGGAAGATAGCTAGGCGGTGCGGTGAAACCGCCCTTACCACAATGAAATCGCCGATGGAAAAGACGGCGCGCGACGTTGCCGCGCGTTTGCGTGAGCGCGGCCACCTCGCGTACTTCGCCGGCGGCTGTGTGCGCGACATAGTTCGCGGCGAAACTCCGAAAGACTTCGATATCGCCACCAATGCCAACCCGGAAGGTGTGCAGAAACTCTTTCCGCACACCTACGCCGTGGGCGCGCACTTTGGCGTGATCCTTGTGGTGGAAAACGGTTTCCAATTCGAGGTGGCGACCTTTCGCGCCGACGATCTTTACGTCGATGGAAGACGGCCGAGCGCGGTGCATTTTTCGTCTCCGGAAGAGGATGCAAGACGCCGTGATTTCACGATCAACGGAATGTTTTATGATCCGGTCGCAGAGAAAGTGATCGATTTTGTTGGAGGCTGCGCTGATATCCAGGCGAAATTGGTGCGCGCAATCGGTGATCCAGGGCAGCGTTTCGCAGAAGATCGGTTGCGAATGCTGCGCGCAGTACGCTTTGCGACGGTGCTTGATTACAAGATCGACCATGAAACGTGGGACGCGCTGCTAGCGAACGTGGTTTCGATCAATGAGATCAGCGCTGAAAGAATTCGCGAAGAGTTGGTGCGAATGTTTCTTTCATCGAACAGAACGCGCGGCTGGGACTTGCTCGATTCGAGCGGGTTGATGCGTGCCATTTTGCCTGAAATCGATGCGATGAAAGGCTGCGCACAACCGGAGCAGTTTCATCCGGAGGGCGACGTGTTCGAACATACGCGGCTGATGTTGCAGTTTCTCCCGGAAAAGGTTTCGGTGCCGCTAGTTTTTGCCGTTTTACTTCACGATGTCGCGAAACCGCGCACGGCAACCGTTGATAACACCGGCCGGATTCGTTTTAATGAGCACGACCGCATTGGAGCGGAAATGACCGAGGAGATCATGCGGCGCTTGCGATTCTCTGGCGCTGAGATCGACGCGACAGTCGAGATGGTGCGGCAACACATGGTCTTCAAAGACGTGCCGAAAATGCGGATCGCAAAATTAAAACGTTTCATGGCGCGACCGACTTTTGACGATGAGCTTGAGCTCCATCGAGTTGATTGCCAGGGGAGCCATCGCATGCTCGACAACTACGAGTTCCTCCTTCGCAAGCGCGAAGAATTCGCGAACGAACCGATCATTCCGCCTCCGCTGGTGCGCGGAGACGATTTGATCGCGCTTGGCCTGAAGCCGAGTCCAAAGTTCGGCGAAATTCTCGAAGCCGTCGAGACACGACAGCTCGAAGGAACGTTGCGCACGCGTGAGGAAGCGCTGGAATGGGTGAAACACGAATATAGCTTGGGCGAAGACGGTCTGACACAATGAGAATCCTCATGGTCAGCCCGGAAGGGCCGCCATTGCAGCGGGCTGGTGCACTGGTTGACGTAATGGATGCGTTGCCGCGTGCACTGCGTTCACGCGGCCACGAGATCAGCGTGGCGCTGCCATTCTATCGTGAAATTCGGGAGAACACCGCATTCAAAGCAAAAAACGCAGGCGTGACCGTCGATATACAGGTGGGCAAGAAAACGTACACCGCCAAGTATCTCGAGGGCCGAAGCGCAAGCGGCGTCCAGTTATTTCTAGTCGGCTGCGACGAGTTTTTCGATCGACCGGGAATTTACGGAGAGCACGGCAAGACCTATGACGATAACGCAGCGCGTTTCATCTTTTTTTGCAAAGCGACACTCGAACTCGCACGGCGATTGACGCCGCCGCTGCAAATACTCCATCTTCACAATTGGGCGGCCGCGCTCATCCCAGTCTTCGTGCGGGCACGTGGTCTCCCGTTCGCAACCGTTTTGACAATCCATCATCTGGCTGAGCAAGGCAGTTTCTGGGGTCTGGATTTCGGACTAACCAATTTGCCTGAGCGCTTTTTCACGCTGCATGGCGTCGAGTTCTTTGGCCGCCTGAATTTCCTCAAAGGCGGAATTCTTTACGCCGACAGGATCACAACGGTTAGCGAACATTACAGGCGGGAAATATTGACACCGACCGGCGGCTCCGGTCTTGATGGAGTGCTCCGCGAAAATGGGCATCGCCTTAGGGCGATTTTACACGGGGCAGATTACGCACGCTGGGATCCGGCGTCCGATCGTCTTCTTCCAGCGCGGTACGGCCTAAACAAGCTCGGGGGTAAACAGATTTGTCGCGACGCTTTGCTGGCAAACATGAAGCTCGCGCCTGCTCCACGCGGACCAGTCTTTGGGATGGTCACACGTGTAGTGGAAGAAAAAGGGTTCGAGATTTTGGTGCCGCTTCTCGACCGGCTTCTTTGGGACGACGTTCGTCTGATCATTCTCGGCGAAGGCGATCCGGCCTATGAGACTGCTCTGGCCGTTGCTGCCCGAAAGTTCCCGACCCAGTTCGCGTACATGAAGAATTACGATGAGAAGTTAGCCCACCTGATTGAAGCCGGCATGGATATCACGCTCATCCCGTCGCGTTTCGAACCGGCCGGCTTGAGCGCGATGTATAGCTTGAAATATGGCGCGCTCCCCGTTGCGCGGGCAACCGGCGGCATTCACGAGATCATTGAGGATTACGACCCGACGGCGGATAGCGGTTATGGTTTCCTTTGTTATGAATATTCAGCCGAAGCTTTCTGGGATGCGATCAAACGCGCCCGGCGAACTTTTCACGACCGTAAGGTATGGAGCAGGCTGATGAAACGGGCGATGGCGCGCAAGTTTTCATGGCATGGCTCCGCACAGCGCTACGAAGGTCTTTATAAAGAACTTGTTGGCGCCAGCGACCAACTAGCCGCGTAGATGTAACCGGCACCCTGCAGGCGAAGTTGAATGGCGGGTGATGATAAAATAAGCGCGGCTTCGCCGGCAATTTGAGATAGAGCAACAGACTGCTTGGTCCTGCTCGGTCCACCTTCGCTTCGCCCAGGGAAGCGGCTACAGGCTTCGCGAATAAACGGAGCGCGGGATCGTCAAACCCTACCACCGAAACCAACGTGCACCAGCCGGAAGAAATGCGATTTGAGACTGCCCTTGCCGAAAGATCGACAAGTTCTTGCAATCTCCAGGGCTTTCCTATCTCCTCGGCGCTTCCCACTTGTGACGTCATGACTCACTCGTTGTCCGCGTTTAAGCCGTTGCTTGCGGCTTTGCTCGTGACTTTGATGCAGATCGCGATGGCGGTCGGCCTGCTTGCGCCGGAAGGGCCACTTTCGTACCGCTATTCCACCCTTGTCCAACACGATAGCTATTGGTTTATGAACATCGTTGACCGCGGCTACCAAACCATTGTGCCTCCCATTAATCATAAAGTGATGGAAGTTTCCAACGTTGCTTTTTTTCCCGCCTATCCTGCGATTGCTTCTCTGCTTCATTACGGACTCCACATCGATACGGACAAAGCGCTGCTGATCACCGCTCAGATCGCAGCCTGGGGCTTCTGGAGCTATTTCTTTCTGTTTTGCGGTCGCTGGAATGTTGCGCCCGCGCTCCAGTTTTTCGGTGCGCTGTTGATCGTTGCTCATCCAGCTGCTTTTTTCCTGATTGCTGGTTATTCGGAATCACTTTTTCTCGTGGCTTTGCTCGGCTTCATTTATTGGAGCGGTGCCGAGAGTCGTGCGGCGAAGATTTGGGCAGGTCTCCATGGTATCGTGATGTCCGCAGCTCGGATCGTCGGGATCCTATGTGCGGCGTTTCCGGTGGTATGCTCGATCTCTGCCACAGGATGGCGCGGTTTCCGCCAACCGAGGGAGTGGTTTCGCCGGCACGTCTCTGCAATTGCTTTGATGTTGATCGCAACTTTAGGCGCGCTCGCATTTTTTGTTTACTCTCAAGTGCGCTGGGGTCACTGGAATATCTATATGCTGACTCAGGCAGCCGGATGGGGGATCGTTCCCGATTATCTGGCAGTGTTTAAACCGTCGAGTTATCGCTGGCTTCTTCCAGCGTTGAATAACCCGACCGAGGCCAGCCAGATGTCGATGACTTTGGGCGCGGTGTTCATTCTCGCGATTGCAATTTGCGAACTGTTTCCAGCGATTCGGCGGCTGGCCGGCTGGCCAACACGGGCCGGCCTCTATTTCTGCGCTGCGGTGATCTATTACATTTCAGTCAGCGGAGTGGCCTGTGTGGAGATGGAGAGCATGCTCCGCTACGAATTTTGCGTACACGCACTAATCGTACTGGCGCTTTTGAATATTCTAGGTCAACTTCACAAGTCGCCGATCTTTCTGCGGGCGTTCGGAGTGGCGGCAGCAGTGTTAGTCAGCGCTGCCGGGTTAAGCGTACAGGGTTGGTACGTCTGGAATTTTACCCGGGGGAATTGGGTCGCGTAGTATGAAAACAAAAGTAGCCATCATCGGTGCGGGGCCAGCAGGTTTGACTGCCGGCTACCTTCTCTCGAAAGATGGGATTGAGGCTACCGTTCTGGAAGCCGATCCAGTTTATGTTGGTGGTATTTCGCGCACCACCACCTACAAAGGCTTCCACTTCGATATCGGCGGGCATCGTTTCTTTTCCAAATCCAAAGCAGTAGAAGATTTGTGGACGGAGATTTTGCCTAATGACATGCTCGTACGGCCCCGTTCGTCGCGTATTTTTTACGGCGGTAAGTTTTTTTCCTATCCGCTCAAGCCGTTTGAAGCGTTGCTGAAGCTCGGCATCATCAAATCTGTTCTTTGCGTCCTCTCCTGGTTAAAAGCGCGCCTCTTCCCGGTGCGAAACCCTCGCAATTTTGAAGAGTGGGTGAGCAACCAGTTCGGCAAACGACTCTTCAAAACATTCTTCAAGAGCTACACCGAAAAGGTTTGGGGCATGAGCTGCAGGGAAATTTCCGCCGACTGGGCTGCGCAGCGTATAAAAGGGCTTTCGCTGGGCAGTGCGATCAAGAACGCGCTCTTGCCACAGCGCTACAACGGCGATCGAACAAAAGTGATCAAGACATTGATCAATTCCTTCCGTTATCCGCGCAGAGGTCCCGGCATGATGTGGGAAGCGTGCGCCGAAAAAACCAAAGCGATGGGCGGTAAGATCGAGATGGGCTGTAAGGTCACTCGTTGTTCTTACGATGACGCCTGTGGCAGTTGGGCCGTCGAATACGTGGATCGACAGGGTAATTCGCTCACGCTTGAAGCCGAACACGTCATTTCATCCGCACCGATGCGGGAACTTGTGTGCGGACTATCTCCGCAGGTGAGTGAGCGAACCAGAGCCGCCGCGGAAAGCCTCAAATACCGCGACTTTATCACGGCCATGCTCATCTTGAAAGATCGAGAGATGTTCGATGACAACTGGATCTACATTCACGACCCAAGCGTGAAGGTTGGTCGGGTGCAAAATTTCCGCTCTTGGTCGCCGGAGATGGTGCCAGAGCCCGACAAAGTCTGCTACGGTCTGGAATATTTCTGTTTCGAGCACGACGGCCTTTGGGATTCGAGCGACAGCGACTTGATCGAACTGGCGCAACGCGAGCTGATTAAGATCGGCCTGGCTAAAGAGGGGGATTTGATCGACGGCTGTGTCGTTCGTCAGAAAAAAGCATATCCCGTTTATGATGACGATTACGCCCGCCACGTAGCGACCATTCGACAGGAGCTCGATCACCGTTATCCGAACCTTCACCTCGTCGGACGCAATGGCATGCACAAATATAATAACCAGGATCACGCCATGATGACTGCCATGTTGTGCGTGGAAAATATTTTGGCCGAGACGAAGCTTTACGATCTTTGGCAGGTCAATCAGGACGCCGAATACCACGAGGCTGGAGCCGCGGCCGCCGAAGAGACAACCGGCACAGCGCTCCGACTTGTCCCGGCACGTGTTGTTGCCGCACCCGAACTCGCGCCGGAAGGATAAAATTGCAACCGCGTTCTTTTCGGGGCTGACAGACCGCCGCTAGACAGATTCCTCGAGAGGCGGGCAGGAGCAGAAGAGATTTCGGTCGCCATAGACGTTATCGATTCTGGCGGCGGCGGGCCAGAATTTGTGCTCGCGTGTCCACGGCGCGGGAAAAGCTGCTTGTTCGCGTGAGTAAGGCCGGTCCCATTTGTCCGAGGCGATTTGCCGAGCTGTGTGCGGCGCGTTTTTCAAGACATTGTTTTTTTGATCAGCTTTTCCATTCGCGATCGTTTCAATCTCTGCGTGGATCGAGATCAGTGCGTCACAAAAACGATCGAGCTCGTGTTTTGGTTCGCTCTCGGTGGGTTCGACCATCATCGTTCCGGCCACGGGCCAGGAAATCGTTGGCGCGTGAAATCCATAATCCATCAAACGTTTTGCGACATCCTCCACGTCGATTCCGGCATCCTTCCATTGCCGAAGATCGAGAATACATTCATGCGCAACCAGACCATGCTTGCCTTTGAAAAGGACTGGAAAATAGGGATCGAGCCGCTTTGCGATATAGTTTGCATTTAAGATCGCGATCTTAGTCGCTTCGGTTAGTCCACTCGGGCCCATCATGCGGATGTACATCCACGAAATCGTCAGAATACTCGCGCTGCCGTATGGTGCCGCTGCGACCGGCCCGACAAGTTTATTCAGATCGATGTTTCGATCCAGCGAAGCCGCCGCCGGCAAAAACGGGACAAGATGTTTGGCAACGCCGATTGGTCCCACGCCCGGGCCGCCGCCGCCATGAGGAATGCAAAACGTCTTGTGCAAATTTAAATGGCAAACATCTGCGCCGTAATCGCCGGGCCGGCAAAGCCCGACCTGCGCGTTCATATTCGCCCCGTCCATATAAACCTGGCCGCCGTGCGCGTGCACGACTTCGCAAATCTCGCGAATAGTGGTTTCGAAAACGCCATGCGTCGAAGGGTATGTCACCATTAACGCGCCGAGATCGCGTGCATGCTCATCTGCTTTTGCGCGCAGATCGGCAAGATCGATATCCCCATCTTTCAAACACGCAACCGCGAGAACTTTAAAACCGGCCATCACTGCGCTGGCGGGATTTGTCCCGTGCGCTGAGGTAGGGACGAGACAGATATTACGATGAGCTTCGCCGCACGACGCGTGATATTCGCGGATCGCCAGCAGCCCGGCGAATTCTCCCTGCGATCCAGCATTGGGCTGCAATGAAACGGCGGCAAAGCCTGAAATTTCGGCGAGCCATTCTTCCAATTGTTTGCAGATCTCCGTGTAACCAATGGTCTGATCGCTCGGCGCAAACGGATGCAACTTGGAGATTTCCGGCCATGAAATTGGAAACATTTCCGCGGTCGCATTCAATTTCATCGTGCACGAGCCGAGCGGAATCATCGAAGTGGTTAGGGATAGATCGCGCGATTCGAGCTTTTTAAGATAACGGAGCATTTCTGTCTCCGTGTCGTGGGTGTTGAAAATCGGATGCGTCAGGAAGTCGGAATTGCGGATTGCGGATTGCGGAATGCGAATTGGCGGTTCGCCGAGATCATCATCGACAAAATCACGGACGTGAGTGCCACGGAATATCGACATCAACAACTCGATGTCACGACTGGTAGTCGTTTCATCGAATGAGATGCCAACGGTGTGCGACCCGAACGCGCGCAGGTTGCAGCCCGCTTTTTCCGCATGCTCAATGATCGTGCTGCTCGATTCGACTTCGACGCGAATCGTGTCGAAAAAGCTCTCGTGCACAACGGTAAGGCCAAGAGCGCGCAGATCCTGTGCGAGCTGGCTGGTCAGGCGATGAACGCGTTCGGCGATTGCGCGAAGGCCGCGCGGTCCGTGATAAACCGCGTACATCGAAGCGATGACCGCGAGTAACACCTGCGCCGTGCAAATATTGCTGGTAGCTTTATCGCGCCGAATATGTTGCTCCCGCGTTTGCAACGCGAGGCGGTAAGCCGGTTGGCCTTCAGCATCGTGCGAGACGCCGACCAGGCGCCCCGGCATATGACGTTTATATTCGTTGCGCGTGGCAAAGTATGCAGCATGTGGCCCGCCGTACCCGAGAGGTACACCAAAGCGCTGCGTATTGCCTACCGCCACGTCAGCCCCGACTTCTCCCGGTGGTTTCAATAATGTCAGCGCTAAAATATCCGCTGCAACCACAACGAGCGCCCCAGCCGCGTGCGCTTGCCCGACAAATTGACTGTAATCGTAAATCGCTCCATCCGTGGCGGGATATTGGACAAGCGCGCCAAAAACGGTGTTGTCGAATTTGAATTGCGAAAAATTGTCGATCCTGACCTCGATGCCGAGCGGCTTCGCGCGGGTGCGAATGACTTCAATGGTCTGCGGATGACAGTTGTCCGCGACGAAGAAAATTTTCCGATTGGAAACGACCGCATGACAAAGCGCCATTGCTTCGGCGGCGGCGGTGGCTTCATCGAGAAGAGACGAGTTCGCAACATCGAGCCTTGTAAGATCGGCAATCATCGTCTGAAAATTAAGCAGCGCCTCCAGTCGGCCTTGCGCGAGTTCAGCTTGATAGGGCGTGTAAGCGGTGTACCAGCCGGGATTTTCCAGAATGTTTCGCTGAATCACTGGCGGCGTGATGCAATCGGAATAACCGGCGCCGATGAACGAGCGGGACACCTTATTCTTTTTCGAAATCGCGCGCAGTTCAGCCAGCGCTTCGCTCTCCAATCTTGCTTCCGGCAAATTTAATTGCCGATTCAGCCGGATATTTTTCGGAATCGCCGCCTCGATCAGCCGATCGAGATTTTCGAACCCGACATCGTGGAGCATTTGCGCCACCTCCACTTCGTTCGGGCCAATGTGACGCCGCGCGAAGGAATTGAGATCAGTTTCGTTTTCGCGCATCTTCATTTGAAGAGACTACGAAAGGCGAATCACGCTTCAAGTTTGCCGGTAACGCGGAAGCTCAGTGGCGCCACGATCGTTGGAACACCAAGGTCCCTCCCACATTTATTTTGAGTCGTAGATTTTGACGCCGCGGCTTTTCAATTTGGCGCGGAGTTCGGCCAGATGTTCACGATTCCGTGTCTCAACTGTGCAGAGCACGTGGACTGTAGAAACATCCAAACTGGCAAAAGCGCGATCGTGCACGACTTGCTTGATGCTCGCGCCCGTCGCAGCGATTTGGGCCGCCAAATCGGCCAGCCCACCCGGTCGATCGCTAATGACAGCGGTGAATCGGCCGAGGCGTCCATCCGCGACCAAACCTCGTTCAATCACGCGACTAAGCACGTTGGGATCGATGTTTCCGCCGCAAAGCAAAAGAACGACTCGCTTTCCCGCCAGGTCTTTTAATTTTCTAGAAAGACATGCGGCGAGTGACGTCGCGGCGGCACCTTCGATGACGCTCTTCTCTAGCTCGACCAAACGCAGGATCGCAATAGCTATCTCTTCTTCGGTAACAGTAATGGTTTGATCGACCAACGAACGTACGACCTCAAATGCATTTGATCCAACTTGAGGAATAGCGAGGCCATCAGCCAGCGTTGGATGCAGCGTAACTTTCACTGGCTTGCCTGCCTCAAGCGCCGCGGAAAAACTTGCGACGTTTTCTGCTTCGACGGCGACAATTTTCGCCTCGGCTCGCAGAGTTTTGACGGCCAAGGAAACGCCGGCGAGCAAACCGGCGCCACCCACTGGAATGATCACCGCGTCCAGATCAGGGACTTGTTCGACGATTTCGAGTCCCATCGTCCCCTGGCCGGCAATGATCGCCGGATCGTCATACCCATCGATGTACGCGAGTCCTTTTTCTTTGGCGATCTCGTGCGCGTGCGCCTTGGCTTCTCCGAAATCTTTTCCCTGAAGAACGAGGGTCGCGCCGAGTTTCTGACAATTACTTACTTTAACTAGCGGCGCAAACTTCGGCATCACCACTGTAGCGGGAATACCGAGCAATTTTCCCTGATAAGCGAGTGCCTGGGCGTGATTCCCCGCGGATGCGGCGATCACGCCACGCTTCTGCTGATCCGACGGCAATTGGCCCAGAGCGTTACGAGCGCCGCGTTCCTTGAAACTTCCGGTGCGCTGCAGGTTGTCTAGCTTGCAGAAGATCTTCATGCCCGTGATCTCACTCAGCGGAATGGAATCGGGGCAGGGGGAATAGTAGATCGCCCCGGTGATGCGGTGACGCGCCGCTTCGATATCGCTAAACCTGACCACGCGTCTAATCTCCGAGCGCTGCCTGGGCGGCTGCCAATCGCGCAATCGGAATGCGAAAAGGACTGCAACTCACATAATTTAAACCAAGCCGGTGGCAGAATTTGACGCTTGCAGGCTCGCCACCATGTTCGCCGCAAATTCCCAGTTTGATGTCTGGACGGGTTTTCCGTCCCAAGTCGCGCGTTATCTCCATCAATTGTCCGACGCCTTTCTGATCGATCGATGCGAACGGATTTGCATCAATAATATCGAGCTCGGCATAAGCGGGCAGAAAACTCCCGGAATCGTCGCGGCTCATCCCAAGGGTTGTCTGGGTCAGATCGTTTGTACCAAAACTGAAAAACTCGGCATCGCGCGCGATTTGGTCGGCCACGAGGGCGGCGCGCGGAATTTCAATCATCGTCCCGACGAGATAATTGAATTTCGTCTTTCGCTCTTGAGCGATTGCCTCCGCGACGCGGCGGACGATGTTGATCTGAAGCTTTAGCTCGCGCGGAAATCCTACCAGCGGAATCATGATCTCAGGATGAACCTTGACGCCTTTGCGTTGCACCTCTGCGGCGGCTTCAAAAATAGCGCGCGCCTGCATTTCGGAAATCTCGGGATAAACGATGCCGAGACGACAACCGCGATGGCCGAGCATCGGGTTAAATTCGTGCAATTCATGCACGCGACGGGAGATCTGTTCAACTGCTACGTCGAGTTTGTTTGCCAGTTCGCTTTGTTGCGCATGATCGCGTGGCAGAAACTCGTGCAGCGGCGGATCAAGAAAACGAATTGTCGCCGGCAATCCACCCAGTGCGGTGAAGATGCCGACAAAATCGTCTCGCTGGTAGGGAAGCAGCTTGGCCAGCGCTCGCGCCCGTTCGTCTTTAGTGCCCGCGAGAATCATCTCGCGCATGGCGTCAATCCGGTCGCCTTCAAAAAACATGTGCTCAGTGCGGCAGAGACCAATCCCTTCCGCGCCGAACGCGACAGCGGTGGTGACTTGCTCGGGGGTGTCTGCATTTGTCCGTACGCCGAGAGTGCGGAAATCGTCGGCCCACTTCATGAGCTTTGAGTATTCCTGGTAGGTGATGCTCTTTTTTGCATTGAGCGATCGGTCCACCAGCACTTGAACGATCTCCGATGGCGCGGTCGTCACTTCGCCGGCAAACACTTCACCAGCTGTTCCGTCAATCGAGATATAATCTCCCTGCTTCAGGCTCGTGCCGTTTGCGCTCAACGTACGTTTCTGGTAGTCGATTTGAATCCCGGTTGCGCCGCACACGCATACTTTTCCCATCTGCCGCGCAACCAATGCAGCGTGCGAAGAAACGCCGCCGCGTGAAGTGAGAATTCCCTCCGCCGCGATCATCCCGCGCAAATCTTCCGGTGAAGTTTCAATGCGCGCGAGCACGACCTTTTCGCCTTTTCCCGAGCGAGCTACTGCTTCTTCCGCGCTGAAAACGACATGGCCGGATGCTGCCCCCGGGCCGGCCGCCAGGCCGCTGGCGATTTTCTTCGCCTTACTGGCTGACTGTCGATCGAAAATAGGCGCCAGCAGGTGAGCAAGCGAATCGGCGGGGATTCGTCGAACCGCCTCTTTTTTGCTGATTAATTTTTCGCCGACCATATCCACAGCGATGCGAACGGCAGCATGGCCCGTGCGCTTGCCATTGCGCGTCTGCAAAATATAAAGCCGATTGTCCTCCACCGTGAATTCGAGGTCCTGCATGTCCTTAAAATGCTCTTCCAGGGTTGCGCGGACTTTCATCAGCTCTCTGTGCGCCGCCGGCATTTGCTTCGCGAGATCGGCGATCGGATGCGGCGTGCGCACGCCTGCCACCACGTCTTCGCCCTGCGCGTTGATTAAATATTCACCGTAAAAAACTTTTTTGCCGCTCGCTGGGTCGCGTGTAAACGCCACACCGGTCGCGCTTGTCTCGCCCATGTTCCCAAACACCATCGTCTGGACATTGACCGCAGTTCCCCAGTCGTGCGGGATGCCATACCTCCGTCGATAAACAATCGCGCGATCATTCATCCACGAACCGAAAACCGCGCCAATTGCGCCCCAGAGCTGTTGCTTCGGATGTTGTGGAAATGATTTCCCGGTCCGCTCCTCGATTAGGGCTTTAAAGCGCTTCACCAGCTCCTTCAAATCAGCGGCCGTGAGTTTTACATCAGGGAAATCATGTTTGCCGTAACGTTGATCTTTTAACCGCTCGATCACGCTTTCGAACGGTTCATGGTCTTCGCCCGGCCGCTTTTGGACGCCCATGACAACGTCACCGTACATCTGCAAGAAGCGCCGATATGAGTCCCAGGCGAAGCGTGTGTTTTTTGTTTTCTGCGCAACGATCTCTACCACTTCGTCATTCATTCCGAGGTTCAGGATCGTATCCATCATCCCAGGCATGGAATCGCGCGCCCCTGAGCGTACCGAAACGAGCAACGGTTGCTCCTTGTCGCCTAACTTTTTTCCAGCGGATTTTTCAACCCGAGCGAGCGCGGCCGCGAGTTGCCCTTCCAATTGGGATGGGTATGTGCGCTTGTGATCGTAAAAATGAGTGCAGACTTCGGTCGTGATCGTGAATCCCGGCGGCACAGGCAAACCTATGCGTGTCATCTCGTGCAGATTTGCGCCCTTGCCGCCGAGGAGGGGCTTCATGCTCCCAGCGCCGTCCGCATGGCCATCGCCGAAGTAATAAACATAACGCGGCATTTTCCTTGGCTTCGCGGAAGCCGCGTGGGAGATCGAGGTCGACCTTATTTTTGAGCGGCGAATTCCTTTGCGACCGGTAGGTTTTCGTTTTGCGACCATTATTGAGGAACGCGGCCGAGCTTCGGTCGGCGAACGCGCCAAAGTAGTTCCACCAGTTTAGGTGTCAATAAGCCGTCCGTTGCGTGTCCCGATAATCCGCTAAGTGCAATGGGCAAGCGTTTTGGCGGCGCGTCCCAGACTGTTCCAGCCCTGAAAGCCTTTGGGATTAAACGGGCGCGGTTCCGTTGTTCGTCAGAACTTCAGAGATCGCTGTTGTAAAATCGTCCACACCAGTGCTCGGCACGATGATGGTATTGCGGCGGCCGTGAGCTTCCTCCGTAATGCGCAAGAATTTCCCGCGTTCATTCTCGCGGAGCTCCACGTAAAAACGCTTTCGCTCTATCCGCAGTTCTTTCGCCTCGATAATGTTATCTATCATTTGTCAAGCCGCTGACTTTAATGCAGCCGATTTACGGAATGGAAGAAAAATCGGCGGCTTTTTAAGCAGGCGAGCTGTCGGCTCGATGTCGCGCCGGCGGGGGTTGCGGTGGCGTGTGCTCACTCTACAATCTCCTGCGCGTGTTCGAATGAATGCGCGCTTAAGCATGCCGCCATCAACCGACCCGAGGCCTTACGAATCGCCACGGGGTCAGCGTCCGGCGGTTACTCGGCCGATGGAAACGGTGCCGCGGACGCATGATCCATACGCGGCGTTCCGTTTCGGGGGATTCAGCTTGTTCACCGCCGGTAATTTCCTCTCGATCACCGGCCGTCAGATGCTCGCCATCGCGGTGGAATGGGAGCTCTACGCCCGGACGCATTCCGCGACAGCGCTCGGCTTGGTGGGCTTGGTCATTGCAATCCCAGTGGTGACATTGTCGTTGCCAGCCGGCCATTTGGCGGATCGATTCAGTCGAAAGCGCATTATCCTGATCTCGCAGATCTTCAACGGGCTCGCTTCGGCGGCCCTTGCCTTTGTTTCGTGGAAACATCTTTCCATTCCCGCCATTGGCGTGTTACGGGAGGGAAATCGCGGTCTCTCAGCGATTGCCTCAATCTTCGAGCGGCACCATCCGGCGTTTCACTTCGACGATGCTTCTATTCCGCTGATCTATCTGCTTCTGTCTATTGGAGGCACGGCGCGTACGTTTAGTTGGGCGGCGCGCAGTTCGTTCTTCCCGACGCTTGTTCCTCGCGATGCGTTTTCGAACGCGGTGACCTGGAACAATAGCGTGTTTCAAATCGGATCAGTTGTCGGTCCGGGAATCAGTGGCTTACTGGTCGCTCACGTTGGTTTCCCATTTGTCTACATGCTGGATGCACTCTGTGCATTCTCCTTTTTCGTTCTCGTGCTGCCGATCCGACGCGGCAGGCAGGCCCGAAATCAAATTGAGAAAAGCACTTGGAAAAGCTTGGTCGCCGGAATGCGCTTCGTTTTTAGTAGACACGTGATTCTGGCTACGATCACTCTCGATTTGTTTGCCGTGCTGCTCGGGGGCGCGACCGCACTGCTGCCTATTTTCGCCGATCAAATCCTGCACTGCGGACCCATCGGCCTGGGTTGGATGCGAGCTGCTCCAGCGGTCGGCGCGTTCGTGATGGCGTTAGTGGTGGCGTATCTCCCGCCGATGAAACGAGCCGGCAAGACATTGCTCTGGTGTGTCAGCGGTTTCGGAATTGCGACCATCCTTTTCGGTTTATCGAAAGCGTTCTGGTTGTCACTCGGCCTGTTGTTTTTTATCGGCGCATTCGACAGCGTCAGCGTGATCATCCGCGGCTCCATCGTGCAACTGGTCACGCCGGATGAAATGCGCGGTCGCGTTTCCGCCGTGAACAATATTTTCATAGGCACATCGAATGAATTTGGTGCGCTCGAATCGGGATTGACAGCAGCTCTCTTCGGTCCCGTGATTTCGGTTGTCGCCGGAGGCATCGGAACGATTTTAGTCGTGCTTGGCGTCGCGTCGCTCTGGCCCGAGACTCGCAGGATCGGCGCGCTGGATAAAGATTTGCGCTGAAGTTTAACGCGCCTAATTCGCGGGCAAGCAGCCGATTTGAGTCGCCAGAACGATCCTGAATTGACGAGGGTGTCATGAAAGCAAAGAGCGTGGGTGTTTGCCTAACGAGATTAGCGGTGGTCGCGGCCGTTTCGTTGATTGCGGCCAGCGCAGCGTCAAACGAGCCCGAAAACTCGACACCGCAGCAGGTATTCGATGGGATGCGTCAGAGTTTTCAGGCGGCGAAGGCCAAGGGAGTGCATGCGCGCTACCAGTGGGACCTCAGCGGCCCGAACGGCGGCCAATGGTGGATCGACGTGAACGACGGGACCTATAAGATGGGCAAGGGAAAGATCGACAATCCGAGCGTCACATTCTTCACGAGCGACAAGGACTGGGTCGCGATGTCCAATGGGCAGCTCAGGGGCACATGGGCTTATATGACTGGGCGACTCAAAGTGCGCGGCCCACAATCGGTCGCGAGAAAGCTCGACGAAATATTTCCCTAAAATTTCGCTTCGACTTCGAACTTGACGAAAGGCGCAGGCCTTGTTCTGGCGCTTGCTTCGGCCCGAAAGAAATCAAATTCGCGCCTGACCGTGCAGCCGCCTCCGAGCGAGATGTCAAACGGCTTGAGGCCAGAATAGGTCGCCTGTATCCCAGCACGATCCTCGCTGTATTGAACCCATGCGTTATGCACTTGCAGCTTCCTCTCGGGGGTTATGACATCATCGGTGCGGAAACTTTCGTAAAACAAATTTCCGAAGATGCGAAATTCCCAATCATCACTGGGATTATAAACCAAGGCAGGTTTCGGGAAGACGCCTTCCAGACGCAAGTGGTCGGTGAAAAGCCAGATGATACCACCGCCGGGAGCAACTATCGGATTCTGGTTGAGCGCGAAGCCCACTCCGACCACGGCAAAAATTTTGTCTTTCTTTAGTGGAAACGTGACGAACGCCTTGGCCGGTATATCGAAATCGTTGCCGTGGACGTCATTTTGGAAAAAGAGGCCTGGATCGATCTCGATACCCGCGCCGGCATGATCGTGCACGACGTACTCGAGCGCTAGTAGAGCGTGCACAGTCTGAAGATGGTCAGGCAAACCGTTGTCGGTGCCGCCGAAATCGAACCGCTCGTATTCAACTCCTGCCCGGAAATACCACTTGCCGGTAATCAGAAAGCGATGAGCGTAGCTGAAGTCATTGTAGAGCGAATCGCCGTGACCGAAGTTGCCGTTGACGTCGTAGAAATTGCTGCTCAACGTGTAGTCCATCTCATAATCGAACAGATCGCGATGGTTTTCATCCGCTGGCGTGGGCGCAGGTTGTGGCACGGCCTCCACACCGGCAAGGACTGAGGTGGCTATGCTGAGAAACAGGCTGACAAAGAACAGTCGTATGTTTTTCATAGGTTAAGGAAACCGAATCATCGATATATCGAATGAGCCTATTCACACCCGTATATCGGATTGAAAATATTTTGGCAAGGCAATAATTCGAGAAAACCGCGAAGAGTCCTGTCCGCGTGTTTTCAACCGCCTGATCAATGACGCATACAAACGATTACTTGGAACGAAGTGCTCCCAGCCCATCGCTGCAGCTGATGAATTGACGGCTCTTTTCGGTAGCGAATTTGCCTGCTTTCCCGTTTGACAGGGGTTAGTCGGGCAGTAGATTCGCTCGCTTTTTTGTGACAAATCCCGTCATTCCCCCCAGAATTGCGTGGCCTTGGCCGTGCTTAACCCCCTTGCCGGACCTGATCACGAGGTCGCGGGATGGTTCCACGCGCACCTCACGCGGACATTTGTCACCGTGCTCCGGGCGTTCACTGAGTTCGGCTCGGGCGAATGGATTGGCGTCGTTTTATTTTCCGCGGTGCTGTTTTTTGTCTGGAAGCGATGGTGGCCGTCGCTCGGGACATTGATCGTGGCTGTGCCCGGCGGCATGCTGCTCAACGAGTTGGTTAAACAGCTCGTCCATCGACATCGTCCCTTTGTTGACGGACCGTTCGTCGATTGGTCCGGCTACAGTTTTGCGAGCGGCCATACCATCGGAGCGACTCTGCTCTACGGGCAGCTCGCTCTTTTTATTCTGCCGGCAATGAAGGCGCGTCACTGGCGAAGGCTGACAATTTTCAGCGCAGCATTGCTGGTCACCTTGGTGGGATTTAGCCGCATTGCTTTGGGCGCGCATTTTTTGACCGACGTTTTGGCGGCAATCGTGTTCGGCGTTCTCTGGTTGGCGTTTTGTTTGATTGCTGGCAAGCCGCTGCGACGAAGCGTGCTCCTGACTCCTGACGTGCCCCTTGTTAGCGAACCTGCATTAGTGCGTGTCGAGGAGCCGGAACAAACCGCGCAAAGTATCCTGAGCTGATCAGGCGCCGCTCGGCGCAGATCTGCTCGAGCGTTGGTTTTTCGTCGTGATGTAGGCGCATCTTCTCGCGCGCGCCCGAATTGGTCTCGAACACGATGAAAGTGCCCGGCAAAATGCAATTAACTGTATGGTTGCTTGGCATTGCCGGCGCTGCACTCTTCGTCGCGATTATCATTCATCAGGACCTGTCAAAGGTTGGCGCGGCCTTTGCGGCGGCCGGATGGGCCATTGCCGCGGTAGTGGCTTACCATTTCGTCGTGCCGATCTTCCTCGACGCAACTGCGTGGTGGGTTCTCTTTCCACGATCCGATCGTCTGCCGCTGCGGAAGCTGCTTTGGATGCGCTGGATCGGTGAGTCCGTCAGCACTCTTGTCCCGTCCGCTGCTGTAGGGGGAGACATCGTCCGGGCGCGTTTAGCTGCGATCAATGGGGCGCCGTTGCCCGTAGCGGCGGGCAGCGTCCTGGTAGACCTCACGCTCGGCGTTTTCACTCAGGCCGCTTTTACCCTGCTCGGTGTAGTGCTGCTGGTCGAGGTAACAGGACAGAAAAATTTCGTTCGCCCAACTTTGATCGGCACGCTCGTCGGTGTCGTCGGCGTTGCTGGCTTCTACTTTGTGCAACGGCTGGGGATGTTCCGGTTTCTCGCGAACATCATCGCGCGTCTGGCGAATTCACCAGAGTGGCAATCGCTTGTCCACGGAGGCGAGACTCTCGACCAGACCGTTCGCGCGCTGTATGCGCGGCGAAAGGCTGTCATCGCGTGCTGCGCTTGGACGATTGTTTCGCTGGTGGCCGGCTCCGGCGAAATTTGGATCGCACTCAACGCGCTGAATCTGCGCGCGACACTCGCCAACGCGGTTATTTTACAAAGCATGGTATTGGCAATTCGGTCGGCGGCGTTTGCGGTCCCCTCAGGTTTAGGGGTGCAGGAAGGCGGCTATTATTTTGTCGGCCAACTGCTCGGGATACCTGATTACCTTGCCGTCACCCTCGCCTTGATCGCGCGGGTACGCGAGCTTGCGATCGGAATCCCGGGACTAATTTGCTGGCAGGTGATTGAAGGCCGACGTCTGTGGCGTGCGCGCTTGGCTACAAACGCCCGGTAGTGCCGAGCTCATGTTGAGGATCGTAATCGGAGTGGCAAACTAACGCCTTTCCATGAAACCCGTTGCTGGTATTTTCGCGAACGTGTACTTTCGAGTCTTCCTTTTGCTTGGGTTGCCCCTGGTCGCGCAGGCGGGAGATGCCGATTTTTCGAACTATGATGTGCCGCTCTACACTCAAATCGTAGATCGGATCAAAGCCAAAATCGCTCCTCGCCTTGGCGAGGGCGCTCTTACGCGCGAACGCTATTTTATCATTCCGTTTGCGTATCAAGATCGCGGAAATCACCCCGAATTCTCTCATTCGTTCATCACTGTCATTCGAGTATTCGCGGACAACAATAAACAACAAAAGCTGACCCCTGGATTGCCAACGCGAAAATACAAGAATTGGGAATTCGAAGCGTTTACAATCAGCTGGCTACCTCGCGATTTCCTCAGCAATCCTCACCTGTGCGTCTTTGACGGGCCGGGCAGCCGGATTTTTCCGAGGAACAATAAGTGTCCCATATCGCCCGGCCGAAACTTTACTCTCGCAGAAACGATCAAGCTCGCGGTGGACGCGAAGAATGCAGTCGCGATGTGGGGACCGTACGAAATCCGCAAGCAAGGTTTTGATCTAGGTGTCAGGCGCAAACGCTTGCTCGATGGAGGAACGATTAAATATCGCGCCGACGACCGCCTTTATCGAAAAGACAAGGTCGCCATCAGTTGTTTTCATGCCATGGCCGGTTTGGACGAGCTTTACCCTAACGGCGGGCTATTCGGCACCGGATTCAAGATGTGGGGATTCAACGGAACCGCCCGAGTCCTGATCGAATACAGCGAGAAGGCGAGTAACAAAGGCTTACTTCTTGAGCCGGTGGATGTAAAAAAGGACCGGTTTGTTTTCGTTTATGCTCCCACCGCAGGCGGCCCAGTACCATACAACCCGGCCAAATCCGCGTCCGCGTATCACCGATAAGGTCGCAGCTGGCGACCGTTGTTAGCTACCGAACCGATTCCTTGGTTGGCGCACTTGGCGCCGTTTTGTCTAGTGCGCATCATGTCTGGATTATTCAGTCGGTATTTTCGGCTCAAGACCTTCAAGTCCGCGGTTATCCGAACGATCTTTCCCCCCATCTTCCTCGTGATCTGGCTTGCCGGTTGCGCAATTCCGAACGCGCGGCCGGAAAGTTCGACGCGCGACAAGGCCTTCATCGAACACTGGCCACCTTCAAACGACAGCAAGAAATTGCGATTGGCGGTGAAGGATTTGATCGACATGAAAGGCGTGGTGACCACGGCCGGTTCCGAATTCCTCGCGAAGCACGCCTCTGCCGCAAAACGCGACGCAAAATGTTTGGCGATCGCCCGCGAAAGAGGAGTGCAATTTGTGGGGAAGACGAATCTATCCGAGCTGGCAGTGGCGGTTTCCGGCATGAATGCGTACTACGGGACCCCGCGAAATCCGTTAGATCGAGGGCGCATTCCAGGTGGTTCCTCGAGCGGATCGGCGGTGGCGGTAGCAAACGATGAGGCCGATGTTGCGTTCGGCACCGATACAGCGGGTTCGATTCGCGTGCCAGCCGCTTGCTGCGGAGTTGTTGGCCTGAAGACTACCTTCGGGTTGGTCCCGATCGACGGCGTATATCCGATTGCTCCGAACCGGCTCGACACAGTTGGACCACTGGCCAAAGACATCGCCGGCACAGTCCAAGGCATGGATTTGCTGCAGCCGGGATTCTCAGGGCGTTATCGACAAGCGGTAGCCGCCAAACCTTCAGCCAACGGGCTTCGAATCGGGCGCGTCTATGTAGAAGCAACGAACCCCAACGTGGATCGCGCAGTGGATGACGCCCTGGCAGCGACTGGATTCAAGGTCGTAAACCTAGGTTCCGAATTTACCAAAAAGTGGATTCAGGCTCAAAAGGACGCGGCGACAGTGGCTGCGGTGGGTGCTTGGCTTTACGACCAAAAATTCAAAA
>DASXNN010000136.1:0-9690 GCA_036495045.1 Candidatus Udaeobacter sp.
GCGTTAGAAGCGACAGACAAATGCAAAAGCGTCCGCCATTTTGCCTGGCTTAAACCCATCGGCTTGAGCCGCTCGTCAAGCTTGAGCCGCCAGGCGCGAGCAGTTCCGTGCAATAGAGGACCAATCGTTTCCCAGTCGGATTTCATGGATTGGAATTAGTTAGCATGCTAACCAATTCCGTTTTGGCGTGCTGTCAACGGCCCTTTAGAGGCGGGCTGACCTCAAAGAGAACCATCTCGCGTTTGTGCAAATCCTTTATGCGGGCGAGTTGATGCACAGACCTTGGCGCCCATTTTTGTGTAGTTATCGCCTCCTGCACGTTTTCGGTTCGGACGAGAAAATAATGTGTATTCGCCGGCAGCTTCGTGATTTCGGTCGCATAGTTCAATGGCGCTTTCACGTAAAAAAGGACGGGCTGATAATCCGGGTCCACCACGTAGAGCGTCTCGCCAACCGGCACTAGGGCGTTAATCTCCGCGGCAGCTTTTTTTACTTGTTGTCTGTTTCTCAAAACGAGCGCAGTGACCGGATAGCCTATTCCACCGATCACGAGTCCAAGCCCGACGAAACCCGCGACCACGATTGCCCAAACTCCCTCCCCTCCCAGTCGAAGTTTATGAGGCCAATCCAAGGCATTGCGGGCATAGCTCATCGCCAGCAACCATGAGGCTGGAACCACTGCCGGCATACTGTATCGGGGCAGCGCGCCCGGCACGAGATTGACGACGAGGAGCGGTCCGACAATTCCCCAAGTGAGAGCACGTGCCAGCCGCCGCTGGGCCTCATCCCGGAATTTTGTAAACCGTACGAATGGAAACAGGATCACCCAAGGCAGGAAATAGACGAGCGAGCGCGGGAGATTTTGGATCCAACTCGAAAAATTGAAACCGGTGGCACTCAACCGGCCGCTGAATTGAGCCGACCACTTATGCACCGCCAATTGCGTGGTCGTATTTCGGAGAAAGGGAACTGCCCAAGCTGCGAAAATGGCGAGTATAATGACAAGGGCGACAAAGTGCGCAGGGTGAAAAAGAAGCCGCCAATTCTTCGTCTGCCAGAGGACAGCGAAAACTATTCCGTAGAAAAATACGAGGTGAAGCGGGCCTTTTGCCAGCAAGGCCAGTCCGAGGAAAATTGATGCTGGCAACCAGATGAGCCACGGAGATTCTTTTTGCGACCAAAAGCTTAACCAGAAAATAATCGCGACACCGGAAAGCGACACGTAGAGTCCTTCGATCTCAATTAACCGGCCTTTTTCTATCATGCCGATATTTGTCAGCCAAATGAGCGCGGCAATGGTCGATCCTCGCGGGCTGAGGCTCCCGCGTGCGACCGTAACAAATGCGATTGCGACCACGAGCACGGAAAGTGCTGAGGGCAGGCGTGCTGTCCATTCGTTGCGCACGCCAAAAACCTTGAACGATACCGCCACGAGCCAGTTCACCAGGGGTGGCTTGCGGAAATACGTAGTGCTTCCCACTCGCGGAACGATGTAATCGCCAGTCTCGATCATCCGGATAGCCGGCAAAATGCGCCGACCCTCTTCTCCTTTGATCGCCAAAGAGCCAAGTGCTGGAAGATAAATCGCCGCCCAAACCAGCAGGACGATTAACAAACCTCTACTCCACGAAATCATTAGACGTTGGATGTTCGATCTTGAGTTTTCAACGTCAACTCAAACCCAACCCAGCTTGACGGCGCATCTGATAAGGATAACTTGCTTTTCTAGTCCGCGCGCTGATCGGAGTGGGAAATGTGTCCCACTCTTTTTAGTCTGCGGGCTACATGTTTTTATGAACGCAGAATTTATTGCCATGCTCGACTACCTTGAGCGGGAGCGCGGAATTAAACGCGAGATCCTCCTCGAAGCGGTCTCGAACGCGTTGCTGTCGGCCTCTAAAAAGAGCGTTGGCGCGTCGCGCGATTTGCATATCGACATCAATCCTAAGACGGGCGAAATCCGCGCGCTCGCGAATTTGCTCGTGGCCGATTATGTCAGCAACCCACAGGATGAGATCGAGCTTTCGAGAGCACGCAAAATCAAACCGGACGCGAACATCGGTGACACCGTCGAGGTGGAAGTGACGCCGCGAAATTTCGGCCGCATTGCCGCGCAGACCGCCAAACAAGCGATGATGCAGCGAATTCGGCAGGTCGAAAAGGAAATGATTTACGAGGAGTTTAAAGATCGTGCCGGCGAAATTGTCAGCGGCACGGTGCGGCGTTTCGATCGTTCGGATGTGATTCTCGATCTTGGGAAATTTGAAGCGATCATGCCCCAGCGCGAGCGCGTAGTTGTCGAAGATTACAATGTCGGCGACCGGCTCCGCGCCTATGTGGTCGCGGTGGAAAACGGCATCCGCGGCCCCGAGATCATTGTTTCACGCAGCCATCCGAATTTCGTGCGCCGGCTTTTTGAATTGGAAGTGAGCGAAATCGCCGATGGCACAGTTGAAATTCGCGGCATCGCGCGCGAAGCCGGTTACCGGACGAAAATCGCCGTCTGGAGCGCGAATGAGAAAGTTGACCCGGTGGGCGCTTGCGTCGGAATGCGGGGTTCACGCGTCAAAAATATTGTTCGTGAATTGAATAACGAAAAAGTCGACATCATCCGCTGGAGCTCCGACCCAAAGGAATTTGTGCTCGAAGCGCTTAAACCTGCCAAAGTAAAGAACCTTGTCTTCGATACCGAGAAAAAAAACGTGCAGATTTCAGTGGATGAAGATCAACTTTCGCTCGCGATCGGAAAAAAAGGGCAAAATGCGCGTTTAACTTCGCGGCTTACCGGCTGGGAAATTAACATCGGCAAGGACATCTCGGCCACGACCGCAGTCGAACAAAAAGTGGCGCAGGCCGCGCAGACGCTTGCGGGTGCGCTCCCAATCACCAAAGAACAGGCGCTGACGCTTGTGAAGTCAGGCTTCACCAATTTGGAAGGATTGCGCGACGCGGATGTGCAGGATTTTGTTGACATACTCGCGGTGGACGAGGCGAAAGCGCGCAAGATTCACGAGGCGGTTCATCAACAAGAGGTCGCGCAGTAATATGGCTCTGGTTTAACCGCTCGAGCCATGAGCGAAATTTTAGAGGAACAACAATGGCAACGAAGACGAGCAGCAAGGCCGCCGCGCGCAAACCAGCCGCGCGCAGAACTACTGCTGCCCATAAGCCAGTTGCGCCGAAGGTCAGGATTTCGAAGAAAAAACCAGAGGCTGACGCTGAGGCGACGCATAAGAATGTAGCTACGCCGGCAAAAGCGCGCACTCAGCTAGCGCTCGCAAAAACCGCGCCGCCACCTGCGGCCGCACCGCGCCATGAAGTGGAGAGCTTGTCGCTGATCGACAAGAAAAAGCCCCGCAAAGCGGCGGACGACGGCGAAGTAAAACCGAAGCGCGAGGTTCTGCCTCCAATTTCGCGAATTCGAGCATCGTTGGAAAAACCAGTTGCTGTCGAAAAGGCCGCCGCGCCGCCAAAGCCACAGGAGGCACCGGCGCCCTCGGCCGAACCGCCGAGTATGCGTACCGATGCTGCAACTGCCCCAACGACAGCACTCCCGCCCCCGCGTGAAACGGAAACCGAGCCGCAGAAAGTAATCCATATCAAGCCGCCAATCATCGTCAAACAATTGGCAATCGAGCTCGGATTAAAACCGCATCAGCTCATCGCTGAGCTGATGACATTCAACATCTTCGCGAATATCAACCAAACAATCGAGCCGGATATCGCGTCGAAAATTGCCGAGAACCACGGATTCGTTCTGGAAAAAGAACGTCGTGAGAAAGGCGGCGGCGTTCACAAAGTCGAACAGGTTGTTGTGGCGCCCCCTCCGCCCGTCATTGAAAAGGAAGAAGAACTCAAGCCGCGCGCTCCCATCATTACGTTTATGGGGCATGTCGATCATGGCAAAACCTCGCTTATGGATGCGATTCGTAAGACGCGGGTCGCAGCCGGTGAAGCTGGCGGAATCACGCAACACATTGGCGCTTACAGTGTTGAGCACAATGGAGCAAAGATCACGTTTATCGATACACCCGGTCATGCGGCTTTCACCGCGATGCGTGCGCGCGGCGCTAACGTGACCGACATCGTCGTGCTGGTCATTGCAGCGGACGACGGCATCATGCCGCAAACTATCGAAGCGATTAATCACGCCAAGGCCGCGCCCCATGTGAAAATCATGGTGGCAATCAACAAAATTGATCTGCCCTCAGCCAACATCGACAAGGTCAAGAAACAATTGCAAGAACGCGAACTCGCGCCGGAGGACTGGGGTGGCGAGACGATTGTCTGTCCTGTGTCTGCCACAAAAGGCACAGGCATCGATCACCTCCTCGAAATGATGACTCTGCAGGCGGAAGTGATGGAACTGAAAGCATCGCCGACCGCTACGCCACGCGGCACCGTGATTGAAGCGCAGGTCGAAGCCGGACGCGGTCCCACGGCCACTGTTATCGTGCAAATGGGAACCTTAAAAATCGGTGATCCTTTTATTTGTGGGGATTACAGCGGCAAAGTGAAATCGCTGTTGGATGATCGCGGTCAACCGATCAAGAAAGCTGGTCCGTCCACGCCGGTTAAAGTGCTTGGTTTCACGGGGCTGCCGAACGCGGGCGACGAACTTCTCGTAATGGATGCAGAACGTTCCGCGAAAACGTTAAGTGAAGAACGTTTGCTGGCAAAACGCACCGATAAATTAACCGTGCCTCAGCGCGCCACGCTCGAGAGTCTGCTGGAAGCGGCCGACGGGAAGAAAGTTTTACGGATTGTCTTGAAATGCGACGCTCAAGGTTCGCTCGAAGCGCTGGTTGGTGCGCTGGAACAGATCGAAAGCAAAAAGATCGACTTGGAGATCATTCACTCAGCTGTCGGGCCGATCTCGGAATCGGATATTTTGTTGGCAAGCGCTTCAAACGCCGTCGTGATAGGCTTCAATGTGAAGGTTGAAAACATGGCCGTTTCCGCTGCGAAACGCGAGGGTGTGCAGGTCAAGCTTTACAGCATCATTTACGAACTGCTCGATCAAATCAAAGAGGCGATGGCGGGCTTGCTCGAACCGGAACATCGAGAAACGGTCATAGGACATGCCGAAGTGAAACAGGTTTTCGAACTGAGCAAAGGCATCGTCGCCGGCTGTCTTGTCACCGATGGTCGCATAGCTCGCGCTGGACGCGCCCGTGTCCTCCGCAAACGGCAACCCGTGTACGACGGCGGGATTTCGACGCTGCGCCGCTTCCAGGATGACGTGAAAGAAGTGCGTTCAGGTCTTGAATGCGGCATCAAGCTCGGCGACTTCAGCGAATATCAAGTAAGTGACATCATTGAGTGCTACCAGCTTGAAGCGATCGCGCAGAAACTGTGACCAAAGAGTTAAATGTTACAAAGGCTACAAGGCTAAAAAGGATTGGCCGCAGCAGCCTTGTAACCTCTTTTTAACTTTGGAACTCTTTTAACCTCCAGTTGCCATGAAACATCGAATGTTACGGGTGAACGAGCTCTTAAAACGCGAGCTGAGCGGCATCGTGGCGCGCGAGATTGCATTCGAAGGCGCTCTCGTCACTATTAATCAAGTCGACGTGACCGCTGATTTGAAAAATGCACACGTCTTTGTCAGTGTTCTTGGATCGGAGAACGGCGCGAGCGTGATTAATAAGCTCGAATCGGAGCGATCCACATTGCAAGCTGAGCTGGCCCGTCGCGTTACTATGAAATACACGCCGCATCTCACTTTTCATCTCGACGATTCCATTAAACGCGGAGCTCGCGTCATCGAGATTCTGCAAGAGATCGAAACGCCTCGCAGCGATCCCGAGTGAGCGCGGTTCGATCCAAGTTCGACGAAATCAGCCGGGTACTGCGGGAGCATAACCGGTTCGCGATTCTGAGCCACGTTCGCCCCGATGGCGACGCCCTGGGCTGTCAGATCGCGCTGGCACTTTCGCTTCAGCAGCTCGGCAAAAAGGTGTGTGTATGGAATGAAGATGGCATGCTTGAGAAATATTCATTCCTGCCGCGTGCGGAGTTGCTCACCAAACCACCCGCCGCTCCGGAAGATGTCGATGTTGCAATTGCGCTCGACACAGCAATTCAAAATCGCCTCGGGACAGCATTTGGAGCTGTTCGCTCAGCCAAAATATGGATCAACATCGACCACCACTTGAGTAACCCAGGTTACGGCGATCTTGTTTATGTCGATCCAACCGCCCCGGCCACAGGACAAATTATTTTCGACCTGATCCAGAGTCAGGGTTTCCCATTCAATCGCGAAATTGCCGAAAACCTTTTCGCCGCGATCTCGACCGATACCGGATCATTTCAGTATCCAAAAACCAGCGCGCGGACGTTCGAAATCGCGGCGCAGCTGGTCTGCACCGGCATCAACGTTGGTCGCTTAAACCAGCAACTTTACGAAAATTATCCACGCCGCAGGATAGAACTACTGCGAGAACTATTGCATACAACGCGTTTTGAAAGTGACGGTCGCGTCGCAAGCTTTGGCCTCAGTTTAAAAACGGCAGCAGCGCTGCAGGCTCTACCGGAAGACAACGAAGGTCTAATCGATCATCTCCGAGCGATTCGTGGTGTTATCGTCGCCGTGTTTTTCGAAGAACTGTCCGATGGCAAGGTGCGTGTCAGCATGCGTTCGAAAACTGAAGCCATTGATGTCTGTGTCATCTGTCAGAAGTTTGGTGGCGGTGGACATACTCTCGCAGCGGGAGCGCGCGTGCGCGGAACACTCGCCGAAGTCGAACAGAAAGTTCTGGAGGAAATTTGTGACGTCGTTAAGTCCCATTCTTGACGGCGTCCTGCTCGTGGACAAAGCAGAGGGGATGACGTCGCATGATGTCGTGGCGCTCGTACGGCGAAAGATCGAGATCAAAAAAGTAGGCCACTGTGGGACACTCGACCCAATCGCAACTGGTTTGCTCCTTTTGACAATCAGGCGCGGAACAAAAGTCCAGGATTTGCTCATGAGCGAAGACAAGGAATATGCTGGCACGCTCACCCTTGGCATCACGACGAGCACGCAGGATCGACAAGGTGAAATCGTCAACCAGCGCGAAGTGCCGCCGCTCGATGAAAGCACGATCCGCGCAGCGTTTGAAAAATTTCGGAGCGATTTCTATCAACTGCCACCGATGGTTTCAGCGAAAAAGCACGGAGGTGTTCCCCTTTATAAATTGGCGCGGCAAGGGCAAGTGGTTGAGCGGGAGCCGCGGCTCGTCCACGTGTACCGTTACGCCCTCAATCGGATCGCGCTTCCGGAAATCGACTTCAGCGTGCTTTGCAGCAAGGGTTTTTACGTACGCACGTATGTCCATGATATCGGCGAGGAACTCGGTTGCGGCGCTCACCTAAAATCTCTCCGGCGCTTGAAGTCCGGATACTTCGATGTCGAACAAGCGATTAGCATCTCGCAGATCAAAACCGTTTCGCGTGACGAGATCCTGAGCCGCATCCTCAGCCTGCCAGACGTTTCGCGAATGCGCGGGGCGTAGACCAATAATGGAAATTCTTCGTTCAATCCCCGAACTGGAGCGTCTGCCTGGACCGCTTTTTCTGGCCATCGGAGTTTTCGACGGCGTTCATCTTGGTCATCAAGCCGTGATTTCCGCCGCCACGAGTCATGCCCATGCGGTAGAGGGTACGCCGGTTGTAATGACTTTTGATCCGCACCCGCTCAAAGTGTTGCGTCCGCGGAACGCGCCTCATCTGCTCACTGCCACGCAACACAAAATCGCTTTGATCCGCGACCTAGAGGTCGAGCATCTCCTCGTGATCAGCTTTGACAAGAAGTTCGCAGCCACTTCGCCAGAGGAATTTGTTGAGGAGCTCGTTATCCATTCGAGACCCCTACGCGAAATCTGTGTCGGCCACGAATGGTCGTTCGGAAAAGATCGACGCGGAAATCTCGATCTTCTGAAGAAACTTGGTGCGCAATTTGATTTCAGCGTGATCGGCGTTCCGCCGGTAACAGTAAACGGTGAAGTGGTCAGCAGCACCGCCATTCGGCAGGCTGTAGAGCGCGGCGATTTCGCAAGAGCAACGGAAATGCTTGGCCGTGAGTACACCATTCTCGGCACAGTTACGCGGGGTGACAACCTCGGAAAGAAAATTGGATTCCCAACTGCGAATTTGAGCGCGCATAGCGAACAGTTCCCGCCGAATGGCGTTTATCTTGCCGAAGCATTATTAAACGGAGTTTCATATCACGGCGTCATCAATCTTGGTTATCGACCAACCGTTAGAAGCGGAAAATCTGAACGCGTGCTGGAAATTTATCTGCTCGACTTTGATCGCGACATTTATGGCGAAGACGTCGAAGTGCGATTCGTGCGGTATCTCAGACCGGAACGAAAGTTCGACAGCATGGAGGCGCTGGCGCAACAAATCCATCTCGATGTGCGGCGAGCACGCGAACTGTGCGTGGCGAGATGATCCGCTGAGTTAGCGGTGTAATTCACTTGCCTTCGCGATGGCAGCGATAGCTCCGGCAGTCATAACCAACAGACCGCTACCAAGCGCGAAAGCAAACAGCCATACGGTTGGCAGAGCGACCAAACGTTCCATCGCGACGATGAGAAAACGCCCTCCATCCGAAGCAATGTAAGCCAGCGCACTCGCGATCAAGGTGGTCGCCAAGAGGATGGCGCCGCGAAAGGACCGGCGCGTGCGACGAGGAGCGGGTAATTGCTGCAACACGCAGGCAGTAAAGCCGTTGTCATCGATGTATGGCGCTGCCTCACGCAATTGTCGATCCAACTGATCTTCCTCGCTTATTTCATCCATTTTAATTAGGTCCCCATTCAACCAGCGTGCGTTTTAATTTCTCCCGGCCCCGCAAAACATTCGTTTTCACCGTGCCAAGCGGAATGCCGAGGACGCGCGAAGCTTCGTCGTGCGATAAACCATTCTGACAACAAAGTAAAACCGCCGAGCGTTCATGCAGCGGAAGCAAACTGAGTGCGTGCATAAGATCATGCCTTAAAGCGGAATCGACAATCTGAGGATCGTGCTCGGCTTGAAGTTGCTCCTCATCGACGCCGACAAACTCTTTGCGGCGCCGTGCGTCCTCGCGAAAGCAATTATACGCGATCCGATAAAGCCACGTGGAAAAACGTGCCTCCCCACGAAAACCGCGGATATTCTTGTAAGCCCGCAAAAAAGTTTCCTGGGCGAGATCATCGGCCAGGGCGAGATCGGTTCGCGTGAGTTGGCGTAGCAAGCCGCGCACAGTTGATTGATGCCGCCGAACCAATTCCCCGAAAGCGTGCTGATCGGCGTCAAGAAGAACTCGTGCAACGAGATCTGCATCTGTTAGCTCCACGTCCGCAGGTTAGGGTACGGGTGGCGGATTGTCCTTCCTTCCCTCCAGTTTCCATACCAACAGGTAACCCGCGCCAATCAGGGCTGGAATCATCCCAAGCGTCCACACGCCGCTGTCCCAGTCAGCAACCATGCCAAAAAAGATCATCAGACCGACCCCGACCATTAAGAGCAAAACCCCTCGACGGATGTCTGAGCGTTGGCGCTGCGCGGCCGGTGGACTCAACAAGGCCGCGGGCACTTCCTGGCCTTTTTCCACCATTAAGCGGACTGTGCGGTGCAAAGCTCGTGTCTTGGAAAAGCCAAAGTACATGATGACCGCGACGATCAATACCGGAGCGCCAAATACAGCCAGCATCGTAACTA
>DASXNN010000137.1:0-8000 GCA_036495045.1 Candidatus Udaeobacter sp.
GGCGATGGACCGGCGGCGGGGTCGTTCTTCACGGCGATGATCTGACGTATTCGATTGTGATTGCCGCTAGTGATCCGGTCTTCGCCGAATCATCGACGTCGATCTACGCTGCGATCCATATGGGATTGCGTGACGCGCTGAACAGTGATTGCCAGCGCGCAGAGCTAGCGCCTGCAACCGAAGCTGCGGTTAGCAACTTCAAAAATTCTTCGCGAGCAGACAGTGGTTACAACCCCTCTTCCTGTAGCCACGCGCCTGTGGCGCCTCCAACGGTGCAGTGGCCAGCGTGGCACGACGGCCCACAGGGCCGTGGCTACAGCCGACACTTGTGCTTCGCCAATCCGGTCTCGGCGGACGTGATGATCGATAGGTGCAAGATTGCGGGGGCAGCGCAACGGCGCACGCGTGCCGGCTTGCTGCATCAGGGGAGTATACAACTCGCCACCGGAGGAGTCCGTGTCGCCGCGGCGACCGGACACGTCGATCTTGAGAACGGTCTTCCGGAACGGTTCACGAGCGAATTGTCGAACGTGCGCAGCGAAAAATCGTTGGACAAGTCCTTGCTGGAACGCGCCGAGAAAATTGCGGAGCGGAAGTATGGCAGCAACCATTGGCTCAAGCTGCGCTAAATCGTTGTAGCCACGTGCCTGTGGCACGTCGAGCAACGGCCCGGAGGGCCGTGGCTGCCAGTCCATTCGCAAGTTAGAAACTTGCGCCCATCGCACGTGTTGCTTTGACAACAAGCAAGCGGCCCCTCTATTCTGCGCGTGTGAAAGTCTTTGCACGCTCAGGTCCGAGGAGGACCGGTCCCGCGGCTGCGGGAGCAACCACTTCTCCGCTCGGCCCGCTTGCTCGAGTGGCACGACTTGTCCAGCCGCATCTTGACGAAGTTGAAAGCCGCATTGCGCACCAAACGGCAGCGTTCGATCCCGCGATCGAAGGTTATGTGACTTATGCCGTCGGTGGTCGCGGCAAACGTCTGCGACCGCTCCTTGCCCTCCTGGCTGGCGGCGCAACCGGCGAGATCAACTCGGGGCATCTCGATCTTGCTGTGATCGTCGAACTAATTCATATCGCCACGCTTGTGCACGACGACATCATGGACGAAGCCGAGCGGCGCCGAGGCCAGCCCACCGTGAATGCGCGCTGGGGAAATTCGCTCAGCGTTCTTTTGGGCGATTGCCTTTTTGCGCACGCCCTGAATCTTGCCACCAATTTTGAAAATGCGGACATCAGTCGCGCGATTGCCCGCGCGGCGCGTGAAATTTGTTCGGGCGAAATGATCCAAACACAACGCCGTTTCGATCTCAAACTCGAAGTCGAGGATTATTTGCGAATCGTGGAAAAGAAAACCGGCTCGCTTTTCGCGACGGCCGCCGAATTAGGCGCGACGATCAGCGAAGCCGAGCCAGGTGTTATCGAGACATTCAGGAATTTTGGAATGCGCGTCGGAATGGCCTATCAAATTTACGATGATTGCCTGGACATTGCGGGCAATGAGAGCGCGACCGGAAAAACGCTGGGAACGGACCTGCGCAAAGGCAAGTTCACCCTTCCGGTGCTGATCTTTTTGCGCTCCGCTTCCGAGTTTGAACGAGAGCGCTATTGCAGCCTGATCCTCGAAGGAAAATGCGAGGAGATGACGGAGCTTTTGAGAAATGGCGCGACGAACGGTGCCCTGAACGAATCGATCGCTGCGGGAAGCGATCTCATCGGCGAGGCGCAAACTGCGCTGGACGGAATCGCTCCAAATCCGTACGGAGATGCGCTTCTCGCGCTGGGTGGCGCACTGCGAGAAATATTTGATCGCCTGCGCGTATAAATGAAATGCGGGAGGGGCCTTTGCACCCCGGTTTTCAGTAGTCTCCCGTCACGGCGCTGAGGTCGCTCCCATCTTCAAATGTCGCAGTTAAAGATTCATGAGATGCCGCAGGAAGAGCGGCCTCGCGAAAAACTCGCCGCCCAGGGCGCTTCAGCGCTCAGCAATCCAGAATTGATCGCGATTCTTCTTCGCACCGGTGTCGTCGGAAGAAACGCAATCGAAGTTGCACGCGAATTGCTCGAAAAATACGGTTCGCTCGGAGGACTGAGCCGTTGCTCGGTAGATGAATTGGCAAAAGTCAGGGGGATCGGCTTCGCCAAGGCCGTGCAACTTGTCGCAGCATTTGGGCTCGGCCAGCGCCTTGCGCGCGAAACATGGTCGAAACAAAAAATCGATTCGCCGGACATCGTAAATGAATTGGTCGGGGCGGAATTGCGCACGCTGCGCAAGGAATCGTTGCGTGTGATCCTGCTCGATACTCGCTATCATCTCATTCGCATCGAGCAAGTTTCGCTGGGTAGCGGAAATGAAAGCATCGCGCACCCGCGCGAGATCTTTCATCCGGCGGTAGTTTCGTCGGCCTATGCTGTGATTGTCGTGCACAATCATCCCTCCGGCGATGCATCGCCCAGCCAGGCCGATCACAGTCTAACAAGGCGCTTGGCCGAAGCCGCCGAGCTCCTCCAAATTAAATTGCTTGATCACATCATCATTGGCGCGCCCACCGATGGGAGCCCCGGCTATTTTAGTTTCAAGGAAGCAGGCGTGCTTTGAAGATCCATCCGACGGCACTTGTCGATCCCGATGCGCAAATTGGAGCCGAGGTCGAGATCGGTCCATTCGTGGTAATCGGCCCGGAAGCGGCTATCGGTGATCGGACGATCGTGCAGTCGCACGTCGTCATCGAGGGAAATGTCGCCATCGGCACCGGGAATTTCATCGGCCATGGAGCGATCATCGGCGCGCCGCCGCAGGATCTTTCGTTCTCGCTGGAACGAAGAACGAAAACCGAGGTCGGAAATGACAACGTGATTCGCGAATACTGTACGATTCATCGCGGCAGCCCAGAGGGCAGCGTCACCAAAATCGGCGACAAAAATTTCCTGATGACGGGAGCGCACATCGGCCACAATTGCCTGATTGGAAACAACGTCGTCATCGCGAACAATTGTTTATTGGCTGGGCACGTTCGCGTGGATGACGGCGCATTCCTCGGCGGCGGATCGACGTTCCATCAGCACATGCACGTCGGGCGCTTGGTGATGGTACAAGGCAGTTCCGCCTTTGGCAAAGATCTGCCGCCATTCGTTATCGCCGCCGAGCGCAATTCAGTTTTTGGGATCAACGTCATCGGTTTGAAACGTGCCGGCTTCAGCGCGAAAGACCGGGAGGAAATCAAGGCTGCCTTCAAATTACTTTACACGAGCGGACTGAACACTTCGCAGGTAATGGAGAAAGCTGACGCGACAGATTTTGGCGCTGCAGCGCGAGAATTTTTAGCGTTTGTTGCGAGAGCAAAGAAACGCGGGATTTGTCCGCTTAAACGTGGTGCCGACGCCGACATGTCACTCTAAGGAGAAAGCTTCGTTAGGAGCGCACTACATGCCGGCGGCAAGAGCCGCCAGGATGAGGCAGATGGCAACGACGCCAGAAAATATGACCGGGACTATAAAGAAGTATTTCCAGCTGAGAAAAGTGACCACGACGAAGCAGGCCGCCAGGCTCCAAGCTACGGCCCGCATCTCCGACAAATGATCCTTAGACAGACCTCCCAGTTGCCATGTCAGGATCGCAGTGAACAGCAGAAGGATCGTCACGAAGAGCCCAAAACCAACGTAAAAATCCCAATATGTCCGGTTCAGCCCCTGCACTTCGAAATGCGTCGAGCGCAACGCCGCAATAATTGAGTCCAACTTCCAACGCGGATCCACTCGTCGGAAGCCAAGCGTGTGTCCCAGCGCGAAGAGGATCAGCAGAACGGACGCGATTCGATAGAGGAGCGACGCTTTCATGCGAGATGGATCATCAAGATTCAGGATTCGTGCGCCAGATGTTATTAACCGCTCATCGTGAACGCAAGCTCGCTATCATGCAGACCCACCACTTGCGTTTTCGGTGCGTACACGCTCTGCGTTGCAATCGTAATTATTCAAGCCCGAGTAGCGCAAGCATGCGGCCGGTCCGTCCCTTTTCAGCGCGATAGGAATAATAATGCTCCAGATCGCAAGCTGTGCAGGCGGCTCTGTCGTGGATTTCTCTCACGCCCTCGTCGCGGCATTGCTCGATAATTTTCGCGGCGAAATCGATTTCGTAATGGGGCGGACGGATACACGGGCTAAGCTGCACGATCATCTCGGCCGGATTTGATCCAAAGCGTTCGATCATTTGATTGATCGCGTTCGTGACGACGCCGAGCTCGGTGCCTCTGCGTCCGGAATGTACCAGACCAATGGCTGGCGTTTTTGGATCGGCAATGTAGACAGCGCAGCAGTCGGCGACGTAAACGCCGAGCGCGACACCGCGCTGATTTGTAATGATACCGTCGCAGGCGGGAAATTCGCGGCCCACAGGGTCGCGGCTAGAGCGCTCAACAATTGCGATCTTATTCCCGTGAATTTGTTGCGCGGTGAACAGCGGCCAATCGTCCACGCCGATTGCACGTCGAATTTCACGATGCGCAGCATCGAGGCGCTCCAACACTTCGGCTTTGTCGTTCGAAACATCGACGCCGGGAATTCTTTGCGTAAAAACGTGACGACAAATTTCGACCGCCCTGAGCGGAGGGAATTGTTCGAATAGAAGCTGCATCACTTAAGATTGAAACCACAAATTCCAAATCCCAATAAGATTCCAATCATCGAATTCCAAACACTCCTTGCGGCCAGATTTGAATTTCGGATTTGAGGCCTATTTGGAATACGAAGTTCGGGTTCTTCCAGGCGGAATTCGCGCCGCGCTATCGTCAGACTGTTTTGGGTTTCCTTCCGCGTCCACGCCGCTGCCGGTGTAATAGGTTTTCGATTTCGTCGCGTGCGGCGCAAGATTGGCGAACATCTCGTGGTAGGTGCTCTGCGCGCCTGTGGCTCGATCAAATTCCGCAAGCGAGGAATTGTAACCGAAAAGCGCCTGTAAACGCGTTGATTGCGCCGTGAGGAGTTGCACCTGTGCGTTGAGCACATCCAATTGGACTCCTGCACCTGCGTCCAGCCGCGCCTTGGCCAGGCGCACGGCTTCCTCCGCTTCCTCGACGTTTTTCTCCTGACTCTTAATCAGCTCCGTGTTCTGCTGCAGATTTGAGTAGGCTTGTTGTATCTCCAGTTCGACCTGCCGAACGTCATCGTCGTAAGTGTCCCTGGCTTCCGAAAGAAGGGCACGCTGTTGTATGACCTGCCCAGCGATTGCGCCGCTGTCCCAGATTGGCAAACTGCCCTGGACCGTTGCGATCCAACCCTTTGAAATATCATGCCAGCTCGAGTTCGTGGGTGAACTTATCCATTCGCCGCCCCCCGTTGTGGTGACGGTTGGGAGCCACTGACCCGCTGCCGCCCGCACTTGCTGAAGTTGATTCAAGACGTTTGCCCGCGCCTGCTTGAGAAACGGGCGTCGCTCTTTTCCAAGTTCGATCGCAGCAGCCAGCGCGATGGTGCGCGGGGTGTATGGCATTTCGCCCACCACTTCCAGCGGCGGATTTTCGCCGCGCCTTGGCTGGAAATCGAGGCCGATAGTCTTGGCCAGAGTGATCTTGGAGATACGATAATTATTTTGCGCGGTGATCAGTAACGGGATTTGATTGTAGAGGGCGACCTCCGCCTGCAGCACGTTAAACCGCGGAACAGTTCCCGCTTCAAAGCGATTTTGTTGATCCTTCAATTGCTGTTGCAGTAAATTCACGGATTGCTGCTGCACGTCGATGAGCTCTCGATTGACCACGACTTGATAGAACTGTGTTTTCACAGTCGCCAGGAGTTGGTCCAGAGTATTGCGGAAGGCGAAGTAGGCGCTGTCCCGCTGAAAGAAGGTGCCACGAATCTGTGGCCATGTTGTGCCGTTAAAAATCAGTTGCGATCCAGTAACGCTAATGGTGTAGGAGACATCACTCTCCTGTGTATTGCTAATGGTCGATGGTGTCGGTGACGGAGCGGCCAGTGGTGGCTGAATCTCGCGGGCTTGCGACGCGACTGGCTCAACAAGCGACGCGGCGCCGCCCGTCGTACCGGGGGTTGTAGTTGTCCCGGTCGTCGTTCCGAATATTCGGGCGGCAATCAAGTGCGGATCGGTCCAGTCGAAATTCCCTCTAGCTGTGACCTGCGGCAGGGCCTGCGCGCGGACCTGAATGATTACGCCTTTCGTCCGTTTGATCTCTTGTTCCGCGATGAGGAGAGTCGGATTGCGCTGGAGCGCCGTCAGGATCGCTTGATCAAGTGTAAACGTGGGAACTTTGCCTGAAGAAGATGTACCTCCGCCTGTCGATGTCGATCCTTCGCCTGTGCCGGCGCGCGCCACCGAGCTTGCAGCAATCATCACCGCGGCGAACCCGGAGATTACAAAATATTTTCGCATAGAGAAGATGTGGCTGAGAGATTAGATGCGTAATCGCAGACGCGCAGATTCAAACTGCGCGCTTTTTACCGTGGTGTGATACACTGCCGCCGGATAGATGAAAATCATTTCGATTGGCAGTAATCATAAATTTTGCCGTAAATCTGCAACCAGGCCCTTTGTTCGTCGGGCGTAAGGTGATCCAGGATTTTCATAAGATTGCCCACCATTTCCTCACGAATCCGACGGACCAGGGTCGAACCTTTCGACGTGATGCAGACCATCACCTTGCGACGGTCGTCCCGCGCAACCGAACGCACCACGTAACCAAGATTTTCCAGGCGTGCGACCAGCCCGCTCGCCGCAGCCGTGGTGTGCCCCATTTTCTGCGCGATGGCGGACATCGTGAGGACTTCTTTCTGGTCGAGAAAGGCAAGCAGGAAAAATTGCGAAAAGGAAACGTTGCCCGGCGCGAGTTCCTTACAGAGATGCAGCATAAAGCAGCGCTGCATTTCGAGAACGATATGGGAAAGACGCTCCGCATCCGCACGAATTTGATCGGTCGGATTTCGTGCAAATGCGGTGGACGCTCCTGTATTCAACGCGCGTAAGCTAAAAGCGCCGGGTGACCTGTCAACGTCAACGCGACAAGAATTCCGCTAATCGAAGGTCTGAACGTCGATATTTTCGCCGCTTGTTCGCGATTCGCCCACTCCAAGGCGCAGCAATGCGTTCGACTGGCTTAAGCCGAACAGGGCGTGCGATTCCTGGCGGCCAACGAGGGTGAAAGTCCCGTTCTCGAATCTTCCGCGAACGTAATGCGCGCGATCACTTTCGTTGCCAAGATCGACAAGCAATTTCGCCGGAACTTTCAGCAGATCTAGATTTGTTGCGCCCATCATTTTCAAAATCGCCGGACGCACAAAGCACAGAAACGTGACAAACGCAGAGACTGGATTTCCCGGCAGCCCAAACACTGTACAGTCTCCTGCGCGGCCGAAGAGAAACGGTTTCCCCGGTTTGATCGCGACTCGCCAGATGTCGATCGTCGCGCCGAGAGAACGCAATGCTGGCTGGACCAAATCGTGTTCGCCCACAGATACGCCGCCACTGATAATAAGCACCGAATGCTTGATTACCTCTTCCAGAGCGCTCTTTAACGACTCCGTATCGTCTTTGCAATGCCGCACCGATTTCACAGCAGCGTTGCATCGTTGGAGCAACGCTTGTAATAAGACCGAATTACTCTCGTAAATCTGGCCTGGTTTGATTTCTTCTCCAGCTCTCACAAGCTCGTCCCCGGTCGAAATAATCGCCGCGTCCACTTCGCCGCCGACGGAAACTTTCGTGAAACCTTGCGACGCGAGCAGAGCGACTGTCGCCGGACGAATCGGCTCGCCTTTGGCGACGATTTTCTGGCCTTCAGCCAAATCGCAACCGCGGCGCCGGACAAAATCACCAGGATCGACATCTACGTTCACGGCGATCTCGTTTCCCTCACGTGTCACATCCTCTTGCATCACGACCGCGTCCGCGCCCGCGGGCATTGGCGCGCCAGTGAAAATCCGAACCGCTTCTCCGGCCGAAACGCGAAGTTGTCGATCTAACGCAGCCGGTTGTTCGCCGATTACACGCAGCC
>DASXNN010000138.1:0-71407 GCA_036495045.1 Candidatus Udaeobacter sp.
ATTCGCCAGCTCAACGCCTCGCTCAGCCAGGGAATACTCGACGCGGGGCGGTACTTCCCTGAAGTCTTTTCGTTTTACGACGCCGTCTTTTTCCAATTCCTTGAGGCCTTGAATCAGCATCTTCTCGGTGATTCCCGCAACGAGTCGCCTTAGCTCGCCGAAGCGTCGTGGTTGGCCAGCCAGCTGCCAGATAATTAAGAATTTCCATCGGACGCCGATCACCGAAAGAGCAGCCTAAAGCCCGCACGTAAACAATCTCTTTTTTAAAGCTCTCCTATGGGGAGATATACTTACAAAAAGGTAGGTACTTTTCAATAATAAACTGATCGCCTAGGCTGGAATATGGGTAGACTAAAAGACAAAATTGCAGTTATTAGCGGCGGAAACAGCGGCATTGGGCTCGCCATCGCCCAGCGTTTCGTAAAGGAGGGCGCGCACGTGTTCATCTTCGGTCGGCGCCGGGAAGCCCTCGATGAGGCGGTGCAGCTCATTGGCGCCAACGTCACCGCCATCCAGGCAGACGCATCCAAGCTTGAGGACCTCGACCGCGTCGCCGGCGCCGTCCGGAGCGCGAAGGGCAAGATGGACGTGGTGGTGTCCAACGCCGCCCTAGTCGAGCAGGTGCCGCTGCCCGAAATCACGCCGGACCACTACGACCGCACGTTCGCCCTGAACGCCAAGGCACCCCTGTTCCTCGTGCAGAAGATGCTGCCGATGATGGGTAGCGGGGGATCGATCATCCTCGTGTCCTCGGCCATGCATTACATGGGCCTGGCGAACCACTCGACCTACGCGGCCACCAAGGCGGCGCTGCGTTCGTATTCCCGTACTTGGGCAGCCGAGTTCAAGGACAGCGGCATCCGAGTGAACACGCTGAGCCCGGGCGTCGTCGACACGCCGATGCTCGACTCCCAGGCAACCACGCCCGAGAAGGCCGCCGCGATTCGTGAGGGCTACGCCAACTACACTCCTATGCTGAGACTCGCGCAGCCCGAGGAGATCGCCAACGCCGCCCTCTTCCTCGCCTCGGATGAGAGCTCGTTCATGACGGGCTCCGACATGGTTGTCGACGGCGGCGTCAGCAACGTCTGACGGCGGCCATCCGAGCAGACGGCGTCGGTCGTCCAAGACGGGATCACCGACGTCAATATGTAAAACGCGCCTCAACTTGTTAGGCATCCCGACGATTTAGCACGGCCAGAGTTCACCATTCTTTGAAATCGGCGGTATGCTCGTGCGTCTGGATCACGTTGCCCATCTCATCGTAAACGCGAATCACAGCATCATGTGAACGGCTGAAAAACTTTGCATAGCTGATTGCATTGCTGATGGCGCCTGGCTCGGCATACCACAGGCGACCGAAGGGCAGCGTATCCGCTGGGGTGATTTGTCGTGCACGGGATGCAGAGCATATTGGTAAAGCTGATGAAGGATTCTGTCGTCAGAGGATGCCTGCTACGGCTTCTCTATGAACGTCGAAGCGAAGGTTCCATTCCGTTTGGCCACATTGAAAACGCGGTCCTGCCGCCAGGAGGTATAAATCGTCGTGACTGGCTGCGCGCGCTGGTCCAGCTTTCAGAGTGTCACCTAATCGACTGGACCCCTCTTGAAGACAAGAGCGGGACGGGCCTATTGTCCGGCTTTGCGAAGATAAACGACGTCGGAGTCAAAGTGCTGGAAGGTGGCGTCGGGCCACCGATCCAGATCTCTATCGATGAAACCCGACGAAACACCGTTCCTCAGCAGGAACAAGCGGCGATCGCAGCAACCACTCCGCAGCAGCGGATGATTATGGAGACGCTGGAGAAAGTGATCACCGCGATCAATCAAGCCGATGTGTCGGACCAGGAGAAAAAAGAAGCGAAATCTTTGTTGCGGAAACTGCTGGGTAGCAAAGCAGCGGCTAACGTATTAGGCCCTGGCGCGCAATCCCTCGCCGCGAAGTATTTCACGGAATAAAGCGGAGAGCAGGCGTCCAAGATTCGTTTGCTCCCGCCTGAGCCGGAGATTCACACGACAAGAAACGGCTAATCTTTCGGAAAATACGCCCAAAGCGCACTCAACGACGAGGTAAATTACAGAGTCCTTCGGACAAGAAAAACAGAAAGACTACGTTATGAGAAAATTAACTCCCACCCTTACGCAAAGCGGACTGCTCGCCGTGTTGCTGCAGCGCCAACGCTACAAAGTAATCCAGTGGGCCTCGCGTCGTGCACAACGCAAGCACGTGCTTGCCGCCATATGGAACACGTTCACTTGGCCGTACCGCGCGCTTACGGCGCCCATGTCCGTCAGCGATTCTGCCGAGCCCATTGTCCGAACCGTCACGCCACACTTGAATCTTTCACCGGACCGATAGCCATGTATCACCAAATCCATACCTACACCGAACTCCGGCAACAGATTCACGACGATCTGCGGATCCAACATCCCGAATGGATCAAGTCCGATGGCGAGTGTCCCATGTGCGATTCTTACGAGTCGCGCCTCACGGGATTGCTCGACACTTTGTTGCGAAGGGAATCCATCGAGTCTGTTGTTGCTACTCATCGCGCCCCCGAAGCAGTAAACTAAATCGACACCGCGGCGGCGTGATACTTTCGCGAGCACACCCTGTCGCCGCTGCAACAATTCCTCTCGTGTGGACTTAGCCTTAATCGGGTAGTGGAGTTTAGTGCTGCCTGCGCGTCGGTTTCCTCATCCGAACGTAACTGTGCGAACCAGGCTCTTTTCGAAAAGCCTTAAAGCAGTATCACCATCAAGCAATATCCGATCAGTGCATCGGGTTGAAATGCGGCTTTCAAATGACGGTGGCCCCGTTTACAATAGCTGCGAGCGCAGAGTGCACCGATCGACGAGCGGAGTCTGTATAAAAGTCCCGCAACGAAAAATGCAGCCAACAGGCAAACAACGCAGCGCGATTTATTTTAAGCGACATAAAGGCTCTAAATGTCGAGCTGCGCTTTTCCGGCAGCTTCGCGCTTCACGCTCAAATCAGACTCGCGATATTAAGCAGCAGACGTTCGGCAATGGATGCATCGCGCAAGGACTTCAATCAGGACAACTGCAGCTGAGAGGGTTCGCGTCCTAGTATGCGCGAGTATGCGCGCAGTGATGCGACACGCGGTTAGACGTCCCGCTTCGAAAGGCGCAATGAGTAAACGAGACGCGGCCCGATCCTCTGACCGGGAAGTCATGCGACATCTTTCGCGCTCGCAGATTTTCAAAGATTACGAACGAGCTTTCAGCGTAGCCATGGGATTGCCGCTCAATATTCGTGGGCAGGATTCATGGTCGCCGGCGCACCATGGAAAAACGGATTGCGATTCGCTCGCATCAATTTTGGCTCGTTTCAACAGGGCCCGCGCCGCGTGTTTAAGGGCCCAAACCGACGCGTCTCGAGAACCGGACTCGACAACGCGCACTGTTACCTGGTTTGCCGGACTCTCCGAAAGTGCAGTGCCGGTGTATGTAGGGGACCATATTCTTGGTTTTCTCGAGACAGGCGAAGTGATGCTCAAGAACCCGACCAAGAAACACTTCGCGACCATTACCCGGCAGCTCCGCGCGTGGGGCTACAAGACGGATTGGAAGCAACTCGAGCGGGCTTATTTTCGGACGTGCGTTTTATCGCCAGACCGGTATCGCGCGATGTTGCGGCTCCTGAGTATTTTTGCGCAACACCTTTCGCTCTTGTCCAATCAGCTGGTAGTAGGCCGCGAGAAGGAAGAGTCCGCGAGCATGGCGCGAACGCGGCAATTCATCGAAACGCATCAGGCGGAGCCGCTGTCGCTCGGGCGGGTAGCCCACGCGGCTAACATCAGCAGGCATTACTTTTGCAAGATGTTCAAGAAAGCGACCGGCATGAATTTCATCGATTACCTCTCGAGAATCCGAGTGGAGAAATCGAAGACGCTCTTGCTCAATCCTAACTCGCGAATTAGTGAAGCTGCCTTCGCCTGTGGATTTCAATCCATGACCAACTTCAATCGCGCCTTCAAGCGAATCGTGGGTCGCTCTCCCACGCAATTCCGCAAATCGCTTCCGAAGCTGCGACGCTCGGTATAGGGAGGGGCGACCAAGTTAGTCATCTCACACTGGTGGGGCGAACGCACGGAACCCTCCGCACGCTCGCCGTCAGTGTTACGCCACTTTTACTTCGATTTCTTTTGATCTTGGTTTTGCCGTCGTCGGGAGGTGCACTTTTAGCACTCCGTCGCGGAATTCTGCCGTCACTTTTGTGCTATCGGCATCTTCAGGCAGCGTGAAGCTGCGTCGGAAAGTTCCATAGGATCGCTCAATGCGATGGAATTTCTTTTTCTGATCTTCCTTCTCGGTTTTGCGTTCTCCGGAAACGTTGAGGATGCCATCTTCGACTGTTACCCTAACGTCATCCTTCTTCATTTCAGGCAGGTCAGCTTTGAGGAGGTACCCGTGATCATCCTCACTGATATCAACCTCCGGTGACCAATCTGCGACCGCCAGGCTGTGGATCTCGCCACTGCCCATTCTGTTCGGAAATCCGCCCAAGAAAAACCGATTGAGGCGATTTTGCGCTTCATCCATTTCTCTGAGTGGATTCCATGTTACCAATTTATTCATATATATTTACCTTTCTGAATTGAGCTAAAGCCATCTAGGTGCATCGCGCTCACCGCTTATTGTCAGAGTCGACCCGAATCTTGTGCACATTGAGGACTCACCAGCGTGCTCGTGCGTCTCAATCACATTGCCTGGCTTCATCGTAAACGTGAATCAGAGCATCGTGCCCGAGCCGTTTCATACTCCCGGCGGCGCTCCGGTCGATGTGCCAACGATGCGAAAACGGAGTGAGAGTTATAGGTACGCTAAACGCGACGGGTTCAGCGCGGTCGCTCTTCCTTATACCGGCGGCGAACTGCAATTTCTTGTTCTGCTTCCGGATGAAACGGATGGCCTGCGCACTCTTGAATCCAAATTAACGGCCGACATCCTCGCTCAGTGCGCGAAACTTGAAACCCACGATGTTGATCTTCACATGCCAAAGTTCAAATTCGAGCCCCCAACGATCGCGCTCGCAGAAAAATTCGAAGCGCTCGGAATGAAGAGCGCGTTCAATGATCCACTGGGCAGCGCTAATTTCGACCGGATTGCGCCACGAAAACCGAATGATTATCTCTACATCTCACAGATTTTTCATAAAACCTTTATCGCGGTAGACGAAAAAGGAACAGAAGCCGCTGCAGCCACGGCGGTAGTAATGATGAAAGCGACGGCGAGGGCTGGATCAAAGCCAAAGCCGATCGAGGTTAAGGTCGATCGACCATTCCTTTACGCGATCCAGCACATCCCCAGCGGCGCGTGTCTTTTTCTCGGGCGCGTGACCGATCCGCGCTGAAGCGATTGTAGCGGCGCTCTATGAGCATCGCCGTGTTTCGGAAGGAAGGTTGCGGCCGTCACAGACCGCCACTACAGAAGCGATTCGGCAGCGTAGCGCAGTTCACCATTCACAATCCGCGCTACCGATGTGAACGGATGCGCTTCGCTCTTATTTGCATCGACAATGTGCATGACCTCGACGCCGCGCGCTTTCAGATAATCGGAAATCAGCGCGCGATGACAGCGCCACCACACCGCTTCCGCGCACATGATCGCCGTCGGTCCGGTTTCTTTCGCAAGCTCGGGAAGGCGCTCGATGCCTTTTCGAAATTCTTCCGTTTCCATGTAATCGGCGTAACCGCGGAATGAAGCATTTCGCCAAGCCTTATTCTGCGAATCCTTCTTCGGTTTCCGTCGTCCGCCCAGTTCCGGAAAATGTTCGTAGCGAATTCCATGTTCCTTGAGTGATTTTATCAGCCTCTCTTTATTGAACTGGGGATAACGCCTCGATCCGGGCAAGCTCCGTACATCGGCAAGCAACTTGATATCGTGCACCTTAAGTGCCGCGATAAATTTCTCGATCGTCCGCGTCGAATGTCCGATGGTCCAGATTCGCAGGCTCAATGAGTTGGTTTTACCGGAGCTGTCGCTTCAGCCATTGATTTGAGCATTCGGCCCAGATCGCTGTTGGTGGAGATGACAGCGGTTGTGTCTTTTTCAAACGCGGCGCGCATAACATCAAGGCTGCGGAGGAAGGAATAAAGTTCCTGCGCGTCGGGAGGATTGAAGGCTGCCGCATAAATGGAAGCCGCTTCGGCGTCGGCTTTGCCTTCGATCTCGAGCGCGTTCTTGGTGGCCGTCGAGCTAATCGCGGCCATGTCGCTTTCTTTTTGACCGTTGATATTCGCCGCCTCGCCACGGCCTTCAGAACGAAAACGCGCTGCAATCTGGTGTCGCTCGCTCGACATGCGCTCGATAATTTTCTCGGCGACAGCCGGATTGTATTTGCTGCGCTTGAAACGTTCGTCGAGCAACTCGATGCCGAAGTCGGAGATCTTTTGCCGGGTGCGTTCAGTGATCTGTTTTTCGATCTCGCCGCGGCCGAGCTCGATATCGGGAATGGAACTGGGCAAAAGCGTGCCGCTTTTCTCCAGCTCTTGATCGCGCAACGGCGTTCGCCCTTTGGTTACGCGAATGATCTCGACGAGATCGTGCGTCGCAACGGCCGTCCGCGTCTCGCTGCCGAGGATGTCGTCGAGGCGCGAAAGGGCGCTGCGTTCGTCATTGAGCCGGTTGTAGTAGAGAACAGGATCGCTGATACGCCAGCGCGCAAAGCAATCCACAATGATGTAAAGTTTGTCCTTGGTGGGGCATTCGGTCGGCGGTCCATCCCAAGCGAGGATGCGCTTGTCGAAGCGGTGCACTTTATCGATGACCGGCAGCTTTACCTTCAGTCCGGGCGTCGTGACCGTGCGAACGATTTCGCCGAAACGCGTAATGACAGCGTTTTCGTACTGATGAACGATAAACAGGAACGCTCCCCACTTCAGCGCGGTCAAAACGAAAAGGACGCCCAAGATCGACATCAACCAGCTCTGCAAGAATCGCACGACGGCGGAGAATGCGGCCGGGCGCGGCGTCACGTCGATCACGTTCATGGCGACGTCCTGGTTTCGCCGGCTGGCTGGAGCGGCAGCGTCTGGAGAATGTTCTTCAAGCTGTCGTCGATGATGATTTTCTTTTGCAAGCCCGGCAGAATCGCTTGCATCGCTTCGAGATAAAGACGGCGTCGCGTGATCTCTGGCGCTTTGCGGTATTCGGCGAGCAACAATGAGAATTTCTGCGCTTCGCCTCTGGCCTCGTTTACCCGACGGAAGGCATACGCTTCGGCTTGTTTCTCGCGCTCCTTCGCCTGGCCGCGCGCGTTCGGCACGGCATCGTTATACACGGCCCAGGCTTGGTTAATCGCGGTTTGTTTCTCCTGCTGCGCCTGGTTGACCTCATTGAACGCGGCCTGCACGACGGGCGGCGGACGCACGGTCGCGAGTTGCACTTGTTGGATTTGAATTCCCAGGCCGTATTGGGAGCAAAGATCGGCCAGACGTTTCAGCGTCGATGTTTCAATGTCGTGCCGTCCGATCGTGAGCACTTCGTCCACGGTGCGGTCGCCGATCACTTCGCGCATCACGCTCTCGGAAAGATCGCGCAACGTTTGCTCAGGCTCGCGGGCGCCGAAAAGGTACAGTTTGGGATCGGTGATGCGGTACTGCACAACCCACGGAACGAGCGCCGTGTTGAGATCGCCAGTGATCATTGTCTCGGTTTCCTCCGGTTCTCTGTCGCCTTGGTAGATATTAGTCGCGTTCGGCGAAGTGAAACCAAACTCGAGCTTCAATAAACGTTGCGTCGGCACGATTAGAATCTCATTCACGTACGGAATGGCGTAGGTGAGACCGGGATTTACAAGATCATGGTACGCGCCAAAGCGCGTCTTTACACCGATGGAGTTTGCCGGAATCGTTCTGAAACCGAATAGAAGCGTGAACAGGATGATCACGATCCCAACGCAAGCAATCAGGCCCAGGACCAAGCGTACAGGTCTAATCGGAATGTCCTCGACAATCATCGATCTTGGCATAAACGAGCATCTATTGACTCGAAGCCGTCACAGAGCGCAAGCTTTCTTGGCGACGTAATCTTTTGGCTCGCGGCGAATCCCTGCTAATATCTCAGAAACGGGAGACGTAAAAATGAAAAACATGATCTTGTCAGTAATCATCGCTCTTGGGACGTTCACCTTGATGGCAGCGGCGGAAACTTCGAAGCAACCGGCAGCGGGGACGCAGGCGCCAGAGTTTAGTTTAACGACTGGAGACGGTTCGCAAGTGAGCCTGAAAGATTATCGCGGCAAATGGGTGGTGCTCTATTTTTATCCGAAGGATTTCACGAGCGGTTGCACGATGGAGGCGAAAAATTTCGAGCGCGATCTTGCGAAGTACGAGCAGGCGGGTGCAGTCGTCCTCGGTGTGAGCGTGGACACGGCGCAATCGCATAAGGATTTTTGCACCAAAGAAGGGCTCAATTTCAAATTGTTGGCCGATCCCGACGCGAGAGTGTCGACCGAATATGGATCGGTCATGGATTACAAAGGAACAACGCTTGCGGCGCGCAATACGTTCATCGTTAATCCGAAAGGCGAGATCGCCAAAGTTTACACCGGCGTGAAACCAGCCGACCACAGCGAGCAAGTGCTAAAAGATTTGGCTGAATTAAAGAAGAGTTAACCAACTCGAGGTCACAATGGCGGGTCAAAGAAAATCGATTGATTGCAGGGATTATCCGAGTGAAAAGAACTGCTCCCTGAAAATTTCGGGCACAGAAGAAGAAGTGCTCGATGCTGCGGTGCAGCATGCCGTTTCAGCCCACGGGCACGAGAGTTCGCCCGAGCTGCGCGACCAGATCAAGTCGATGCTCAAAGACGAGAGCGCCGCGTAGCCCGAATCCTTCTGCACCTATTACCGACGAGCGATCAACTGCCTGATCAAGGCAATTGGTGGTCGGGAAAACGAAAAAATTCAGCCGCAAGCAACGACTTAAAAGTATTTGGAACAACATTCGGGCGAGATTGTTCGGCAGTTCCAAGGAGCGTTTCCTCTGGTATATGCGCAAAGTCGTACCCTCCGGGCGATTTCTCGATGCCGGATTTGGCAGAGACGAAATGCTCATGATGGCGAGCCGTTTTTATGAGTGTGTCGGCCTCGATCCATCGCCCATGGCTGTAGCATTTTTGTGAGAGCGGAAGCCATCGAAATATGAGTCGCACACTCTTGCGTTATTCGAACAAATGTGACTAACAGAGGACTGAAACCGAAGAATTTGTCCAGACTTCGCCACGTCCTCGCAATCGGCGTCGTATACTTTGCTGTGATCCTTTTTGGTCGCTTACCCGATCATCTGATTCTATTCCCAACCAGGGCGCCGATCGACGCAAGTGGGGCCGTCCGAAAAACAATTCCGTTCCAGAACGGCGAGTTGGAATTATGGACGGCAATATCGCGTCGAGCGCAACAAAACGGCCGCGTGGATACTTACGTTTTGCGGTTCTACGGCAACGCGGATCGCGCCGAGCGTTGGGTCGCCTCGGAAGCCGACGAATGGAACGATCACGCAGTCGAAATCTGGGGAATGAATTATCCCGGATTCGGCGGCAGCACTGGCCCGGCGCGGCTTTCCCGGATTGGGCCGGCAGCGCTCACAGCATTCGACGAATTGCAACGTCATGCGAATGTCCAGCCAATTGTTCTCTACGGCGCTAGTCTCGGCGCATCCGCCGCGCTCCATATCGCCGCGCATCGGCCGGTTACCGGAGTGATCCTGCATAATCCTCCGCCGCTCCGCCAAATGATCTTGCGTCAGTTTGGCTGGTGGAATCTCTGGCTGCTGGCGGGTCCCATTGCGCTGCAGATTCCGCGAGATCTCGACAGCGTTTCAAATGCGAAGGCGATTCATGTGCCCGCGATCTTTTTGCTTGCGGACAAAGATGAAGTGGTCGCGCCCCGCTTTCAACGCCTCGTAGTTGAGGCTTACGCTGGTGAAAAGCGAGTGATTTCGCTGCCTGGCGCTTATCACAACGATCCAATCGAAAGCGCAGCGCTGGCAGAATTGAATCGTGCTCTCGCCTGGTTGTTGCCTAAGAAGGATAGCTGATCAACGCGGCGCTCGGTCGAGTTCTTCGATCACTTTCTGCACGCCGCTGACTACGAGCGCTAAGCGATCGTAATCAAGTTTATCAGGCGTATCGGTGGCGCGGTGATAATGCGGATAACGAAATGGCGCAGTGTCTGTAATCATGATGCCGGGATAGCCATGCTGCCAGAAAGCCCATTGATCGGACCAACTGACTCCAGGAATGAACGCCGGCAGCGCGGCGCCTTCCGATGGAAGCTTAGCCTGCGCGCGAAAGATCGACATCACGCGGCGCAGTAGCGCGCGCGAAGGAATGTTGCCTACAAATCCGATGAAGTTGCCAACCGTCGGGTAAAACGCGCCCAGTCCGAGCGCCGGATAAGTTTGCGAGTGTGGCGCGTCAGAAAAATATCCGATCGTTTCCAAGCTAATCATGGCAGAGATTTGATCGCCCCGGGCCTTGCATCGGCCAGCGTAAACAAAACTTCCCATTTGCTCCGTCAGAAAATAAGGCGGTTCTTCGTTCGCAAACGCAACGAAACGGAGCGTGTGCTGTGCCGATGTTCGGGCGAAACGGCGCGCCAGCGCGAGCATTGCCGCAACGCCGCTGCCATTGTCGTTGGCGCCGGGCGAGCCGAACACCGAATCGTAATGCGCGCCGATGAGAATGATCTGCGGAAAAGTCCCGCGAATTTCCGCCTCGATGTTGTGACAGGCTTTTCCGTGCAGGTCGTACGTGTCACGCCGCGGGGCCAAGCCGGCGCGGGAAAAGAAATTTTCGATGAAATCCGCGGCAGCATTGAGCTGCGGATAGCGCGTCATGTTCCGCTCGCCGATTTCGACGCCAAGTATTCGCACGTCGGCGATCAGTTCGTCACGCAATTCGATCTCCGCCGATGAAAGCGCCGCCGCGCCTGAGATGTTTTTTCCCGGCATTCTGAGCACGAACCACCACGCTACGCTACCAATCGCGGCAATGGAAATGATGAAGACGAGCATGCGACGCCACGAACCGATCAACTTCACTTTAGTGGCGTTTTGCGCGTTTCATTCGGCGCATTTGCGCTTGCGCTTCGGTCTCCAGTCCCGCAAGCAATTCCTGGGCAATGTTGGAAAGTTTGCCTGACCACGCCGCCCCGACGACGACGGGTGGAAAATGAGGCAGCGGAAGAGCACGGACTTGCGGTGACGGTTTGAATCCCGGCACGGCAACGGCCAAACCGATCCCGTAGCCGCTCGCGACGTAACGCTCGATCAAACGCGCCGAGCTGACCTCGATTCCGCAAAACCATTCCACCCCCAGACGCTGAAGACCGTGTTGGAAATGGACGTGAACAGGGTCGGTACGCGAAAAAGTGATTAGCGTTTCCTCGATTTTGTCCCGGTTCCACAACTCATCGGCGCGGGCGAGCCTGGACTTTTTGTGGACGAGCAGAATCAATGGCAGTTCGAGCAGCGGCCGCGCCTGAATCCCGCCGCGCGATTTTTTCTCGATGAGCGTGATGCCGAGATCGACATCCTGCGCCAAAAGCAGTCTCTCGGCTTCGGCGCGCGCTGCTTCGTGCAAGTAGAGCCGAAACGTTGGAAACCTCACGCGAAGTTTTTGCAACAATTCCGGAACGTAATCGTGCAGGACGATCGACGGCGCGGCGATGCGCAGTTGTGGCGAACTGTTCTGGCGCATTTTCTCGGCGACGATGTCAATGTTATCAAAGAAGGGTCTGATGAACTCGAACAGTTCCGCGCCCGCAGGCGAGAGTGCGAACGGCCTCCGCTGAAATAGTTTCGTGCCGAGCGATTCCTCCAGTTTCGCAATCTGACCGCTCACGGCTGGTTGCTGAATGCCATAAGGAATGTTCCGCACCGCAGCTGCGATGCCGCCGTGTTTCGCGACAAAATAAAACAGTTCGAGGTGATGAATGTTCACGATCGAAAGCGTCGATGAATTCCAAAAATTTTATCGATTAACAATTGGCGAGCAAAGCGCCTATCATCCTGAGCAAAGCCGGAATATGCGGCCGAGTCTAACAAACAAATGGAATTTCTGATTCTCCTTCTCATCGGTTTTCTAGTCTTAATCCTAATGGTGCCGTTCATCGCGATTGCTAAGGCAAATGCGACAAAGCGCACCGTTGACGACTTGCTCTCGCGGCTTTCATCCGTTGAAACGGACCTGCGCACTTTGCGGCAGCAAGCGGGTTTCGCCACAAAGCCGGAAGGGCAGGCGCCCGCGACACCGTCAACAGTTGTCGGCGTTCCGCCACCGCCATCGGTCATCGCGCCCGTTCCGGTTCGCGAAGAGCCCAAAGAATCGGAGCCGCCGCCAATTCCCCACGAACTCATCGAAGCAAAAGCACCGCAACCCGCAACTCCGGTCAGACCCCCGATCGATTGGGAGCAGTTCATGGGCGCGAAACTTTTCGCCTGGATCGGCGGGCTGGCGCTTTTCCTCGGGGTGGGTTTTTTCGTGAAGTATTCGTTCGAGCACAATCTCATTCCGCCGGAACTGCGTGTCGCGATCGGCTTCGTTGTTGGCGTGAGCCTTCTCGTCGGCGGCGTGCTGCTCAAACGCAAGGAAAACGCGGTCACCGCGCAAACGCTCTGCGCCACCGGCGTGCTCGTGCTCTACGCAGTAACTTTTGCGTGCCGGTCGTATTATCACTTCGCGTTCTTCGGTCTTATCCCGACGTTTTTGCTGATGGCATTAATCACCGCAGTGGCGTTTCTGCTCGCGGTGCGGCTGAATGCGATCGTGGTCGCTATTCTCGGCCTTGCGGGCGGGTTTCTCACGCCGATTTTGCTTTCGACCGGGCAGGATCGTTCATTTGGACTTTTCGTTTATATCGCGTTGCTCGACATCGGTCTGCTCGCGGCCTCGCAGCGGCAACGGTGGAACGCACTGCCGATTCTGGGCGCGGCTGGTACTGTTTTGACGCAGATCGGCTGGATTGAAACGTTCTTTGTTCCCGAAAAATATTTCGTCGGCAACAAAGTGTTGGTTGTCATGGCGGTTTTCGCGGGATTTCAAGCCTTGTTTCTCGCAGCGGTGGCTTGGGCGAAGCGCACTCGGAAAATGAACCGCGAGCTGTCCTCATCTGCGCTTGGACTCGGCGCAGTCACCATATTTTCAGCGTTTTACTTGCTCTCGTTCCAAACACTCGGGCAACGGCCTGCGCTTTTGTTCAGTTATGTTTTTCTTGTCGATCTTGGCCTGCTCGTGCTGACTCTGCTCGACGCCAAACTTGTTGTCGTCGAAGCGCTCGCAGGACTTGCGGCGTTCATCTTTCTTGGCGCGTGGACCAGCAAGTACCTCACGGGCCAGCATCTTTATACCGCGCTGGCGTTCTATTTTGTCTTCGCGCTGTTTCATGCAGCCACGCCGCTTGCGCTGCAACGCCTCCGCAAGACCACACTACCGTGGTGGTGCCATGCATTTCCGGCGCTCGCGCTCGTTCTCGTGCTAATGCAGATCTTCAAGCTGGCTGAACTTTCGATTTTCGTCTGGCCGTTCGTGCTCATTGTCGATCTTCTCGCCCTTGTTCTCGCCATGATGACCGCGACGCTGCTGCCGATTCTCGCAGTGCTCCTGCTCACGCTCCTCGCGATAGGTGCATGGTTATTCCGCATTCCGAACGAACTCACCGGTTTGCCGACGGCGCTTCTTCTGCTCGGCGGTTTCGCGATTTTCTTTCTCCTGGCAGCGGCATGGGCTTGCCGCCGACTGCTGGCCCCGACAGGCGCCGCCCCCACGCGCGTACCGAGTCTTTTCGGCAGCATCGCCGATCCGGCAAATCTCTCTGTTCAACTACCTGCTTTGTCGGCGACGCTGCCTTTTCTTCTTCTCATCATGGTGACTCTACGGCTGCCGCTCGCGAATCCTTCGGCCGTGTTCGGTCTTGCGCTGTTGTTAATCGTGCTCCTTCTCGGCATGACGCAAACTCTGTCACTCGATCTGCTGCCTGCGGTGGGCCTGGTTTCAGTGCTGGCGCTGGAACACTCGTGGCATTTTCAACATTTTGATCCGGCCCACGCCACGCTGCCGTTGATCTGGTACCTAGTATTTTACGCCCTGTTCAGTGTGTTTCCGTTTATTTTCCATCAGAAATTCACGGGAAAAACAACGCCGTGGGCGGCAGCGGCACTCGCCGGACCGTTGCAGTTTTATCTGGTCTATCAGCTCATTCGTGCGGCGCATCCGAACAGCGTCCTCGGTTTGGTGCCCGCGGCGTTTGCGCTGCCTTCGCTCGTCGGACTCTTCGTGCTTCTCAAGCGCACGCCGCTCGACAGCGCGGCGCGCAATGCGCAGCTCGCGCTTTTCGGCGGTGGAGCGTTGTTTTTCATCACGCTGATTTTCCCGATCCAATTCGACCGTCAGTGGATCACTGTTGGCTGGGCGCTGGAAGGTGCAGCGCTCTGCTGGCTCTTCCATCGCGTGCCGCATCCGGGATTGCGTCTCGTCGGCTTCGGCCTGCTCGTCGTGGTGTTCGCGCGTCTTGCGCTGAATCCGGCCGTGCTCAGCTATCATCCGCGCGCAGCGACTCCGATTTTCAACTGGTATCTCTATACCTACGGCATCGCCACTGTTTGTCTTTTCGCTGGCGCACAATTACTCGCGCTGCCGCGCCAGCTCGTACTCGGTCGAAATTCGCTGCCGTTGCTCTACACACTGGGCACAGTACTGGCGTTCCTGCTCGTAAACATCGAGGTCGCCGATTACTTCAGCACCGCCGGCACGGCAGCACTGACCTTCCAATTCTCGGGAAATTTCGCGCGGGACATGAGCTACAGCATCGCGTGGGCGTTGTTTGCGTTGTTGCTGCTAATCGTCGGCATACAGAAGAAAACCGCGGCCGTGCGATACGCGAGTCTCGGATTGCTCGGCGCCACTGTGTTAAAACTTTTCTTTCACGACCTTTCGCAGCTCGACCAACTTTATCGCATCGGCGCATTCATCGTTGTCGCGATCATCGCCATCCTCGCATCGTTTCTATATCAGCGGTTCCTCGCGGCTGTGGAGAAAAACAATGAAACCAAATCTACGATTCCACGGACATCGTAAGCGCTGCGGCCTTGCCGGTTTTGTTACGCTCCTTTGCGCGACATCGCTTTTGGCATTTGAGCCAAACGAATGGCGTCAGATACAGACACTCAACGTTCCTGCGTCTGGTCTGGTGCAGGTAAATCTCCCAGCGACAACGTTGGACGCGGCACAGCCGGGCCTCGAAGACCTGCGAATTGTGGATGCTGCCGGCAACCGAGTGCCTTATCTAATCGAGCGACCTGCGCCCGAAGCCGAGTCAATGCTGCGGCCAAAAGAATTTCGCGGCACAATCGAAGGCGGCACAACTCGGCTTCTTCTCGAAACAGGGACGACCGCGCCAATCGCCGGCGTGAGTCTCGAAACGCCCGCCTCGCAGTTTGTCAAAGCCATCCAAGTGGAAGGATCGCACAACGGCGCGAACTGGAAGAAACTCGCCGCCGGAGAGCCGATTTTCCGGTTGGGCAACGGCGTGGCGAAACTGCGTGCATCATTCGCCGAGGAAGCCTGGGAGTTTTTGCGGGTCACCATTGACGACCGGCGCTCGGAGCCGGTGCCGTTTATCGGCGCGCAACTGCACAGGCCGCGCTCCGCCGCGCCCGCGGAAGCAGTTCCTATCAAGATCAAATCGCGGGACGAAAGCCTCGGCGTTACGCGACTTGCACTCGATCTTGGCGCATCGAACTTGCTGCTGGCGTCGTTGCGCTTCGACACGAGCGAGCCGTTATTTACGCGTTCGGTTACTCTTGCCGCTCCCGAAATTGCCGAGGACAGCAGCCGCGAACGGACACTCGGCGAAGCGGTAGTCTATCGCGTAGACGTCGATGGAAAAAGTGAAGCGCGTCTCGATATTCCGGTCGAGCAAAAAATCGAGTCGCGCGAGTTGTTCCTGCTAATCCGTAATCAAGACAGTCAGCCGCTCTCTATCAACGCCGTGCGCGGCGAGCGCCGGCTCGTGCGACTGATCTTTTTCGCACATCAACCAGGCCGTTACTCGCTGCTTAGCGGCAACAGCCAATGCCCTCCGCCTCAGTACGATCTTTCCGCGTTAAGCGAACAACTAAAAAATGCAACGGCAACCGATGTGGAACTGTCATCACTCGCTCCCAATCCTAACTATAAACCGCCGGCAGCGCTCGCGGCCCTCACCCTAATCGGAGCGAAGATCGATGTCGCGAAGTGGAAATTCCGCAAACTCGTTCCGTTAACTCAAAGCGGTGCGCAACAAATCGAGCTCGGTCCCGACCTTCTTGCCCACGCGCTGCGCGATCAACGCGACCTGCGTCTCGTCCGCGAAGATCGGCAGATTCCTTTTTTACTGGAACAAACATCCATATCGCGCCCGATCCAGTTGAACACCGTGCTGGCCAACGATCCAAGAACCCCCATGCTTTCGCGCAGGTCGCTCAAACTGCCACAAGCGACATTGCCGATCACGCGGGTTGTTTGCACATCGGCTTCAACGCTTTTCCATCGGGAAATGCGGTTATGGGAAGAAGTCACGGACGAGCGCGGCGACAAACTTCCGCGCGAGCTTGGTCGCGCCACGTGGGACCAAACGCCAGCGAAAGCAACACGCGAGTTTATCATTCAACTCAACCCACCGCCGCAAAGCGACACGCTATTTCTCGAAACCAACAACGGCGACAACCCCGCAATCGAACTGCGCGAATTCCGCTGCTACTATCCGGTGACGCGCGTCATATTCAAAGCCGCGTTCGATTCGGCGCAGCCGGTCTGGCTCTACTACGGCAATCGCGAAGCGAGCGCTCCGCACTACGATCTCAGTCTGGTGGCTGGCGAGCTCTTGCGCGCGGATCGCGTAACTGTCGTTTCCGGCGGCGAAGAAAACCTTTCCTCAAGAGCCGAGCGCGTTGGCGAAACACTCACCGGATCCGCCCGCTACATGTTTTGGGGTGCGCTTGGTCTCGTCGTTGTCGCTTTATTGACTCTGATGTCGCGTTTCTTGCCCAAACCCGAGCAATCATTATCCGATCTTTTTCCGAAACCGCAGAGCACAAAGAATGAAAAGCAGGATCGACATTAAAATGAGCACCGCGAGATGGGGCCAGTATTCGAACAAATTTGCGCCGCGCAGAATGATCGCCCGCATCAGCGCGATAAAATAAGTTGTAGGAAAGAGAGCACCGAGCGCGTAAAAAATCCAAGGCATGGTTTCCCGCGGGAAAATAAAGCCGGAAAAGAAAACGCTCGGCAAAAGGAAGACCATCGACATTTGCAGCGCTTGCATTTGATTCTCGGCCTTCGTTCCGACGAGCAAGCCAAGACTTAGCAGAGCAAAAACGTAAACCACCGTCGAAAACAGCATTGCCACCATGTTGCCCTCGATGGGTACGAAGAACACAAACCGCATGATGGTGAAGAGAACCACTGCCATGGCCATTCCAATACACAAATACGGGATGAGCTTGCCGAGCATGAGTCCTGCACGGCTCAAGGGACTGACCAGTAATTGCTCGAGCGTTCCACGTTCCCGTTCGCGTACCAGGGCCATGGCGGCAGCGACTGTCGTGCCGATTTGCAAGACGACACCGATCACGCCCGGCACATAAAAGTTCGGGGCGCGCATCGCTGGGTTGTAAAGCATCTGCGGCCGAACATCGATCGGCACCCCTTGCCGGCCGGTTTCACGCAAAAGCGACTCCACTGACTGGGTCAACGCCACGCCGAGCCCGGTATTGAGAGCTTGCAGCGCCGTCGTGGAATTGGATCCATCGATCAGCAATTGCACCCGGGCAGAGTGACCCGCATTAAGTTCGCGAGTAAAGTTCGGCGGGATGTCCAGCGCAGCATAGGCGCGGCCTTTGCGCATTTCGCTTTTAAGCTCATCCAGGCTTTGCACTTCGCCCACCACGCGAAACGTCTCCGTATTGACGAAGCGATCGATCAACTGACGGCTCTCAACGGTCCGATCTTCATTTAGAATAAGCATCGCCATGTGTTTCACGTCGTTATCGAGCGCGTAACCGAACGCAACCATCTCGATCAGCGGCGGAAAGAAAAAGAAGAAGAGCGTCAGCGGATCACGCCAGACAACGATGAACTCCTTAAAGAGAATTGCGCTAAGGCCGCGGAAAGGTTTGTGTTTCATCACGCGGCTTTCTGTTTATCGTTGGCGTGTTTCGCCGAAAGTTCGACAAAGACGTCTTCGAGTGATGGGCCCATTTCGTGAATCTCGGCGTGAGTGACGCCGACTTTGTGCAGTTGTTCATCAATCTGAGCCCGCTTGACGCTTTCATCGACCAGCAGATGCATCGACTGGCCGAAAACCGTGGCACTGCGCACTCCGCGCATCTCGTGCATGGCATGCAACGCCGTCGTCACATGATCGCAGGTCACATCGAGCCGCCGCGTCCCCGGCGGATTTACTTCCGGAAGTTTCTTTAGCTCATCCGGCTCGCCGCAAACAATCAACTTCGACATGTAAATATAACCCACATGATCGCAGCGCTCCGCCTCGTCCATGTAATGCGTCGTGACAAACAGCGTCATTCCCTTGCCAGCGAATTCGAAGAGCAAATCCCACAACTCTCGCCGTGCGACCGGATCGATGCCAGCAGTCGGCTCATCGAGAAACAGCACAGTCGGTCTGTGCATAAGCGAGCAAGCCATGGCCAGCCGTTGTCGCCAGCCACCGGAAAGCTGCCCGGCACGCCGGTCGATATACGGCTCAAGATGCGTCGTGGCGATCATTTCGTCCCGTCGCTGGTTCAATTCGCGACCGTTCAAGCCGTAAAGTTTTCCTGCAAAGATTAGGTTCTCATTCACCGTCAACTCGTCATAGAGTGAAAATTGTTGCGACATGTAGCCGATCATTTCTTTGATTGGCTCAGCGTCTCGCACGATGTCGTGCGGGCCGATCCGCGCCGTGCCCTCAGTCGGCTCGAGGATTCCGCACAGCATCCGGATCACGGTCGATTTCCCGGAACCGTTCGGCCCGAGAAATCCGAAGATCGATCCTTTTCCGACGGAAAACGAAACGTGATCGACCGCGGTGAATGTGCCGAAGCGTTTTGTGAGGCCGTCGCACTCAATCATCAGTTGGGACATATTGAAAAAGAATCAGGAAACAGGGACGCAGGAGAGAAACACAAATACGTAGGTGAATTTCCTCTCTTCCTGCATTCCTGATTCACCTTATTAGATTACTAGCTTCCAAACTCACTTTACGTTCGGAAAATAAACATCGGCTGACATCCCCGCGCGCAATCGATCGTCGGTGTTCGGCAAACGAATCTTCACGCCGAATACCTGCCGGATCCGATCTGCTACCGTTTGCACGTTGCGCGGCGTGAACTCGGCCTCACGGCTAATTTGCTCCACGCGCCCCTCGAAATCCTTGCCCGGGAAAGAATCAACGCGGACACGCACCTGATCGCCCACTTTTATTAACCCGAGCCACGGTTCCGGCACATAGACGCGCACCCACAAATGATTTGTGAGAAGCAATGTCGCGACTTCGCGATTGGCCGGCAGGACATCGCCTACCTTGACGCTAAGCACTTCCAGAACCGAATCGGCTGGCGCAACCACTTGCATTTCGGCAAGCTGCGCATCGATGTCGGCAAGCTGCGCACGCGCCTGGGTCACGCGCATTCTAGCGGCCTCGACATTTTTGTCCTGCGCTTTAGCCGCGCTGTCCGCGCGCTGAGCGTCGCTGGGCGAGACCACCTTGCGTTGCAATAAATCCTTTTGGCGCTTCGCGTCGTCGCGCAGGAATTGAAGCTGCGCTTCCTGCGAGTCGGCGTCGCGGATCGCGGTGTTAATCTGCGCTTCGGCCAGATCACGTCGGGCATGCAGTTCGGAAGCATCCAGTTCCACGATCGGCTGTCCCGCGCGCAAAGCGTCCCCTTCCCACGCGAAAATCTTTTCTACCCGTCCACCACTGCGCGGGCCCACATGCACTTCGTCCACTTCAACCGTGCCGGAGACCGCGTTCTTTCGAGTATTGCACGCGCAAAGAAAGATCGATACCGCGAGCGAGGCGAAAGCCCAAAGCGTCTGATTTCGCACGAACAATTTTCTCGCCAGTAGCATTGGAGCAGCCAGAGATGCAATCAGCCGACGGTGCGGGCCCTTCCGGCGAGCGCGCCTTCGAGAACGATCTTGAGAATTCCGGCGAAACCTTCTTTTGGAGTCATTCCTAGCTCCTCCATCTTCGGTGGATTCATGATCCCCTGAACCATCGCGAGCAAAATCTCGATTATGAACTTCGCTGGAACATCTTTCCGAACCATTCCCGTGCGTTGACCCTCGATGAAAAGTTTTCCGAAGAAACGCTCGATCAAAGCGGACCGGCGACGCTCGACAATCTCGAACACGTGCGGGGCTTTCTGCCGCATGTCACGAACGAACGGCGGCTTGATCTCATCTAACTCGCGCTGTGTGGTGGTGAGCAGTTCATGGAGTGCCGCCGAAAAATTATGCGGATGTTCCCGCGTGATTTCGTTAAGTTTCGCCTCGACGCCAGCGAACTTATCCGCCAGCACCGCCTCAAGTAGCTGTATCTTACCCGGAAAATGCGCATAAAGCGTTTTCTTGCTAACGCCCAACTCCTCGGCCAGATCGTCCATCGTCACGCTGCGAAACCCGTGGCTAAAGAAGTGAGCACGCGCCGCGTCCACGATTCGTTGCCGACCAAAGTCGTTCTTTCGATTCTGCGGCGGCGATTTCCTTGCGCGTTTCACGTCAATGTTGTCTTGCTCCTCAGCGCGTAATAGATGTCGACGCCTTTGAATGAAAAAAGAACGCCGATGAATCCAAGCAACGAGCGGAGCCAGTTCGTGTGACTCCATTCGGCCACGGCAACTCGAATTTGGTCGAGGTGATCCGGAATTGACCACGTAAAGAGGATCAGATCGCGGGGAATGAAATAAGCAAGCGTCAGGACGACGATTGCCGTGTACATCAAAAACGAAATCGCAAAATAAACGCGGAGCGAGATAGCATCCTTCCAGAAGAGAATGATCGCTAGGACGATCAGAATTTCATTAACCGGTCCGACGATTGTATAAAAGCGCCGCGGATCGACATGGTGAAAGTAATCTCTCGCAGTCTGGATCGACGCTGGAATGTCGGCTCTCCAACTTTGGGCATCGATGATCGTGTTATAGATGGTGACCATTGTCAGCCCGGATGCGAGGTGATCGAAAGGAACAAGATTATTTTCTCCATGGGCGCGCTGCACCCACGAAATGATCGTGCGACATTCGGATCAGCTCCATTGCCGGCGCCAAATCGTTTTCATTGCGCACCATGAACGCCACATATCCCTTGTCGGGCGCCCAGCGATGCGGGCGCGCTTTGCCTTCGGCAAGAACATGTTCCTGATCCTCTTTCGCTAATCGAATGTCGCAATGCCCATGGCCATGGATGTGCATGAACATGGTTCGCCCGACAAAAAAGGCATCTTCGTGGATGCCTGCGTTCTGCCGCTCGGTGACGCCCGACAAGGCGAGAATTCGTTGCCGCAATTCCTGATGAAGTTCTTCTCGTGATTTCATGCCGCTTTCCTCTTCTTGGTAAAAAGTATTCATGATGGAATTCCCCTTTGGAAACTATTCTCGTATATTTAGTTTCCTAGCAACTAAAAAGTGCACAATAAAATTTTAATCTTCCATCTTGCCCGAGACCCCGTTGCCCCCGACGGCCGCAAGCGGAGAGAAAGATCGACAAGACGACGACAACGATCCCAAGGAGCCGGGACCGATGGCCGACCTTGATTGGGGCGAGCATCGAGGAGGAAACCGGATTTCAGCTCGCTGCACAAGCGATTGAACCGCGACGCAAAGTAACTGAGTGTGGCCAATGACGACACGACATTTTGATCATATTGATTTGCGAGTAAGGGACATGGAAGTGGCCAGAAGATTTTACGGGAAACTATTACCGGAGCTGGGATTTGTGCACGAAAGTCCAGGCGAAGATTTCCACACGTTTTATTCTGCGGGCGACAGGCCCTCGGAGTTTTTCGGCTTCACCGAAGATAAAAATCATCGACCAAACGAAACACGCGTCGCGTTCTGGGCCGACACGCGTGAGGAAGTTGATCGAATCGCGGAACTGGTGCGTGAAGCGGGCGGAAAAACTCTGGAAGGTCCAGAAATCTGCGTCGATTACAGTCCGGGCTACTACGCCTTTTTCTTCGAAGATCCTGACGGCAACAAACTGGAAATCTGCTGCCGGGAAAGTCCGATCATTGCGGAATGAGCGAATTTCGGCGAAGAGTTGGGTAATGAGTGATCCGACGCACGTTCCGGCGATTGTGCAGGAGCCGCGTCGCCATCGCTATCTTAAGCTCATTGCGCTCTTCAAAATCGGCAAAGGCGTCCTGTTGCTTTTGCTCGGTGTTTCACTGCTTTTCCTAAACGCGCGGACGCGTTGGATGGATTTGCTTTCGAGTTGGGCCGCGGACGAAATCCTGATGGAGCACAGCAGGCCGGTTGCCTACTCGCTCCACAAACTGCAGGCCGTACTCGAAGGCGGCGTGTTGCAAGCCACCGGTTTTTTGGCGCTGTTTTACACGGCAGTTCTTCTTACTGAGGGAATTGGCGTCTATATGGAGCAGCGATGGGCGGAATGGCTAATGATCTTCGCCACCGCAGCCCTGATTCCACTCGAGGTGCGGCACATTTGGCATCGTCCAAGCCTGGCGGCCGTAGTCATTCTCATTGTAAATTGCTTCATCGTTTGGTTCCTTTATTTCGTCTTGAAGCGTAAGCCGAGCGCCGAGCCCGCCCGAGCCGAGCGCGAGATGGCGAAGATCAGTTAAAGCTGGTCGGCTTAATTCCAAATTGCCGCAGCAAACGACGCGTTTGTTCCATGGGCAGCCCCACCACGTTGGAAAACGACCCTTCGATCTTTGCGATGATCTCCGCGCCCTCTCCCTGAGCGGCGTAGGCTCCGGCTTTATCCAGTGGCTCCACTCGCGCAAGATAGTTGTCGATCCTAGTGATGCTGAGGCGGCGAAAGCGAACATGCGAAATCTCATCAATTGATGCCGATCGTCCCGCGGCGAAGTGACAAACAAAAACCGCCGAACACACCTCGTGCGTTCGTCCGCTCAGGCGCCGCAAAATCCGTGCAGCCTCGCTCAAATCGGCGGGTTTACCGATGACTTTGCCCTGAAGCGCGATCAACGTGTCGGCCGCGAGCACGACTTTATCGGGACGCATGCGTGCAACTGATGTCCCTTTTCGAATCGCGTTCCAGATCGTGAGCTCACGCAACGTAAGATCGACATCGAACCTCTCCGCGACGCGCGGTGAGACAGTTTCGAAATCAAAACCTGCTTCTGCAAGTAACGCGGCCCGCCTGGGCGAATCTGACGCCAGCAGTAGTCGAACCATGGCGGGAGCAGCCCGAACGCTGCGTTATGGGTTTGGCGAAACGGACGGAGCCGTATTCTTCTTCTCAAAAATGTCCGGCAACTTTGGTTCTTTGAAATCGTTGGGGACAGTAAACTCAGAATCGCTAATGGGCTCACGGCTTACCGACGTAATGGTGCTCGTAACTTCAGTGCCATGGCCGGAAGGAGTCGCGGTCCGTTTTTTTTCCGGTGCCGTCCCTTCTTTGCTCATGACCAGTTGCGTGCGGATTGGCAGCCCAGGGAAATCGCGAAAATCGGGCATTTTTGCGTTAGCGGCATCCCAGAACTCCGATTTGATCGATTGCAATTGTCCGAGAATGGCAGGGCCATCGGGATAGTTCGGCGCGACCCAGTAAGTGGCTTTGAAATCCGGCCCGTCATAAGTGTATTTTTCGGTCTCGTAGCCGTTTATCGTTTCCTTTTGTCCAGTCGGCGTCAGTTTGGGTCTTTCGGCGCCTTCTTTCTCTTTTTGATTGTTTCCCGCAAATTTGTTTAACATCTCGGTGACAGCCTTTACTTTCTCGCGCGAAATACGAACGACGGTCTTTTGTTCATTCATCAAATTGACCACTTCGCCAGTTGTCCCATCCACAATGGTACTGAGCTTTGGTGAAGCGTCGATCCGTGCTTTGTCGCCTTTAATTTTAATCGTGACATTGCTCGCTGGGGCCGTGTCGTCGCCTTTCACCGCTTGCGCCGCCGGTTGCACGGTAGAGGAGTAAACAATCGTGAGGTCGGCGTGTGCGGAAAGAAGAAAAGAAGTTCCCAGGGCGACCGAACAAAGCGCGATCTTCATGTCGCAAAACAGCTAGATGCCGCCTGGCAAAATGCAAGGAGACATTCCCCTTCATTAAGCGGCTAATGTGGCAGAATGCTTCACGCACGATCAAATTAATTTACCCGATCGAACCCGGCGCGGAAATCGCGGTTTGATTATGTCGATTTTTGCGCCTTGAGCAGCTTGATGGCATCGCGCAATTCGGCTGCGCGTTCGTAAAGCTCCTTACCGATGGCGGTTTCCATCTCGCGTTGCATAATCTCCAGCTTGGAGAGCGGACGTTTTGCTTTCACTTCTTCGAGCCATTCGTCAAGAAATGCGATCTCGGAGCTTTTAGATACAAGCTCGGGGAAATTTGAGTGCTGGAAAAATTCCGCGATAGCATCGCGCCCACGCTCAATCTCGGACATGGCTTCGCCAAATTTGCCCTGGGCCAGAAGGATAGATGCCTTGGCCCGCGTGTTCATCATGAGCACGTAAGGACGGAACTGTTGCAAGCTCCCGGAAAGCTCGTCGCGGTCAGTGTGCTCGGTCACGAATGTGAAAAGATCGAGATTGCGCTGTGTATCGCGCACTACGCCCGTGAAATCGTTGATCTGAAAGAGACTTAAATAGCGATGATAATACTGGATGCCTTCCTGCTGGAGTTGGGCGCATTCTTCCGGCGTGAGTTCGTAATCTTCACCTTTCTCTGCCGCGCGAACCGCCCGTCTCTGGTGATATTCGAGGAGCGATTCGCAGTTATGGGGACGCTGACCATCGGGCCGGCCAGTCATTTCCATTTGGAGCACGCCGAGATCGACCCGCAGTTGCAATTTCTCTCGGCCATCGAGCCCGGCGATTTTGCGCACTTTGACGTTGCCATTCTCATGCGGCCAATCCTGCAGGATCGTATTCAGGTCCAAACTCATCGTAGTCGGAACATCGGACATTTAACCTTCGCTTGTCAATAATGTCGCGGTCAGCAAGGAAGTGAAGGTTGCTGTCTATGAATCGTTCGATTGCCAAAGTTTGGCCTTTCGCGCAAGCTTCAACGAGATGGAGCATGCGATCGACTCGTTCATCCGTTTCCTCGCGGTCGAGCGCGGTCTTTCGGAAAACTACCAGCTCTCCACCCAACGATCGCTCACTGATTTCGCGCAATGGTGCGCTGCGAAAAAAACGATAGGCGACCCGCGCAAGGTCACGCTTGCGCTCATGAGCGAATATCTGGCCGATCGCAAACGCGCCGGGCTTTCCGCATCATCGATTAAACTCATCGTGGTCGCACTGAAGATCTTCTTTCGCTTCCTCGCAGCCAAAGCCAGCGTGGATCGCGATCCCGCCGAAGCGCTCGCTTTGCCCCGGATCGAGCGTTACCTTCCCGAAACGCTTAACGAATTGCAGGTTGAGCAATTATTGGAAAAGATCGACACGAACGGGCCTCACGGGTTACGCAATCGGGCAATGATCGAACTACTGTATGCGAGCGGGTTGCGCATTTCCGAGCTGGCGAGTGCGCGCCTAGAGAATTTCAATTTTGAAGAGCGCATTATACGTGTGACCGGCAAAGGGAATAAAACGCGACTTGTCCCAGTTGGCCGCAAAGCGTGCGAAGCGCTCGCTGCCTATTTGTCCACCGAGCGACCAAAATTTGTGAAGCGCAGCAGCAGCAGCGAGGTTTTTCTTTCCGAGCGCGGGACAAAATTAACAACGGCGCGTATCTGGCAGATTGTGAAAGAACACGCCCGGCACTCCGGATTGGAGAAAAACATTTATCCCCATCTTCTCCGGCACAGTTTCGCCACGCATCTGCTCGGAAATGGCGCTGATCTGCGCATCATCCAAGAAATGCTCGGGCACGCAGATATTTCCACGACGCAGGTTTACACGCACGTCGATCAACAGCGGCTGAAAGCCGTCCATCGACAATTTCATCCGCGCGCGTAGCGTCCACGCCTCTTTTCTCATGAGAAGAACCTCGCTCCTTGTGATCGCCAGCGCGGCCGTCGCAGTCGCCATCTGGTACGCCTGGCGCATTTCTCAAAAAACTTCGAGCAGGCCTGTCAGCGTGCTTCTTCCACGCGAAACGATCTTTCTGGCGCACCTACCGGACTTCAACCGAGCGCGCGATCAATGGCATCAGTCCGATCTTTATCTGCTCTCCCGCGAACCAGCCGTGGAGGATTTTCTTCGCAAGCCGCTGTCGAAAGTCCCAAAAAAAGACGCGGCTTCTCAAGCTCTACGGGATTTCGAACAGCTCGGTCCAAAAGATGCCTTTTTCGCGTTGACTTCGATCGATAGTAACAATCCGAAATTTGCAGGGGGCTTCCGCTTCCGGGGGAGTCCCGAAGAGGCAGACCAAGTGATCGGTAAATGGCGATCCGCCTTTTTGGAAAAAAATCCGGGTGCGAAGCATGAAAAGCTTCAATACGAACATCACGAGATTGAAATGGTCGCCGCGACACCATTCACATTGGCGACGGCGTACGATCGCCCATGGTTCTTCGCCGCGACTGATCTGGCCGAATTGAAAGCAATCCTCGATCGCGCCGACGGACGCGTTAAAAACCCAAAAGTCACACTCGACGCGGACGAGGCATATCGCGCGGCGGCGGCTCATATGCCGTTGAGCTACGCAGCGTCTTTTTATTTGCAAACGAAGACGCTCTCTGCGCGAATTGCTGCGCTCCGCGCCGCGATCCAATCGCCGGTTTCGCCCAATGAACGTACGATACTGGAGCAAGTGCGCGATATTTCTGGCGCGACCAGCTTCGAGAACGGGAAAATACACGATCTACTTTTTCTCGGAATACCAAAGTTGGAAGAACATGCAAAGATCACTCGGTCTTCCCTCACGCTTGGCACAAAAGACACCGTGTTTTATCTATCGATGCTGCTCAATGTCGGGCAAAAGTTTGAAGCACTAAGCCAAGCCGCAGGCGTCGGGGGCGCAACGCAGAAACTTTTCCAAACTTTTTCCAACAGCGGGATTACGGCCGATGACTGGAAGGCCGGGTTCGGGCTGGAGCTCGGATCGTTAGCGGACTGGCCTTCGAGCGCGCATTGGCCGTCCTTACTGCTTACGCTTCCGGTGATGGATGCGACAAAAGCAGGGGAGATCGTCGAGACCATCACCCGCGGCGAGAAAGATGCGATATGGACCGAGACTGAAGAGAATGGCGTGCGTTATTTTTCGATGCAGTCACCAGCCAGCCTGGTTGCAGTCACTCCGATAATTGCTTTGTCGAACCGGATCTTGATCGCCGGTTTCAATCCGGTCTCTGTGGAAGAGGCGATTAAGCGCGGCGGGGGCAGCGCGTCCTCGGAGCTTTCGAATTCGCAAACTTACAAAAATGCCGCAACATCGGTGCCGAGTCCGAGCAACTTTTTTGCCTACGTCGATACAGCCCTGCTGTATTCCCGGCTTGATGCTTCGCTTCGGCCGATGTTGTTGTTGGCGGCGGCTTTCATGCCGGGGATCACCGATTATGTCAATCTTGGCAAACTTCCAGCGCCCGAAGTTATCACGAAACACCTTAGCCCAATCGTTTCTTCGCAACGATATGAGCGCGACGGTTATGTTGCTGAATCGATCGGGCCGCTCACTCTGGATCAGTCGGCGATTGGCCTTGCGATTCTCGGCAGCGTTGGTGTCGCGGCGCGTCAGAAAGCCGGCACGGGTTTAAAGGGATGGGGTTCTTCTCCGGCTGGCGCGCTGCAGCAATCTGTAAATCCATCGCCGGCATCCAACCCCGCCCCCACTCCTTAGAAGTGCGTCATTTCGGCACTCCTTGGCGATTCTAAACCTGGTCAAGAAAAACTACTGCGCTTTCCTAAAAATGTGCTATCCTTTTGGCCCTATGGCTATTCTAAAGAAAAATGCATTCTCCCGCCGAGTTCCAGATCTGGTAACGGAGGAGCTGGTTGCTGTCCTCTCCCGGCGTTCTTCTTTCGAGTTCAAGCAGCTTTTCGATATCGTTCACGAAAATCTGCGGGCGCGGAACGCGGCAAGCGGAGGCGAGGAAATGCTGCGGCTACGGGCTTACGAGAAACTCCAAAATCTCGTTGCACGCGGTGCAGTCAAAAAGAATGGCAAGAAATACAAAGGCCTGCCTTCGGCTTTGGCAAATGCGATCGCGCCGCAGAATGGTCAGATTCCGAGTGCGAGGCTTGCTACCGTAAAGTAGTCTCGACGACGCAAAGCCAGCGCATTGGGATTGCGAATGCTGCGCGAATACCTGCCGGTCTTCCTGCAAGTTATCGTAGCGATATTGTTTGCCTGCTCAGCGCTTCTGGTCAGCGTACTGGTTGGGAAAAGCGGAAAACGCACACGGGCGAAGGATACCGCCTACGAATGCGGCATGATCCCGCAGGGAGAAGCGCCGCCACGGTTCAGCGTGAAGTTTTATCTCGTGGCAATGCTTTTCATTCTCTTCGATCTCGAGATCGTGTTCATGTACCCGTGGGCGGTCGTTTACAGAGAGTCGATCAAGCAGAGCTGTCTCATCTTTTGGAGTATGCTCAGCTTTATCTCGATCTTGATGATCGGCTATATTTACGCAGTCAAAAAAGGCGCGCTTGACTGGAAGAGATAAAGTGCTTGAGCGCAATTCGCGCTCTTCCGAACGCGTCCACCAACCCGTGATCAGGGACCGCCTCCCAGTGATTCCAGATTTCAACCTAGGCTTTCGTGAAGCCTCTTATTCTGCAGAGTTTGATGGCTCTTTACCCCGAATACGAAAAGGAGAACTTATATCGCCAACAGCCAACCGGCCGCGAGCCAGTCTTTCCTTGGGCAACCAACCACCGCCAGGGACCAATCGCCAGCTGATTATCGATCTTGCGCTTTCGGCTTCGCTCATGTGAGAAGGAAAATGTTCCGCTTGTTCAGCCTACTAGTACGATCTTTACTTATCGCTTCTGCGATCGAAATGACTATCGAATAAACTGCCACGCCTGCGCTGGTTTCTCACTTGCACGCCTCGCGGGAAGCGCCTAATACCTTTAGCCTTCATGATTCACCATACTGTCCTTTACAAACTCAAGCCTGAGGTCACTCCCGCCCGGGTCGAGGCAATGATGATGAACACGCGGATGCAGCTCTTGAAGATACCCGAAGTCTTGAGCATCAAATGCGGGAAGCGGATTGATCCTGAATTACCATGGCCATTCTTCATCGCGATCGATTTCGAGTCGATGGACAAATACGCCATCTTCCGCGAAGACCCGGTCTACGTGAAGTTTATAGAGGAAGTGATCAAGCCAAATACAGAGGATGCCTTGACGTTGGATTTCGAAATGGATCCGGGTAAAGACGTGCGATTTTCGTGACCGTACCAGCCCCGAAAGCTTTCGGAGCAGTTTTTCCTCGGGGCGTTGCTATTTCTGCGCGCTGCGCGTAATCATCGAGCCCAATGCGACTCGGTTACCTTTATTCGCGCTACCCCGTCATCTCGCAAACGTTTTGTGACGCGGAGATGCTGGCGTTGGAACGGACTGGTGTAGATCTTGAGATTGGCTCGATTTATCCGCCGCTCACGAGTTTGCGGCATGAACATATCTCGCGGTTACGTGCGCCCGTTCATTACGCGCCGCCCCAGAAAATTCTCAGAATCTGGGAAGAAAATGCGAAAGCGACTGGGGCGTGGCCAGCTGAGCTTGTTAATCGGCACGAGCAAAAATACGGTCGGCAAATGAAGGCAGAGCAGCGAGCGCGCAATGCCCTTTACTTCGCCGAGCTTTTCACGCGCAGCGGCGTCAATCATTTTCACGTTCATTTTGCCAACCGCGCAGCGCACACGGCTCTTTTCCTGAAAACGATCTCTGGAATTCCTTTCAGTGTCACCGCGCACGGACAGGATTTCATGAAAGATCTGGGTAATGACGATCTCCTGCGCGAGATCTGTGCGGGAGCGGAGTTTATCGCGGCCGAGACCGATTATAGTCGCGTTCTTCTTCGTCAGCGTTGCCCGGATTCCGCCTCCAAAATTCACCGCGTTTATAACGGGATTGATTTGGAACGCTTCCCCGTTCCGCTTTTGCCGCCAGCCAACTCAGTGCCGCGCATCGTCACTGTCGGCCGGCTCGTTGCCTTTAAAGGATTTGAGCAACTTATTGATGCTTGCGCAGAGCTGGGCCGCAGAGGCGTCGATGTCATCTGCGAGATCATCGGGGACGGACCGCTGCGCGAAAATCTCCAGGAAAAGATCAACAAGTTGAGTCCCTCGCCTCGCGTAACTTTGCTCGGCTCTCTCTCGCAAGGCAGGGTTTTTGAGAAGCTGCAAGCAGGCGATATTTTCGCGCTGCCTTCTGTTACAGATCGTCAGGGAGCAAGCGACGTCTTTCCAACCGTGATCATGGAAGCGATGTCGGCCGCGCGTCCGGTTGTTTCAACTCGGCTGGCCGGGATTCCCGAATTAGTGGTGCACGAGGAAACAGGATTCTTGGTGCGGCCGGGCGACATGACCGCTTTAGTCGAGGCGCTGGAACAGCTCATCCGAAATCCTGAATTGCGATTGCGCTACGGCCGTGCCGGGCGCATGAGAATCGAACAGCATTTTCGAATTGAGCAAACCACCAGGCCACTACTCGAACTTCTGCAGAGAACTTGCATCGCCCCACCAAAAACGAAAACTGCTCCGGGAATCCGCCAGATTGCGTACCTGATCGATCGCTGGCCCGACAAGAATCTGCCGCTCATTGAGCGCGAGCTTGAAGAAATCAATCGGCGTAACGTTTTCATCGTGCCATTTGTCTGCGAATTGGATTCGGCAACCCGTTTGACTCGAGTTATGGAACGAATCGCGGCGCGGCTGGAGTTTTTACCCGATGCGATGGTGTTGGAGGCGGAATGGCGTGCAAACCCAGGTCTTGCGCAAAAATTGGAGGAGCAGCGAGCACAGGAAACCGAGCGCGTGCCGGACGAGGTTTTCCTAAGACAGGCGCGTTTCGCTCTCGTGTTACGCCGGTTATTGCTGGAAAAAAACGTCTCTCATATCCATGCCACAACTTCGCGCGCGCTCGTGTGCGCGCTCATTTTGCGGGAATTTGTCGATGTTACTGTCAGCGCTACGGTTGAGCGCCGTCCGAAATTGCCGCAAAACTGGATCAGGAGCGCATTACGCCGCTGTGAGGGTGGACGCTTGAGCGACCACAAAATGCTCCGGAGTTACGATAATTCATTTCTCAGCGATAAAGCGGCATTCCATTCTCTGCCGCGGAAGGCAGTTGGATTATTCGGGGAGAAGATCGGGATGGATTTGACCGGAGGCGCAAGTTTCTGGCAGGAATGGTCGGAATTGCTGAAGCGCTGGCGTCGCGAGCAGACGCCGGACGAATTCAAAGCAAGCGCATGAACAAAAAGGCTATTCTGCTTGCCGGCGGCGCCGGGACGCGTCTTTTCCCGCTCACCAAGATTGTCTGTAAACAGCTTCTGCCGATTTATGACAAGCCGATGATTTGCTATCCGCTCGCGACATTGATGCTCGGCGGTCTACGGGAGATTCTGATCATTACCACACCGAAGGATCTCCCAATGCTTCGCGATTACCTTAGCGATGGGGCCAAACTTGGCATTCGGATCGAATACGCCGAGCAACCGAAACCGGAAGGAATCGCCCAAGCTTTCTTGATCGGCGCAAAATTCACCGGCGACTCAGGCGCGTCGCTTATTCTAGGTGACAACATTTTCTACGGGAAACTCGATTTTTATCGGGATGCTCTCGCCATTGAACGAGGGGCCTGCATTTTTGGATATCAGGTTCGCGACCCTCAACGGTACGGAGTGGTCGAATTCGACGCCGACGGCAAGGCGATCAGTCTCGAAGAAAAACCGAAGCAGCCCAAGAGTCATTTCGCAGTGCCCGGCCTCTATGTTTATGACGAGCGGGTTGTCGATCTTTGCCAAACACTGCGCCCTTCTGCGCGTGGCGAACTCGAGATCACCGATTTGAATCTGCTCTATCTGAAGGAGAAACAACTGCATGTAAAATTGCTCAGCCGCGGCATGGCCTGGCTCGACACCGGCACGCAGACAAGCTTGCTCGAGGCTGGCAATTACATCGCGACAATCGAACATCGACAGGGACTAAAAATCGCGTGCCTTGAGGAAGTCGCTCTTCGGATGGGCTTCATCAGCCAAGCGCAGCTTTCGGCGACTATCGACCGGTTGCCGACAGGTGAGTATCGAGACTATCTGCGGATGGTCTGCGACGAAGGGCCGAGCGCCAGTCCGGAGCCAGTCGGCTAAGTCGACTTCTGTAACGGCGGTCTATGGACCCTGCGGCATTATTGTTTGACGATCGTAAAGCGCCGCCACAATTATTTTGGTTGTTCGCGGAGCAGATGATTTGCGTCAGCGACTAGTTTTGTTATCGCGTCCGCTTCGGTAGCGTTGTAGTAGCCACGGATTTCGCCGTGTCGATCGACTAGCGCCATGCGCGTGCTGTGTACCGGAATTCCCTGAGCATCGCTGCCGTCGGAGACCGCGAGTTTGAAGCCATCATGGGAGAGTTTGTAGATTGCAGGCTTCGCTCCGGTGAGAAAATCCCAGCGACCTGGCTCGGCTTGCAATCTTTCCGCGTACCTGCGCAGAACCTCCGGTGTGTCTTTCTCCGGATCCACACTGAACGACACGAGATGCACATCCGTTTTTTCCAAGGGCTTTTGCAATTCGCTCATGCGCGTACTGATCATTGGGCAAGGCCCGGGACAACTCGTGTAGATAAAATCCGCGATCCAGATTTTCCCAGCTAGCTGCGCGGAGCCAAATGGCTGTCCCTCCTGATTCACGAGCTCGAAATTTGGAACGGCGCCGTACGAGGAAACCGTTCGTTGGGCGAGCGCACGGACTTCCACGTGACGCAGCCAAAGTAAAAGTCCCGCGGTGATTATTGGGATAAGAATCAACGTTGTTTTCCAGACAAACGCGCTCCAGGAAAACCCGCGTTGCATGGGGAGTGATGTACTAGTCATGTTTTGGTCAAAACCAATGCCCCCAACAAGAGCGGCAGATAAACAATCGACGTGACGAACAACAAACGCGCCGCCCTTGGAGTGGGTTTGCTCAAAAATCGCATTGCAACCGCGATAAACAAACCGCCAAGGGGAAGCTCTATGGCGAGGTAAGCCAGTGTGGCGAGTCCGAGAAATGCAGGCAGACCCGCGACCACTAGGAGCAAAATGCAAAAGAACACGCTTTGGCTTGCACTGCGCTCGCCGCTGGAGTCATCGCTCGAAATCATTCGGAAGCCCGCGCGCGAGTAGTCATCGCGATACATCCAGGCAATTGCGAAGAAATGCGGGAGCTGCCATAACAACAGAATTGCGAAAAGGCTCCATGCGCCAGCCTCAACCCTTCCGCTGGCCGCCGCCCAACCGATCATCGGCGGAATTGCACCGGGGATTGCGCCAACCGCGGTGTTCGCGTTGCTGGTGCGCTTCAGCGGCGTGTAGCCAAAAATATAAATGACAATCGTGACGGCCGCGAGCGCGGCGCCGAGCAAATTGCACGCAAACGCGAGATAAGCCACGCCAAAAATTGAAAGAGCGGCCCCGAGAGTAAGCGCTTCGGCAGGCCGCATCCGGCCTGCTGGAACGGGGCGGCTTCTTGTTCTCCGCATCAAAGCATCGAGCTTGCGCTCCCACCATTGATTCAGTGCGGCTGCTCCGGCCGCAGCCGCAGCTGTCCCAAAGACGACATGGAACAAACCGGCGTAATTAATCGGCGGCTCTGCTCCAAGATAAAAACCGACCGCCGTCGTAAGCAGAACAAGCAAGGTCAGCCGCGCTTTGACCAACTCGGCCACGTCGAGAATCCGGCTTCGCGCCGATTCGCGACTGCGCGCAGTCGTAGAGTCAGTCATGCTATGAATCGCGGCGGTTTTCACGCGGCGACGTCCTGCGGCGCGTCCGGTGATCGCGCCCTACCAAGTTCCGGATGCGAAGTTCGCCAGCAAATCGCCGAAATGCTCACGCCAAAACATAGCATGCTCGCGCCGACCGCGACATGCGCGGTCGCGATATCGGCCGCCTTGTTGCTCCAAATCGTCCAGGCTCCAAGCGCGAGCTGACAAACGAGCAAAGCGAACCACAAGATCGACAATCGCCTGAGCGCAGGCAGGCTGCGTGCATCTCTCCACGCGCGAAGGCAAAATGCAATCACCGCAATCGCAATCAGAAAGGCGACAAAGCGGTGCGCCATTTGCAGCCAGATTTGGAAAGCGTCGACATCGGACAAAGCCCGCGCATCGCGCCAAGTATTGATTTTTGCCAGCGCACTTGCGCTCGTGTCTGGGATCCAGCCGCCATTTACCGTGGGAAAATCGAGAATGGCCAGATCGCGATGTTGATGCCGCATGGTCGCGCCAAGTGCAAGCTGCACATAAATTGCAATGGTGATTGCGATCGCCATCCCCCTGAGCCGCCCAATTTTTTTGGGGCAGATTCTTACATCGGAAAGCGAGCGCCAAAGATTCGTGGTTGTGAGCGCAATTAGCACAATCAAACCGAGAAACGCTTGCGCAAGACAGGCGTGAAAAATTCCGATCTCGTCTTTCAACATCGTCACGCGCAAACCGCCGAGGACACCTTGCAGAATCACTGCGGCAAGCGCAATTATCCCAAGATTGCGAACCCACTGTCGATCTTCATTACGCCAGAGCCACACTGTGAGGATGATCGTTAAAAATCCAACCGCCGAAGCAATTAAACGGTGCGTATGCTCAAAAAAAATCCCGCCGATCCATTTCGAAACGGGAAACATAAACATGCTGTAGCCGAACGTGGTTGGCCAATCGGGCACGGCGAGGCCAGCGCCTTTACTCGTGACCATTCCGCCGCTGCAAATGAGCAACAACGTGGCCACGGTCGTGAACCAGGCGAAGCGATTAAGCCAAGTCCTGTCGCAGCGGTCCGTGACCGTCTCACTCTTCGAATTCGATCTACCCACGGTCGCAAAGTTAACCCGATGAAAACAAAACGCGGCGGTCGTTAGACCGCCGCTCCAAAAAGGCGAATGTTACCGTCCAGGAGTCGCAGATTGGCCGGGCTCACCCGGTTTTGCGTTTGGATTTTCCGTCTTCGGTGCAGCCGGTGGCGGTACTGCTCCCGAAGGTGGATTGGCGGGTGCGCCTGGCTGAGGCGCAGCTTGTGTGCCAGCCAGTTCGGCGCGCTCCTTGAGCCACGTCTGATAATCCTCTGGCGTGTCGACCACCAACGTGCCCTTCATTCCAGAATGGCCGAGACCGCAAAGCTGACCGCAAATCACTTCGTAGGTCCCGGTCTTGATTGGAGTGAACCACATCGGAATAAGCGAACCTGGGATTGCGTCCGCCGCGATGCGCATGCTCGGCAGGAAGAAGTCGTGGATCACATCTTTCGAGGAAAGTTCGAGGATAACGGGACGATTGACCGGCACATGGAGTTCACCAAGCGTCACAATGTCATCTTTCCCGGCGAGATCGTTCGGATCGAGGCCAAGAGGATTTGAATTGCTCACGAGGTGCACATCGCGCCGGCCAAACTGGCCGTCCGGCCCGGGTAAATGAAAATTCCAGCTAAACTGCTGGCCAACAACATGGACGAGGAGCGCTTCTTTGCCCGGCGGAAACTGATTCACGCGTTTCGCCCAAAGCGGAATCGCGAACCCAAGCAGTAGGACCGCCTCGATCAAGACAACGGAGAATTCCAAGTGCGTCGAGATGCCGCTCCTGACACCTTGATGATCGGCGACCGGATGCCGCCGTTTCCGAAAGCGTATGAGAACAAGAATAAAAAACGCCGACCAACCCAGGAAAAGCGCGCCCATGAACCAGTGGCAGAACTCGATGATGTGGTCGATTTGGTAGCCGTGAGAGGAAGCGTTTGGCGGTTGGCCAAGGAATTCATTGATTAGCGCGAGGCTACTCATATTTGCTCAGCTCTTCCTCGGTGATCTCTTGATAAGGCTCGGCTGGCATGCGCCCATGCCGCCAAAGATGAAAACTGAATGCGCCGATTCCACCCAACACCGACATCACAGCTCCAAAAAGAAACCAGATCGCTACCGCCATGTGCTCGGTCGATTTTCCATCTTTTGCGCCGTAGCAAAACGGACAGGCCAGCGCTTGCCCAACCGGCGAAAAGATCAACAAAAGCAGGATCGACAAAATTTTCGCTTTCATGTGATGAGGCGAAGTCGTTTCATTTTCCGATAAAACCAGACGCCGTAAACGACCAGCGCGACCGCGACCACAAACGAGCATATCGCGCCGGCCAGATAAATCGGCGCACCTTCCACGAGATCGACCCAGACGCACCATCCTCCAATCCCGAGCGCGAGCAGCGTCGAGAAAATAATGAAAACGATATGGAACCCTTTAAGGGACATTTAACGAAACACCGGGTAGTCGTACCACGCGAGAAAAATAAGCCAAAAAAGTCCGAGCACAAAAAAACCCGTAAAAATGAGGATGCGGTAGATGAGCCGTTTTTCCGCGGCGAGATGCATGAAAATTGCCGCGACCAATCCCGCCTTTAGCGTCGCAACCAGCATGGCCACCGCGATGTTCGCCTTCGGTGTGCCAAAGTTCACGTAAGAAAGAGCGACCGTGATCGCGGTGAAGCTGAGCAGGAGCGCACCCACCATCAAGTAGCCTCTGACATGCTTTTGCACGTTGTGCGCGTACTCTTCGTGCTCGCTCGGGTCTTGAGAAATATCAGGCGGGTTGTTCATGAACTAGAGCAAATAAAAAAGCGGGAAGACAAAAATCCAGATCAGATCGACAAAGTGCCAGAAGAGGCCGGAGACCTCGACGCGGTTGGCGAGATGCTCGGGATTGCGCTGGTAAAGCTTTTTGCTGACCGGTAGCCACATGTAGATAAAGACGAGGACCCCGCCGAGCACGTGCATTCCGTGCAAACCGGTGATCGTGAAATAGCTGGCAAAATATGCGCTGTGTGTCGGCAGAAACATGGTCGCACGCTCCACGTCTGCCTTTTCGATCGTTGCTATTTTATTAGTGGGTGGAACGTAGAAAAAATGTGGCCGATCCATCGCCGGGTTGGTCGGGTCAGCATTCAGCGGATCGAGCGCGACTTCGTATTCCTTGATGTTCGGATTGTTCAGCGCGGCGCGATTATGCAAATGTCCTGTGATTTCCAGGCGCGGCGGCAGACCCCTCTCGGCAGCATGTTTGTTACCGAGATACGGCTCATATTTTCCGAGCGCGTCTGGTTTAATGTAAGCGCCGAAGTGATCAAACTTCTGCGGCCATTCGTAAACGAGTTTGACGGTTAAGAAGATTACGCCGCAGAGGATGGTGGCCAGCATGTACCACCAGTAGGCGCGATATCTTCTCATCTTCAGCGCTGCCCACGCCAGCACCACAGTGACCGACGATAAAATGAGAATGGCTGTGTTCATTGTGCCAACCGGAACGTTGAGCAAGCCGTGCGGCCACATCCCCGGAGGCGCGTCGAGTCGCAAAAAGATGTAGGCGGAAAAAAGTCCGCCGAAGAGCATTACTTCCGACGCGAGAAACAACCAGATGCCAACCTTCGCATTCCAGAGACCTGTGTCGGGTCGAGTCGAGACTGTATATGGAATCTCCATTCGCTAGGCTAAACGAGCACCGGTTGCTCGACAGCCTTGCGCCGTCTGCGCTCGGTCGGTTCAACCGGCTCGTTCTGCATTGTGAAATCGCGGTCGCGTCCAGGCAGGCTGTATTCGTAGGGGCCGCGATAAGCGATGGGCGTCGTAACGAAATTTCCGTGCGGGGGCGGAGACGGCGCAGTCCATTCCAGCGTGGTCGCTTCCCATGGATTATCGTTCACCTTTTCCCCGTGTTTGATGCTCCAGAAAAAATTGATGATGAAAGGAATTTGCGCCAAGCCCATGGTCCAGGCCGCCCACGAGATCGGTGTGTTCCACTGAAAACCGGTCAGGCCCCAAACGTGTTCGCTGGAGAGTGTCCAGCCTTGTCCTCCATCGTACCACCGCCGGTGCATGCCGAGCATGCCCTGCAAAAACATCGGCAGAAAAATCGCGTTCATACAGACGAGCGTCGGCCAGAAATGCACCCTCCCCCAGAACTCGTTCATCTTGCGGCCGGTCGCTTTCGGGAACCAATAATAAATCCCCGCGAAGAGCGCGAAGATAGTGCCGGGAGCGACGATGTAATGGAAGTGCGCGATCACATAGTAAGTGTCGTGCAGGTAAAGATCGGCTGAATTGAACGCCAGCGGGATGCCGGTGAGACCCCCGATCCCAAACATCGGCAGGAACGCCGTCGTGAAAAGCATTGGCACGGTAAACCGGATCGAGCCGCCCCACAGCGAAATGAAAAACGCGCTCAAGATGATCACCGATGGGATCGAGATGATGAGCGTGGTCGTCTGGAAGAAAGCGCTCACCGTCGAGCCCATACCGGTGAGCCACATGTGATGGGCCCAGACAATGAAGGACAAAAAGCCGATGGTGAGCACGGAAAAAACAAGCGATTTGTAACCCCAGAGCGGTTTGCGAGAATTGTTCGCCAGAATTTCAGCGACAATGCCCATACCTGGCAGAATGAGCACGTAAACTTCGGGATGCGCGAGGAACCAGAAAAGATGCTGCCATAAAAGCGGGCTGCCGCCACCACTGATCTGCATCGCTGCGCCATTCACCACGAGACCTGCCGGCATGAAAAAGCTGGTCGCTGCCACGCGGTCCATCAGTTGCATGATGATCCCCGCCTCCAGCGGCGGAAACGCCAGCAAAAGCAGGAACGCGGTGACAAATTGCGCCCAGACAAAAAAAGGCAGCCGCATCCAGGTCAGCCCTTTGGCACGCAACTGGATGATCGTCGCGATGAAATTAATCGCGCCGAGCAATGACGACGTGATCAGAAAAATAAAACCGATGAGCCAGAGTGTCTGTCCATTGAAAACTGGATTATATCCCGGGCCTGTGTCGGCAATCCCAGCCAGCGGCACGTAGGAAGTCCAGCCACTCTTGGCCGCGCCGCCGGGAACGAAGAAACTTGTCAGCATGATAATGCCCCCCACAAAAACGGCCCAGTAACTCGCCATGTTTACTTTTGGGAAAGCCATGTCCGGCGCGCCGATCTGCAGCGGCACAACGAAATTGCCAAACGCGGCGAACGCCAGCGGCACAATCCCGAGAAAGACCATGATAGTGCCGTGCATCGCGCCTAACGAGTTGTAAAAGTCAGGCGTCATTTTCCCGTCCGGCATCGTGCCGGCCCCGAAAATATGCGGGAGGAGCTTCCCAATCACCGGCAATGCCTGGCCAGGATAAGCCAGTTGCCACCGCATCAGCATCATCAAGGAAAAGCCGAAGAACAAGAAGATCAGTCCGGTGAATCCGTACTGGATGCCGATCACCTTGTGGTCGGTAGAGAAAACATATTTTCGCCACCACCCGAGCTCGTGATGCTCGCCTGCCGCGCCGGACCCATGCGAAGGCGGGTGCGGATCGTGATGCGGTTCGACAGAAGTGGAAGCGTCCATCCAGAAAAAGTTACCGCGTCAATATCTAAAGAGAAACGCGATTTGCAAAGCGCGAAATTTGCAAAAATGAAGAGCGCCAAAACGTTTCTCCGTTATTCCGCTACTCCATGACTTCATCACCCAAAATGAAGATTGGAGCGAGAAAATCCTTGGATAGTCTCCTTTTCGCGGTTGTGCGAGATTTCCGTGTGCAAGAACAAGGGGAACCGCGCGCCATCATCCATTTGGATATGGATTGCTTTTACGCAGCGATCGAAGTGCGCGACCGTCCCTCGTTGCGCGGCAAACCAGTCGGCGTTGGCGGTGCGCGCGACCGGCGCGGTGTCTTGACGACTTGCAATTACGAAGCGCGCAAGTTCGGCGTGCGTTCAGCGATGCCAACCTTTATGGCTCTGCAGCGTTGCCCGAATCTGATCGTATTGCCGACGCGGTTCGATGTTTATCGGCGCGAGGCCGCTGTGATCCGTGGAATCTTGCACCGGTTCACATCTTTGGTCGAACCGATTTCGCTTGATGAAGCTTACCTCGATGTAACCGCCCATCCCGGAGCGCCAGCACCACTCGCGCAAGTAATCCGTGGGACGCTTCTCCAGAAAACGAGGTTAACGTCGTCGGCCGGAATCGGTCCAAACAAGCTCATCGCAAAAATTGCGAGCGAAACAAACAAGCCAAACGGCCAATTCGAGGTCGCGCCGGAACAAGTGCCGGCCTTCGTCGAGAAACTGTCCGTGCGAAAAATCTGGGGGATCGGCGAGAAAACGGAACGAAAACTGGAAGAGCTCGGCGTGAAAACTTGTGGAGAACTGCAATGCTTTTCGCGCCCTGAGCTGGTCGATCTTTTCGGCAAATTCGGCGTCGAACTCTACGATCTTTGCCGCGGTATCGATCCTCGGCCAGTCGAACCGGATCGTCCGCGCAAATCACTCAGCACCGAGGAAACGTTCGCTCTCGATCTTACCACGTTGGAGCAATGCGAAGAGAGATTGGAGGAACTCTTTCAAGAATTGATGGCTGATCTCGCGCAGAAAGAATCGACAAGAGCGATAACGAAGATTTTTGTGAAACTGAAGTTGAACGATTTCACCCGCACAACGGCCGAACGCGCCGGGCTCGCGCCTAGTTTGCAGGATTTTCGGTCTCTCCTCGCCGAAGCGTTCGCTCGCACTGGAAAAGCGGTGCGCCTCATCGGGTTGGGGGTCCGTTTCGCTGAAACAACGCCGGAAAGTGCGCAGATTGATCTGCTGTAGTCACGGCTGCCTTGGGCGGAATCCAGTCATCCAATGTGTCGATAATAAGCTCTGAACCGATTTGCATTTCCGATTTGCATTTCGCAATTGAACAATGATGCGCTTCCATTCAGTTTCCACATATCTCGATAGGTCGCGGAGCGAGACCGTATGGATGCGGGACCTATTACCTTTTCCAAACTATGGCTCCAGTCAGCAGGGCAAGCGATACCGAAATTGCTAAAATTGACAATGATATCAGCACTTTCTACCGCGGCCCAGCTGCCACAGGAGTTAGCTGATTGGCAACCAACTGCCAGCCTGTCGCGCCTTTTACCCAAACATGTAGGCTGCGGTATTGGCCACTTGCTTGTTTGCCGCTGTACTGACCCTTGATCGTTACGCGGTTAGTCGCCACCGCCACGTTTCCGTGAATCCGCACCTTCATGTCCTTGTCTTCGCTGATTGAGTCGAGCGAGGTTGCGCCCGATTCGAGGTGGGCGAGGCGCTGAGCTTTCGAAAGCATCTCTCCCGCGCCGTTCGTAAACGTATAATCATCGGCCCAGATTTGCTTCAGCGTCGCCGCGTCCTTTTGAAGTAATGCCGTCCGATACTTCTTGATCGTCTGTGTGACCTCCTGCTCCGCAGCACTATCCGCGCCTTGAGCCGCGGATTGTTGTCGTCCGAACGATAGCAGAGCCACGGTAAGAATTGCGATGTGAATGATGTTTTTCATATGCAAACTCCTGTCCTGTTCGTTTAGGAGAATGCGCGTGCGAAGTCAATAGCTGCTGAGGCGCGGGTCAGATCGATCTGCTGAAGTGGCGGCTGTCTAAACCGAAATCGCCGCGTCCCGCGCGTGAGGAAACGCGCCTCTACATCTTTTAATCCGTTTCGTCCGTGTGATATTCAAGCACTCGGAATGACTTCCGCCCCGGAGAGGAAAATCAAGCAAACCGGTTGCGACGCCCGGTTCGACAACCTGACGCGCCAGCTTTACGCGACCGATGCTTCGATTTATCAGATCGAGCCGATCGGCGCAGCGTTTCCGCGTGGCGCGCGGGAAGTAGGCGCGGTCATTCGCGCGGCGGCCGATGCGGGCGTTTCGGTCACACCGCGTGGTGCGGGGACGAGTCTGGTTGGGAACGCAATCGGCGACGGATTGATTGTCGATCTTTCGCGTCATAACCGGCAGATCAGTGACCTGGATCTCGAAAAACGGAGCGTGCGCGTGGGCGCGGGCGTTGTTTTGGATCAGCTCAACGATTTCCTTAGACCGCACGGGTTTTGTTTTGGCCCGGATGTCGCAACCAGCTCGCGCGCCACATTGGGCGGAATGATCGCGAATAATTCTTCCGGCGCGCGTTGCCCAATTTACGGGACGACGGCTGATCACGTGATCTCACTGGAAATCGTAATGGCCGACGGTCGCATCGAAAAGATCGGCTCTATGCACAAATCGTTGCGCGGCGAGCGCATGAAGATCGAGAATCTCATCCGCGCAAGAAGCGCCGAAATGGCTGAGCGCTGGCCGCCGGGCTTGGTAAAACGCTGGCCCGGTTACGGTATCGAAAGATTTCTGCGTGCGCCGCATGACCTTACTAACATTCTCGCGGGCAGCGAAGGAACACTCGCCGCGATTTTTTCCGCGGAACTGAAAATTTCGCCGCTCCCGTGCGACAAAGGGCTGGGCCTGATCTTTTTCGCTTCTGTGGGAGAAGCGATGCAAGCCACAGTCGAGCTTCTCGATCTTAGGCCTGCCGCGATCGAACACATTGACCGGCCTTTGCTGGATCAAACCAAAGGCCAGCTTCATTTTCAGGCAGCGCGCGATTTGCTCGAACTCGATGCGAAACCCTGCGAATCGATTTTGCTCGTCGAGTTTTACGAAAATGTCGCCGAGCGATTGTCGATCTTGCAATCGAGAAAGATCGGGCTGCGCACAAAAGTTCTGACCGACCCATCGCAGATGAATCTGGTCTGGTCGGTGCGCAAATCCGGTCTGTCGCTTTTGACCGGCTGCATCGGTCCGGCCAAACCGGTGGCGTTTATTGAAGATGCCGCCGTTCGCCCCGCCCAGTTGCCCCAATACGTGCACGGATTGCAATCGATCATGAAACCGCTCGGCCTCGAGGCGAGTTATTACGGCCATGCCGCCAGCGGGCTTTTGCATGTGCGCCCTGTCCTTGATCTGCATAGCGCTACCGATTTGAAGAAATTTCGGCAGGTCGCCGATCAGACTTCTGCGTTGGTTCGGCAATTCAAAGGCTCACTCTCCGCGGAGCACGGCGTCGGCATCGCGCGCACTGAATACATGCGCGACCAACTGGGCGATGAACTGCTTGAAGTCATGCGCGCAATCAAACATGCGTTCGACCCGAAAAACATTTTTAATCCTGGAAAAATCTTCGACGACGGGTGCGAGCCGCACGGGCACAGGCACAAGATCGACAATCATCTGCGCGAGAACTTCACGCGGCAGATCGAACTGCCATTCGCCCCACGACTCGCATTCGCGTTCAAGGATCGGTCGTTCATCGGCAATCTCGAGCAATGCAACGGCTGCGGCGGTTGCCGCAAGGACGCGCCGATCATGTGCCCGACGTTTATCGCCACGGGCGACGAGATCATGTCTACACGCGGACGCGCCAACATTATTCGTGCTGCGCTTGAGTTGCGAGTGAACGGACGGGATCCTCTGCAATCCGATGAGCTCGATGCTGCGCTGAGCAACTGTCTTTCCTGCAAAGGTTGCACACCAGAATGCCCGTCCAACGTGAATCTCGCGTCGCTTAAAGCGGAAATGCTTTACGCGCGGCATCAGCGCGATGGTTTGCCGCTGCGCGATCGAATCTTTAGCTCCGTTGATTTGTTAGGCCGCATCGGCTGCGCGATGCCATCGCCTGCAAATGCATCCTTGAATTTTCGACCGCTGCGCGTGCTGATGGAAAAAGCGCTCGGCCTCTCGGCGCGACGCTCGCTGCCGCATTACGCAAGCGAACGATTCGATAAGTGGTTTGCGAAACATTCGGAGGGCCCTGCTCCGTCAGGGCCGGGACGCGACGGAGCGCGTCCTTCCATTACGCGCGGCCACGTGATCCTGTGGGACGACACATTCGTGCGTTATCACCAACCGCACATCGGTATAGCTGCGGTGAAAGTGTTGGAAGCGCTTGGGTTTGAGGTTTCGCTGGTGAAAAATCGAAAATGCTGCGGACGTCCCGCGTTCAGTCAGGGAAATCTCGATGCCGCGGCAAAGCTCGGGAAATACAATGTTGACCTTCTTAACGACGGCAATCAGTCGATCGCGATTCTTTTTCTCGAACCATCGTGCTGGTCGATGTTCGTGGACGATTATCGCGAGCTAACGATCGACAACGCGGAGAACATAGCGAACCGCTCTTTTCTATTCGAAAAATTTGTCGATGATTTACTGACGCAAGAACCAGACGCACTTCGATTCAACAATGGGTCAGCGACAGTCGCGATTCATCCCCATTGCCACGCCAAATCGCTGATGAATCCGGCCTTCATGGCGCGGCTGGTGGAGCGGTTGCCGGGCAGAAAAGCCACCGTCCTCGACACCGGTTGCTGCGGAATGGCCGGCGCGTTTGGCGCGCTCGCGGAAAAATACGAGTTATCAGTTCAGGTCGCAGCCGATTTACTCGACAAGATCGACAAACAACCCATTGGGACACAGATCATCGCATCCGGCACAAGTTGCCGGCATCAGATTGCAGATCTGACAACCGCTCACCCAAAACACATGGCTGAATTGCTTGCCGAAGCACTCGGTTAATATCGGCTGCCCAAATCGGAAAGAATAACTCAAACAAGCGATTGATTCGCAACATTGGCTTTGAAGTGAGGAAGACACTAGGGTGTTTTGTCTATTTCGATCAGGCTCAGTGCGCGGCGATTTCGCCCAGCGTCGAAATCGGTTTCAGGGCGTCGCGCTTGGGGCGGACGGAGCAATCGGTGGTCCCTTTGGAAACGGTGTTTCCGGTACGGCATTCGTGTTCTGGAAAGCGGCAATCAGCCACTTACCTGCCTGCTTCCGCAGGGTCAGAGTTTGAATGCCTTGTCGCGGCTCAGGAATGTTTGGCGGAGTTTTAGCTCCAACCATGGACCAGTGAACGCGCGCCACCGCGATCTCGGGAGTGAGGAATTCAACCTGCACTTCATTAACAGTCAGGGTGCTCTCCCGAAAAACGAAGATGTAAGCATCGGTAAGCTTCTGCTCGATCTGAGGACGCCCCTTCCACCACCAGCCCACTACGTTGACCAGGTCGCCATCTTCCGTGACCATAGCGAAAATTAAAGGCAGTAGTCGATTCATATTGGGAATTGAGTAGCACCCGAGTAGAGAACGCAATTTCTGTCAAGAGGCGGGACTAGGCTGCGGTTGCGGAGGTGCGCCGGGTTTTGCGGCTTCGCCGGGTTTTGGCGGCGCAGCGCCTGCGGGTGCGCCGCCGGGAAGCTCAGCGCCTGCCGGGACTGCCAGTATGTCGGGTTCGGTGAATGATTCCGGATGACTCGCCAGCTCTTTGCGCAGCGAGGCAATTTGCTCGGACGTGACTGGGCTGGCGCTGTTGCCCCACTCGCTCCGTTCGTAAGTCAGGACATCGGCAATCTTCTGGTCGGTCAATGTTTTGTCCCAGGGCTGCATCACCGCGCTGCCAAACTTTTGGCCTTTGACGGTGACCGGGCCTTGCAAACCTTTCATAACAATCATGGCCGGCCGGCGTGAGCCACCGGTTGTAAACTCCGACCCAGCCAGTGGCGGATACTGACCCGGCACGCCAAGACCATTGGCTTGATGACAAGTCTGGCAGTTCGCCGAGAAAATCTTTTTGCCGCGGTCGCGCGGCGAAAGTTCCGCAGCCTGTTGTGCGCCTTGCGGTCCGCCGGCTTTTTTCATCACCTGTGGCTCGCCGCCGTACGGGTCTAGCGCCTCACCGCTGAAGTTCCCGGAGAAACGGCCGAGATAGGCGCCACCAAAAAATACCGCCAGTCCGTAGACGGCGATCAACCAGATGGAGAGCGGTTCGGCACCGACGCGAGGCTCCCGTTTCTCGCGCTGAACGGCAGCATGCACTTCCTGCACTTCTTCGAACTCGCCGTAATCCATTCCCTGCCGGACGCGTTGGTCGGGAGGCGGAGTTTGTTCGTTCATTGTCCTCCCTTCGGCGGCGAAGCGGCTGGTGACGGAGCGGCGGCAGCAGGCGCACCCGGTGCGGCCGGAGCCGGAGACGCGGCTGGCGATGGCGATGCCGCGGCGGCTGATGTGATTCCTTTGAGTGGATGCGATTGATTAAGCGACATCAAATAAGCGACGAGACATTTCGCATCAAAAGTGGGAACGATCTCCCAACCCTCTGGCGGAGCATCGGAACCGTTGAGCTGTAAAGCGTCGAAGGAAGGTGCGTCGCTGATTTGGCGCGTTTGATAAAGAAAACGGTACGACGGCATGTTCGAATCGACGTTAACACTGCGTGGCGAATAGAGATGCTTGTGATGCCAGGCAACGGAGTAGATTGGTGGCTCTCCACTTGGTTGTGACGACGCAGGCGAGACTGATGGCTGACTGACAACTGGAGCGGGACTCGCGTTTGCCGCGGCAGGCGCTGAGGTCGAACGAGGCGATGCGTTTGGGGCCGGAGGGGCTGGTGCTTTCGGCGCTGGTGAAGCAGCAGGCGGCAATGTCGACGTTGGAGGTGAAGCCGCTGGACTGGGCGATGCATTTTTAGCAGGAGGAGAACCGACATTTGTTGGGGGTGGACTTGGCTTTCCGACAGATGGAGCAGCGCTGGCCGCAGGCGCGGCTGCTTGTTGTCCCGGCGAGCTGACAGGAGTCGCGCCGGCTCCGGGCAGTGCACTCTCCTGCTCTGCGGGCGCACGCGCGCCGACATTTGCAAGATCAGGACCCATCCGCATTTTTCCGAGAAAAACTGGTCGCTCGAAAATATAATCGCGCGGCGCGCTGCGGCGGTCTCCCCATTTCCGTTCGATGTCGTCAGCAGCGTAATCGGCGCGGATTTGCTGGCTATGACAATAAATGCAGCCATTCGCAGCGTAAACGCGCCGACCGCGCTCGGCCATTCCTGATTGCGGCTGAGGATAGGCGTCGGTACCGTCCTCTTCCATTTGCGGATCAAGATGTCCGATTTGCCAATTCGGAATCACGGTCAATCCCACCCATGAAAAGGCGAACGTGCCGAAAATTCCGAGGAAAAGCGGGGCGAGTCCTTTCATAAGTGACCTTCGGAGCCCTCCGCCTCAACGGGATTCAAAAATGTGGGGACGGTCGATGTTCGGCCCAGACCCAAAAGCATTAGGAGAAAATGATAAGCAAAAATTAGATGCGCTACGGTGAGCAACAGGCCGGAAAGGCTGCGGCCGCGGAGATAAGGAAGGACCGTCTCCGTGCTTTCACTGAAAGCGAGCGTGGGATTCTCCATGTTTGCGCCCTGCAGAAAACCACCGGCCAGCAGCATCAGGATCATTAGCCCGATACCGTAGGCTGATGCCCAGAAATGGAGTTTGATCAGTGACGCGTATCGCCATTCACGTCCGACCAGTCGTGGCACGATGTAGTACATCGAACCGAAAATGACCATGGTGAAAAATGCGTAGAGACCAAGATGCGAATAAGCAATGCTCGCTTGCGTGAAGTTCACATATCGCGCGACGGAGCGAAGCGAAATGAGCACACCTACGAGACTAAAGACGGTGTACGACATCGCGCCGAACACGGTGAAGCGCAGCGTGGGGCTGTAGTGCAAGAGCGGAAAATAGCCCTGCATAGTCATGTGGTGGTTGAGGCCGACCGTCGCAACTGGGATAATGGTAAGAATTGTTGCCGCAATGCTGGCGGTAATCATCCAGGCCGGAAATGGTCCATCAACGAGACGCTGCATTCCCGTCCAACTCGAAAAGAGCGCGTACGTCCAAAAACCAATCGTCGCCAGATGATAACTGTAAACGGGGCGTCCGATCACTTTTGGAATCATGTAATAGGCCGTGCCGAGGCCAATCGCGCCGAACCAAAGAAAGAGCAGATTATTTGCGTACCACCAGTCGACCGCCGCTTGCAAAACGCCCTGGACCGGCACGACGAAAAGCATTAACTGGCCGGCCGCGTAGAGCCATGGGAACCAAAGAAACGCGCCGAGCAAATACCATTGTGTGATGTAAATCTGTTCGCCGCGGCGAAAGCGAAACATCAGCACCGCCCACGAAATAACGAGCGTGTAAGCGACGAAAAGAACGATGGCGGCATAGCGCGGAAACTCGAGCCATTGATAGCCGGTGCTGTCGCCCCAAAGAATTCCGCCCACTCCGAGCAGCACGCCCAAGTTCCAAAAACCAGCGCCCGCAACAAGCAACAGCGGGTATCGCAATACGGTGCGGCACAGTCGCGCCATCAGCCAGATGGCAGTGCCCATTCCGGCCATCGACGCCCAGCCATAAACCATGACGTTCATGTGCGCGGGCCGCACGCGTCCCCACGTGAGAAAACTGATATTCGAAAGCAGGTCAGGCTCGTGCAGTTTGAATGAAACGAATCCGGCGAGCAACGTGCCGAGGATCAGCCACGCCATCGCCGATGTGTAGAACATCAGCACTGGCACACGCGTTGACGCGTCGATGTACGCGCGTTCCAACTGCCCTGTGGCCCCTGCGGCAGCGGAGACTGCTGGTTCTTTCAATGGAATTCCAGTGGCGTTCATGGGCTTGTAGTCGGGACGGGGGAAGCTGGTCCAGATGCTGCTGGTTGCGTCGCCGGTGAAGGCGACGACGGAGCTTGTGTTGAAGGCGAGGCAGCGGTTTGAGCTGACGGCGAAACGGATGTAGCAGGAGCAGCCGCTGAAGGCGAGCCAGCAGGCTGGGCCGCGCTAGGTTTCGGAGGACCGCCGGTAGCCGGTGAAGTGGCCGGGGCTGGAGATTGCGCCTGCGGTGTAGCAATTGGACCCGCCGGCGCTGGTTTTTGCTTCGCAAGCTCGGCGCTCGCCAGCTCCATCGCGCGACTGATCGGGATGCGAACAACGCCTTTGTTCTTATCAACCCAAGCGTAGGTGTTCAGCGCCTTCTCTGCGTCTTCGCGCACGGTTTTCAGTTGTTCCATGCGCTTCTTCGCCCGCATCTCTTCGTAATCACTTCCACGCGGCGCGGGCCCAATCACGGCGAGCACGATTACGCCGAACAATGCGAAGAGAAGGACTACCCCCAGCCACGTAGATAGTGGAGCGCGCGAATGTGCAATCTGGCGGAGAGACTCGGGATCGGCCATTTCAGTTCGTTAATCTTAGAGACTCAATCAAGCGCGGATCGCGGATAGGAAAGAGCGAAGTTCTCGGCACGATTTGCAGATAGACGAAACCGAGCGTCGCGCCGATGGCGATGAGCGAAAGCAAATCCCAAATACTGGGATGAAAGCCGGTGCCGTGTAACGAAGGCAGAACAATTAAGTAGATGTCGAGCATCTGCATGCAGACAATCCATCCGGCCACGATGCAGAGCTGGTCCGGATGCTTCTTGATGGAGCGCATTAGCAAAATGGGGAACGCTATGAAGAATCGGCCAATCACGAGGAGCATGCTCAGTACCCACCACGATTGGGTGTTTCGGGTAATGAAGAAGTTTGTCTCTTCTGGAAGGTTTGCGTACCAGATGAGCATGTACTGGCCGAAGCCGATGTAGGCCCAGAAAATGCAAAACGCCAGCATCCATTTTCCCATGATTTGATAATGCTCGACGGTAACCACGCCCCTGAGATAACCCGCTTGACGCAAGGCCGTGATCACGAGAACGAGGAGCGACATCGAAGCACCGGCTGCGCCGGCGAAGATGTACACGCCAAACATGGTTGAGAACCAGCGGTAATTCAGGCTAAGCAGCCAATCGTACGCGCCGAAGGTCAGGCAAAGCGCAAACATTGGCAGACTGATGAATGAGACTTTGCGCATCCCGATGGTGAAGCGCGGATTACCATCCGCGTCCTGTCGCACTGAGAGTCTGCGCAAGGCGAGCGCCGCCAAAAGAAAAAAGCCGAGGAACACCACGGCCCGCACAAGAAAGAAAGGCCAGTTGAGATAAGCGCGCTTGATATCGAGCGACTCTTCGACTCCGCGCGGAATATCCATCCACGCAAACAAATGATGACGGAGGAGAAGAATCGGCACGAACATCAGCGCCAGGATCGTCAGTAACGCGCCAATGTTTTCCAGCTGGCGACGCACAACCACGCTCCATTCGGCGTCGGTCGCATGATGGACAATTGTCCAGAAAAAGCAGCCGGCACAGAGCGTAAAGAAAAACGCAAACGCAAAGAGCCAGGAATAACTAAACTGATGCGGGTTCACGAAAGCGCCGACGACACAGAGCACGAGCGCGACTACTGCAACGATTCCAAGCACGAACGAAAGCCCAGCGAATCGGCTGCTCTCGAAATATTCGCCTTCCGGCGTTGGAACAGTTTGTAAACGTTCGCTCATTTCTTCGACGCCTCCTGCTTTGCTGGGGGTTTGGCCTCTGGCAGTTTGTTCTCGGTCGGCTTGTCCAAGTCGGCGCGATTTTCTTCCGGAACATCGGCAATTGCCGCGTTTTGACTGCGCTGGACAGCGCGCAGATAGGCAATGATCGCCCAGCGATCCGGCACGATGATGTTTGGCCCGTAAGCCATCATCGTATTTTTTCCATTCGTGATGGTGTTGAAAATTTCGCCGTCCGACATTTTGCGGATCCGCTCATCCTGAAGCGAAACCACGGTTGCGAGACCGTGTTGTTTCACGATACCGTTGCCCATGGCCGCGGCACCGTGACACATCGCGCAAGTGATGTTAAAGCGCTGCTGACCGCGCTCCATTAACTCGCGCGTCACTTCTACCGGAATACCCGTCCCCCAGTTATCGCCCATTTTGCCGGTGTTGTAGTAATCCGTGCCGACACTGAAACTCGCATTCGGGTGTGACCAGGGACCGACTGCGGCCGGTTCAGCTTCAGGCGTGTCCGGCTTCGGCATTTCGTAGCCAATTGGAACCGTGCCAGCAATCGGTAAGCGCGGGCCACGACCATCCGCAAAGAAATCCAGCGGCGCTTGTGCGCGCACTTTCATCTGGCGCACCATGTCTGGGAAAATCTCCTGCGGCGGCGCGGTGCCGTTTTGTCCACGAAAACCGAATACCGCGATGATCGCGATGGTGCACAAAAGAAAAATCACGAAAAATCCGCGCAACATAATCACTCCTCGTGCACGATTGTGATGTGTTCTCCGCCGGTTTCTTCCAGTAATTGGCGGACGCCTGTCTCGGTAAATCGCGGATCGCGCGCTTCAATCGCGAGGAAAAATCCGTCGTTAGTTACTCGACTGAATCGTTCCCAGTTGAACATCGGGTGATACCAGCGCGGTAACCCATTCATGACTTGCCAGGCAAAAAAGGCAGCGAACGCGCCGAAGAGCACGGTCAACTCAAACATGATCGGGAAGAACGCTGGGACGGTCCAAAAGTTCCATGGCTTACCGTGTACATCGAGCCGATAGAGACCCCATGAGGGCCCAAATTCAACCAAAGCCGCGGTCAGCAAACCTGAAACTCCGCCGAACAAAACCCAACCGCTGAGCCATGATTTTCCCAGTCCCATTGCGGCATCCATTCCGTGGATAGGGAATGGAGAATAGACGTCCCAGCGCCGGAAACCTGCGTCCCGAACCCGCTTGGCCGCTTCGTAGAGCGCGGCGGCACTCGGGTACTCCGCAGCCATGGCATAAACTTTGTGACCGGAAGGTGTCCGCATCATCGTGTGCGCTCCTTTCCGCCAGGAGGAACCGATCGGGGAGGCATATCATAGTGCGGGTCCGCCTCGGGCACTGCGGTCTTCACTTCCGACATTGCGATCATCGGCAGGAACCGAATGAAAAGCAGGAACAGCGAAGTGAAAATTCCGAGCGTCCCAATGTATGTCCAGATGTCGACCCACGTCGGGATAAACAGGCGCCACGAGGATGGAAGAAAATCCCGGTGCAATCCACCGGCGATAATGATAAAGCGCTCGAACCACATCCCGGCGTTGACGCACATGGCGACGAAAAACACGACAAGGATGTTGCGTCGGCACCATCTAAACCAGAAAAGTTGTGGTGAGAGGCAATTGCAGAAAAGCATGCCGAACCACCAGTACCACCAGTAGGGTCCAAAGATGCGGTTCCAAAACGCGAACCGCTCGTAGGAATTGCCGCTATACCACGCCACGAAAAATTCCATCGTGTAGGCGTAGCCAACGAACGATCCCGTTAGCAAAATGATTTTCGCCATTTTGTCGATGTGCTGCGGCGTAATCACATCGTACAGCTTGAAGATCGCACGCGCTGGAATCAGCAACGTCAGCACCATGGCGAAGCCGCCAAAGATCGCGCCGGCCACGAAGTACGGCGGGAAAATCGTGGTATGCCAGGTAGGCAAGACCGACGTAGCGAAATCGAAAGACACAACGCTGTGCACAGAGAGAACGAGCGGGGTCGAGAGACCGGCCAGGAGCAGGTAAGCCATTTCGTAATGACGCCAGTGCCGGTTCGAACCGCGCCAGCCAAGGGCGAAGATCCCGAAGAGAAACTTTTTGATTTTTGTCCTAGCTCGATCGCGCAGCGTCGCCAGATCGGGGACCAAACCGGTGTACCAAAATAGGACTGACACTGTGAAGTACGTCGACACCGCAAACACGTCCCACATCAGCGGGCTGCGGAAGTTTGGCCAGATCGCCCAGTTGTTTGGGATCGGCGCCAGATACCACGCCATCCAGACACGCCCCACATGGACTCCCGGGAAGATCGCGGCGCAAATGACGGCAAAGAGCGTCATCGCTTCCGCTGAGCGATTGATCGATGTACGCCACTTTTGCCGCAGTAAAAACAAGATGGCGGAGATCAATGTGCCTGCATGTCCGATACCGATCCAAAAAACGAAATTGGTGATGTCCCAGGCCCAGCCAACCGGGATGTTGTTCCCCCAGGTGCCGACACCCGTGGAAATTTGATAACCAAGACAAAAGAGACCGAACGTCGCGGCGCTCGCGGTGATGGTGAAGGCCACCCACCACCAGCGCGGTGCGGGTTGTTCGACAACACCGGAAATGCGCTCCGTGAGCCAGCTGAAATTGCGCCGGTTCAGAACGAGCGGTGCGCGGGTGATCTGTCGCTCCGCTTCTGTAATTGTTTCCGGTGCTGCTGGTGCTGCGTCCATCACTAAATTGCCGATTGCTGATTCCAGAGTGCCGATTGCGACAGTCGAGAATCGAAAATTGAAAATCGAAAATTCATCATTCCGGTATTTTCTCCACCAGGCTTGCGACTCCGATGTTCTCGGCGTCTGGCATCTTTGGATTTGGATTGCGGATGCGCGCTAGATAGCTGGTTCGGGCGACGACGTTCAAGTAATCGAGCAAGCGATAATTGCGATCCTGTTCTTTCATTTTAGACACGCGACTTTCGGGATCCTTGACGTCGCCAAAGACAATCGCGCCGGTGGGGCAGGCTTGTGCACATGCTGTGGTAAAGGAATCGCGCGGGATCCGCGTGTCTGCGGACGCGCCTGCACGCGCGTGCGCCGCAATTTTTGCTTCCTCGATACGCTGGACGCAGAATGTGCATTTCTCCATCACGCCGCGCATGCGCACGGTAACGTTCGGATTTTTCTGCATCTTGATAATGTCCGGCGCACCTTTGGTGGTGAGCGGCGCGAAATATTCCTCGTAGATGCCAAATGCGCCGGCGATTTTCTTCTTGCCGACCGGCCGCTGGTTGTAATCGAAATAGTTGAACCGGCGTACCTTGAACGGACAGTTGTTGGAGCAATAGCGCGTGCCGACGCAGCGATTGTAAGCCATGACATTCAGGCCGTCCTCGCTGTGGACCGTTGCGTTTACAGGGCAAACGGTCTCGCATGGCGCGTTCTCGCAATGCTGGCACGGCATCGGTTGATGCACGATCTCCGGATGCTGTGGCCAATCGCCATTGTCCTGGTTGAAGGATTTCCGACTGGCGTAATAGCGATCGATGCGGAGCCAGTGCATGATGCGGCCATGGGCCACCTGCAATTTGCCTACGACGGGAATGTTGTTCTCGCTCTGGCACGCGATCACACAAGCGCTGCATCCCGTACAAACATTGAGATCGATGCTCATTCCCCACTGCTGCGGCGCGTCGAGAGGCGGATGCGAGTAAATAGTCGGCGGGGGATGCGGCAGTTCTTCTTCGCCCGGAATTTTCTTCGCGAAGTCATTGTTGGCGCGATAGCCTTCCAGCGTTGCTTCCCGGACCAGACCACGCCCTTCGATGCTAAAATGTTCCTGCGTGACCGAGAACGGATAACTGCGACCCACTTTGGTCACGTGCACACTCTCAATCCCCTTCCCGCCCGCGACGGCGAAGTATGGATTTGCCGCCGTGCGCAGAAAGTAACCATTGAAGCCGGACTGCTGGGCGATGGCCGGTCTTTCCTTCAGAGCGCCGCCCGCGTATGGCAGCTCATAAAACTCTGGCATTTTTCGCCCGTAACCGAGCGGGATCGTAATGGAATTGTCGGCATGACCCGGCGACACGAGCGCTGCGATGACCAGCTCGCGTTTGACTGGCGTCCCACCGGCGCTCTTTTCATTGATTGCTATTTGCACAAGGTCGCCGGTGTGCACACCAAGCTTTTTCGCAAAACTAGGACCGATTAACGCGGCGTTGTCCCAAGTCAGCTTCGTGATCGGGTCCGGCAATTCCTGGAGCCAGCCATTATTGGCGTAGCGCCCATCGTCCATTGCATAACTGCCAACCAGCACAATCTCCGGTGAATCTGGTGTGGCAGCTGGCGGCAGATTCCACGAATTTTGAACTAGGGGCCCAACTGCATTTGCATTGAATGCGGGACTCTGATCACGCGGCTGAATGTGCGAAGCAAAGCCGTCGTGGAGAAAACGGGACCACGCAGTTTGAAAATCCCCGGCCGGATTCGTCGCTCGGAACGTTTCCTGCACGAGCTCGGGTCCTTCGGTTTTTGGTCCACCGAGCAGTGCATTAAGCAACTCGATCTCCGACACGCTACCGAACAGCGGCAAAATCATTGGTTGGATCGACAAGTAATCGCCACCGGATGTCAGCGCGTCGCCCCACGATTCCAGATAATGCGCAAGCGGAACGTGCCAGTGGCTGAGCGCCGATGTGGCGTCCTCGTGATACCCGAGTCGCACGACCTCCGGCACCTTTTTTTGCAGATCAACCCAATCAAGCGGCAGCTTTGTCTCTCGATCTTGTGCCAAGCCCCGTTGCGCGTTGTAAACCGGATCGCCTCCAAGGATGAACAACTGCTTTATTCGTCCGCCGTTTATGTCCCTCGCCAGTGTCAGAATGCTGTTCCGCCTCGGATTACGCGGAGACTCGCGGAGAACCAGCGTCTGACCGAGATTTTTTAGCGCGGAATTGATGCCATAAACGATCAGTTGCACGACTACCGGCTGGTTCGATCCTGCCAACACCAGGCTCGCCCCCGGTTTCGCCACAAGATCATTGGCGGCTTCGCTCAACCATTGCTGGTCGAAAGTTGCCGCGCCTACCGGGGGTGTAAGCGTCCCGATAACGGAGCCGAGGTTGGCGTCTTTTGTCGCAGCCAGAATTTTTCCCGCCAGCGCATACGCGAACGCCGGGATTTGGCTCACGGGGCAGCGGAGACGATGGTCCGCCATCGCGCCGGTGAGTGTGAAACGATTCTCGACCACGTAAAGGCGGTTCATCGTGTCTTGTGCTGCGCGCACACGCCGGCGCGAACTGAAGGCGCGCACCGATTCGAGATTGCCTTGTCCGCAATCGAGAAAATCGCTGTCGAGCGCCAGGATCACATCCGCACGCTCGAGCTTGGGCACCAAGCACCGATTACTACCAAAACTCAATTCCGTGGCAAAGCTTTGCGCCTCGCTCAGCAGTGGTTCGTAAACGACCCAACGCAGGCGCGGAAACATTTTCTCCAGTTCCGCTCGCAAACGCTCTCGGGTTGGCGAACCCGTTTCCTCGACCAGGAATGCGAGACCGTCGCCCTTTTGTGCCAGGATCTTCTTGCGAAGTTCCGCGAGATAAGCTTCGAATGCTGCGCGATTGCTCGTTTTGCCTTTGTGAACGAAGCGTCGCGACCGCGTCGGATCGTAAAGGTCCAGAACTGAGGCCTGAACGAAAGTGTCCGTCGCGCCCGCGCTGGCCGGGTGCAACGGATTGCCTTCGAGTTTGATCGGGCGCCCATCAACGGTTGTGGCGATGAGCGGAATTCCTCCGGTGCGGCGCGGCATCGCAGTGGCGTAGTAGAGAAATTTTCCGGGAATGGTCCATTCGACATTCTTGGTGAAGGGAACCAGATGCAGTTCTGGGCGACGACAGCTCGTTAGGCCAATTCCGGCCAACGCCATCGACGCGCCCATTAACTTTACGAAATCGCGTCGCGACCATTCGTCGCCATTCAACTCCGCCGCGCCGGGGGGAAATTCGCGTTCCAGCCATTGGCGAAATTCTGGCGTGTCGTCCAACTCACCCAAGCCGCGCCAGTAATGCTTTCCGTGCAGCGGCTCGGGCGGATGGTGGAATATGCGTTTCATCGGTGGCACCCCTGACAATTCTGTGTCGGAGTAATATTCCAGCGCTCTTTCAGCGTCTGGCCAATCTCAGCTTGAGTGAGCGTCTTCTTCTTCGAAAAATCTTCGCGCGCCTCCTTTGGCTGACCATATTTCGCGACAAATTCCGCCGGTTTCACGTCGTCCGGTTTCCAATCGAGATTGAATACCTGGTCTTCCGGCCGCAAGAAATTTTCGGGATGGCGATGGCATTCCAGGCACCACGCCATGCTGTGCGGCTTGGCCATATACACCACCGGCATGTGATTGACCGGACCGTGGCAACTGAAACAACTGATGCCCCGGTTCACATGTGCCGCGTGATTGTAATAAACATAATCGACCGTGCGATGGATCCACACCCAGTCGATCGGATCGCCCGTCTTCCAGCTCGCGCGCACTGGCTCCAGCTTCGGGTTATCTTTCTGCACCTGGGTGTGGCAATTCATGCAGGTCTGGGTGTTGGGAACGTTCGATTGCGCCGCCGTCTCCACGAAGCTGTGACAATACCGGCAATCCATACCCAACTGCGACACGTGAATGTCATGCGGAAACGGCACCGGTTGGATCGGTTGATATCCTACTTTGGTGTATTTTGGCGTGCCGTAATACCATGTGGCGCCAGTCAATCCACACGCGAGCACGACGCCGCAGACTACGATCTTGAGCGGCAACCAGTTCGTCCAGCGTGGAAAGAAATTCGCCATGAATATTACCCGAGGCAGGCCGCGCAGACCGGGGGTCGCCAAACTAAAGGCGAATCAAATTTGAGGTCAGGATGTGCTTCGTTCAAACGCCGGAAATGTTGAGGTTGATTGCCGGGGAACAGCCAGGGAAATTCTATGAATCGAGGTTGCATTGGCAAAGAAAATTCGTGCGTCGACATTTGGCTCATTAAGATTTGGGCGGCGGCTCCCCTTTCGATACGGAAAGCCGCGGAATTACGGACCTGATAACGTCAAAACTTCGCCAAAGCGTCAAGTGAAAGCGCAGATTTCTCATGGCACGTTGCGCAGAATTCTCCTTTTTTCCTCATTTTTACTTCAAACCGTGAATGCCGTTGACGAAGCCAATCTCATTTTCGTCAACGGGAACATGCATACCGGAACCGAGCGCCAGCGGCACGCCGAAGCGGTCGCCGTTAAAGGTCAGCGGATCGTCTTCGTCGGCTCGAACGAAGACGCGAAGAACTTTCGCGGCAATGAAACACACATTGTCGATTTGGGCGGCAAAACGGTTGTGCCTGGCCTGACCGATTCGCATTGCCACATTTTCGGAATTGGCGAGCGCGAGATGAATTTGAATCTCGAAGGGACAAACGCGCGCGAAGATTTTCTCGCTAAAGTGAAAGCGCGCGTCACGCAAACTTCTCCCGGCAAATGGATCACCGGTCGCGGCTGGATCGAAACATTTTGGAAACCGCCACGGTTTCCAACGCAGCAGGATCTCGATTCAATCGCACCCGACAATCCCGTATTTCTCACCCGTGCCGACGGTCACGCCGCAATCGCGAACAGCTCGGCGCTGAAGATTGCGAAGATCGACAAGAACACGCCAAATCCTTTCGGTGGCGAAATTTTAAAAGACAAGGCGACCGGCGAACCGACCGGAATGTTGCTCGATAGCGCGCAGGATTTGGTGGCGAAGAATATTCCGAAGCCGACTGAAACTGAGCGCGAACAGGCGTTCCTTCTCGGAGTGAATCGCGAGATCCAACTCGGCTGGTGCGAAATTCAAAATGCCGGCAGCTATGCAGACGACATCAAAATAATTCGAAAATGTTTCAACGAGGGAAAAGTAAAACTGCGCTTTATCAACGCGGTTTATGGGCCGGGGGAAGATGCGCAGAGATTTTTGAAAGAGGGAGCGGCCATCAACAATTACGATCACCACTTCACGCAACGCACGCTCAAAGTGATCTTTGACGGCGCGCTCGGCTCGCGCGGCGCGGCGTTGCTGAAACCATACAGTGACGCGCCCGAAACCTCCGGTTATCTCACCGAAAAACCCGAGGAGCTGAAACCGATGTTCGAGGAAGCCTTGCGCCGTGGCATTCAAGTCGAGACGCACGCGATTGGCGATCGCGCGAACCGCGTGATTCTCGATCTTTACGAGCAGGCCTTTAACGCGGTGCTGCCTGAGCAAAGAAAAATCCGCGAACCCCGCTGGCGTGTCGAGCATGCTCAGATTGTCGATCCTGCCGACCTGCCGCGGTTCGCCACACTCGGCGTGATCCCGTCGATGCAACCGTCGCATGCGATCAGTGATTTGTTTTTCGCGCCGGCGCGGCTCGGAATGAACCGCCTTGCAAACGCTTATGCGTGGCAAAGTTTTTTGAAATCCGGCTGCATCGTCCCCGGTGGATCCGACGCGCCGGTCGAGCGCGGCGAACCGATGATCGAATTTTACGCAGCGATTTCTCGCAAAAGCGTCAGAGGATTTTCCGGCGAAGGCTGGCACCACGAGCAAGCCGTCTCCCGCGAGCAGGCATTGAAAATGTTTACTATCTGGCCTGCTTACGCTGCGTTTGAAGAAAACGACAAAGGCTCAATCGAAGTTGGGAAACTGGCCGATTTCACCGTCCTCTCGAGGGACATCATGAAAATTCCCGACCCGGAAATTCTCAAGACGCGTGCTGAGATGACAGTGATCAGCGGCGAGGTTGCGTTCGAAGATCGACGATCGAATCGATTTGACGGGACCCAGGCGCACTTACAGTAATGCCACGTCTGAACTAACGTAATGCGAGACGCCTTCGCGCGGCCCCTATGCCTCTTGTCTACGAGTACAGATATTCGTCGTGATACTCGCGCTGCGGGGCGAACTGCACGTTTTCATTTCCAGTTTCGGGATATTCGAAGATTTTTCCTTCGTAATTGCGGATGACGATCTTTTCGTTGTCGTGGTAGAGGATGTAACCGGGATTGATTGGCACCTTGCCGCCGCCGCCGGGCGCGTCGATGACGAATTGCGGGACGGCGTAACCGGTCGTGTGTCCACGCAGGCCTTCGATGATCTCGATGCCTTTCGCGACTGAGGTGCGCAGATGCGATGAGCCGTTGATCAAGTCGCATTGGTAAATGTAGTACGGTCGCACGCGACACCTGAGCAGTTTGTGCACGAGCGTTTTCATCGTTTCGAGATCGTCGTTCACGCCTGCTAACAACACGCTTTGGTTCCCGAGCGGGATGCCGGCATTGGCGAGGCGTTCGAGCGCTTGCTTTACCTCGATGGTCAGCTCGCGGGGATGATTCACGTGCACGCTCATCCAAAGCGGATGATGTTTCGCGAGCATCGCGCAAAGATTGGCCGTGATCCGTTGCGGCAGAAAAATTGGAACGCGCGTGCCAATACGGAGAAACTCAATGTGCGGAATTGCGCGCAATCGGCTCAGCAATTTTTCCAGTTTATCGTCACTGAAAATCAATGCGTCGCCGCCACTCAAGAGCACATCGCGCACTTCGGTATGTTGTTCGAGATAACGGAACGCTTCTTCGAAATCGGTGTGCAGTTCCTGTTCGCCCACACCGCTCACCACGCGGCTGCGGGTGCAATATCGACAGTAACTTGCGCAACGATCCGTCACGAGAAACAGCACGCGGTCTGGATACCGATGCACCAGACCGGGCACCGGCATGTGCGAATCTTCGCCGCACGGATCGGCCATGTCGTAGGGCGACGTCCAAGTCTCCTCGATCCGGGGAATGACCTGACGCCGGATTGGATCGTCCGGATCTTTTTCGCGGGGAACCAGATTAAAAAAGTGCGGCGTGACCGCGAGCGCGAGTTTGTCGCCGGAAAGCAAAACGCCGCTGCGTTCTTCGTCGCTAAGATCGACATGTTGCTCGAGTTGAGCGAGCGATGTGACCCGATTTTTGAGCTGCCATTTCCAGTCGTTCCACAGTTCGGGCGCGACCTCTGGCCAATAGCCCGGCACATGCGAGACGAACTCTTTCCCATTGCCCTTTTCTACCGCAAAAGTGATCATTTTGAGTTGCGAAAAAACGTTAAGGTCGTTAACAATCGTGTCAACGGAGGCACCGAAAAGTGCGCCACGAACGTCATGCTGCGCAGCCTCAACACCTTCGCACGCGGGGTGCGACCGAAAACCGGCGATGCGTGCCGGGACTTACTGCACGGTCACGAGCGTGCCAATCGGGATCTCGGAAAAGAACTTGCGCGCGGCCTCTGGAGGCAGCCGAATGCAACCGTGTGATGCTGGATAATTGGGCACAACCCCGGCATGCATTCCAAAATCGAGACAGCTGAGGCGCATGAAGTAGGGCATGTCCACTTTATAAATCGTGGAACGATGGTTCCGTTCCTTGTTGGTGATCACAAATTCGCCCCTTTTCGTCGAATAACCTGATCGGCCAGTCGAACATTGCGTGCGATATACCGGCACGCCGTTCTTAAAGAGGGCGACTCGCTGCAAAGCGAGCGAAATTTCGAGGCGCAGTTGATCCGGTGATGGTCCACCGCCGAGAAGAATTTGTGCGGCGCGCCAATGACCCGTCTCCGCGGCAATATCCAACGCAGACATCTTGTCCCGGCTCGTCAGTCGGTTCCGGTTAGCACCTGCATCGAGCAGAGCACGCAGGTAGTCGTCCTGTCCAAGCCCTGCGGCAAGCATCACGGCGGTAAGGTTCCTGTCTTCTTCTACATAGCTGCGAAGCGCCTTTGCTGACAGCAGCGCTAGAAAATCCTTGTCGCAATGGGAGGGAAGAACAGTGTTAGGATCGGCTCCACAAGCCAGCAGAGTGTCAAAAAGGGACGCGTCTGTGTTGGCGATGGCATAAGCAAGGAGGGGCACTTTTTTTCCTTCCGGCGCAGGAGGCGCGGCATGTTTGCCAAGCAGCAGCCGGATTTGATCTCTATTGTCCGCCAGCAGCGCCGCCTTCAGCGCGCGCTGCGTACTGGTTGCCCATTGCGGCATCAGCGGTAACCGCTCTGTCACGGTTTTCACGATTTCAGTGTTGCCGCCGGCGAGGGCCATTCCCAAAAGATCGCGTCCGTCCGTGCAAGGCGTTTCGGCGTGGAGATTGGCCGACTGGGCCAGCAGCAAACGGAACATGTCGAGGTTGCCGTGCATTGCCGCTGCCATCAGCGGCGTGAAACCGGTTTCATCAGCCAGGTCAACGAGCGCTCCAGCATGGATGAGTCGCCGCGCCAGATTCCAATTCAGCCGTTTCGCGGCGATCAGTAATGGCGTCCGGCCTTGCGCGTCGCGCCCGTTTGGATCGACATTTTCGATCAGGCACAGGTTAATCAGAGATCCCCGATCAATCGTAACGGCGCGAACCAAATCGGCCGGCGTCATCGAGATGCGTGAACCGGGTTCGGGCGCGATCGCTGTCGCCCACAGCAGTATCAAGAGCACGAATCCGCCTTGCAAGAGAGCTCGTCTCGTGGATGGACGCATAGACAGTAGCCAGTCGCGAAATATACACCGTTCGTCCCGTGTTTTAAAACGGAATGGATCGGAATGCGATCCCACCTTCACACAAGCGGGGATTGGACGGGTCCAGTTGAACATTGCATGTTCAATGCTGTCCAAGTTGCAACTCATGCGTTTATCCATTTTGATTCTATGCGCGACAATTAGTACATCGTTTGCAGCGCAACCAGAGGTCGTTCCAACCCCCACCGTTCCCGCCGCAGCTGCCGAAGCGGGCAAGGATGTCGTTCATCAACTAAACAACGCGTTCGCGAAGGTCTTCGAGATCGTCGCGCCAAGCGTCGTCATTATTGAGATCTCGAAAAAAAATGACGGCAGCGAGAGTTCGCCTTTCGACGATCTGTTCTTCCAAGGGCCGCCTGACGAAAACAATCAGGGCAATCCAAATGGATCCCAGCCGATCCAAACCGAAGGCTCCGGTTTTATCGTTCGGCCGGACGGCTATATCTTTACAAACTTTCACGTGGTCGAGGGCGCGGATAAAATCGAAGTGAAATTGAGAGATGGCCGAGATTTTCCGGCCCGGGTGGTGGGCGCTGATAAGAAGACCGATATCGCCGTAATTAAAATCGACGCAAAAGATTTGCCGATCGTTCAGCTCGGTAACAGCGATAGCGCACGCGTAGGCCAATTTGCGTTCGCGATCGGCGCGCCCTTCAAGCTCGATTACACGTTTACCTATGGGGTAGTGAGCGGCAAAGGCCGGAACAAATTGCTGGCCGGTGACGGCTACTCCATCTCGGACTATTTGCAGACCGACGCCTCGATTAATCCCGGCAACAGCGGCGGTCCACTCTGCGACATCGACGGCAAAGTGATCGGCATGAATACCCTCATTAACGGGATGAACCGTGGCCTGGGTTTCGCTATCCCAATCAACATGGCAAAGGAAATCGGCGCTGAGCTTATCGCCGGTCACAAAATCGTGCGGCCCTGGCTCGGAATTCGCATCGAGACGCTCGGCGACGATCCGTCAATCCGCGATTTGTTCAAGGGCACGGACAAGGGTGTAGTCGTACGCACAATTGAAGCCGACGCGCCCGCTTACAAAAGTGATTTGCGGCCCTTCGATGTAATTATCCAGGTCGATGGAACATCGGTCGACACCGACTCGCAGCTCCAGCACGAAATTTTGAAAAAGAAGATCGGCCAAAATGTGGAGCTGACGGTTTGGCGCAAGGGGCAGACGATTAAAGTCCCGGTCAAGACCGGTGAATTGCCTGACGAGGTCACACGGGCTTCAAATGAGCGGATCCAGCCTGGTGAACCGAAGCAAGAAGACGCCGGAAAATTTGGATTGCAGGTGCAGGAGTTAACCAAAGAAGTTGCTGAACGCCTTCACCTCGGTGTTCAGCAAGGCGTCATCGTCACTGATGTTGCGGACAACAGCCTCGCCGCCCAGCAAGACATCCAGCGCGAGGACATCATTACTGAAGTGGACGGCAAACCGGTTACCAATGTGCGATCATTTCGCGAAGCGCTGACCAAAGCCGATCCGAAACGCGGCGTCCTTCTTTACCTCGATCGCAAAGGGAGCAAAACTTTTGCCGTGCTCAAAGCAGGCAACGGTTAGGCAAATCAGCTTTTTCGGCTGCCTACTATCACCAGGACGATCCCACCAACGAGACAAATACCGCCGAGCAGAGGTGAAAATGGGACGTGGTGCTCTTTGTCCGCATTCACTTGCAGCGGCCCGGCATCGATTACTTTTTCGCGTGTCGTATACGTAAAACCGCCGTAGGCAAAGGCGATGATGCCGACGACGATAAGAATGACGCCGACGATGCCGGCAGGTTTCATCGGTGCAAGGTTACAACGGACGCCGGCCTTGAATCAGATTGATAATCAGCACTACAATGGCAAGCACGAGCAGGATGTGAATGAATCCACCCAAGGTGTAGGAGCTGACCAGTCCAAGCAACCAAAGCACAAGCAAGATCACAAAGATTGTCCAGAGCATAGAGATTCTTTCGGTTGAGCTTTTTATCCTAATTTCGAGTTACGCCGCGTTTCTGCGCTTATCGAATTCATTTTATTTTGTCAATCTTGTCCACGACCGCGCGCAAATCCCATCCGTTCATTTCAAGTTGTTGGCGCGCCGAAGCGTAATCCGATCCTGACAATTGGGCCACCAAGCGCGTTGCACGATCGCGCAGTTTCGAATTCGACGCGTGCAGATCAATCATCAAGTTTCCGCGCACTTTGCCCAGCGCCACCATTGCGCCCGTGCTGATAATGTTGAGCGCTACTTTCGTCGCCGTACCCGCTTTCAATCTTGTCGAGCCGGTCAGAATTTCAGGTCCAACAGCGAGATTGATTACAAGATCGGCAACTCCAGTTTGTAAACTCGCTGGATTGCACGTGAGCAGAACAGCCTTTGCACCTATCGACTTCGCGCGCGCAAGCGCGCCGACCACAAAAGGCGTCCGGCCGCTAGCCGTGATCCCAACGACAACATCCGTACGTTTAATTCCGCGCGCATTCAGGGCCAGCGCCCCGGTGCTTTGCTCGTCCTCTTCGCCTTCGACGCTGCGATGAAGGGCGGTCGCGCCGCCGGCGATGAGTGCTTGAACCAGCTCGGGCGATGCGCCAAATGTTGGCGGAATTTCACTCGCATCGAGAACCCCGATGCGTCCGCTGCTCCCAGCGCCAACATAAAACAAGCGGCCGCCATCGTGGAGGGCTGCAGCGATGATTTCAATCGCTCGAGCGAGGTCGACAGTCGCTTCTCGCAACGCGCCGTGGACAAATTTTTCCTCGTCGACAAAGAGTTCAACCAGCTCGCGCGCACTCAGCTTTTCCAGATTCTCCGAGCGCGGATTGCGCTGCTCGGTGAGCGCGTCCGCCAGATTGTCGATTTCGTTTTCCGCAAGCTTCGATTGAAAAATGGCGTGATCGCTTATTTCTGCCGCGAGCCATGCCGCGCCGAATTCGGGGCCGCGCTCCGCAGTTGCCACGCGGGCATCTGGAAGATTCTTCTTCAGTCTACGCCGAAATGCGTGGGTGTAGATTGAGTCGCGATGAAAAAGCCCGCCAAGCAGCATAACCTTAGGCGCAAGCAGATGGAGCCGGGACGCAACCGCCTCTGTGTACTCGCTTAAAACCTGGGCACCCTTTTCGATGATCTCCATTACGCGCGTATCGCCGCTGGCGCCGGCTTCAAAAACAACTGACGTGAGCATCGCGATCTCCATTTTGTCGGCGGTCTGCGCCCAGCGAACGAGTTCATCGAGATTATTAAGCGAAAGCGCGTGCAAGATTTTCGCGGTGAATTGCATTTCACCACGGTGCAAATCGTATTGACGCAAGATGAGGCGCAAGGCTTGAACAGAAAGAAAATAACCGCCACCGGTGTCGCCGAGAATGTGTCCCCAGCCGCCGGCTTTTTCGACTTTGTCGCCGCGCCGCCCAGTAACCGAGGAACCGGTTCCTGCACTGACCACGATCCCGTCGCCATGGCCGAGAGCAGCCGCCAAGCCTGATTCCCGATCGCTGCCGGTGACAATTTTGGCGTTTGGCCAGATTTCCGTGCAGAGCCGCGAAAGCGATTGTCGATCTTCGGTGGTTCCGCAGCCGGCAAGAAAGATCCCGGCACGATCGATCACGCTCGGAAGTTCGCGGAAGATCGCTTTCAAGCGATCCGGCATTTCCAACCGAAAGTTTGACGGCGGCAGCTTTCCTTGATCGAGGATGCGCAATTGTGCGCTAGCTTCGCCGAGTTCGGCTACAGTTCGCTCGACCAAAACCCAGGCGGTTTTGGTCCCGCCGCCTTCCACGCCCAGGATCTTCTCGCCGGGATTCACAATCCAAATTGTAGGACAGGCGTTTCGCCCACCGCGAGAATTGTTTTTGGCGGGAAGCAAGCGGAACGCTTACCTACAATGGCCGTTTTTTAACCGCCGTCTGCGACTGTCGCAATATTTCCTGCCAAAAAATATGACGGTCATAGACCGCCGCTACAACCGTTTGTATCATACTTCATGCCAGAAACCAAGGCTTCGCCGCGCAAACGAATTGAAGAGTTGCGCCGCGAAATCAAAGAGCACGACCGCCATTATTATGAAGAAGCCGCGCCGGTAATTAGCGACCGTGAATACGACCGGCTCTACCGGGAACTTGTCGATCTTGAAGCCAGATTTCCGCGGTTTGTTGCACCCGATTCGCCAACCCAGCGCGTCGGTGGCAAGTCCCTCGAGGCCTTCGCTCAAATCCAGCATCGGTTACCGATGCTCAGTCTCGACAACACTTATTCGGAGAAGGAAGTCGCCAATTTTCATCGGCGCATCACTCGCCTTTTGCCTGAGGAAAAGATTCCGGTCGTGATCGAGCCAAAAGTGGACGGCGTGGCCGTTTCGCTCCTCTACGAAAATGGAAAACTGCGATACGCGGCCACGCGTGGGGATGGAGCGCTCGGCGACGACATCACTCAAAATGTTCGCACCATTCGATCGGTGCCGGAGCAGTTGCGGGGCGCCCCGAAAATTTTCGAAGCGCGCGGCGAGGTTTACATGGACAAGCGCGGCTTCGAAAAATTGAACCAAGAACGAAGTGCGGCCGCTTTACCGTTGTTTGCAAACCCGCGAAACGCAGCCGCTGGCTCCCTTAAACATCTCGATCCGAAAATTGTGGCGCAGCGGCCGCTTGGAATTGTGTTTTACGGAACCGGCGCGACTGAAGGCGTAGATATCGATCTTCACTCGGAAATTTTTCCTTTGTTCAAAAAGCTTGGATTACCCACGAACGAACGCTGGTGGCTGGCCGATTCGGTCGAGGAAATTCTGAACGCGATCCGCGAGCTGGACAAAATTCGAACCGATTTTGCATATCAAACCGATGGCGCCGTGGTGAAAGTCGATGAGTTTGAGCAACGCGAGCGGCTCGGCTTCACCGCCAAATCGCCGCGCTGGGCGATCGCATACAAATATGCGGCCGAACGCGTCGAGACCCACTTGATGGACATCACCGTTCAGGTCGGGCGCACTGGAATTCTCACGCCTGTGGCAGTGCTCGAGCCGGTGACGGTGAGCGGCAGCAGGGTTTCGCGTGCGACCTTGCACAACGAGGATGAAATCAAACGCAAGGACATCCGCATCGGTGACACCGTGGTGATCGAAAAAGCCGGCGAAGTGATTCCCGCTGTCGTCGAAATTGTAAAATCAAAACGGCCGCGCAGCGCAAAGCCCTTCGATTTCTTCGAACACATTCACGGTAATTGCCCCGTGTGCGGTGGTCCGGTCAGGCGCGATCCGCAATTTGTGGCCTGGCGCTGCGAAAATATTCAGTGCCCGGCGCAAACGACAAGGCGAGTGGAATTTTTCGCGGGGCGCGGGGCGCTCGATATTGAAGCTGTAGGCGGAATCGTCGCCGACAAATTGGTCGAACGTGGCCTGGTGCGCGAGCCACTCGATTTGTTTGAATTGAAAATCGAGCAATTAGCGAAGTTGAACCTCGGCAGCGAGGACGCGCCGCGAATCTTTGGCGAGAAAAATGCGACCAAGGCACTCAACGCGATTGAGCGCGCGCGTAATTTGCCGCTCTCGCGCTGGCTTTTTGCTCTTGCTATTCCCGACGTTGGCAAAACAACCGCAACACAACTCGCGCGTTTCCACGACAACATCCACGACGTGGCGCAGTCCCAATTGCTTCGGGACGTTCTGCATTATCACGAGAAACGGGAGCAAAAAACAGAAACGAAAGAAATCGCCCAGCGGCTGATTGGCGCTGGTTTCGCCGAACCATCGAAGAGTAAAAACGGAAAAGATCACGGAATTGTCACAGAAGTCGGGCCGGTCGTGGCGAGAAGCATCCTCAGTTTTTTTGAATCCGATACCGGCAATAAAGTTCTGCGCCGGTTGAAACACCTCGGCATTTCTCCCAAGAGCGAAAAAATTTCGGCGAAGAAAGCGGCGGAGCTGCCGCTGGCTGGGAAAACTTTTGTGCTTACTGGCACACTACCATCAATGACTCGCGAAGAAGCGACCGCAAAGATCGAAACGCTTGGCGCCCATGTTAGCAGCAGTGTGAGCAAGAAAACCGATTACGTGGTCGCGGGGAAAGAGGCCGGTAGCAAACTCGATAAAGCGAAACAACTTGGCATTCGCATTCTCAACGAGATGGAATTTCGGAAAATCCTGGCGCGCTGACGTACTCCTGAACGTCAAGGCGTGCGCTGTACTTCGGAATCGAGCTTGAGTGGAACCGCCTGATTTGTCGGCGAGGCGATCAAGGGTGGACGCTGGCTAGCCGGATGCAGTTCGGCCTGGATATTAAAAGTCAGCTTTTCATTTCCGCGCATCACCGTAATCGGCACGGTGTCGCCGGCGGTGATGAAGAACGAGGCATCCAAGACGTCTTCTGGTTCATGGACTTTTTTTCGTCCCACCTGTAAGAGAATGTCGCCAGGCTTGATTCCGGAACCGGCGGCGGGCGTGCCGTCCATAATCTGCGTCATCTCCGCGCGGGAGCCTTCCACCTGTTTGGCAGCCTCCGAAACATTAATCCCCACCCAACCGTGCCTGGCCTCTCCGAAACGAACGTAATCGCTCCGGATTTTCTCGGCCGCTTCAATTGGTACGGCGTAGCAGGCCGAATTGTTTTCAAGACTGCTGACCAAAATACCCACGACCTCCCCTTTCATGTTCAAGAGCGGCGCGCCGGCTTCTCCTCGCTGTGTAGGCAGATTGACCCGCAGATGAGTAGTCGAAAAATAGCGGCCGAGATATTTCCGATCAAATCCTGCGATCATCCCGAAATTTGGCGTTTCCGGCAAATCCAGCGGATAGCCGATCGCGACAACAGGGGTTGCTACTTCCAGCTCCTCGGATTTTCCGATCGGCAGGGCGGGCGTTGCGACATCTGTTTTTAATATGGCCATGCCACTGCGGATATCAGCCAAAACCTGGCGTGCGGGATATCTTTTGCCGTTGAAGTCGATCGTAAAATTTCCCGCTTCACCTCCGACCGTATACGCAGTGTAAAGGGTTCCCGTAGGATCGATAAAAAATCCGGTGCCCGAAATTTCGCAGTGCTCGTCAACACCGTGAATCTTAACCACAGCTTTGGCGGCCCGCTCGAAAACCTCCTTAACGTGGCTGATCGCCGTAGCGGATTCTTCTTGGGCGCAAACGAGGGAAATCGTCGCCAAGAAACTCAGTCCGAGCGCGAGCCGGAAGAGCGGCAAAAAACGAAACCGGAAACGAAATTCCGGCGCGCGATTAAAATCTGAAAGTCGGCTCATAACTCACGGGAACGCTATCGAGCACGTATCGCGGCGGGATGGCGGCCCGGTGAGTGTCGGCGCTTTCATTCAAACTGCGAAGCGGCTGCGCCCTGAAGATCCGCGTCGTCGCCGGAGATGCAAGCGTCCATTCTCCCTCGGCATTCACTGCTGTGGATAATGCCGGCGCGCTCTGGAGAGCGACGACATTGGCGGTCCCCGGTTCCTGATAAATCTTCAGCGAAATGACCGCGGCGCACACCAGGACCGCGGCGATGGCCGCTGGGTAGGAGGTGAGCGAACGAACATCCAAGCGGAATATGAAGTCCTGAGTACGCTGCAGAAGTATCCGCCAGAGCGGTTCACGGAGCAGTTCATCACGCTGCCGGCGGTGAAACTCGTGCAGAAAATTTTCGAAGTAACCAGGCGGCGGTTGCTCGTACCGTTTCAGTCGAAGTAGATTGCCGATTTCGTTGTTGTCAAAGTCGTCCATTTCAGCGCGGGTTAACCAACGGGGTTTTTTCTGAATTCGTCCAGATAATTTTGCAGTTGCCGATTCGCGTAAAAGAGTCTCGAACGTACCGTTCCCTCCGAAACACGCAAGATTTTACTGATCTCCGAGTGGGGCATCCCTTGAATATGGAACATGGTGACCACGGCTCTGTGTTCATCAGACAATTTCATCATGGCCTCGTTCAATCTTCGCTGCAGTTCGGAAAGGTCTGCCTCTCGCACCGGGCTGCTCGTTGCGGTGAGTTCGAGAAACTCTCTGTCGTTTTGGATGCTAGTATCGACATCGTCTAGGCTGAGATGAAAACGGCGGCCGCGTTTTTTCAGAAAATTCAGTGTCATGTTTACCGCGATCGAATGAATCCAAGTGTAAAAAGAAGACTTGCCGCGGAATCCGCGGATCGCTTTGTAAGCTTTGGAAAAAATGTCCTGCAACAGATCGTTGGTGTCTTCGTGGTTGGACGTCATGTTGTAAACCAGACCGTAAAGACGCGGCGTGTACTTGATGACGAGCTGATCGAACGCGGTCGCATCTCCCGATTGCGTGCGCGCCACCATCTGGTGATCTTCGTCCGTTTTTGGCTGCTCCATCGCGTCCCGTTTAGATTTAGCACGAGCACCAAGACCGGACGATAATAAATCGGAAATCCGGCGAGCAGGCAAAGCGATGGATGGATTCATCTTTTTCAAGTGGCCGCGCGAATTAATCAGCGGCGATCGCGCATGGAAAGCAACCAGAGAAGGTTACCCAGCGCGGCGATGAACGCCGCTACATAGGTGAGCGCCGCGGCATTCAGAACTTTGTTTACTCCGGCGACTTCGCCGCCGGGCTGCACGATGCCCATCTGTTGTAGAATGATTTTCGCACGCCGTGAGGCGTCAAACTCCACCGGCAGCGTGATGAGCTGAAAGACGAGCAGAATCAGATAGCAATAAATGCCGAGCGTAATCAACCCGGTAATGCGGAAAAACAGTCCGCCAAAAATTACAAATGGCAGCATTTGCGACGCAATCATTGTGACCGGCACAATCGCCATTCGCGCCTTAAGTGGTGCGTACGCTTTGGCGTGCTGAATGGCGTGCCCGGTTTCATGCGCGGCGATGCCAAGCGCAGCGACCGAAGGCGTGTTATAAACATTGCTCGAGAGGCAAAGCTTCTTACTCGTCGGATCGTAATGATCGCCGAGAAAATCGTTCGTCTCGACAACATCGACATCGTGAATTTGCGCTGCTTCGAGGATTTCACGCGCGCATTCCGCGCCGGTGATATTCGAGCTCGCGCGCACCTCGCCCCATTTCCGGAATGCACTGCTCACCCGAATTTGGGCCCAAATCCCAATAATCAGCGGCACCCCAATATAAAGGAGCCAATGAGATCCAAAACCGAATCCGTAAGGATAAAACATGCCTCTCTTAAGTGTGTCTAGGAAACTTAGACGCGCAACCGCGCACTTCGTTCATTGGTGGATCGACCAGCCGGCCCGATGCTAAGTTTAGGCGGCAAATCCGCGTTTATTTAGCGTCGCTCGACGGAGCGGCCCATCCGCCTTAAATCGCCAGTTGCTTTGGAAAGCGCGAAAGAATCTTGCAGCCGATTTTGGTGACCACGACTACATCTTCCTGACGGGCGCCACCCAA
>DASXNN010000139.1:0-9328 GCA_036495045.1 Candidatus Udaeobacter sp.
TCGATGTTGTCGGTTATTCAAAACTGCTCGTGAACGAGCAGATTGAACCTCTCCAGGAATTAAATCAGATCGTACGAGGCACGGAATGTTTTCGATCGGCGGAAGCCAGCGGCAAGCTCAATCGAGTGCCGAAGGGAGACGGGATGGCCCTGCTTTTTTTTCGCAATCTGGAAGAGCCGGTGCGCTGTGCGCTCGAAATTAGCAGGACCTTAAAGGATCATCCGGATATCCAGGTACGGATGGGAGTGCACAGCGGCTTTGTCGGCGCTCATTCTTTTTCTTTGGGGATTACGCCTCACCGCTGCCGCGATAGGTGTCTCTTGCTTTCGCGATTTGGGCCAGGTCGATCGAACCTCACTCCACAGAGATCGGCGGAGCACACCGTGCGGGGATCACTTTCTGGGAATATAATTTTGCCAATTCGGTATGAATGGATTGAATGCTGCACGGTCTCATCCGGATCCCGGATTTACAAAAAACCGCAAAGAAAAAATAACCAACAGAGCTTCTTCCTATGCTAAGAAATCAAAGCATGTGGCGAATAATCCTCGTGCTCGCCGCGGTTTGCATGGTGTTCGACAACACATGTGCGGATCAGCTGCGGTTTCACAGCGGCGAAAAACGCGTTGCGCTGGTCGAACTCTTCACCTCGGAAGGGTGCAGCAGTTGTCCGCCAGCCGAGCGAACATTTTCAAAACTCGCCACGAATCCGGCGCTTTGGAAAACATTCGTCCCAATCGCACTTCACGTAAACTACTGGGACAACCTGGGCTGGAAAGATCGACTCGCCTCTGTCGAGTTTACGCAGCGGCAGCACACCTACGCGTCGGCCTGGAGGGCTGACACTGTCTACACTCCGGAGTTCGTTCTAAACGGACGTGAATGGCAATGGTCAGGCGCGGACACGCTCTCGCGCGAATCGAACGAAACACCTGGCGTGCTAACGGTTTCACAAAATGACGCCAGGAATTTTGTTATCGCGTTTATCTCGACAAAACCAATGACGGGAGATGCAACCGCGCACGTCGCCCTACTCGGCTTTGGAGTAACATCCGATGTTGCGCGCGGTGAGAACGCCGGTCGCAAACTCACCCACGATTTTGTGGCGCTGGTGCATCATGAGTCGAGACTGCACCGTTCGCCGTTGCGCGCCGAATTTAATCTGGACGAAAAGAGCAGCGAATCTCAACGCCGTGCCCTTGTCGCGTGGGTGAACGTAGGCGCTGATCCAACACCGATTCAGGCAACAGGCGGCTGGCTTACGCAGTCGCACTAAGGACTGATTCACCTGAGAGCGCATGCGGTAGCCTGATCTGTCTTGTCGTACCGGGTGGCGGACCTCGGCCGCCTTCGACGATTGTTAATTGATCGCCTGATCTTTCTGCGGAAACACAGCTCGCCGCCGAAGGTCTTTGGCGCGCAGGAGCCGGGTGCTCCGGTGCGCTCGAAACCGCGTGATCTAGCGAATTGCAGTTACCCGCGGCAGCAGCGCTGCCGCGCTCTCCTGAATGAAGGAATCGAGCTTGTTTAAATCGATCGGTTTCACCAGATGATGCTTGAAACCCGCTTCGTAACTTTTGCGAATATCGTCTTCCATCCCGAAACCAGTCAGGGCAATTCCGAAGACCGGACGCTGGGAGTTCAGCACGCGCATCAAATCGACTCCGCTGCCGTCAGGCAAACCGAGGTCGCTAATGAGTACATCAAACTCCTCCTTCGTGCTTAGATCGAGCGCCGATTGAAGATCGCCAGCCGACTGCACATGATAACCGCGCCGCCGCAGCAAATTCGTAAGCGATCGTTTCGTATCTTCGTGGTCCTCAACCAGGAGGATGCGCATCGTCTGCCGTAGCGGCAGCTGGGGGGACGCGGTTGGCGCGCTCTGGACGTCCACTTTTTCGCAGGTGGGAAAAATCAAGGTGAACCTGGCACCTTTATTTCGACCGGCGCTCTCCGCGGTAATTGTTCCCTTGTGAGTCTCGACCAGCGCTTTGCTGATGGCGAGGCCGAGACCCAAGCCTCCAAGCTGCGTCGATCCGCCCTGTTCGAAGGCATCGAAAATTTTTGGCAATGCTTCAGGCTCAATTCCCACGCCGGTGTCGGAGATTTCAACACGAAGTTGCCCGAAGGTATCGTTACTCGAGGAAATAGAAATTTGCCCGTCGTTGGATGTAAACTTCACCGCATTGTTTATTAAATTCCAAAAGATCTGCTGGAGCCGCGCCGGGTCCGCTCGCAAATGAAATTTTTGCGCAGTGAGATCAAATCGAAGCGCCAGATGTTTTCGATCGATGTCCGCCTGGCAAATCTCAAGCGCATTTTGCAACAGTATATGAGCGTCCACGACTTCGAAATTGAGTTGAACCTTGCCTCTGCTAATCCGCGTTAGGTCAAGCAAATCATCGATGAGCCGGGCCTCCAACTCCACATTTCGGCGAATCATCTGCAACGACTCGTGAATATTCTCCGGCAAGCCCTGCTCACTCTCGAGTGCCATCGCTGACGCCAGCACGGGTGTAAGAGGAGTGCGCAATTCGTGGCTGAGCATGGCAAGGAACTGATCTTTCGCGAGGTTAGACCGCGCTTTTTCTTGCAACTCCACGTTCGTCTTCTGCAATTCCTCCTGGCGATTTTGGAGTTCCGCGGCGAGCGATTGCGATTGCTTGAGCAGGTCTTCCGTTCGCGTATTCGCTTCGATTGTGTTCAGGACAATGCCGATGCTTTCAGTTAGTTGATCGAGAAACGCCTGATGCGTGGAGCTAAAACGATCGAGAGACGAAAGTTCCATCACCGCCTTTACTTCTCCTTCGAACAAGATGGGAAGAACGACAATGTTTATCGGGCGCGATTCGCCCAGCCCTGAGCTCACCGCGATATAATCCGCAGGCACATCGGTCAAAAGAATGCGCCGTTTTTCCAGCGCCGCCTGGCCAATTAAACTCTCGCCCAACCGAAAACGATTTTTTAAACCTTTTCGGCCGCCATAGGCATAACTTGCCAAAAGCTTGAGTTCGGGTTTTCGCGATGAATTCTCGACGATATAAAAGACACCTTGTTGAGCAGAAACTACCGGCGCCAACTCCGACAAAATGAGTTTACCAACCGTTAACAGATCTCTCTGCCCCTGCAGCATCCGCGTGAATTTCGCCAGATTGGTTTTCAGCCAGTTCTGCTCGTCATTCCGCAGGGTCGTGTCCTTCAAATTGCGGATCATCTCATTGATGTTGTCCTTCACGAATGCAACTTCGCCTTGCGCTCCCACCTGAATCGAACGCGTCAGATCGCCTTTCGTGACGGCCGTTGCCACATCAGCAATGGCGCGAAGCTGCGTCGTCAAATTCGCTGCCAGCCGATTCACATTATCGGTCAAATCGCGCCATGTGCCGGCGGCGCCAGGGACGTTTGCCTGACCGCCAAGCTTCCCCTCAACGCCAACCTCGCGCGCGACAGTTGTGACTTGATCGGCGAAAGTGGCAAGGGTCTCCGTCATACTATTAATAGTGTTGGCGAGTTCGGCGATTTCGCCTTTCGCTTCTACGAGCAGCTTTTGCTTCAAGTCACCATTTGCGACCGCAGTAACAACTTTCGCAATGCCGCGCACCTGGTTCGTTAGGTTGCCGGCCATTGAATTCACACTGTCAGTCAAATCCTTCCACGTGCCGGCAACGCCTTTGACCGTGGCTTGCCCTCCGAGTTTGCCCTCCGTGCCAACTTCGCGCGCGACCCGGGTCACCTCCGAGGCAAACGAGTTGAGTTGATCCACCATCGTATTCACGGTGTCTTTCAGCTGAAGAATTTCGCCTTTGACATCGACCGTGATTTTTTTTGAAAGATCGCCACGCGCGACGGCCGTCGTCACGTCGGCAATATTGCGGACCTGGCCCGTTAGATTTCCGGCCATCGAATTCACACTGTCGGTCAAATCCTTCCACGTGCCGGCGACCCCCTCCACCCTGGCTTGACCACCAAGGATTCCTTCCGAACCCACTTCACGAGCAACACGTGTTACTTCCGACGCAAACGAACTGAGTTGGTCAACCATCGTGTTGACGGTGTCCTTCAGCTCTGCGATTTCGCCCTTCACATCCACTGTGATCTTTTTGGACAAATCGCCATTCGCCACCGCAGTAGTGACCAGCGCAATATTGCGCACTTGCGCAGTAAGATTGCCCGCCATGAAATTGACTGAATCAGTCAGATCTTTCCACGTTCCAGAAACGCCTTGCACTTCGGCTTGACCACCCAGGATCCCCCCGGAACCCACTTCACGTGCGACACGCGTAACTTCCGACGCAAATGAGCTCAGTCGATCAACCAACGTGTTGATCGTATTTTTCATTTTGAGAATCTCGCCTTTCACGTCAACCGTGATCTTCCTCGAGAGATCGCCATTCGCGATTGCCGTCGTCACTTCAGCGATATTGCGGACCTGCGCCGTAAGATTGCCCGCCATCATGTTCACGTTGTCGGTCAGGTCCTTCCACGTTCCCGCGACCCCGCGCACGTCTGCCTGTCCGCCGAGTTTTCCTTCGCTTCCCACTTCCCGCGCCACGCGCGTCACTTCGGATGCGAACGACCGAAGTTGATCGACCATTGTGTTGATCGTGTCTTTGAGTTGCAAAATTTCACCGCGCACATCGACGGTGATCTTTTTCGACAAGTCGCCATTCGCAACGGCGGTCGTGACTTCGGCAATGTTACGCACCTGACCGGTCAGATTACCGGCCATCGAATTCACGCTGACGGTCAAGTCTTTCCAAGTCCCCGCCACGCCTTTTACGTCTGCCTGGCCACCAAGTTTTCCTTCGGTGCCCACCTCGCGGGCCACGCGCGTTACTTCCGAGGCAAACGAACTGAGCTGGTCGACCATCGTATTGATCGTGTTTTTTAGCTCGAGGATTTCCCCTTTCACATCCACTGTGATCTTTTTCGATAGATCACCGGTCGCAACCGCAGTCGTCACCGCCGCGATGTTTCGCACCTGGCTGGTCAGGTTGCGTGCCATGAAATTGACCGAGTCCGTCAAATCCTTCCATGTGCCGGAGACGCCTTCGACGCGAGCCTGTCCGCCCAGAATTCCCTCGGAGCCGACCTCGCGCGCCACGCGCGTCACTTCCGACGCGAAAGACCGAAGCTGATCCACCATGACATTGACTGTGTCTTTTAGTTCAAGAAACTCGCCCTTGACGTCGACAGTGATTTTTTTGGTCAAATCGCCGTTTGCCACTGCGGTTGTTACCGTTGCAATGTTGCGTACCTGCGCTGTCAAATTTCCGGCCATGAGGTTGACGTTTTCTGTCAAGTCCCTCCATGTCCCGGCCACACCTTTAACCTTCGCCTGGCCACCGAGCTTGCCTTCTGTCCCCACTTCACGCGCCACGCGCGTCACTTCCGATGCGAAAGCTCCAAGCTGATCGACCATCGTGTTCACGGTTTTAGCCGTCCGCAAGAACTCACCTTCGAGTGGCCGGCCTTCGATCTCAGTCGCCATCGTTTTGGACAAGTCGCCCTTTGCCACCGCCCCGATGACCCGCGCCATCTCACTCGTCGGATGGACCAAATCCCCAATTAGTTCGTTGACCGATCTGATGGCATGCGCCCAGCAATCCAATACATCTCCGAGCGAGGCTCTCTGTGTGATTCGCCCTTCTTTGCCAACCGCTCGCCCGATCCGTTCCAGCTCCTCAATCATGCGCTGATTGGTTCCGATTACGTCATTAAATGTATCCGCGATCTTACCGGCCACGCCGGTCCAGTCATCTGGCAATCGCACCGTAAAATCGCCACGTTTAAATGCGATCAGAGCGGCAAGCAATTGTTTGCTGTCTAGTCCGTCGCCGTTGAGGCGCGAGCTGCTCTGCGGACGCAGCGTGCGAATAGAAGTGGTTTTCTTCATAAGAGATATGAGAGATTAAAAAGGTAGTTCATCTTCGCGGTCGCGAGTGCGACGGGTAAGATTGGAGGGAGCTTATTTGTCAGCGCCACAGATTTATCGTCTAATCGCATGAAGTCGTATCTCCGGCAAGAAATCGCAGTATCTCGTAATTCCGGTCGCAGAAAAACGCCATGCGTTGCAGCAAGAGCGGGGTGCATAGCAGACCTAATAGACAGCGCCACTATGGTTCACCCTCCTGACGCCGAAAACAATTCCACAGATACCCCTTGTCACCGGAACCCACCAATAACGCTTTAAAGCGTCGATCATGATTTCTCCCTTTTTAGAATTTGGCTTGTATGGAAACAATGTCCCATTGATTGCCGCACTTTCTTAGAGCCGACTTCTTTCAGTTTAAGGCCTCACACAATCTTCGAGAAGCATAAAATCGGCAATCTCACGCTTCAGAAGCCACGAATTCCAGGATTCAACAATGGACTAAAGTAACTTCAGTTGTTCCCTCGTGCGCCGAAATGCGGTTATGGAAAGATCGGGCCGCTGACCAATTCCGGCTCGACGACAACCGACTTCGAAGAGCGAGGCGATCTGCTCGGCAAAAATTCCTTGGCCGGTCATGCGCCTGTGCCACTGTGAATTATTGAGCCGATCGTTTCCGCGTAAGTGCCGAATCCGCCCGAGCACCTTCTCTTTCCGATCGGGAAAATGTTCCTCGAGCCAATGTTCAAATAACGGCGCCACAGCCCATGGCAAACGCACAATCGTGTAACCGGCAAACTGCGCGCCAGCTTCTGCGCACACTTCCAAAATCCTCGGGACTTCGTGATCAGTCAATCCAGGAATGATCGGCGCTACCATCACGCCAACCGGAATTCCCGAGTGACGGAGTTGCGAGACAGCGTCGAGACGCGCACTCGGAATTGATGTGCGCGGCTCCAGCACGCGCTGTAAATTCGGATCGAGCGAAGTGACCGAAATGTTGACCGCGATCGCGTTGAAACTTGCAAGTTCGCATAAAAAATCGACATCGCGTGTCACGAGGCGATTTTTTGTAATGATTGCGACCGGATTGCGAAATTGTGCTAGCACTTCCAGGCAGCCGCGCGTAATGCGCAACTTTCTCTCGATCGGTTGATACGGATCGGTCACGCCGCTCATTACTAACGTCTGCGGTTTCCAACGCGGCGATTCCAATTCCGCGCGCAACAATTCCGCGGCATTCGTTTTCACCACGATTTTACTCTCGAAATCAAGTCCGGCGGAGAACCCGAGATATTCGTGAGTCGGGCGCGCGTAACAATAAATACAGCCGTGCTCACAACCGCGATACGGGTTCACACTTGTCTCAAAGCCGACGTCCGGGCTGTTGTTGCGCGTGATGATGTTTTGCGAACCATCGCGAAAATATTGCGTCACCGGTGGCGGCCGCTCCGCTTGCGTAAGATCGACATCAACAACATCGACATCAGTTGGATCGACATGAAATTTTTCGAAACGGTTGGCCGGGCGCCACGAGGCGCCTCGTCCGCGGATGGTGGATGAAGGCGGCGGCGTTTCATCAACGATTGGGACAAACTTCGTTTTCGCGGTTTGAGTTCTTTTCCGCACGAATCTAAGTTCACATGAACATAGTCGCTGGTCGAGTATATTTTTTGATCGGACTGTTCCGGTTTTCCCTGCGAGCGCGCACCTCAACCTGTGCCGACACCTTGACTTCCGGCATCCTGTTCTCGAACATGCTAACCACTTTAGCGGACCAGTTCCTGTGCTTCTTAAAACCAAGCAGCCACCGATTGAGAAGTTGGATTTTATCATTGCGGGCACGCAAAAAGCTGGCACAAGCGCGCTAGCCGATTTTCTGGAGAGCCATCCAAAAATCAAGCTGCCGCATAAAGACGAGTTGCACAGGACTGTTCAGCCGGCCCGCCACTTTTTTGATGATGAGGAACGTTTTGCCAAAAGCGAGATCGATTACACGCCGCTGCAAAGGGGCTGCGTGCGCAGATCCAAATCGACCCTGCTTGGATCCTGCACGCCCATTTACATCTATTGGAAATCCGCCATGGAACGGATTTGGAACTACAACAGTAAGATCAAGCTTCTCATTTTGTTGCGCAACCCAGCCGAGCGCGCCTTTTCCCACTGGAACATGCAACGAGACAGAAACCTCGAGAGTCTCGATTTTATGGACGCGGTGCAGGAGGAGAAAAATCGCGCCCGAAAGGTGATGCCTTTTCAACTGCGCAAATTCTCCTACGTGGATCGGGGTTTCTATGCAGACCAAATTCAGAGAGTGTTCCGATACTTCCCTCGCGAGCAGGTCGAAGTCATAAAGTTTGAAAACTTTCGGCGCGAGGCACCCAAAACGCTCGATGCGGTCTGCAATTTTATCGGTATCGAGCCGTTACAAAATTTAAACAATGTCGAAACTGGTTCGACGCCTTATGTGCGCAAGATGACCTACGGTGAAAGACAGTATCTTGTCGATCTTTACAAGAGTGATATCAATCGGCTGGAGAAACTTCTCGGCTGGGATTGTTCCGACTGGAAAAATGTGTGAGTCTTTTCAGGAAGTCGCGCACTCTGTCATTCCCAATACTGCGACAATCAAAAGTCGATATTAGCTGGCGGAGGGGGTGAGATTCGAACTCACGATTCGACCGTGAGCCCTTTGCCTAACGAGTTTCCCTCGTAAATGGACACAAGAAAACATTGCTGGACACATACGGACTTTATGACTTAATGTTATGACAGAAGGAGAACCGAATCATATGGCAAGCGTTCACAGGCAACCGCGCAGCCCGTTTTGGTTCTGCGCTTATTCGATCTGGAATCCAGAAACGCGCACCAGCAAGCGCGTCTTTCGCTCCACGAAAACGGGCGACAAGAAGCAAGCTCTCGAAATCTGCCGCGCATGGCACAAGGCCGCGCTCAAGGCACGCAACGGCAAGCTGAGCGTGGATGCTGCGCGAGAAGTAATCGCGCAAGGCGTGGCAGACGTGTTCACGGTCGCCAACGTCGAGTCGATGCCGAGCGCGTCCATCAAGTCGTGGCTGGACACGTGGCTCGAAGCGAAGGCAATCGAGACCGAGGAAACAACGCACGCTCGCTACGGACGTGTAGCGGAACGCTTCACGGGCTTTCTCGGTGAGGCCAAGAGCAAGCGCGATCTTTCAACGCTGCAAACAAGCGACGTTGCAAGGTTTCGTGATCGTGAGGCGAAAGAACTCTCGCGCTCCACCGCCAATCTCGGCGTGAAAGTGTTGCGCGTCTGCCTCGGAGAAGCGGTGCGACAAGGGTTGCTCACCAGCAATCCGGCTGTGCGCGTCAAGATGCTCAAATCGACGAAGGAATCGAAGCGACGCGCCTTCACGCTCGCGGAGATCAAGCGCATCCTGAGAGCGTGCGGCGATGATGTCGAATGGCGCGGCCTCG
>DASXNN010000140.1:0-4225 GCA_036495045.1 Candidatus Udaeobacter sp.
AAGAGCCTCAGGAAATTTCCGCTTTAGCGTCAGAATCCAAGCGCGCGCCAATGTCATCATTCCACTTGGATCGGCTTCCGCCGGAATCTTGGAAAACTCATTTTCGGCCACGCTAAGGTCGCCTTTCCAGTCGATCGCCAACATTCCCTTTAGTCCACAAGCCGCTGACGATTGTGGTGCCGCGCCAATAGCGCGATCAAGAATCTTGTCGGCGGCTTCGAAATTCCGCTGAGCGATATAGCTGGAAGCAAGGTTAGTTAGGATGTCTGCGTTCTTAGGATCGAGCGTTGCTGCTTTTTCAAAATTCGCGTTTGAATCAGCCCATTTACCTTGGCGGCGCTGAATAGCGGCGATAGCCATGTAAGCTTCAGCTTCATTCGGCAAATCGCGCTTGGCGATTTCGAACTCGGCCAGCGCGCGATCGTAATCGCGGTCGCCATAGTAATAAGAGAAGCCTAGAGCGAGATGGCCTTCCGGAAGGCTCGGTTGCAAGCGCAGGGCCTCATCGGCATTGAAACGCGCTTTTTCGCGCCGAGCCGGTATCGGGTCAGAACTGTGATACAGCCAGCTCTCCACCCTAGAAAGACCGGCAAAAGCCAGCGCAAAATTTGGGTCGAGCTTGATGGCTTGTTCGAAAAGGGGCTCGGCTTTCAGCGAGCTGTCGTCGTGGAAGAGATCCGTTTTACTGGCGTAATCATGCGCTTGAACGTAGAGGAGGTAGGCATTTGGATCCTGTGTAGGGCTATGATCGAGTCGCGCTTTTTCATTCGGGGAAAGTTTTGCCTGCAGAGCAGACGCAATTTTTTGCGCGAGATCGGTTTGAATGGCAAACACGTCCGTCAAATCGCGGTCGTAATCTTCTGCCCAAAGGTGCTTGTCATTATCGGCATTGATTAACTGCACACTAACACGGACGCGATTAGCTACGCGGCGGACGCTCCCTTCCAAAAGGGTGGCCGCGCCCAGCGCTTTACCAATTTCGCGGGCGTTGCGCAGGCCGTCGCCTCGATACGACATGACCGACATGCGGGAAATGACTTTCAGGTCACCGATTTTCGAGAGATTTGTCAGAATATCGTCCTGTATTCCATCAGCGAAGTAGGCGTTTTCCTTTTCATCACTTAGGTTCTGAAAAGGTAAAACCGCGATCGATTTGTCAATCTTACGTGCATATATACGCGGCAAGAAAAAGAATCCTGCTACGATTAACGCTACGAGGCTGGCAGTGCCAACTAGCAGCGCGTTGCGCCGACGGCGTCTTCGCACTTGTGTTTCGGCAAGCTTCAATCGCGGAGGGTTCGGATTGCCAAGCTCGGTCGTGTAAAGGTTGACGATCGAAATCGTTTCGCCGTGTTTTACCGCGCATTCCCCTACGTCGTGCAAATAAGGTCGCCATTCGGGAAGGTGCTTTAAGTCTTCGGCGACGTGCCTTGAAAGCAGAATGTGTCCGGCATCTCCGCAATCCATCACCCGTTGGGCGATATTGATTCCGGCTCCGGCAATGTTTGCGCGCTCATTCACGTCGGCGACCTCGTTCACAGGCCCACTGTGAATGCCCATACGGACACGGAGTTTCGGATGCTCTTTAAGGGTCTGACTAATCTCCAGAGCGCAAGCCGCTGGTTCCTCCGGACTGTTGTGAAAGACCAATGCCATCCCGTCGCCTGTCGGTAGGCGTATCAATTTACCGTCCGCTTCCGCCGAACGGAAATGTTCAGTTCCCCGAACCACAGCGTTTAGCTCGGCAAGCAAGCCACTCTGCTCGTCAAGCAGTAACGCGGAATAACCGACGATATCGATGAATAGGACGTGTCCGATTTCGAGTCGAAGACCGCTTTTGGCTTGACTGGACATAAAGGAAACGTGAACCAAGATCGCTGACAATCTGACAACAGCAAGATCGACGGGTTCGTGGAAATCACGCTACAGCGTACCTGACTGCGTTCACGCCTACGTCATACCGCAACCGACAATCATGCCCCTTTGCTAATAAAAATTGCGTGTGCGACAGCGGCAATTGAGTCACACCGGATTTCCGGGACTTACCTCCGCACTCTTCTTGATTAGTGGCTCGCCTCAGAGCGCCGGCAAAAATTCCTCGCGCACGATCTTGCCGTTCTTGACGGTGTAAACGCCGACTTCGGATATTTTTTGTCTTTCCTTGGACTCTTTGTCGGTCACATCGGCATCGTACTGCACGACGAATCGATCATGAGCGACAAATGGCTCGCTTGCTTTGAAGCTGTGAACCTGCATCGCATTGACCCACCAATCGATCTTACCGCGAGGATAGGTATGTTGCAGCAGCACGCGGCTCTCTAAGAATAGGAGACATAAAAAACCGCACGATCAACGATCCGACATTCGTAGCGTAATTAATGACTGGCAATCTCTGGGATAAAATCTTTTGCTTTTGCTGCACGGAATGACCTTGCTCGATTCGTTGAGCTAAGTTGTTATTCACGTCTTCCTGCTCGCCGATCCGGTTTCCCTCAGGAAAAAAGTCAGGATCAGTGCGGCGATGATCCCGTAAAGCAATGGTTTGAAACCGGCTTGGTAGTGCGCCAACGCACGACCGACATCGCCTTCAGGCATCTGCACCAGCCGCGATCCAAATACCGGGCCGAGCAATGCGCTAAAAGTGAAATTAATGAAATTAACTACTCCTGTCGCGGTCCCGCCCAATCGCGGCGGATTCACTTCCTTGATGACCGAGTAGGGCAACATCGCCGCGCCCGAAGCTATTCCCATCACAATTCCGACAACATGGCCGCGGAGGATTTCCGGGTTGCCAAACAAAACCCAGGTCACGACGGCCAATAGCATGATCGTGCCACCGAAGATGACCGGCTTGCGACGACCGAGTCGATCAGAAATGAAACCGAGCAGCGGGCACCCAATCATCCACCCGAGAGGAATGGTGGCGGCCAATGTCACCGCCGTTTCGTACTCGTGGCCGCGCGCTTCCTGCAGGAAACGCACACCCCATGTCATTCCGAGAATGGTAGTGGGAATGAAGAGGAGACCTGAAATGACGCCGCACAAAATAGATTGTGGGTTACGAAAGACTTCGCCCAGCGAACGCAGAAGTGTGGCGAACGCGCCCGGACCGCCAGTGGCCGTCTTGGGAGTTTCTTTTGGCAGGAGAATCAACAGCACTCCACTTATAAGCAGCCCGAGGCAGCCGGCATAAATCCAGAATCGGTCCCAGGAGAGTCCGTTCTTGATGATCGGCCCAACCAGAAACTGGCCGGCGGACCCGCCAGCCATGCCGAACATCTGGGTTACGCCAATGAGCGAGGCGGCGACGGACGCGGGAAAATTTTTTGTGATCAGATAAACCGCGCCAATGAGTGCGAATGCGCCGCCCGCGCCTTGCAGAAATCGCCCGATGTTTGCCAGAGTCACGTTGCCCGTGGCGAACAACAGTGCGCCTACTCCAACAACCGCGGCGCCGATCGGGATGACTCGCTTCGCCCCAAAACGGTCTATTGAACTTCCGGCGACAAGACTGAACGGCGAATAACCGTAATAGAACATCCCGACGATGGTAGAAACGCCAAGGGCGTTCACACCGAACGCATCCGTCAGCTGCGGCATCATCACGCTCGGCGCGGAGCGCAGCGCATATTGGTAAAAGTAATACAGTGCGACGAGTAACCACGCGCCGATGGCCGCGACCGGGAGTTTCGAACTCATGTCGCGGACGGCCGTCTCAAACTGCCTTCAATCCGACTGCGCGAAAACGTGAAAGCACTTCGTCCACTGTTTCACGCGAGGGCGGTTGGGCATCACGCATCTGATAATCCATGCCGAGCTTCTCCCATTTGAACCGGCCCATTTGATGGAACGGCAAGACGTCAACCCGTTCAACGTTACCCAAACTGGCAGCAAATTCCGCCATGCGATCTACCTCTTCCATGTTATCGGTCCAGCCGGGCACGATAACAAAGCGAATCCAGACCGGATGTTTTCGCGCTGCCAGCCGGCGTGCAAATTCATGAACGGGCTTGGTGTCCATTCCGGTCAGCCGCCGGTGCAAATCGGGTTCTATCGCTTTGAGTCCGAGCATCACGAGATCGATGGACGAGAGATCTTCGTCAGTAAGCCGCGCGCCGAAATAACCATTTGTTTCCAGCGTGGTATGAATTCCGCGCTCGTGCACCGCTGGAAATAATCTGGAAAGGAATCGATATTGGAGCAGCGGCTCACCTCCGCTGATCGT
>DASXNN010000141.1:0-24914 GCA_036495045.1 Candidatus Udaeobacter sp.
GGTTTCGTGTGCTTCCAAGCGCGTTTGCCGCTTAAAAGCCGCGACCACGCTGCAATTAAAAGCCGTCTAAATCAAGCTTTTTCGCGTTTTAATGGGTCACTATCGTGCTACATTGAGGCATGTCTCAAAAGGCGTTTCTCATGGGTAGAACAGCCTTTTCAGAGGCAAAATCGGCGGGGTAGCCAAGTGGTAAGGTCGCGGTCTGCAAAACCGCTATTCGCGGGTTCGATTCCCGCCCCCGCCTATTTTAGATTCTAAATTAAGTCGATCATAATTTATTTAATAGCTATCGGTTTGAGAAAACAAAGGAACTTGGTGTTACGAGTGGAGTCAGCCCCGGTGATCGGAACAACAGACAAAATGTCCTGTAGACACACAGACAACATGCTCGTGTCCCGCGCCTTCGAAGACCGCTATCTCGGTAATGAGGCTGCCCCTTTCGGGGACTCTTGAGGTATATCGTCTCCTCTAACAATCATGTCGCTGTTAAATGGCGGCATTGCTTTCACCGGAAAGCGCGGGCGCAAGACGGCAAAGCTTTCCAACGCAAGCGCAAGGGAAACGAACATAAATACTGCTGCACGTTTCATGTTCCTCGCTCTTATCCGAATCCACTATGGGGTGGCAAGTTAATTTTTAACAGATTTCCACTGCTGCTAGGGGTTTGTTGCCTGAGCCACCACCATATAATGGCGCAAGCTAGCACGGAAGTCGTGAGCCAGTCGAGAAGTCGGCCGATGACAACAAGGCGACGGAGACGAACAAAGATGGCGGATTCGAGAAGAATCGGCAGCGCCAGCGCACCCCAGATGCAGATGGCAAAGAAAGCGAGACGTAGCGTGCTCATTTGTGGCAAAATCAATAGGTCAATCTTAGAGTAGGCGGCTGCAGATTGTCGACCAAAGAGTCGGCTCGGGTTTGAGGTTTCAGAATTCAGACTATTTTGCAGACTGTGCCAGAATTTGCTTATCGAGCGCGTAATGCACAAGGCAACCTCGTTGAAGGTGTACTCGATTGCCCGGATCGCGCTGTCGCTATTCGTCAAATCGAGCTGCAACAATGCATTCCTATTCGGATCGATTTAGTCGGAGCGGAACCGAAGATTAGGCGCCGAGATGTTTTAGCGGCTGCACCTGCCAGCCAGTCCCTGAAAATTCCGTACGGTCAGTTGCTCGTTTTTACCGAGCAGCTTGCCCATTTGCTCCAAGCAGGAATGACTCTCGACGAAGGGTTGTCGATCCTGGAAAAACGCCTGAAACAGCCGCGCGTCCAACAAATGACGCATGCGCTTCATCAGGCTTTGATCGACGGCCGCAGTTTCTCGCAATCTCTAAGTGAGTTTCCGCGAATTTTCCCGCCGCTCTACGTCAACATGGTGGCAGCTGGTGAGGCGAGCGGCGCGCTGTCGCAAATTCTGCTGCGTTTGGTGAAGCATTTGATGCAGGCAAAAGATCTGCGCGATCGCGTGCAGCAAGCACTGATTTATCCAGCATTTCTTGCGCTCGCTGGCGCTATTCTGATTACAGTCTTCATCACATTCATGGTGCCGCAGTTGACCGGCTTTATGTCGCAAACTGGCGGTGCGCTACCATTACCCACTCGCATCCTGGTGCATATTCATCATGCGATTACAGGCTACTGGTGGATCGGCGCGCTCCTTGCGGTTGGCGTGATCATTGGTTTCCGCGCGTTTGTTCGCACCGATGAAGGCCGAACCACATGGGATCGTTTTCGTCTCGTAATTCCCGGCTACGGGCGTATCATCCGCCATCGCCATTATGCGCAGTTCGCTCGCACGCTGGGAACATTGATGGAAAACGGAATCCCCCTGCTTCGCGCGCTCGATCTGGTAACGGAAATCGCCAGCAACCGATTTCTCGAACTGAAGTTAAATGAGGTCCGTCGAGCGGTAGTCGATGGAGCGACATTATCCGTCGCATTACAGGAACAAAGATTATTTCCAGATTTGTTTACTGACATGATGGCGGTAGGAGAGCAGACGGGGCATTTCGCTGAGACAATGCAAGCAATCGCGGATGTTTATGAACGCGAACTTGACCGCACGGTTGCAGTGATCTCGCAATTGATTCCGCCGGTCATTATCGTGGTGATCGCGGTTCTGGTTGGGTTTGTCGTTTACAGCATTCTTTCGGCGGTATTTGAGATGACACATAGCTTGCAATTCCGGCCGCATTAAAATAATCTCGCCGGCCAGATGTTTCTCCGCGTCGCCGTTTTCGCGTTATTATTTGGCGTGACTTCTTGTGTTTGTGCACAGGAAGCTCTCAGCGACGCTTTGCCACCATCGAGCGATGCGAAGCCCGGACAGGCAACGCTGGAAAGTGCATGGCTGGATTTGCGTCAAAACACGTCTCCCAATTCGGGCACGCAAAACGCACCGGGCTGGGTGGAGGCAGTTACATTGTTGCCCGCACAATCGACAGGCGGTTCAAAGAGCGTCTTCCGTATCCGGGTGACGCCGCCGAGCGCAAATTATCAGGTTCTCTTTTTCCGGCTGTTCTTCGATGACAAGCCAGGTCAGCAGCCGGAGTTGATCGCGTGGGATGAATCCGGTACCCACGTGTTGCGCTCAGGCGCACTTGGTTCCGGAGTTAACCTGCCAAGCTCGGATTCGGTGATGATTCCAATGACGGGTGCTTCGTCCATCGATATCGAAGTTGCGGGAGACGGTAAAACAGTTCGGGCAGCCTATCTCGATTGGATGACGAGCAGTAATGTGGTTCATCCGCTGAACGCTGACCGTCGTGACGTGATCCCCGAACCTTTTTCTTCGATGCCGCCGCTGCATTCGCCCGCTGAGGATGAAGAGCACTTCGGAACGGTCACCGCAACACTTGCCGCAGAGCCAATCCGAATCAGCGCCAACGTTGAAGAAAGCGCCGCTTTCCAGTTTGGCATTGAGACCCAACCTCTCGCAGCGTTGCTTACTTTCGAAATCGCGAATCCGCGGATTGATGCCGCGCCGGAGATTTATCTAAATGGCCAGAACATCGGGCCGGTTTCTTTATCATTGCCGGACCTGGCCGACCCGGGTTACCGCGGCGAAATGCAGTCGCTCGCAAGGCAAATGCATTTTCAATATACCGGCTGGCTGCGTGCGCAAAAAATTGTGCCGATCACGAACCTGAAAGTCGGCGCAAATGATCTGATCATCGTTCATAGGACTGGCAGCGGGCCTTCCGTTATCCGTGCCACGCAGGTCCAATTAAAATATCTCTGGGATAAATCGGATTATTTGCTGCAAACCGGCTACTAGAAAATTCTCGATACACGGCTAATGTAAGAGCGACGATGTGAGGGGTTCCTGCGCTCGGGATAATAATGAAAAATAATCAACAGGGCTTTACGCTTCTTGAGATCATGCTCGTGGTAACGATCATTGCGCTCTTGCTTGGCACGGCGATCTACAAGCTAGCGGGCAACGTGGAATATTCACGTCATGTTCGAGTTGCAGCTGACATCCAAGGGATCAACACACAGCTTAAACTCTACGAGAGCATGAACGGTTTTTATCCAACGACCGAACAAGGTTTGCAGGCGCTCGTTACTCAGCCAGACACCGATCCGAGGCCGACGCGTTGGTATCAACTGTATAAGGAGGCGCCAAAAGATCCCTGGCAGAATGACTACATATATCGTAATCCGGGCCTCAAAAATCCAAACGGTTACGACCTGTTTTCGGCAGGTCCCGATCGCAAACCAGACACAGCAGATGACGATTGGGGCGGCGATTGAATCCAATCGTAACTGATCAAATTCTACTCTTCCACCTGTGGCGGCTGGGGATTTGGCGTGGGTACTGCCACAGCCCTTGGATTTCGCTGAATCGTTCCACGCACATGAGGTCGAGGCGCCTTCCGGGGAACTGACGGCGTTACTAAGGGAGAAGACACGAAGGGTGCAGCCGCTACGGGTGCAGTAGGCGGGGCTGGAACAAGCGGCGCATTCGGCGCGGGCTGCGACAGCAGCGCCTCGTTGAAAGTGATGCTCGCAAATTTTCCGTCCTTGCTAATTGTCACTTTTGTCGCGCCCACACGGTCTGACCATTCTATGCTGGCGATGCTATAGCCATCCACCGGTTGTTTGGTGCTAAGATATTTTTTGAAGTTTTGGTCCGAACTCGAAGCGATTGTAACCATATCCCCTTCCGGCGACCGCGCGGCATTAGCCACATAAAGGTCCTTCGCAAAATCGGGCGTTGCAGAAGGCAACGCAACCGCAGTGGCGATTGCGAATGGCGAGTGGTCCACCATCGATGAGTAGCGGCTGAAATTAAAACGCGGCGGAAGCACGTCGTCCGCCCGGCCTGTGATGGCGCCGGGTACGGCGAAGATCGACATAAGCATGAGGAGATATTTCATAATTATTATTTCGCCCGCTGTGCAGGCGCAAACCAACGCGCGATTTTAAACTTACCACGCATCATGGTTGGATCACTGCTATCGATTGCCAGATTAACGCTTTCAAATACAACGAAGGCGTCCGGTTGTTGCACGTCGTAGAGAAAATGCACCAAGGGCGGCCACGGGCTTTTAGTTTCAATTGAAGCGAAAACCGTCTGATGATGTGGCGTCGTTTCGCCGGAGCCGATCGCGGGGTTCTGAATGAAAACATTATATTTACTGGCCACTTGTTTCAATTGATCGAGCAGGGCAGAGGCTTCCGCAGGATTCTTGAGCGTTGGTTGATGCTGCTGAATCCACTGGTCACGTTTCACCCAGAGGTCCCGCTCTTTTATGTAAATGACCTGCTCGGTACGAGCCGCTTTGCGCGCGGTTAGGTCAGTACGCGCGCGACCCAACGCGCCAAAGAGCCAGCTCAAAATCACAAGGTTGAGCAGCGCGAACGTTGCGCCGGCGACAATCCAGGCAAGCAGGCGCTCGCGCGGATTCATCCGTTCGTACCATACTGGGATCATCGCGGTCTGCCCTCCAATCGAAACTGCGCATGGTCATTCGCCAAAATTCGGGGGGCAGCCATGTCGAATTGAAACATTCGCAGCGCTGGATTCTTCTTTATTTTATCGACGAATTGATAAGCGAGCGCGGCAGTATTGGCTTCTCCATCTACTGAGATTTGCCGTGCGGATTGACTGTAGGCCGTAATCCGCACATCTGCGGAAGGCAGACTTTCAAAAAGGTGCAGCAAGATCTCAACCGGGTAATAATGCGAATCAACTGCCGGTGCGAGCGCCTTCCAATTCGCTTCTGTAGCTCGAACAAACTCCGTTTGCGGCCCATCGTGGACGATGCGCCGGTCAAGGCGTCCAACTTCCAGACGCATGTAAGTCAGGTACGCCAGCAAGACGATGAGAAGCCCAGCGTAAGCGCCTCCTGCCCACATAAGTCGCTTCCGCCATTCCACTTGCCTGGCTAATTGGGAGCGGCGATGGCGCCAGCTTTCCGGCAGAAGGTTTAATTTGACGCGTGCCGGTGGTAGCTCAATGCCAACAATTTCGGTTGGGCTCTCCAGAATGCCTTGAACAGTATCACGCAGTTGATAACAGCTTTCGTCCAGCAACACGTTTGGAAAAGGCGTGTTAATTCCCTCCAGTTCTGCGCTCAATGCTAACTGCGGCAATTCCAATCGAAGGTGCTCTACCTGCTGACTTTCAAGCGCACGAGTAAGGCTAATTTTGCCGTTCTCAGTCACAGCGGACACAAGCGCTTCGCCTTCGGGATAAATCAGCAGTGCATTTCCATGTGGCGCGTAAGTGCTCGCCCGCTGCGCAGCATAAACCGTGACTTGTCGCGGAATGTAACCGCGCTCCAACAGTGGTGCGGCAATCTCGGCCAGTTGTTCGTTTCGTACCGCCACCGCGGAAATTACACTACCACTTTCGGACTGCTCAATTACTTCGAAATCGGTTGTCACTTCGTCCGCTGAGAATGGCAACGCCTTTTCGATTTGGATCCGAATCATCTCGGGAAATTCTGCTGGATCGACAGTCGGCAAACGAAATCGCTGCGCGAGCACAGCCCTAATCGGTAACCCAAGCACAAGATCGTCCGTGGCCGTAAGCAGTGGCACGGCTTCATCCAAACTGCGGAGCATACGCACACCCCAGGCACCGTTGCGTTCGGCTGAGCGCAGAAAATTCCACCCATGCGCGGTCGGAAGTATGAAGACGGATGTCGATTTGACTTCGATATCAAAGCTCCTTCCAAACGATCACTTGAGGAATATTGCCAGATTTACGCACGACCATCTTTACAGTCCGCGCAATATTGCCTGATTTTCCAACGCTCAGAATACGCATTACTTGGTCGTTGAATCCAACCAGGGCAGCAAGTTGCTGAAATTGTTCCTGGGAAAGGCCAAGAGCGTATTGAACGTCAGCCAGATTCGTGAATTGGGCATCATCGGCGGTTCCATCGATTCCGTCCGGACCGCGCCGCAGTTGCAAAAATCGATCTACGAAATCATCTCTCATTCCAGGCAGCGCGCGCAACACATCGCGCGAGGCCCAGGCGAGGTCAATCGGGCCTGAACTGTCGATCGTAAAATCGTCCTCCCAGCCCGGTTGTGAAGTAAATTCACCCCAGCCAAAGATTTTCTTAAGTTCGTCCACTGACGTCAGCGGCGTGTGCGGTGGACGATAATCAGCCGTTTCCGGAGGTGCGTTTAAGTGATGAACTCCGGTATTTGGGTCCACCCAATCGAGCAGAGCATCCATCATCCGGTCGCGCTCATTGAGATCGACTCCTTTAAGCTCAAGATATTTTCGCAGAATTTCGAGACGAATCGGATCCTCGCCGGCAGTGAGCCAGTTTAAGTTCAAACGGCCACCTTCGCCGGTAATGCGAACATCATAGCTTCCCCGGGTGCCGAGCGCTCGATGCAGGTTTGGGGAGCTCGGTTTAACGCTTGGATGCAACGCAACCTCCGCGCCCGAAGCCGCCATCGCCTCGGCCGCGAGACCGCGGTTTGCGTCACCGGAAAGCGTGAGTCGAGAATCAATATCAAGAGCCCAGGAAATTACCATCGCGCTGAGTAAAAACAGCGCCCAAAGCGCTAGCATAAGCGCTGCCCCACTGACCAATTTCGTCCGCCGCAACGGATTGAATTTCAAATTTAAGGATGACGTCTTCATAAAATCGACATCATTAAAACGGTGTCCGTCTTAGTGGGATAATAGCTTCCCAGGGCTCGGCCGCATCGGCGCGTCCCACAGTTATCTTCACGAGCCAGGGGAGCCGGGCTGCGTTCGTCCATCGGTCGATCCAACTGTTTAACTGAGGATCGAAGTACTGGATTTGAAGGCTTCTAACGTTCTTAATCAGAGGTATCCATGTCTCCTGCCCGGAATTGTCCTGCGGTACCCGCGAAAAACCGAGGTCGAGCTGATCACTTTTGTTATTTTCGGGTTGTAACCGTAGCGACACCATAAACTGGCCTGGCGCATACCGCGTAAGCAATCCAGAACCAGAACCGCAAATCCATTGGATTTGATCGCGCTGTCGATCGTTCAGCTTGAACGGCGCTCCTGTTATTCCGCCTTGTCCTGACGGCAAGTTCTGCCACTGTGCCTCTAAAAGATCGCGTAAACCGCTATAGCTTGCGTCAGCGGCGTTCGCATCGGCTGAAGCGCGTAGGGCGGTGAGATTCGATTGGACGAAGCGATAGATCGCGAGTGACATCGTGGCGAGGATCGCCACTGCCAACGTGATCTCCAGCAGCGTAAAGCCGCCTCGGCGGGGAGCGACTCGCGCGCCCGAGTTCAAGGCTGCTTTCTGATTAGCGAGCGCGATAAACATAAAAGCTAATTTGTTTCGACTGCGTAACGCCACCCTGTGTCCACTGGGCGCTCAAAGTCGCCAGATAAATTCCGCTTAGCTGAATATTGCCGGGTTCGGTCAAATCAGCGGGCGCGCTTTTCTGAATCAATTTTACCATCCCATAACCTGTATTGATCTTAAATTCCTTGGCCGTGTCAGGAAAACCTGGAGCGGCCTGAATTTCGGCCATTCGGTTGGATAATATCTGTCGCACCCTTTCTTCTTCGGCATTGAGAATGCTCGCGTTCAAGCAATTCTCCACCGCACGCCCCAGCGCCAACACCCCGACCGCGAAAATCATGACCCCGAGAACCACTTCGTAAAGGGCAAAACCGCTAAAACGATGAAGGGTTGAAGAGTTACGACAGCTTGGCTTTCGTCGCTTCAACGTTGCAACGCTTGAACCGTTCAATAAAGCAGTCCCTTCCGAGTCATCTTGCCGCATAACTCGTAACCTCAGCCCGTGCCGTCAGCGGCAAGTAATTTGCCGTCCACGAACCAGCCACGCCTTTGAATTGAACAGTCGCCGGCTCGCATGTTCCGGACGGCCAGAAAATCCATTCGGCCGGAGGCTTGTTGGTTAGTGCCGCAGGCAACTTAAGCATCAACGCCTCCCCGCGATCCAACTTCAATTCCGCTGTCGCTACGGCATCCTGGCCTTTTGCGAAAACTTCCGGTCGCAGCAGGACGCCGTTTTCGCGCCAAACAATCAGATAAGCGCGACGCTCCGCCACGCTTCGCCCCTGCGCCTGGCGCACAAGGTTGTTGAATCCATTCAGTGAGCGTCGCAACCGATTATTTGCAAGCACGCCGCTCAAGGTGGGCACCGCTAAAAAAAGCAACAGCATCAGGATGAAGACTGAGAGAACGATTTCAATCAGGGTAAATGCCAGCCAGCGTCGCACCGGCGAAGTTACGCCCTGCGCGATAAATCACAAGATAGTGACCTGTGTCGATGTAACGGCCCTCGTTTCTCGCGTCTCGCTTGTAATCCGTAAATCGTGATTCGTTTACGAAACTATCCGCTCGACCGCGCTCGGGAGGAGCCTTTAGGTAGTGTGCCGGGACGTGCTGCGACTTGGGCCTGAGTTGATATCTGGCTAATGTCCGGCTCGACCAAAGCCCCGAGCGGTTTTGACGTGAAAGAGCGAGGCAAATCCTCCGTTTGAGCAGCGCCACGGCCCGCAAGCCGCCGCTAAAAAAAAGCAATCGAACGGCAGCGGTCGCAAGACCCATGTGATAGATTTCAACTTCAATGAAGCTTGCGTTGCGCATCGGCGTTATCGCAGCCGCGGCTTGCGTTGCCGCTGCGATCATATGGCAAGGCATGGTTGCCCACGGAGCGCCTGATCCAACGCAACCGAATACAAGCCCGACTGTCGCATTTCTCGATATTGGTATTCTCGTATTTCGCGAAGGTCTTGAATGCATCCTCGTGCTCGCTGCGATCACCGCGAGTATGACTGGAGAAAAACGCACATATCGCAAACCGGTCGCGGAGGGCGCTGGGATGGCTTTTGGCGCAACGTTAATCACTTGGGTTATTGCGGTCCGGATCGTCAACTCACTCAGCGACAACATCCCGGCGCTCGATTTGCAAGCCGCAACCGGATTGCTCGCCGTCGTTGTGTTGCTCGTGATCATGAATTGGTTTTTCCATAAGATTTATTGGGGCGGCTGGATCCGGGCGCACAATCGTCGCCGGAAAACTCTGCTTGCAGATGCTAGCGCCGACGAAAACTCGCGCTCGCGTCTATGGTGGGGATTGATCCTGCTAGGATTCACGTCGCTTTATCGCGAGGGGTTCGAGGTCGTCCTCTTTTTGCAGAGCTACCACCTACGTCTTGGTGGTGGCGTGGTACTGAAAGGCGCATTGCTCGGATTGGTTCTTACCGGGATGGTCGCGGTCCTTACTTTTGTTCTTCAGCAGCGTCTTCCCTATCGAAAAATGCTGATCACGACCGGCATTCTCCTCGGCGTGGTGCTGCTGGTGATGGTGGGCGAGCAGGCACAGGAGATGCAACTCGCCCATTGGATTCCCACCACCGAGATTAGTTCCTTGAAAACCTATCTGCCGCCTTGGATGGGCTTATGGTTTGCGGTATTTCCAACGATTGAAACACTTATCGCTCAATTCGTTGCCGCGTTGTTGGTTGTTGGCTCTTATTATGCGGCACGACACTTTGGCGGCAGTGCACCGCCCGAAAGCGCTGAACCGGTACACGAGGCGCGAGTCGCCGCCAATGCCACCATCGGTGAGCGACTGGAAATAGTCCCCGCAGTTTCGCACCGGTAATCTCATCGGCTGCGCGTTCCGTGCTGAAAAAGCTTCGTCTGCTCTGCGTCTTTATCCTGACTTGGCCTTTGATCTGTTTCGGTGGGACCCGTCATTTCACATTTTTGTACGAAGCGCCCACGTCTGCGCCGGAGAGCCTGGAGTTAGAGAACTGGATCACATCGAAACACATGACCGGACCGGACCGCTCAGACGCAGTGGATTTTCGTCACGAGCTCGAGTATGGCGTTACGAATAAAGTGCAGATTAGTGTTTATCTGGCAGACTGGTTTTACGAAAATCAGCGGGAGCATTCGGGTTTTGCGTATTCTGATTCAGCGATCGAGTTGATCTACAATCTGACCAATCCGGTTGATGATCCGATTGGGTTGTCGATCTACGGAGAGATTAAGTCGGGCGATCGCCTTATCGAATTGGAATCAAAGCTGATCGCGCAAAAGAATCTCGGACCGCTTATCCTCGCTTACAACGCCACGCTCGAAGCAGTATGGGAGGGCCACAGCTTGCAAGAACGCGAGGGCGAGGTTCAGGAAGCTTTCGGCGCGAGCTATGAATTGTCGCCGCGTTTATCCGCCGGCATCGAGCTGCTGGACGAATTTGTCTTTCCCGAATGGCGGGCCGAACGTCTCGTATCGCCGCGGCAACTGGTTTGTCACGGTCACAGCTCTCCCACAAGCGACCAACAGAGCAGACGAACCGGATCTTCAGGTACGCACAATTTTCGGCATCGGTTTATGATATTGAAGCATTTGTCGATCTTTGCTGCAGCAATCGTTTGCGTTGCCAATATTAACAGCTGCCAAACGACAAGCTTTGCACCACCACCCCGGGTGACACTGGAACAGGCGCGAGTTCGGGGAGGCCATCGGGTCGATCTCGCTACGCTTCGCGAGGGCCGTTCGCTTTTTGTTTCGCGCTGCATTGAATGCCACACGCTGCCGATGGCTTCCCGCTTTACAGAGTCAGACTGGCCATGCATCGTACGTGAAATGGGAGAGCGCGCCCCAAGCTCAAGCCTGCAGAGCGCGATGCGGTTTTAGCCTATATCATCGCTGTCCACTCCTCACAGTCGCGTTAAAGATCGACTCGCCGGAGATTGCAAATCGCTTCGCGATTCTAGTTGAACAGTGATGCAACTCTTCCACGTTAGCCGGATGATTATGTCCAGGTTATGCTTTCGCTTGACGGTCCAAGCTATTTTAGGCGGTTTTGTTTTCATTTGTTCAGTTTCTCTTGCAATAACTCCGTCACCCTCACCCACGCCTGCCGGCGCGATTGATGAAAAACTCTTTAAAGGAATGCAGTGGCGCCAAATTGGCCCTTTCCGTGGCGGTCGCGCGCTGGCGATTGAAGGCGTGCCAGGCGAGCCGGACTCTTATTATTTTGGCGCGGTCGCAGGCGGCGTGTGGAAGACAACAGACGGCGGCGCGAACTGGACGCCGCTTTTCGACAAGGAGCCGATTTCATCAATTGGCGCTATCGCCGTCGCGCCATCCGATCACAATGTGATTTACGCTGGCACCGGGGAAGCAGCCATTCGGGGTGATACCACGTACGGTACCGGGGTGTTCAAATCGATCGATGGCGGGAGAACGTGGCAGAATGTCGGCTTGAAAGACAGCCGCCAGGTCGGCGCGCTGATTGTCGATCCAAGAAATGCAGATGTAGTTTTGGTGGCGGCACTCGGCCATGCGTTTGGTCCAAATCAGGAGCGCGGAATTTTTCGCACGGCCGATGGCGGCAAAACGTGGACGAAAGTTTTATCAAAGGACGAAAACACCGGCGGCATCGATGTCATTTTCGATCCGCATAATCCGAACATCGTTTTCGCATCACTCTGGCAGGCGCGTCGACAGCCGTGGTTTTTCTCCAGCGGGGGCCCGGGGAGCGGATTATATCGCTCCGAAGATAACGGCGTTACTTGGAAACATCTAGAGGGCAACGGTCTACCAGACGGAATCCTTGGCAAGATCGGAATCGCTGTTTCCGGCGCCGATTCCAACCGCGTTTACGCGATCATAGAAGCGAGAGAAGGCGGCGTGTATCGCTCCGATGATGCCGGCCAGCATTGGACGCGTGTAAATGAGGACGGGCGATTTCGCCAGCGCGCCTGGTATTTCAGCAAGGTTTATGCCGATCCGAAATCGGCTGATACCGTTTATCTGCTAAACACCGGTTTATTTAAATCGGTCGACGGCGGAAAGACATTTAATCTGATGCCAGCGCGGCATGGCGATCATCACGGTCTTTGGATTGATCCGCAAAATCCTGATCGGATCGCGAACGTGAGTGACGGTGGTGCCAGTATTTCCACCGATGGCGGCAAAACCTGGACGACACAAAATAACCAGCCGACTGCGCAGTTTTATCATGTCGCGGTCGATAACGCATTCCCTTACCACATTTACGGCGCGCAACAGGACAACTCGAACGTCGGCATCACCAGTCGGACTGATTGGGGAGCAATTGGACCCGCAGATTGGTTTGTGGCTGGCGGCGGGGAATGCGGCTTTGTTGTGCCCGATCCGCACGACTGGCACATCATTTACTCAAACAACGAAGGTTACATTACTCGCTACGATAAAGATAAGAAGGAAGTGCAGGACGTAAGCGTCTGGCCGCTTGATAACTCGGGACATGGTGCTGCCGATCTGCTCCATCGTTTTCAATGGGTCACGCCTCTCATGCTTTCACCGCACAATCCGGACGTGCTCTACACGGCCGGCGAATGCGTTTTCAAATCGGCCGATCATGGACAAAGCTGGACCCAAATCAGCGGGGATCTCACACACAACGATAAATCCAAGCAACAGCCAAGCGGTGGTCCGCTGACCAATGACATTACTTCAGTCGAATATTACGACACGGTGTTTGCGCTCGCGGAATCTCCGGTAAAAAAGGGAACGCTGTGGGCCGGAACGGACGATGGATTGGTCCACGTCACAACTGACGACGGCCAGCATTGGGCGAAGGTCACGCCGAAAATGCCGGAGTGGAGCACAGTCGATCTTATTGATCCGTCTCCACACGACGGCAACACCGCTTACGTCGCGGTAGATCGGCATAAACTGGATGATTTCAAGCCATACATTTTCAAGACGACCGATTTAGGGAAAACATGGAGCGCAATTGTCAATGGGATTCCCGACGGCGCGTATGTCCACGCTGTGCGAGAAGATCCGAAGCGCAAAGGCTTACTCTACGCTGGAACGGAACTCGGCGTCTTTGTTTCATTCGATGACGGCGCGCATTGGCAACCGTTGCAATTGAATCTGCCCATCTCACCAATTCACGATCTTGTCGTTAAAGATGACGATCTGGTGGTGGCGACGCACGGACGCTCATTCTGGGTGCTTGATGATGTGACGCCGCTCCGTCAGGTGAACGCGCCGGCGACGCAGGCGGAGGTGATTCTCTACCAACCGCAGACCGCGTTGCGTATGCATTACCCGGAGGAATTCGATAAGCGACAGCCGGTCGGTGACAATCCGCCGCCGGGTACCATCATCGATTATTATTTTAAGACCGCGCCAAAAGAGGAAGTGTCGCTCGATATTCTGGATACTTCAGGCAAAGTGGTCAGGCATCTTTCCAGTAAGGAGAAAAAGGAAGGCGAGCAACCGCCTGAATGGCCCGATCGCGTCGAGCGCGTAAAGACAATTCCAGCAAACGAAGGAATGAATCGGTTTGCCTGGGACCTGCGTTACGACGATCCAATTCAAATCCCTGGCGCGTTTTACTCGGGCACGGGACCCAAGGGACCGCTGGCATTGCCGGGTGATTATCAAGTGAAACTGACCGTCGGCGGAAAATCACAAACCGCCCCATTGCATCTCGCAATCGATCCGCGCACAAAGGGCTCGGAAGCCGGGTTGCAAAAACAGTTTACACTATCGACGCAGGTAAACGATCGCATTTCTCAACTGCATCAAGCCGTTAATGAAATCAGAGATCTCAGATCTCAGATTCAGACGTTGCACAAGCGCTTCGGCGACGATCAGCGTCTTAAGCCGGCGCTTGATGCCGCCGACGCGCTCGATCATAAAATGTCGGAAGTCGAGCAGCGGCTCATTCAAGTAAACATGAAAGGCTCGGAAGCAAACCTCGCTTTCCCAGACATGCTGAACGAACGGTTTGACACATTCAGCCACACGATTGATGCGGGCGACGCCGAGCCGACCAAACCGCAACTCGACGTGTTCCAAATGTTGAGCGGCCAATTGGAAGAGCAATTAAAGAAATGGGCGCAGATCAAGAATGACGATGTCCCAAAAGTGAGCGAATTGATCAAACAAGCAAACCTGCCCGCGCTGATCATCGAGCAAAAGAAGAAGAGTGAACCGTGATCGGTGAATGGTGAACGGCAATGCCGCTGAATTATTCACGGCGCTTAGGGCAGGCTGCTACAAGTTAGTTCATGCCAAGGACAGATAAGGCGGTCCTGCTCGCAGCCGGGCGTGGCACACGCATGCGAGAGCTAACTGCGGATCTTCCGAAACCGATGATCGAAGTGCGCGGCAAACCGGTTTTGCAGCACATCGTCGAGGGATTGCGCGACGCCGGCGTACGCCAGGTCTTGGTCATTGTCGGTTATCGCGCCGATGCGGTGCAAAATTTCTTCGGCGACGGCTCCCGTTATAGCATTGAGATACAATATACGACACAAGCTGTGCAGGATGGAACAGGGCGCGTTGTCGATCTTGCCCGCAAATTTGCGGGCGATTCACCGTTCGTTTTAAGTTACGGCGATATTCTGGTCGATCCGGCAAACTACAAACGGCTTCTCAATCTTCCCCAGGATGTCGAGGCAATCATAAGCGTCACGCGGGGCGAGGACGTAAGCAAGGGTGGCGCAGTTTTTCTCAACGAAGAAATGGAACTTGTCGATCTTCGCGAAAAATCAAAACCGGGTGAAGCAACCAGCCCCTGGTATAACGCCGGTATTTACACATTTCGGCCGAGCATTTTCGAGTTCACGGCAAAGCTGAAACCGTCACCGCGCGGCGAATACGAATTGACCGGCGCAATCCGTGCCCTCGCACATTCAGGCAAAAAGGTGAAAGCGCTTGAGTTGACCGGCGAATGGGCCGATGTACGCGACCCAGAAACTCTCGCACGGTTAAATCAGCCATAGAGATGGAGGGACGAGCTCTGCACGACGGCCTCACCATAAGCAACTGCCTCGCGATCGAGCACGGCACCGATCATCCCCAGCGTGCAGAGAGAGCTTCGGCATCATCGGGTTGCTCGCGCACAATCTTTCCAGCTCAACACGCGCCGCAATAAATGGTGTTTCAGCGCCGGTTACTCAGTGGTCTCGACTGGTTCTTCGCCGATCTCTTCTTCGATTTCGCGCCGCCATTCGTGCGACAGCCACGGTCGCAGAAATCCGTAGAGCAAATAAGCCAGAAAAAGCACCGCCGGCATCCATTCGTAATTCATGACCGTGAGAATGAAAATAAGACTGATGATAAGAAAACGCGGAATCGTTTTTTTCGTTTTCCAATTGAGTGCCTTAAAGCTCGGATATTGGAAACGGCTGAACATCATAAAGGACAGCAAAAGCATAAGCGGCGGCAGAACGAATTTCCAGTTCCCGAGGTGATGTTCGCCTTCGGCCAGCCAGAGCAGAAAAAGTGTGATGGATGCGATGAGACCGGCAGCTGCGGGAATGGGAAACCCGGTGAAATTTCTGTTGCTCTCGGTATCGGCCGTTTCGTGGTTGGCAGACGCGGTATTAAAGCGCGCCAGACGCAGCGCTCCGCAGGCGAGATAGATAAACGCGATAATCCAGCAAGCGCGCGGAAATTCCTGCAGAACGATCCGATAAACCATCAAAGCTGGCGCAACGCCGAACGAAACAATATCGGCCAAAGAATCGAATTCGCGACCGAACATGCTTTCATGTCCACCGAGACGTGCGAGCCGGCCATCGAGGAGATCAAAAAAACAGGCGGCGAGAATGAACCAGATAGCCGTATGAAAGAGATCGCCCGCGGCGTCCGAATTGGAACTTTGAAGTAAGGCGCCCTCGAGAATTTTGAGCGTGGCTGTAAAGCCGCAAAACAAATTCCCCGCCGTCATTAGATTCGGCAGTAGATAAATCTTAGGATGATTCTGTTCCCTCATTAATCGGGCAGTTGGGCAATGATTGTCGATCCGCCGAGCACGTGATCCCCCACCTTCACCAGCACGGTGGCGGCGAGCGGCAAATATACTTCCGTTCGTGAACCGAAGCGAATCATTCCAAAGCGATCACCCTTCTTCAACTCGTCCCCGATTTTCGCCCAACCAACAATGCGCCTCGCAATCGCGCCAGTGAGTTGACGAAGCACAATCGTCGCGCGCGGATTTTGAATAACCCAAGTCATCGATTCGTTTTTCTCGGAACAATCAGGACGGCGCGCATCGACGCAAAGTCCATCCCGATGTTGCCGGTAGATGATCCGGCCATCAATCGGCGCTCGATTGGTGTGGACATCGAAGATCGACAAGAAAATTCCGACTCGGCGCATCTTTGCCTTCAGAATTTCGCTCTCGTCCAGCTCAATAACATCCGTGATAGTTCCATCGGCCGCCGCCACAATGAGATTCGGATCCGTCGGAGCGGTACGATTTGGGTCGCGAAAAAATGCGAGCGTACAAAGAATAAGCAGGAGAAAAAGGAACGATAACCAAAGCGTTGCAAAAGAACTAGCAATCGCGAGTAGCACAAGAAGCACAAAAATCCAGCGTGCTTCAAGAAGGGTTTGAAGGCGCATTGGCAACCCTATTTTCCGACTCCAAAACGAGTCGGTCAAGAGAACGAAAACTGAGGTGAATGGCCAAGCGGAAGGAACCACAATATGATGGGTTTCGGCAACCGATTACCTCCAACCGGTAGGGGAAATTTAGTTGCCCAAGCCGCGAGATTATTAGTTGTTTTTGAGGCATTTCCAGATATCCTCTTTATCGGGCTCTTTCGAGGCCCTGATATGCTGCAAGTTAAAGATGAAATTCCGGTCGAAAAAGCGACCGACACCCACTCGACCGGAATCGGCGCGGCACAAAAATACGACGCGGCTCAGATCGACAAGTTGGAAGGCTTGGAGGCGGTTCGCAAACGGCCCGGCATGTTCATCGGAGACCCTGATGAGCGGGGTTTGCACCATTTGGTTTTCGAGGTGCTCGATAACTCTATCGACGAACATCTCGCGGGATTTTGCACCAAAATTGAGGTCGCCGTTCATGTCGATGGGTCCGTGTCTGTGCGAGACAATGGTCGGGGTATTCCTGTGGACATTCATCCGAAATGGAAGATGCCGGCGATTGAGCTGGTGCTGACGAATCTGCACGCGGGCGGAAAATTCGGACAAGGCGCCTACAAATACTCCGGCGGTTTACACGGTGTGGGCGCGAAATGCACGAACGCTCTTTCCGAATGGTTCAAGGCGGAAGTGTCGCGCGATGGGAAGGTGTATCACATGGCCTTCGCCAAGGGGAAAACAACCGACAAGCTCACGGTCATCGGCGAGGTCAAAAGCAAAAAGATAAGCGGAACGCTTATCACGTTTTTGCCCGACGCGACGATCTTTACGATCACGACTGAATTTAAGTTTGAGCGACTCGCGACGCGGTTACGCGAGCTCGCGTTTCTCAATCCAGGTCTCGAGATCACGCTGACCGACGAACGCAGCGATCCGGCGAAAAAGGAAACATTTCTCTATAAGCATGGCATCGAAGAGTTCGTAAAGCAGCTCGGCGAAAACAAACAGGTTTTGCATCCCAAGCCGATCGTTATCTCGCGACAGCGCGATGAAGTCTTTGTCGATGTTGTGCTGCAGTACAATGATAGCTACAACGACCAGATTTTGCCGTTTGCAAATTCGATCCCGAATCCGGACGGTGGCACACATCTCACCGGCTTCCGCACGGCGCTCACCAAAGCAGTCAATCAGTACGCGAAATCGAGTAATCTTCTCAAAGAAAGAGATCCATCAATTTCCGGCGACGACGTCCGTGAAGGCTTGATCTGCGTGCTTAGTATCAAGCTGCCAAACCCCCGTTTCGAATCGCAGACGAAGGTGAAACTCGTCAATACGGAGATCGACGGGATCGTGAATTCGGTCGTTTACGAAGGGTTGATGACGTATTTCGACAAGAATCCAGCGATTGCGCGGCGTATCTTCGACAAAGTGCTCACGGCCGCGCGCGCGAGAGAGGCGGCTCGAAAAGCGCGGGAAACGATTCGCAAAGGCGCCCTCACCGGCGGCGGATTGCCGGGGAAATTGGCGGATTGTTCCGAACGCGATCCGGAATTGACCGAACTTTATATCGTAGAAGGTGATTCGGCTGGCGGCTCCGCCAAGCAGGGGCGCGATCGGCGTTATCAGGCGATTCTGCCGATCCGCGGCAAATTGATCAATGTCGAGAAAGCACGCGAGGACCAGTTTCTCAAGAACAACGAAATTCAGTCGATGATCACCGCCATTGGCGCAGGCATCGGCAAACCGAAAGAGGATGGCAATGGCAAGGAGGACGGGCGATTTGATATCACCAAGCTGCGTTACGGCCGGATCATCATCATGACCGATGCAGACGTGGACGGGTCGCATATTCGCACATTATTGCTTACCTTCTTCTTTCGACAGATGACCGAGCTAGTGCGTGCCGGCAAGATCTATATTGCCCAGCCGCCGCTCTATCAGATCAAGCGCAAAAAACGCGAGGAATATGTCGACGACGACATCCAGCTAAACAAAATACTTATTGCGCTCGGCGCCGAGGATGTGCGGTTGAAAAATCTCGCCGATGACAAAGAAGTCACAGCCGCTCAGTTGAAAGACATTCTCGAATCGCTCGAGAAGCTGGCCAAGCTGAGCGAAGCAGTGCGTCGGCACGGCGGTGATTTTGAAACTTATCTCGGCGAACGGAATTCCAAATCGGGCAAGCTCCCGACGTATCTCGTCAAAGTCCGCGACGGAAACGAGGAGACGGTGCGTTATTTTCACGACGAGAAGGCGGTTCGCCAATTTCATCAGGACAATCTCGATTTAAATTTGTTCGACGCCGAACTTGGTCAGGAATTGCTGCCGCTTGGGGAAGCGCCGGCGCGCTCGAATGGGAGCAGGAGGCGCGGCAAGCTCGTTGAGTTGCACGAATCCGCGGCGATCCAGAAACTCATTGCCGAATTAGCGCGCAAAGGTTTGAAAGTAGGCCATTACGCGGCCAGCGATCGGCCAATATTCGAATTGATCGAGGGCGAAGGCGAGAAGGCCGTTTCCCATCCTCTCTTTTCGATTCCCGAGATTCTTCAGAAGATTTTAGAGATCGGCCGCCGGGGAGTTCAGATCAAACGGTTCAAAGGGCTCGGCGAAATGAACGCGAAGGAGTTGTTCGAGACCACGATGAACCCGGAGAAACGCAAACTCCTGAAGGTGGATTTGAACGACGATAACGCCGTCGATGCCGACAAAATGTTCACGATTCTGATGGGAGACGTGGTCGAACCGCGCCGGCAATTTATCGAGGATAACGCACTGAACGTACGAAATCTCGATGTCTAAAATTCACGATGGGAGGTCTGTTCCATAAACTTCGCCATCGGCGTCGCTGTTACGTCGTTTGTGCAATTCCGCGCTCGGGCAGCAATTTGTTGACTGATGGTTTGCATGCCACGCGCCGGGCAGGCAGACCGAAGCAGTTTTTCATGCGCAAATCGGAATCGGATTTCGCGGCCGCTCACAACCTGAATTTGAGCGCGGGTTTCGCAGCTTACGTTCAAGACATCATCACAGCGACGGCAACCTCAAATGAAGTTTTCGGATTTAAACTGATGAGTTGGTATTTGGATGATTTTCTCGGGCGGTTACGCGAAACAGGCGCGTTCGGTGACACGGGAACAACTGATCTCGATCTTTTGCGAAATGCTTTTCCGCGTCTCAAGTTTGTTCACGTCATCCGGCGTCACAAGCTCAGGCAGGCGCTGTCGAAAGCGCGTGCACATCAGACTGGTCTCTGGAAAGTACAGGAAGGCAAAACTGTCCAGCGTAAACCGCAGTTCGACGCTGAATTGATTGAACAATGTCTCCAGCAAAGCGAAGAGCAAGAAAAGCTCTGGGAGCGATTTTTCCCACGGTTCGGGATCGATCCTCTCCGTATCGAATACGAAAAGCTTTGTGAAGATTACGAGACAAACATCCGTCGCGTTTTGGATTTTTTGCAAATTTCGCTGCCGCGCCGCGCGCGAATTGGTCCTCCTGTCACGGTCAGACAAGCCGACGACCTTTCCCGTGCCTGGGAAAAACGCTTCCTGGCGAGACACTCAGCACCGCAATCACTAGTACGAATTTAATGCATGTATAATCAAAACGAAACGGTAGAGCCGATTAATGTCGCCGAGGAGGTATCGAGGTCATTCCTCGATTACTCGATGTCGGTCATCATTTCGCGCGCGTTACCGGATGCGCGTGACGGGCTCAAGCCATCGCAGAGAAGAATTCTTTATGCGATGCACGATTTGTCATTGTTTCCGAACAGGCAGCATCGTAAATGCGCGAAGATCTGCGGCGATACGAGCGGCAATTATCATCCGCACGGCGAAGCGGTGATTTACCCCACCCTCGTGCACATGGCGCAACCGTGGGCGATGCGTGAAACGCTGGTCGATGGCCAGGGGAATTTTGGCTCAGTCGAAGGCGATCCACCAGCGGCGATGCGTTACACGGAGGCGCGCATGACACATTTGGGCGCCGCACTCATGACCGACATGGACAAGGACACGGTCGACTTTGTCCCGAATTACGACGAAACACGTACGGAACCGACAGTTTTTCCAGCCGCCTTTCCAAATCTCCTTGTCAACGGAGGAACCGGCATCGCGGTTGGGATGGCCACCAATATTCCGCCACACAATCTCAGTGAGGTAATCGACGGAATCTGCGCGCAAATCGACGATCCGGACGCCATGCTTGATGAGCTCATGAAGCACGTGAAGGGCCCGGATTTTCCGACGGGCTGCGCGATCTGCGGGGTCTCAGGAATCAGACAATACCTCGAGACCGGTCGAGGCAATATGAAAGTGCGCGGCAAAGCCGGCGTTGAAGAACTCAAAGGTGGACGCGAACAAATCGTCATCACTGAGATTCCGTACAACGTCAATCGCGCAACACTGGTTGAGCGCATTGCGGAACTGGTAAACGAAAAAGTGCTGACCGACATCAGCGCTATTCGCGACGAGTCGGACGAGAACACGCGCGTGGTGATCGAGCTAAAGCGGGACGCGAATCCGAAGATCGTCATCAACAATCTTTACAAACACACTGCGTTGGAAAGCTCCTTCGCGGTCATCATGCTGGCGATCGACCACGGAAGGCCGAAACTGCTTTCGCTCAAAGAAGCAAACGCCTGCTACATCGAACACCGCCGCGAAGTCGTGTTGCGGCGCACACGTTTCGAACTGCGCAAAGCAGAAGAACGCGCCGAGACGCTTGAGGGCTATCTGATCGCGCTGGCCAATCTGGATGAATTCATTCGAATCATTCGCGGCTCCGCCAATCGTGAGGAAGCGCGAGTAAAATTGCTTGCTTTCGAGTTTACAAAAAAACAGGTCGAACAAATCGGCATCCAGATTCGTCATGAAAGCCGCTTAGTGGGCGGCCGCTACGCCTTCAGCGAGCACCAGGCCAATCAAATTCTCGATCTTCGCCTTTATCAGCTGACAGGCCTCGAGCGCGAAAAGATCGACAGTGAATACAAGGAACTGCTCGGGTCGATCAAGGATCTCCGCGATATTCTAGCAAAAGAGCAGCGAGTTTTAACCATTATCAAAAAAGAATTGCGCGAAATTCGCGACAAGCACGGAACGCCACGCCTGACCGAACTCGCGCCGGATGAAGCAGAGATCAACATGGAGGATCTGATCGCGAACGAGGGCTGCATCATCAGCATCACATACGGCGGCTTCATCAAACGCACGGCCGTGAGTGCGTTTCGCGCGCAGCGGCGCGGCGGCAAGGGCGTCATCGGCATGTCCACACGCGAAGGCGCCACCGAAGAAGACGAAGGCGATTTCGTCGAGCACCTCTTCACTGCCACGACGCACGATTACCTGATGTTTTTCACCCAATCTGGTCGCGCATACGTTGAAAAAGTTTACGAGATTCCCGAAATGGGACGCGCAGCGAAAGGTCGATCGATTGCGAACATCCTTGAGTTACGGCCAGATGAGAAAATTGCGGCGACGATCCGGGTTCAATCAAAAAAGTCCGGGGCGGTCGATCAGACGTGGGACGAAAATCTCCATATCGTTTTCGCGACGCGCTCCGGCGTTGTCAAGAAATCGAATCTTTCCGATTACGCCAACGTTCGGAAAGGCGGCATCATCGCAATTCAGATCGAGGGAGGTGATTGCTTGATTGATGCGAAGCTCACGAATGGAAACAACGAAATTGTGCTCATCACGAAAGAAGGTATGAGCCTGCGTTTTCACGAGGAACAGTTGCGCGACCAGGGGCGCAATACCGTGGGCGTTTGGGGGATTCGACCCGACAAGAAAGACCACGTCGTCGCCATCGCGATTGTCGATCCAACGGCAATGTTGCTCGTTACCGGAGAGAATGGCATCGGCAAGCGAACACCATTTGACGATTACCGGCGTCAATCTCGCGGCGGTAAAGGCATCATCACAATGAAGACCGGCGACAAGACTGGCGATGTAGTCGGAGCGCTAACAGTAACTGATAAGGATGAACTCATGCTCATCACGACCAAAGGCCAGATGGTGCGAACGCGGGTGAAAGAAATCCGCGTCGTCGGCCGAAACACCATGGGCGTGAAGTTGATGGATTTGCGGAACGGAGAAAAGCTTCAAGCGATCGCGCCTGTTGTCAGTCAGGCGGAAGAGGAAGCACAAACCGCAGACGTGCCGGTTGAGCAGTCGTAGCCTCCTCGTTTTGAATCATATTTAAAGTTCGATCGACCGTTACTTGAAAAGAAAAGGAACACGGTCCGGGCGTGTTCCTTTTCAAATCTGTAGCTGCGTCCACTCTCGGCTTAGTAGCCGCTTCTGGTCTGATGCGTTGTTGTCGTCATCGTGTCTGGGGGCGGTGCCGTTACCGTGGTCTCACGCGTCGTTGTAGTGGTCGTCTCAGGCTTGCTCGCGCAGGAAACCAGCATCATGACCAACACTGAAAACACGGAAGTAAGAATGATCAGTTTTTTCATAATGTGAATTGTTTCTTCAAGAACAATTCGTCACAAGTTGCTTCGGCAGATGTATTAAAAGGAAAGAAATTCCGCCGATTGAATCGGATCACAGTCGGTTAGTATGGGTTGCGAATGCGTCATCTGTTCCGCGCTCTCTGCTCGAAATTGATGTCGAAATTTAACTTTCGCACGTCGATATGTTAGATTTCGATCTTCGCGCGCTGTTTCTTTAACTGGCCACGTTTTCGCTTGGCTTCGAGAATACCGCGTTTGAGCGCAGCAGGACGCGGCGAGCGACGGCGACGCGCTTTTTCGCGTTGTGCGATTTCAGCCGAGCGCCGCTTTTGTTGGGCTTGCTCGATTCCTTCGATTAACCGTTCTCGCGCCAGTTTTCGATTTTGCGCCTGCGATCGCGAGTCTTGTACCGTAATGCTGATCCCACTCGGTCGATGACGCAGCGTTACAGCGGTTGCAACCTTGTTGATGTTTTGTCCGCCCGGACCGGAAGACCGCAAAAAAGTCTCCTCCAGATCGGATTCCGTAATCCCGGCCTGCGCCATTCGCACGCTGACTGACGGACCAGACATCACTCCACTACTCCATTCAGACCGGCGCAACATTCTCGCGGCCGTGTCGAAGAACGCGTGCCATCCAAATCAACTCATTCAAAAATTTATCGACCCGCCCGATATATTCTTGATTGAGCAACTGACCTTGTTCATCAAAAAGAGTTTGCACGGTCCCGAAGTTCACGTCTTCGAAAATGATGACGAGACCAAGTTCACGCATGACCGGGACAAGATTTTCGATTACCCGAGCGCCGCCGAATGGTCCGGCCGAAACGCCACAAATTCCCACTGCCTTGTGGATGTATTCCTTCAAATTCATGTCGAGCGCGTGCTTCAACAATCCGGGGTAGCCATGATTGTATTCCGGCGCCACGAGGATGAGTCCGTCGCAACGTTCGACGGTTGCAGAAAACGCTGGGTCCTTCATTTGCTCGCCGGCTTCATCAAGGCGCATCGGGAGATTGCGCACGTCAATCAATTCCGCCTCCACTCCGGCGCGTTTTTTTGTTTGTTCCAACACGAAACGCGCAACGTGTTCGCTTTCCCTTCCCTGACGCGCAGTGCCAAGGATCACCGGAATAAAGAGTGGGCGTTCCATTTCTTTGCACAGAATCTAAGATTTTGACGCGGTTAAGGAAAACCCAATCCTGCTAAATTCAGTTGATCGTGTCTATTTGCTTTCCGGCAATGCGCAATTGGAAGTGCCGATGGCCGGACTCGAACCGGCACGGGCCTTTTAAAAGCCCAACGGATTTTAAGTCCGTTGCGTCTGCCATTTCGCCACATCGGCTTTTTGCTCTTTTACGAGGTCAAATTGGTCAAAACACAGTTTCATTTTGATCTTGTGTTTTCCTTAATTGTGCTACATTTGTGCTACATCTGCGCCAATTTAACCGCTTTTGACACAAACTGAACATAGATGAACACAATAAGCCTTCCTCGTTCACGCGCTCCAAGATTTGTGGCCGTTCTTGATTCACGCAAGCGAAAAGTGCGCGGCCTTTGGCGGCGAGGAGAGTGCTATTACGCGCAGCTCCGCGTCAATCTTGGTAACGGCCACACGGC
>DASXNN010000142.1:0-2156 GCA_036495045.1 Candidatus Udaeobacter sp.
GCGTCCATTCTGGGAACAGCGTCCCGTCGGCTGCGAAATTTTATGAGACAAATTCTAAAGTGGGAACGTCGGTGGTGCGGCTCAACCCGTTTTCCGCGCTCGCGAATCAAATCTTCTTTTTCGTGACAAGAAAAATGCCGGCAACGTCAACAGACGTCTGACAATCGGTCGACCTCCCTTCTCACAGGTCAAATGCGCACCAGAATTGTCCGCGGCGATCGAACAAATAACGTCGTCAAGGCAAGCGAAACCTCAACGCACGTTCAGGGTGATAGATTCTTCAGGCCGCTTTTAACGGCGACTTCGGTAGTAACCGTGATGCGAATGTTTGTGATGCCGGTGCCAAACCCAAGAGCCCTGGGCGATAGGCCCGAGTATTGGAATCGACGAGCTCATTGCGTATGGCCATTCAAATTGCGGTTGAGGATCGTCCGAATTATCGCGTTCGCGATTGGCGCCGACATTCCGCTCAGGCAGAACAAAGCGGCGAAACAGTAGCACTAATTTCTTTTTCATAACCTTTCTAACTACTTCGACGTGCGGCCATGTGTCGGCCGTGTCTGGAACCGCGCTTTCAGACGAGAACGATGTCTGTTGGCGCGGGCTCGACCCATTTGCCGTGCTCCCGAATCAAATCCTGCAATCGATCTACCGCTTCCGCTTCTGGAATATTGAATTTAACCGCAGTTTTGCTGACGTAGAGATTTACTTTGCCAGGCGCGCCGCCGACGTAACCAAAATCGGCGTCCGCCATTTCTCCCGGTCCGTTCACAATGCAGCCCATGATCGCGATCTTCACTCCTTTGAGATGCGACGTCGCCGCTTTGATCTTTGCCGTGGTGGTTTGCAAATTGAACAATGTTCTCCCGCACGATGGGCAGGCGACATAGTCGGTTTTGAAAATACGCGAACCGGCTGCTTGAAGTATATTATAAGACAAGCGCAGCGCCTGGCCGGGTGCTTCTTCGCTCTGCACTAAAACCGCGTCGCCGATTCCGTCGCAAAGCAGTGAACCGATATTTGTCGAGGCAAGTAACAGCCTCTCTTGGAAATCTTTTCCGCAACCGGCAATCCGCAACCGGCAATCTTTAAGAAGGATGGGGTGTCGCGCGTGTAACTTCGCGGCAAGGAGCCGATACGCGGCGATCACCGCAAGGTCGACATCGTCCCGCACCGTCACGAATTGCGCGGTCGTGCTTTGATTGAGTCGCGCAATGGCGTTTTCATCTCGCGGATCGATTTCGACAATGTTCGCATTCTCGTAAACGATCTCCGGCTTGTAATCGCCCATCTTGTCGATCTTGTGCGCGATCTTGTCGAAGCTCGCCTGCTGGACCACTACGCGAATTAATTCTCCGCCACCGAGCCACACTCCATCGCGTTCGATCGCCTCCGCTGCCCTCCGCTGATACGAAAACGGATCGAAGGAAAGCTGGACCTTGAGCGTTGGACGTTGGGTGTTGGACGTTTTCCGAATATTCCCGACCAATCCGCGCGCTACGGGAATCTCGTGGGGACTATCCTCCGTGAGGGAAACGCGAATCGTGTCGCCAATTCCATCGGTCAGCAGCGAGCCAATTCCAATTGCGCTTTTGATTCTTGCATCTTCGCCTTCGCCGGCTTCGGTTACGCCCAGATGCACCGGGTAATTCCAATCCAGCCCAAGCTCGTTCAGCCGCGCCACCAGTAAGCGATATGCTGCGATCATGACTTTGGGATTGCTGGCCTTCATCGAAAAGATGAATGCATGATAATCGTGGTCGCGGGCGATCCTGGCGAATTCGAGCGCGCTCTCCACCATTCCGAGTGGCGTATCGCCATAGCGATTCAGAATCCGGTCCGAAAGCGAACCATGATTTGTCCCGATCCGCATCGCGATCCCTCGCTTTTTGCAAAGATCGACAAGGGGCGAAAAACGTTCTCCTATTCGCGACAGTTCTGCCGCATACTGCTCATCCGTGTATTCGCGGATCACGAACTTCTTCGAATCGGCATAATTCCCCGGATTGATTCGTACCTTATCGACCCATTTCGCTGCTTCCATGGCGGCTTCGGGCTTGAAATGAATGTCCGCGACGATCGGCACATCGTAGCCGCGCTCGCGCAAACCTTTTACAATGTGCTCGAGATTGCGCGCGTCTTTAACGGTCGGCGCG
>DASXNN010000143.1:0-12093 GCA_036495045.1 Candidatus Udaeobacter sp.
GACCAGCACCGACCAGCGGCCGGTACCGCAGCCAATGTCCAATCCAACGCCGCCGCCCGCCGGCAGCTGATGCCAGGGAAAGATGCGGAAATAGTCATCGAAGATCGTCTGGCGTTGCTCGCGCGAGAGATGATCTTCATCCTGGCGGAACGTCGACCACTCTTGGCCGAAACCGCGCGTTACCTGCAGGTCGAGATTGTTATCAGCCTTGGCGTGCATGCTCAGGCGATCGCACTTTAACTGCTCGCCGGCCGTTGCGATCTCCATTGTTAGGAAATAGCGCCACGTAGCGCGATACAGCAGTTTCGACCGAAAAATCGGCTGCGCGATGGCGCACATCGGCCACAAGTTTACCGTCGAGTGCATCCTCGATCGCAGACGTTAAGGCTTCAGCGTCTCCCGGCAGGAAAAGCCTCCCCCATCTTCCGTCTTCGAGAATCTCGGCAGGCCCGCTGGGGCAATCAGCGCTGATGACAGGAACTCCGCATTGCATGGCTTCGATGAGAACCGTCGGCAGACCTTCAAATTTCGACGAAAGAACAAAAACCGCGCTTTTTCTCATCCAGCTATAAGGGTTGGTGACGAATCCGGGCATCAAAACGTCGGACCCGACACCGAGCTGCTGCGCCAAAGCCGCAAGGGCCGCGCGTTTCTCGCCTTCACCGAGGATGACGAGTCGACAAGCTCGTCGGGAGCGCACCTTCGCAAACGCTTGGATCAAAGTCTGCTGGTCTTTCTGTTCAATCAACCGACCCACGTTGATAATCGTGGGCTCGGTCCAGGTAACGGTTGTCTCATCCGCAGCAGCCATCCTCTCAATGCGGGTTAAATCAATGGGATTGTAAATTACCGTTATTCGCTTTGACGTGGTTTTTCCAAGAACCGGAGCGAGTGCCTGCGCGGCTCCACGAGATACCGCCACGATGTCTTGCGCCGCCAGATACGTCGACCTCATGAGCGGTGGGACGCACAATCGGCGCAAAAGCCGTGACTCGTTCTGCAAATACGTGCCTATGGGGACGTGCTCGGTGAGGATCAGATGTGTTCGTGAGCGGGACGCAGCCTTGGCAAGCGCGGCTATGATATTTCCAACGAACAAGGCCGAAATCACAACGTCCGGCTTGTATGTTTTCAGAAAGCGAGCGAATCCAAAAACCAGCTTGAACGGGTTGTAGGTCCCCAGCGCTACGACATTCACGTTTGCAGATAGCAAACTGCGAAATGGACCGCCCTCAGTCCAGAGGACGAAATCTACCGCGAAGCGACGTTCTGCCAACGCGTTCGCCAGGGTCACCATCACGCGTTCAGCGCCGCCACCCTCAAGGGTCGGAACAAATAGGGCGATCCGGGCTGGATGTTCGGAGCCGAGCTTGTCTTTCGTGTTTCTTACCGAGGCTCGATTCTCCTGTGAGCCATCGGTTTGGCGCGGCAATGGAGCTACCTCAGACGCCGCCGCTCTGTTATGTGCGAAACGCCAAGCGCCTCCGGAGCCCGACATCTATGCCAGCAAGCCCCGCTGCTGCATAAAACGAATGACCGTATCGGCGAGATCACTCGCGCCGTTATTGAGTGCGTCGAGAGTCAATTCGGGGTGGATCGGTCGCTCATACGGCGAATCCAATCCGGTGAAGTTACGCAACTCGCCGCGCCGCGCCTTTCGGTAAAGTCCTTTTGGATCGCGCTGTTCGCAGATTTCGAGCGGCGTATCGACAAAAATCTCAATGAATTCATCCGGCGCCATCAGTCCACGCGCCGTTTCTCGCTCGGCGCGAAATGGCGGGATAAAGGACGCAATTGCTATCAGACCCGCTTCAACAAAGAGTTTTGCAACTTCGGCAACGCGACGAATGTTCTCGACCCGATCGGCCTCGGTGAAGCCGAGATCGCGGTTGAGCCCGTGGCGGACGTTATCGCCGTCGAGCACGAATGTGCGCTTACCGAGCGCGTGGAGTTTTTGCTCCAAACTGTTGGCGATAGTGGATTTGCCGGCGCCTGAGAGACCGGTAAACCACAAGAGTACAGGTCTTTGGCCGTTCAGCCGCGCCCGCGCGGACTTGGTGACTTCGAACGATTGGAAATAGGTGTTTGCAGCGCGGCGCAGCGCGAAGCGGATCATGCCGGCGGCGACAGTCGCGTTGCTCTGGCGGTCGATCAGAATGAAGCCGCCGCCAACTCGATTCTCCTCATAAGGAGCAAAGCCGATCGGCTCAACGGTGGCGAGGTTGACGAAAGCGATTTCATCGCGGTGCAGCTCCTTAGCCGCCAGATGCTCCAGCGTTCCGGCATCGAGCCGGTACTTCAGCTCGGTCACCATTGCGCCAACCGTCTGCCCCCCGGCCTTGAGCAGATAGGCGCGCCCTGGCGGAAGCGGGGCCTTCGATAGCCAAACAATATGCGCCGCGAAAGCATCGGCACGTTGTTGCGGTTTATCGGCGGGCGTGACATCGGCGTGCGGACGATCGACCGCATCTGCCACCACGGAAGTTAGCATCGCGGCAAGGTTGCTCTTCGAATCAACCTTGCCGCTCGCGGCAGACTTGAAGACCGTGAATTCGGCCGCGACTTGCTTGAGCGTTTGCATCGCTTGCGCATCGAGGAGACGGGCTTCGGTTGGTAGCGATGGCTTGTTCATGACTCTGATCCCGTTAACTCGGCGCCGTGTTGGAGCTTCGTTCAGTCACGGCATGCACCTGTTTGAATAGCGTTGAATAGCGCGCCACCAGCGTTCGTTGTCGAAATACCACTTGATGGTGCGATGGAAGCCCGTCCGCAAGCGGCGTTACGGCGCGAAAGTCAAGCTCGTGCGCGAGCTTGTCGGCGCAGGTGGCGTACCGCCGATCATGCCCGGGGCGATCCTTGACCGGCAGCAAGTTATCTCAGTTGCTAGTAAGGTTAGACAATTCGCCGGCTCGTTTCTTTCTGAGACACTTTCAACGCATGAAACATTATGAGCGCCACCGATAGCGGATATGTCGCCAACACCAGCAACTTCGCCTTCCAAGTCTCCAGTTCTCGCCAAATCTCTCGCATCGGCCGCCCTGCGTATCGACCCACCACGGGCACCATTGCCGCTGCTTTGATGAATGTGCTGGGCGAGTACCATATATATTTTATTTCATGATTAAGTAGCCAGAGATTGTAGCAGAGGCGGCCACGGGCCCCCAGTGCCACATTTTTTCGGCCGCTTAAGTTAGCAGAGGTCTTATCTACGTAATAAATCCGGAAGACCTCATTTACGAACCGAAACTTATAGGACCGCCCTAATTGCAAGTCGACGAGCGGTTCCGGAATATAATTAGTGCCCGCAATCTTCGGAAAGGGGTACCGTCGAAAGATCTCGGTTCGCCGAGCAACAAACTTCTCCCCTCGGACGGGATACACGAAAGCAGACTCCTGAGCAGTCGTATCGAAAGGGCTTCTCGGAAAACTACTGCCGATTACCACTCCATCTTGATCCCGGCAAAGCCCGCCGATGAGGCAAAAGCTGGAGCGCTCGCATTCTGGAATTTCATTCCATAATTTGAAAAGTCGCTCCAAAGTGTTTGGCTCGAGGGCGTCGTCAGAATCAAGCACGGCGAACATTTGGCCCCGGGCCTCGCGGATCCCTAAATTGTAGGCGATGTGCTTTCCTGAGTTCTCCTGCCAAAAATAGCGGATTGAAAAATCCGCCGTTTTGATCCACGTCTCGATCAGTTCTTTAGTATTGTCGATGGACCCGTCGTCCACAAGAAGCCATTCGAAATCACGATAGGTCTGTTTGCATAAAGATTCAAAAACTCTGTGAAGTGTGTGTGCGCGGTTAAACGTCGGGGTAAACACGGTGAAGAAGGGTGTAGACCCCTGTCCTGCGAGTCGAACAGCTTTTGAGAATTCGGCCATGAGACTGACGCGCTTACAGTATCCCTGAGTTAACTAGCCGTGAACTCTCTCCAATCGAAATTTCTCGGTCTTGGCGGATCCCAACGAGTCCAAAGCACGCGTCTCCCGAATACAACCGCGACATGCAGGTAATTTTTTCTCTGAAACCGCGCCAGGAACAAATCCGGATACCCTGCAGTCGCGGGAATCACGGGCTTTTAAGCGAATATTCTGTCTACAGGAGATTTTTGTCGAAGTTTACTCAACGCGCGATCCACATAATGAGGCAAATCGTTGTCCGGTAATTCCGCCGAGCAGTGAACATTCGACAGCGCCAAAGATACGCCAGGAGATGAGCCCACACCCGTCAACAGATGGGCTGGTTTTCCTGAAATTGAAGTAGTCAATCCATAGATGTCATCAACGCCGATAAAAGCGTCCACCTCTGCGGCGATGCAAAGGCGCGTTAGAACATCCAAACCGGCACGAGAGGGTAGATGGACGTTCAGTGGTAATTCCCGAGAATCAAAATACGAAGCATCATTCAACATAACAAAATGCCAGTCGGAATAACGTTCGGCCGCTTGGGTCAACGCCGATATTGATTCCGAGGTAGGTACATCGTATCGAAGTGATATGGCGCAAAAATAGCCGCTTGGATTTATAGTCTTGAGATATTCACGGGCGATATTTCTTGATAGAGGAGGTGGCAGTAGAGTACCAACAGTTGCGCTTGTTAAGACAACTGCATCACGGCTTGAGTGATATATGTCTTCCGAGGGCAAAACCGAGGAGGCTGTTAGAGTTTTAGCGACATCGCCCAAAACTTGCGCACTCCAAAATAGTTGAAAATTCAGAAGTCTCCCAAACATCCGAGCAATAGCCGAATACACCGTCACAGGACAGTCATCGTGTCCGACGAGTAGGAGATCGATTTCTTTGCAGTTTGGATTTTTTGCTATCGCGACGGCAAGTTGCGCAAAAAATCGCTCAGGGTCACCCGGTTCCCTGCTCACCACCTTAGCGATCGTGAGTGTGTTCGGTGATGCGCCGCGTTGGTGGACGAGCAACGCGTTCCAATAGCCGCGCACAGACGTTTCGAGAAAGTGGAAAGGCAGCCGCGCGTACGACAATATATATTGGTCAATAAGTTTAAGATTGGAAATCCGGACGACAGTAGCCTTTGTCATTTTTTTGACACGGCCTGGAAAGGTCTGGTGGCCCAACTGCGCTAATCCCCGCAGCGATTGACGTCGGCCGCGAGCCACAATCGTTCAAATAGATCTGAGAGCAAGGGGCCCGTTTCATCTTCCCAGTTTAGCCACTGATGGTGCAATGCGAACGGATACCGTTCGGTGCCAACCGGCAAACCAATATTTGCGGTGGTTTGATGCTCAACCTTCGTTATTGTGTACGGTGTGTTGCTGAACGTTGCTGCAGCGGAAAATCCACTGGATGTCCCAAAAAAAGGGGCACCTTCAAAGAGCAGCGTCAGTTCGTGGCCAAGACCGAAGCCAAACATCCGCGGAATGATAACATTTGGCAGATGGGCAAATCGTCGTTCCCATTCGCTGAATCCTCCGACAAGAATGAACGCTGCATTTGACCATCGTCTGTGCGCCTGCGCTAAAAAATCGTACCAAGCGTCGGCCGAAGAATCGCGATGAAGCCCCGCGGGATCATGAGTTAAGGCCCGCTGCCGGATATTAATCACGATTGGAACGCGTTGCCTCACGTATCTACTGCGGAAATACTGCGTTTCACTTTTGAACCCTGAGGGCGCCTGTAAGCGCGGCAACCATTTATGTTTAGCGTAAAACGCGTTTATGCACGAGTGGCTAGCGGGGTCCAATAGCCTTTGGAAGTGAGACTTTAAGGTGGGCCAGCTGACTGCGTGCGAGAGGATAGCGCCAAGTATTCGCTGCGACACCTTATTTTTACTTTGGAATATGCGGAGGCTATTTACCGATGGACAAGTCAGGAAAGCGGGCAAAAGCCCTTCCATCACCTGCACTTGATTGTACGAAGTGATATACGGTTGATGCCCGCGCGCGCGCTTTTCTGGCGGAAAAATGAGCACAAGATCAATCGGCTTGTGGCCATGAAGATGGGCTTTGATTTGAACATTGGTCAACCAGGTAAAAGTGTCGCCCAATGCATATGGTGCATACCGAAAATCTAGAATTCCGAGCGCATTTTTGCGACTCAAGGAAATTTCGGCGGCAATAATTAAATTCATTGCAGCAAAGGACAGCGCCGAGCCAGATCAATCGCCTTCTGCGCCCTTACATGATGGACGAGATCAGAATTGCGAAAGAGAATTCACTCCGGTGTGACTGATGCCTGGATGAATTCATTTCGATAAATTGGCACGCGCTGTGGATCTTCGTCGATCCCAATACTCCAAAATCCATCGCCGCAATACAACACTTATGTCCCACGGACGCAATGCCAGGAACAGCCACAATATTCGTAGATGATCGAATGTGCGCTTCACACATCCTGACGGACCCGAGTGAACGGAGTTATGCTGCCTCAAAGCAAAGCGACGGCCGCCAAAGAGATAGCGTCTTCGCCATCGATAAATGTACTGAGCTGGAAAGAGTCCCTCAGTTCCAGCCATGCGCGCTTCGACCAACGAAATAAAGTCTGTCGCCTGAGCTGTATTCATCGCTTGCGACCAGGCCATTCCTCCTTCAAGCCGCCGCCATCCCGCTAAGGTCTCCGGTGCAAAGCAAGCGCCATACTTAAGCGCCAGCAAGCGGCACATGTAGCCGTCGGCGAATGAGCCCAGCTTTTCGTCGAATTTTCCTTCCGCCAACAGTGCCGAGCGACGGTATAAAGCTGTGTTGCCCATGAACCAACCGTCATCACGCAACATGTGTCCGAGTGCGATCGTCGCATCGAGAAAGCCGGCGACCGTCAAAGGCTGTGGCGAGTGAAATCGGCCCTTGTTTAAACCTGTTGCGTCGACGAGATCGCTTCTTGCGGAAAAAATCGCAGCCTGCGGATATACTTCCAGTAAGCCTACGCCCGTTTCCAATAAGGCGGGATAAAAGAGGTCATCGGCGGCAGCAAAGAAGACGATGTCTCCTTTGGCCATCGACAAGCCCTTATTCATTCCCGCTACACAGCCGATGTTTTCTGGATTTTGTACCAAGTTTGCTTGTGGGATCCTGCTGATTAGCTCCCGGATCACGGCAACACTATCGTCTGTCGAAGCGTCATCGATGATTATGTACTCATCCGCCGGTCGTGTTTGATTAAAAAGTGAGCCAAGCGATTTTCGCAGGTATCGCGAATGGTTATAGTTCGTCAAAACAACGGTAACGGTCAGCCCACCTCGTCGGTCCTTATCAGTCAGGGTTGTGTGAACTGCATTACTCGCCATCGTGGCGCGCTCGCTTTTGCGTTGCTTCGCACAACTTCAATTGCAGAAAATACCCAGCTGGAATTTTTCGCTCAAAGGCAAGGTGTCTAGTGAGTCACTGGAACCATTGCGGCGCGCGCGAGCGCCGCCCCGTATACAGTATCGATAACATCGAACGCGCGCGGCGGCACAAAGCCGGTCATCTCGGACACTCGGCTGGTATCCAGCGAAGTGTACGGTGTAATCTCATCCATGGATAAACCGCTGACCGCAGCCGAAACAGCGATGACTTTTTTGCGTGAACGACCGAGCCGCGATGCAAGATGCACGGCTGCCTCGACGTAGCTGATGTCATTAGCGCCAGATAATTGGAATATTCCGCCCTCGCCGCTTGCAATGATTGCGGCGATCAGGTCGACCGCCGCGCTGAGCGGAACCGGGCAAAAGCGGTGATCTTCGAAAGCTCGGATTTCCTGACCTGCCGCCAGATCATCGATCCAGTCCTTCAGGATCCCCGCGTCCGGATTCAACACTTTGGTCAATCGTAGCACCATCGTCCCTTGCCCTTTATCGAGGAGCCTGCTTTCGGCCTCCTTCTTTAGCTGGCCATAGACGCTGCGTGGAGCCCGTATGCTATCCGCTTTGCGCAGAGGTTCATAACAGTCAAACACCGCGCTAGTAGAAAGTAGCAAAACGCGCGTGCCACGGGGAACAAGTTGATTGGCAATGGCAACCGGAGCCTCCACATTAACCCGATAAGCAAGTTCCGGCTGGTTATGGCATTCTTCAAATCGCGCCATTGCTGCGCAAACGACCGCCGCGTCAGTCTCCGGAAGCGGCGGCTCGTCGTTCGAAGCGAGATCCAAAAATATTACATTTGGATTGTTGATATTCCTCGTGTTCCGTGTCGTTCCGATCACTCTATGTCCGCGAGTAAGCAGCGCCGCCGTCAGTTTGCAGCCAATCGCACTATCGATTCCAATTACCAGTATTCGCATACTGTGGTTGTGGCAGCGATCAATTCAGACCGAGCTGCTCGCAAATCCGTTCGGGGGCGAGGCCGTGTTCAGCCAACAAGTCATCATGGCTTCCGTAGCAATGCACGAATTGGTCGCGCAACGTGAAAACATCCAGCCGGCAAACCGCTCGGCTCTCCCATGCCAATTCTTTGACTCGCATTGAAAGACTGCCATTCGGCGCGCACTCCTCGATCACAATGACATGCGCGAAGCGATGTAAGATGTCGATAATGCCGGACTTGTCCAGCGGCTTTAACGTGTGAACACTAACGACCGCAGCGCTGCGCCCGCGAGCGCGAAATCGGTCGGCGACCTCAAAGGCGCGCTTTGTTATTGGCCCGTACGACAGGATGCAAACATCGTGACCCTCGCGAAGGGTTCGAATTTTGCCAAAGGTCCATGGTGTTTTCGCTTCGCTTGAAAGGTTGGGCTCTCCCGCTTTGCCCAAGCGTAGATAAACAGGGCCGATCTCTTGTTGCGCGCACCAGCGAGTTGCCGCTTCCGTTTCCGCAGGGTCGCACGGGGCTATCACATTCATGTTGGGAATCGAACAAGCGATCGAGACGTCCTCTTGAGCGTGATGAGTGGCGCCCAGCGTTGAATAGGTCACGCCGCCGCCGATGCCGACGATGGTTACCGGCAGATTCTGATAGCAAAGATCATCGCGCACCATTTCGAACGGACGATAAAGCGTAAACGTCGCGATTGTGTACGCGAAAGGACGAAAACCGCGCTGCGCCATGCCGGCAGCTATTCCGATCATTATTTGCTCGGAGACACCCGTGTTTATGAAACGGCGGGGAAAATCGCTGCGAAATTTCGCCATCGATCCGGCCGGCGAGATGTCTGCTACGATAATACAAAGCCGCGGATCGGCCCGCCCAATCTGATAGAACGTGTCGGCGAATTGATTTCTCATATCCCGCCTTCCGACAGTTCGTTGATGGCTTGCCGATATTCATCTTTATTAGGCGCGCGATAATGCCAGATCGGTACATTCTCCATGTACGAGACGCCTTTGCCTTTAGTCGTGCGGCAAACTACCAGAAGAGGTCGTCCACCACGCCGATCCAAAACGGCCTGAACTATCGCCTCCTCGTCATGGCCATCAACTTCGGCTGCTTCCCAACCGAACGCCTCAGCCTTGGGGACCAGCGGATAGAATGCCGTCTGTTTTTCGCTTATTCGCTCGAGACTGTTGAAATCGTTGTAGTCCATAAAAGCGATAAGATTCTCGAGCCGAAGGTTTGCGCCCATCAAAATCGCCTCCCACGTCGATCCCTCTTGGAATTCTCCGTCCGACATGAGGCAATAGATCCGAGTATCACTGCCTTTGAGTTGCTCCGCGTAAGCTTGGCCAACCGCCATTCCGAGACCATGGCCGAGTGATCCGGTCGAAGCGACGATACCAGGCGTTTCGTAATCCGGGTGTGCGCCGAGACGACCTCCCGGCTTGCAGTAAAGGTCCAAATCCTTCGAAGTGAGAATTTTTTTATCTTCCAAGATGACATACTGAATCATGCAACCGTGACCCTTCGACATCATAAAGACGTCACGATACGATCCATCGGTATGTTGACGCATCAAGCTATTGTAGATGGCATCTGTGATTTCAGCACAGGAGAAAGCGGGCGCGATATGCAACGCTGTGACCTGTTGCGATATATCCAGGATGCGGCGCCGGTACCGTCGACAGCGCTTGCGCGCGGCGTCAATATCAAGGCCATTAACCAAGCTGGGACTAGTCAGCATGCATTCTTCCTACATTGTTTGGCTGGACAGCGGAGCTGATGGTGAAACTTTTCGATCCGCCGATATTTCACTCGATGATCGTCCAGTAGTAATCCCCACTATAGCCCGCTTCCTGAAACAGCTCCTTCCAGCCATTTGGAAAATCGTAGTATTGAGCGCAGAGCACCCAGCTTTCAAAAATCTCCTTCTGCTGGGAAGTGTAAAAGCTGTCCACTTGTATAAACGCATGCCCGCCTGAGACGCGCTCGATCTCTCGCAGCACTCCAATGGCGCGTGACCGGGGAAAATCGTGGACGGTATTGATGCTCAGGACACAATCAAAGCTGCGATCGGGGAACGGCAGCCGTTCCGCCGTGCCTAGATGCAAGCGGCCAATCACCTCCGGCTCGCAATGCATCAACGCATAATAAGATATATCCAGCCCGAAGACCTCGAGCCCTGGGCAAACCTTCATCAGGTCCTTCACCAGAAATCCCTTCGCACAACCAACGTCGAGTACTCGCATTCCTGGTTTAAGATTGAAGTGCGCAACGATATCCCGGGCAACGGGCATCCAGCGTCCATCGTAGCGGTAGCCGCCATAGCCATATTCGCGCGGGCCATCGAAATATTTCTCGCCATATTCCCGCGCAGTTGCGATTATCGCCGGATCTTTGGCATCGCTGCGCCTCTGAATATTGCGCTTCACTTTGGGTAAAGCGCGAAGTAGATCGACCTCCGCCATTAGACACTCGTCATATTACCATGCACTTTGGCCATGCCCTCGAACAGCGGCGTGAAAGTAAAGTCTGGGAAAGCGCTGCGCAAAGCGGTTGTATCGAAAGGACGATAGCCATTATGCGGTTGAGGGCCTTGTCGCGGTTGGGATAAAAGTGAGACTTTGTTTCGGTTAAATTCAATCGCCTTTTCGGCAATGCGTCGGAATGAGTAGACCGAGCCGGTAGCTATGTTCAGGATTCCGCGGCTCCCGTATGCGAGCACACGAAAGACAAGTTCGGCTACATCTTCAATCCAGACGTGATCGCGGCGCTCCTCGCCTTCGCCGAACAAAATGATGTCTTTTCCGCTCGACGCTTGTCGGAGAAAACGGTTCGGTCCATAGCCGTTATGCGGGTCATCGGCGCCATATACGAGTGTCACGCGCAGGATCGCCAGTGGCGCCTTGAGTTCGCTGGTGAAGCCGATTTCCCGAGCCAGATGCATGACGCCATGAAAAGTCGCCGGGGAAGGTGGAACCCTCTCGTCTAAAGGAACTGGCTCGTCAGGGTAGACCGCGTCCGAGCTGATGTTAATTACATGCGATAATTCCACCTTCGCGAATGCATCCAGTATTGCTTTGGACATGAGCATGTTGTCGATTAACATGCTCGTGTCCTTGCAGGGCGCTCGAGCAGCTGCGACAACGACGGCGTCACCCGGCTGCAATAAGGCGGCAAGTTTTTGCGCCGCACCGCAACCTAAAAGATCGACGTCCGCACGGGCGATGGAGACAACACTTCCCTGCCTTGCCGTGAGTTGGCGAACGACGGCACCGCCGATAAAGCCACCGCCGCCAATGACCACGGTTCGTGGCGGCAAGATCGCGGTTGGATTGAGATGGACGAGCAAAAAGACCCTCTATCCGCTTGCGACGACTGGCGCCCGTCCGAGCGTGTAGTAGGCCAGCCCCGCCTCGGCAGCGGTAGCGGCGTCAAGTACAGCATATGGGTCGACCACGATTTTGCCGCTTAACGCCTGCGCAATGTCAGCCGGCGCAACTTGGCGATATTGCGGCCAGGGAGTGAGGATCATCAGGGCGTCGGCGCCTTGGACGGCCCGCAACGGGTCCGCAAATCCGGTAACGTTCCGTCGGGAGATCAGGTTGACAGCCACTGCCGGATCGTGAACGCGAATTTGCACCCCATTAAGCTGCGCAATGGTCGCGACAGATGCTGAATTTTTTATCGAGTGCGTATTTTCTTTGTAGGCGAGGCCCCACACCGCGATCGTCGCGCCAGGCTTTCGATCGAGAAGCGCGCGCTGTATAGCCTTCGCTGCCCAATCGCGCCGGCGCCGGCTGATGCGCATCCATGCCTCCACCAGGCCGGCATCGGC